>CAWDBW010000039.1:0-254121 GCA_963800405.1 uncultured Acidobacteriota bacterium
CCGCAGTTATCGGATACGGCGGAAAGAGCTGTCCGCAGGCACGCTGAGTATCGGAAGCTTGGTTGCTTTCTACGGATTTGTGGCCCAACTCTTTGATCCGCTCAGCGGCGCCTCCGAACTGTACGCCAGGGCGCAAAAAACCTTTGCCAGTATTCGCCAAGTGCAGGCCGCGTTGAACTTGCGCCCGAGCGTCACAAATGCCCCGGCCCCGGTTGTGCTTTCCGAACAACATCCAGCGGATATCGAGTTTGCCGCCGTCCACTTCGGATACCCCAGAAACAGGAACTGCTCCACATCCCATCACTTCGGATATCGGCAGGCGAGCATGTAGCTATCGCGGGTGAGAATGGCGCAGGCAAGAGCACGCTGGTCAGACTCATCGCCAGGCTCTATGACCCGGTTTCCGGCGCGGTGCGTCTGGGCGGCGAAGATATTCGGAATATTCATCTCAAGAGCCTGCGTCAGAGCGTTTGTTATCTCCCACGCGATCCGGTTTTGTTCGATGGCTCGATCGCCTCCAATTTGCTGTTTGTGAGGCCCAGCGCATGCGAACAGGAACTCGAGGAAGCCATGCAGATCGTCGAACTGACAGCCTTGAGTCGATCGCTACCTAGCGGTCTTCGTCAGCGAATCGGACCTGATGGGTGCCAACTTTCGGGTGGAGAACGCCAGCGCCTAGCTCTCGCGAGAGCGATTCTGCAACAACCGAGGGTGCTGATTCTGGACGAGGCGACCTCCTGCCTTGATCCGCGCGCAGAAGCAAGTATTCTTCAAGAGCTCCGGCGCTCTCTCAGCATGTCAACCTTCATCGTCATCTCGCATCGGTTTTCCACGTTTTCAACCTTTGGCCGGGTTCTTCTTCTCTCGCGTGGAAATATTGTCTGTGACGGAGATTCTCGTTCATTTCTGGCGAGCGGGCGTTCAACCCGAACCGGCGATTTCCACAGACTAGTTTCAAGCCAACGGGCATCATTCCATTTATCGACCTAAGTCCAACAGAGCCGTGGCCTTATCGCTTGCACACCTTCTCGCAGACGGCTCGATGCGAGCCAATTAGGATGCAATAGCGGACAGGCTGCAATTCTCGACTCATCTTTCGTTCAAGAAATCTTGTAAGTCCGTCAACAACATCCGTGCCACTAGGTTGCTTTTCCGGAAAGTTTCAACTTTTTCTGGCTTTCGATTTACGAGCGTGTCAGAGTGCGCTCAGACACTGTGACTCACCTTGCACGCCGACGAAGTGGGGCTACCGATGTACAAAGTCTCAGAAGGTATTCGCAGCACGCACGGCCAGGATGGTGCCATTGTCCTCGATATCCGGCAAGGGCAGATGTTCAACCTCAACTTCGTCGGCTCACGAATCCTGGAGCTTCTTGAGACTGGGGCAACCGAACCCGCCATTGTCGACGAAATCAGCCAGAAATTCGAAGTGAGCAGGGACATCGCTCGAAGCGACGTGCGAGAGTTCATCGAGTCCCTGAAGCAACATCATCTGCTCGAAGATCCCGGAACGAATGGCCAACACTGAATTGGTGAGAGATCGTGGAATCTCAAGAACAATCCGAGCGTCAGATTTGCCGCGCGATTGTCTTGGGGCGCGAAGGAACTGAGGTCCTGCTCAAGATTCCTGGACCCGGTTTCGCCTTTCCTGCCGTCGAAGTTCCACGCTGGGAGCGCTTGGCCGAAAACCTCACGGCTGCTCTAAAAAGAGACTGTGGCTGTGACGCCGTTTGCTTGTTCAGTCCGAACCACTCATCGGAGGATAGAGACTCGAATGGCAAGCACTATGAAGTCATGGAGTGCTTGCGTGAGGGAGGACGCAAAGACGAAACGGTACCTCCAGCGCCGGTCTGCGTTATTCCGATATTTGCGCTTACCCCATCAACCATCCAATAATTGGAATCAGCACGCTGACCGTTTACGCTGAATTGACCGGAGTCATAGCCTGTGCTAACTGTCGGAGTGACTCCAGGCGTCAGTTCAATCAAAGTCTGGAAACTGCGCCCGTTCATAGGAATGTTTTCGGCAAATTGCCGGTCCACAACGGTGCTGACCGTCGCGTTTTCCGTATTCACAAGCGGCGCCCCGCCCTGAACGGTAACGATCTCGTGAAATGCGCCGACCAGCAGAGTGAAATTTATGGATAAAGAGTCTTGAACGTTGAGGACTATGTCCGGCTTGATGAGGGTCTTGAATCCAATCTTCGAGACCTGGACTCGGTATGGGCCTGGAGGCAAATTGGATAAGACGTAAATGCCTTCGCTATTGCTCTTAGTCGTGTACTGCACTCCAGTGACATCGTTTACGGCCACTACCTCCGCCCCAACGACCGCTGCACTGGAAGGATCAGAGACCAAGCCGTTTATGTTCCCGTTGGGGGACTGCGCGAACAGGGTGAACGTGTTCAGCGTTATGTAAATGACGAATGGAACAAAACGGGGGAAGCGCATTTGGGCTCTCCAGCGAGCAACGGATTTTCAAGCCACTCCTTCCGTTAATTCGCGGGAAGATCCGCGGTGAGCACCACGAGACTCCGTCTTTATTCTAGGACGGAGGGGATGAAGCGAATGGCCGGTATACCGGACAAGACGGTGCTATGGGTGGTTCGGGTTGACCTTCAAATAGGCGAAGAGAAGTGGTTTGCTGCTCGGTTTATGACTTCCCCCGTTGGGCTCGACAGTTACGAATACCGCATCGATCTGCGCCAGCGTTTTCGGGTCGTCACACTTTAGAATCCAGCGCTTCTTCGTATCATTGTCCTCGTAGAACACGCCCAGGTTGATGGCCTGCTGGCGGTCCGGACCCCGCCGGCCCCACGCCTGGAAAGTACTGGCACGTTTCAGTTCGGATTGCTGATCCAGATCGTACGCATAGAAAATCAGCGACTTGCCTCGAGTATAGAAAACACGGCCATACGGCTTCTTGGTTTCGCCGGTGCCAGCCACGTCATAGATTTCCGCGATGTAAAGATCGCGGGCTCCCATGAGTTCGCGGATATCCCGGTCGTGGCTCAGGAGTTCATCGCGCTGTTCGAGGGTAGCCTGCTGCTCCTGAAGCTCGCGGGTAAGGTCGTGGACCCTGGCCTCTGACGCCTTCGCAAGGGCCGCGTCCTGAGAGACTGCTGGGCAAGGGAGTCCAATTTCTGCTCAAGCGAGTTGGAATTGTTCTCCGCCGATTCGAGCTTCTGTGCTAGTTCGGTCTTTTGCTGGCTGAGGTCTTGCCGGCTCGCATCTCCCGTGCGCAGATTGCTCTCAAGCTGGTTCTGCGCCGCCTTCATTTCGTTTATTTCCGCGGACTGTCGGGCCAGCTGACGCCGAAGATCCGCAATCATTTTGTCGCGTTGGGTGATCTCTTTATTGACCACAGCCCGGTCATGGCCAGCGTCGCTCAGCTGCTCCTCGAGTGAGGCCTGGGCGGGAGCGGCCTCCTGCAGGGTTGGTTGGGGGCGTTTGGCGATGTCCGTTCCTCGGCGCATGCCTACGCGGTAGGCGAAGAAACTGAGCGCGCAGAAAAGCAGAATGCCGGCCGCGTAGAGCATCCAGACATGCCGCCAGGTGGACTCGGTTGCAAATGGCAGGATGCGATGGGGAAGACCGACGAACCATTTCTTCTTCCGGTTTCCTCGAGTGGATGCTTCCCTTCCCTTGCGAGGCGATCCAACAACGCGTTTTCCGCTAGTTCTTGCTGCCCCTGGGACCAATCGTCGGCGTTCTGTCTGGGTGCTGCTGGTTCCTCGCTGGCGGCAATGGCGGGAATCACATCACTGACAATCGATTCGTATTGTCGAAGGGCTTCCCGGCAAGACGCACAAATCGCAAGATGCTCCCGCAACCGTCTCTGCTCGTCACCGGTGAGGTCGCCAGAGGTCGAAGCGGCGCAAAGTTCTAGGAATTCGTCATGGGGTCCGCTTTGAGACAACGACCCTGCTCCTAGCTTGGGCAAACCTTGTATCATACTGCTCTCGCGCCCGGCAATTTGCTACCAAAAATCTGTTTCCGCAGGCGTTCCAACCCACGGAATGAATGGTGCCGGACGTTGCCCTTGGTCTGTCCGAGCATCTTCGCAGTCTCGTCCAGCGAATAACCCTCGATGAAGTGCAACCGAAGCGTCTTCTGCTGGTCCTCTGACAGGGCTCCGAACATCTTCTGCAGGTCCAATTCAGCCAACATTGCGTCGGTTGGATTATCCAAATGCCCTGACCGGGGTTCCGCAACATGGAATGATTCGTCATCGAGTTCTACTTGCGTATAGAAATGGCGGGAATTGAGATAGCGCCGCCGTGAAATAGCGCGACGATAGGTCATTTGCAAAATCCAGAACTGAGCCGAGGCTTTGGAACTGTCGAAAGTTCTGCATAGGCGATGAATGAGCAGGAAGACATCCTGAAGAAGGTCATCGGCTTCGGACGCGTCCTTCAGGACTCGCAAGGCCACTCTGCGGATAAGACGTGCGTAGCGACGGAACAGGATCGCCAACGCTTCCCTGCCCCCAAGGCAAAGGTCGGCGATCAAGGCCTCGTCTGAAAGAGGGGCCTCCGAGACGGGCGAGTCGGCGGCAGTCTCTTGCTGCTCGGTAATTCCGAGTTCCGGCAGGCGAATTGTGATGGAGCCGTTCATGGCGGGCGATTCCAGCTAACCCCTTTTGAAACTAATGACTTCCCTGCTCTACCTGCGGTGGCTAGCCAAGGCCGCTTGTGAGCCTGTTAATTAAGGATCGAGGACTTCCGTAAGGACCCCGTGTCTCGCACACTCCAATACACACTGAAACGCTTTAGGTTCAATGACTTACAAGGCCAACCGGGGGGTGGCGGACTCAGTCTTACCTCGCCAGCTCGTTCTTGCTTTCTCATCGAGCACTGCCTACGAACAGGGTTCCCGAATGATGCAGTTCCACGGTCAGCTCAGTTGCGAGCACATGACCCAACCAATAATGCACACTATAGGTGGGTCGCACAATTGTGGTCAAGTGAAAGATTGTTCTATGGATGCCTCGGACGCCAAATCGCAGCCAACACAGGTCAGGTCCGAAGATTGCCTTCGGACTTGTGTTGCGGCAGCTCCGCGAGCAGAGTGGCGATTCGCAGGATTCGTTTGCTCACCGAACTGGATATCACCGTAATTACGTGGGTCAATTGGAGCGCGGCGAGAAGAGTCCATCTCTCAGCGCATTGTTCAACCTCTCCAAAGCCCTCGGCCTTCGACCTTCCCAGTTGTTGGAGCGAGTGGAAAAGCGATTGGGACTTTGAGTTACCCAATCACCGTCGAAATCTCTACCCCGTCAGAGCAGCCTCCACCTTGGCTGCGGCATCATCTTGCATGTGTGGCAGTACGCGGGAATAAACATCTAGCGTGAACGCTGCGCTGGTGTGCCCAAGCTGCTCTGACACGACCTTTGGCGAGACGCCTAGCGGTGAAGTAGCTAGGTTCCGGATTGCCGACGATCCCGAAAGTTGAATGCAGGGACCGGCGGATTTTGGCAGTCGTTATTTCGCTGCGAGGTCATCTGCTTGCGCGTGCGGGCACATCAGACACCATCGAATCGTCCCACTCTCGCTGGTGTAGAAGTGCACACCATCCGCATCGTCGTAAGTATTTTTGATTTGATCTACTTGGATCTCATACGATCTCGCCGCCGCTCCCGGCGTCGCTATTGAACGATAACCGAATGTGTATACGTTCTCGATACCATCGGCCAGCGGGAATTGGATCAGCGATGCGTGGCTTTTGTCAGGCGGTGCACCATGAGCAGCAAAATCCAAACAGTCGAGCTTCGCAGGATATTCCCCATAACGGGCTTTATATACCGCGAGGGCGCCATTGAGATCGTGAAGTGCAGCTACCGCAGCGGTATGGTTTTTTTGAAGACGCTCTTCTCGGGCGCGCTCGCTCTTTTGCAGAGCCAACGGACCTCCCAGCGAAACACCCATTAGCATCACAGCGACAACGAGTATCACCGCTCTTCTCACAACGAACGATTTCACGGTTTGAAGAAGCGCTAGAAATAACAGGCAAAGCACTGTCAGGCCGACGAACGCCGAAACAGATATAACGAGCATCCCGCCCGACTCAAACCCTACACCGTTAACCAGTAGGCTTGCCCAATAATAGGCCGCGGGGATGCCTAGGAGTGGGATCGGAAATCCCACGCCGATAATCAGGGAAGCGAGAAACTTTCGCGTTTCGAGCATTTTGGAGAAACGTGTATCTGACTCTTCCGCATGTTTCATGAACACCAGACAGATACCCGCGGTCATCAGAACGGTAACTAAACACAGTTGAAGAAGCAGTGACCAGTCGACCTGGAGATGAAATGCGTTGTACTGGTAAGCGTTGAGACTGGGCGATGGAGGCCTCAGCAAGAACCCGAACCCTTCGCTCCAGCCATACGGTCCGAAATGGCCACCAATAAAACTCACTTTCCAAGGTGGAATGACTCCGCGTGTAACCAGCAAGATCAACCCTGCGAGGAGAATGCGTCGTTGTGCGCCGTTGAACGACATTACATTGGACTCCCCGGTTCAGCTGATTGTTCTTCCGTTGGCCGCTGCTCGGTCGACTTGGCCAAAGGGCCTTCTGACAAGACTACTGTCCTCACGGACAAAGTCCAAGTACCCGTCTGCGCTCTATTCATCGTAAGTGCCAAGGCGTGCGGCCATTCGTATAACTGCAAACGTTAGTAAACTCAGAGGCCTCAGGAAGTCTCCTCCAAAACGCCCTCCCCGTTTCCACAATGGCTGCCCAGCTTACCGAATGCTAGGCCCGTCATCATTATGCAGTCCATTCTGGCACTTTGTTGTCGCTCACAAGTTGTAGGGAGGCGGTTGGACATTGAAATGAGTGCGGTCCAACTCCGAGGACGACAAACCGGAACTTGAGAACAGCATGGCGTGGCAGAGCTACAATGAACTTGCCAGGTGAAACGGAGGCGGGCTCTGCCGGGAGGCAACCATGCCGAGGGATAATCTGGCGGGCTCATCGAACCGATGTTTAGCAGCGCGGGGGCAAGCTCCCGCGCTGCATATGAGCAGGAGGAATTCATCGGACGATAGACCCTCATGCCTTGAAAATCCCCACTCCGAAGGGGCGGAATCTACACTAACGGAGAACGCTGCTCCTCCATTTCAGGCTGAGCCAAGACATTCGAACGTCTTGCTGCAGATCCGCGACTTCACTGTCTTGAGCCATTGATCGAGATATTGATCCAAGCGAATCTTTGCGCCGTCCCTTTCAATATATGCGCCCAATTCATTGACCTTCTTTCCGAGAAACTTCTGCGCTTGGCGCAGAGAGCCATGCACTGTACGGTTGTAATAGCTGCGCTGTTTGGTTTGGGGATCGCAACCCATGGGGATGCGAATCATCCAGGTGTTCTCTCGAACGGCGATGATCTGACCCAGTTTGCGCGACATGGCCACACCTCCTTTCTCTGCTCACTGAACGGAGCAGCCGGCGGCTGTTGATGATTGATGTTTTGGGGTTTGGCGGGGAATGGGTTACAACGACAGGCCGTTCAGCAAGGCTGCTTCCATCTTTGAAGCAGCTTCCTCCTGCATATGCGGAAGCACGTGCGAGTAGGTGTCTAAGGTGAACGCGGCGCTGGCATGTCCAAGTTGCTCCGACACTACTTTCGGCGCGACTCCAACCGTTAGGGCGAGAGTGGCAGACATGTGGCGGAGATCGTACAACCGAATGTTGGGCAACCCAGCTTCTCGCAGGAGTGTTTTGAAATGCTTCTTGACTAAGTAGTCCTCGTTGATCGGTTCGCCACGCGCGGTGGTAAAGATCAGATCAGCGAACACGGAGTCGCACGCCGCCCCAACCACATCTGCCCGGCCTTTCAACTTCCGGAGCAGATCGAGCACCCACATTTGCAGTTTAACGACTCGACGACTGCGGGCCCGCTTCGTGTCCGCAAAAGTCCATCGCCCTTCATTCTTGTGGAGAGTTCGAACGACGCTGATGGTTCCACGATCCCAGTCGATGTCCCGCCAGCAGAGGGCGAGGTATTCGCTGGGGCGCATTCCGGTAGTGAGGGCCACAGCAAAAAGGCATGCTTGTGGGGAATGCGCTGCAGTCCTGAGAAACGATCGAGCCTGTTCTGTCGTCAGCACAGACATTTCTCTGCACTGCTCACGAGGAAGGGCAACTCCCTGCGTTGGATCGCTGAGGAGCAACTGCCAACGTATAGCCTGCCTGATTGCAGCACGCAAAACGGCATGCGCGTATCGAACCGTCCGTGCCGAGAGTTTCCGGTCGATCATGCCCTGATATGCGGCCTGGATTTCAAGAGGCGAGACCGAGGCCAACATTCTTGCGCCAATTGCCGGACGGATGTATCTGCGCAGCATGGCCGCGTAGTCGCCGTACGTTTTCCCTCGGACTTTTGGTTTGACGGCCGTTTTCAGCCAGTGATCCAAGAATTCGTCTACGGTGACTTGAAGCCCTTCGACGCCGCGGGACAGGTCGCGTTCATGCAACCTTCTTGTCAGGTACGCCTGTGCATGCCGTAGCGAGGCGTAGATTGTTCGATTGTGGTAGGTGCGCTTGCGCGTTTCGCGATCGCGCCCCAGGTAAACGCGGACGAGCCACCTTCGCTCGCCGCGCGCGATGATCTGACCAACCTTGCGGGACATAGATGTTCCTCCTTTCTCCCGAATGAGGCACCCTTACGGCGCATTGCGAATTCGCCTGCCGGAGGGGTGAGTTGTCAGTTATTCGGGAAGGCTGCCCGACCTTGTGTTTTCAATTGCTTAGAGGGACTGTGGCGGGAGAGAAGTCGAAGCTTGTCTACATCCATATATGGATGTATGATACTCCGTAAATGGAGGACTAAAATATGCCCACAGGAGCAGTAGCTACTCTGCAAGGGCCGATCGCGGGATTCTCTTGGGACGTTCCAGTCGATCTCTCAAAGAAAGAGGTTCAAGCTCGTCTGAGTCCGTCGGCCATCAAGGGATTCTTCAAGCTCACACGCTCCTGGAAACTGCGGGACGAGGATGCCCGGCAGCTCTTGGGGGGAATTTCAAATGGAGCCTTCTATCATCTCAAGGGGGGCAAAACAAAGAAGCTCGACCAGGACCAGCTCACGCGAGTTTCTCTAGCCCTGGGGATATTCAAAGCTTTGAATATCCTGTACAGCGAACGATTAGCCGACGCGTGGATCTCCTTGCCGAACACCAATCCCATATTCAGAGGAGAAACGCCGCTGACGTATATGACGAAGGGTGGCGTTCCCGCGATGCTGCGGGTGCGCCAGCTAGTCGACGCACGCAGAGGCGGTCGTTGAAGCTGCCCGGCACGACGGCTCTGCGACGGGACGATACACATCGCCTCATTCCAACCAAATACACTGGCGAGGGCGAGAGCGTCTTGGCCCGCCTAACCGTAGACGATGAAGATCTGGATCGCCTACTCGAGGTTGAGGGTGCAACCAACGATCGATTGCTCGGTGAAGCGGGTCTCCTGCCCGGCATCAGTGTTCATGAACTTGTATTTGGCATATCTTACGCGCACATCGTTAACGCTGCCTTCACTCACGCCCACCCTATGGGCAGCCGATTCAATCTAGCAGATCGCGGTGCGTGGTACGCAGCCTTCGCTCTGGAGACTTCTCAGGCTGAAGTGGCTTTTCACAAAGCCCAAGAATTGCAGGAAATCAATTGGCAGGACGAGGAAGTGGTGACCTATGCTGATTATCTTGCTGACTTCCGAGCTGATTTCCATGACATTCGAGGTGAGAGCGAATTTTCGAAGTGCCTCGATCCGGGCAGCTATCAGAATTCGCAAAGCCTGGCGCGAGAACTGCTAAAAGAGGGTTCTCCCGGTATTGTCTATCCGAGCGTTCGGCACAAGGGTGGCTCCTGCTTGGCGTGTTTCCGACCCGCACTGGTGATTAATGTTCGGAGGGGACCAACTGTTGCCCTCACGTTCAAGGACGCCATCCTGGCTCGCACAACGGTAGAGAAAGGCTGAAATACAACTCAGCGGCCGGGCCCGCGCGCGGCTTGAGCACACCTCTGACACACAAAGGAAAATTGAAGCTCGAAAAGGGCATGCGGTTGGGCTGACCGACAGTCAGCCGGCACTCGATGGTGAAGAGTTGAGGCCGTTTGTAGCGTTGGTTTTTACTGAGCGCAATCAGCGGTTGTCGGCTCAGCGTCAAATCATTGCTGATCTCTCCTTGCGCATTCCATCTATGAGGCTCTGCCGGGTTACACAAATGCATTGGAGTTTGCGCAAATGGCTCTTGCGTATACCTCGTTGTGGACCAACGAGGACATCAAACTGGAATCCGGTTTCGAGTTCCGGTGTCCAATGCGAAACGGCTCTGACAAGCTCGCCAACAACCATGCATGCGCTCAAACACGCGACAAAGGGGACAGATGCTGCGAAGTTGGCTTTCCCTGCTGATACCCGCTCCATTTCAGCCTCCGAAACGACAGAGCAGTAGGTCTTACCGAGGAAGCCACAGAGATAATCACGCTTTTCCTCCGGCGCTGCCTGTATATCCTCCTCGGTCACGAGATCGAGTGGGTTGTGCAATTTTTCCCTTGAAAGACCCGTCAGCATGCTTGACTCCGCCAGTACATCCTTTGTGGGTTCTTCAAAGTCACAAAGGAGACAGGACCGGTCTGGCCCCCAAGGATGCAACGTAGCCTCACATGAGAAGGTTCCGATCGCGCCATCAATTACGAGGTCAGGCCAAATTGCCTGAACCGATCGCCTCGCACCAATGTGGTCCAAGCCATTCAGGACAATTGCTGGGAAATCAAAGTCGATGCCGACTCGGGATTTTATAGAGCTTTCGACTTCCTCCTTGTACCCCACTGCCCCAGGAATGAAATTTGCCAACGTGGCTGCTTTTGACTGATTGATGTCGGCAGGGCCAATCAGTAGGCAAGTTCCCAGGTTCTCATCCGCAAAGTCCTGCCTATCTACGATTACCACCCTGCCGTTTAGCCCGAGTTGCGACAGAAGGTGAACAATGCCATTTCCGATAGCTCCCGCACCAACTTGAAGAAGCGTTCCAATATTCAACGCCGTGGGTAGTTCTGGGCCAGCCCAGTCGGAGTTGGAGTAGGTATAGAACGAGAAGTTCAGAGTGTCGTGAATTGGGCCTCGGTCCGGGTTAACGGGAACGAGCCGCTTGAATATCTCTGAAACGCCCAGCGATGCGGCAGCGAGAGCACCGATCGGGTTAATTTGGCTGCACTCACTCGACAAGCGCAATTTGGACGATACTCTCGCAAGAAAACCATTGGAGTTGATGGTCGTCCAAGGGTACTCTGGGCGAACCTGACAGCCGATACTGAGAATGGCCGCAAACTGTTCAGGCCTTCCGTTGCTGGTCTGCAGGAAATGAACCGTTGATCTGGTAAGCGATTCAGCGGTGATCCGCGCCTGCCGTTCGAGCTCTTTCTGCCCGTCAGTGAAAACTGAGAGGTGCTTGGTCATTCGCACCAACAGTCGAAAAGCATCCAGGAAGCATTTCTGACCGTTCGGCGTCGCGAGTATGGATGCTTCGCCGGTGAGGAGTACAGGAAGCTCAAAAATCTGCGGGGCTCCTGGTCTTATTCCGCCGAGCGACTGAATGCTTGCTGCTAGCCTACTGAATCGTGCTTCCATGAACCGTGTGCTCCTCCAAAGTGATTTGATTGCAAATCGAAATCGTTTCTGCGACCCCTCCGTGTGGGACGCGAATGAAGCCTTCATCTGGGTGATATATGTGGACCCCACAGTCATTCCAGGTTGTAGCGTCGTCCAATCCGTATGATGGTGCGACGACCGACAGGTAATATGGAACGGATACGCCGTACCTGACATCCACGAATGAAAGATCGACCCCATATTCCTTGCCGTGAGAATGAATCTGACCCACGAGCTGCTTCCCGATGCCCTTTGCATAAGCGTGCACCTCCCTCATGAGTTCAGGTGTTACGCGTATATTTGCAGGGCTCTTTGTCACTCCGTCACCTCGAAGCTTTACTGCGTGAGTCACAGTGGCAGTCTCGTCTTCGCGCCGAACTCCAAGCCAGAGGCAAATCCCTTCGTTGCCTTCGGCTCCATCTAGCGCCATTTCAGACAGAGAAACTTGTAGAAGTGTTGGCGGAACGAGCCAACGCCGCACGACCGGAAAGAAAGTCATCCTGGCATCCTCCTGGTAAACTTTTCGTCCAAATCTCGCTGGTAAAGACGGAGTACTTTGAGTAAGACATTGCCCGTTGCTTTCCACCGGATATTTGCGTCATTCTTCCACTCGGGGTGCGCCACGAATCCTTCCGCTGTCCAGTTGACGCAAGCGTCATAATTCCCGGGTCGATACCCGGAAATCTCCGGCCAGGCGGTGATCAGGTCAAGCCTGCCCGTCGCAGAGTCCCGAAACTTGAAAGATGGCGGTTCTCCCGGATAGGTCATCCAGCAAAACCGTGTCTGAAAGTTCTCGTCAGGATGGGTGATTGGATACGCGGTAACGAAGACTTCGAGGTCACCGTCACCGCGTTGAACCACCCACCGCGAAGCGTCTGGTGTGCCGAGCGCCTCTCTCAAGTCGGCGTCGAAAGCAAGCTTGGAGAATGGATCGGCCACGACTCACCCCTGGGTGATGAACTCTTCCAAATCGATGTTCAGATCGTGTTTCCCATCTGCGACAGAGGCCAGAGTGGCTGCCGGGTTGTTTAACTCCTTCTTGTGGAGGAACAGTTTGTAGGACTTGGTGGCGTCCTCGACGAGTTTGAACCTGTCGAGTGCTTCCGCCTTAAGAGTCGCTATGGTTGTTTCCGGAGGAAACTCTTTGACGAACGGCTTGGCCGCCGCAATGTAGTGGACCTGTACGTGAATGTCTTCTTTACGGTTACTTTGATTCATCGCCTTCAACCTCGCTTTACAGGATGTATCGCAATCTTGCGATATAGACAGTATAGCAACTTTGCGATAGACTGCAAGTGTATTTTTCGGGGGGAGAATGCCCGAGACCGACGTTGTTTTTTTCGCAACGGACGAGGGAGACTCGCCTGCGCTGGCTTGGATTGAAGGGCTTCCTTCCAAAGTCCAAGACAAGCTGATCGTTAAAGTCGAAGGGTTGAAGGAATGTGGGCACGAACTTCGGCGTCCGGAGGCCGACTACTTGCGTGATGGCATTTATGAGCTACGGGTCAGATTGCAATCTGTCCACTACCGACTGCTTTACTTCTTCAATGGGAAGCAGGCTGTCATATCCCACGGCTGTACGAAGGAATCCGAAGTGCCAGCCGGAGAAATAAGCCAAGCGATAAGAAATAAACAGGTTTTTGACAACAACCCCGTTGGACACACCTACAAGGAGCCGAAGTAATGCAGTACAAACGGAAAACAACTGACGCGATCCGTATTCTTCGCCGTCGTTACATCGATGGGAACCAACAGCGAGAGCGATCCCTCCAGGAGGAGCGAAAGCGTGCAAGAGTTCACAGAAAGGAGCCGACACATGCCTGACAGACAGAGAGATAATACAAGCGATGCAGTCAGCATTCTGCACCGCAGGTTTGTAGGAAGCGATCCCGAGCGGAAGAGTGCACTCCAGCAGGAGCGGGTAAATGCGGAAGTGGCTAGGCTCATTTTCGACCTACGTGAACAAGCCGGAATGAGCCAAAAACAACTAGCTGATATGGTGGGAACGACCCAATCAGTAATAAGCAGACTCGAGGATTCGGACTACGAAGGCCACTCACTAAGCATGCTCAACAGAATCGCAAAGGCACTAAACCATAATGTCGCTGTTGTGGCTCAACCTAGTAGTCCTACCACGCAAGACGTCCGCTTTGCATTTCGAGAAGTTCTTCGGGGGCTACGCAAGGAGCAAGGGTTGTCGCTAGATCAACTATCAAGAAAACTCGACTTCCCAGTCGAAGAACTGGCGGAACTCGAACGAAATTGCGGATATAGACCGACGCCCCTCGTTCTGCATAAGCTAAGCAAGTTTTACGATATTCCGCAAAAAACGCTGGCAATATTGGCGGGGGCAATAAAAGAAATCCCTCAATCATTCCAGAAACAAGCTTCTCAATTTGCGGCGAAATCTGAGTCGTTTTCAAAGCTAACGAATGATGAGAAGAAGATTTTGGACGAATTCGTTAGATTCTTAAGGTCGGAGACGGCAAACAAGTAGATGAGCGTCGATGATAGTACGAGGCGCGAGATTAACAAGATTGTCGAGAGGATTTTGCGGGATTCTTCACTAGAACCGCCGATCGACATAAACGAAATTCTCGCGTTTCTAAAACTTCATCGTGACTTCTACAGCTTGGATGAGCCTGGTCTGCTTAAGAAATTTGCTCATCGGATACAAATCGGAACCAATAAGGCGATAAATGTAATCAGGGACAAAGTGAAATTGGCTGCGCTTTGGCTCCCGGAAGAGACGAGAATTCTGGTTGATGAGTCCCAACCAAAGCCAAAACAGGTTTGGGCGTCGTTCCACGACACGGTGCACACAGTTCTGCCCTGGCACAGGGATTTTTTCTTAGGCGATACTGCGCAGACACTAGAGCCGGAGTACCAAGACTCCTTGGAGGAGGAAGCCAACTACGGCGCATCAGCATTGATGTTCGGAGGAGAGCGATTCTCAACAGCGGCCGTGGACACTGTCCCATGTTGGGACTCGATATGCGAACTCCAGAGGCTGCACAAGAAGTCTTATACCACTACATTCCGTCGCTACATCGAACATAGCCATAAAATACCTCTGGCGGGGCTAATTTCAACCCCCTGGTGGAAGCGGTCAGCCGACCCGAACCAGACCAGGTTGAAGCACTTCGTTGTTTCCCGTCAGTTTTTACTTGGATTTCCAAACATCTCTGCTTCCACGCTCCTCGCGATGGTTAGGGGGAATACCAGACCTACAAAATTTGGATCCGCAGGGGAGTTCACTTTCTCTTTGACCAACATTCGAGGAGAATCTGTCGAGTTCATTGGGGAAGCATTCACAAACCAACATGAGCTGATGACCCTTTTCGTTCCGACTGCATCACGGCGAAGCAGCCACTGACGCCAAGCATTTCTACGCGGACCGCATGTCTTGCGATCCAAGATTTCAATGTTAATCCACATCGCGGTAGCGTTAAACCCAATCTCATGTCCCATCTCCCTAGCCAGATGCTCTGAGGCACTCTCATTTTCTTTTGTCTAGACACACTGCTGGCACACTGGAAGAGCAGGTTCTGGCCCGACAACAGATTCAGCGGATATGGACCTTCGGCCGCCTGTTCTTGAAAGTTCGAGCTAGTCGAAGGAGAATCCGAAAACGTTGGCCATTCTCTCCAGTTCGCGGTCGGGAAAGTGGCCGCTCCATGCCTCACGTACGGACAGCGGGTCGGTTTCCAATCGGTCGTAGATCATCAGCGCTTCGGGTTGGAACAGAAACACGCTGCGATCAGGCATTTCCTCCGCCTTGCCGTAAACGTCCTGCAAAACATCTTCGTGTTTGGTGAAAAAGTCATTGAGATGCTCGATGATCTGTGCCGGTGTTTTTTGTTCGTATAGAGGCGACAAGAGGCGAATCACGTCCAGGGACAGCTGTGGATCGCTGCGACGAACAGTCAGTTTGAAATAATGCCGTTCCAGCGACTTCAACACACTGAGCTCAGCCACAGATGGCATCTCTCTCTCGATCTGATTGAACTCTTCGTCCGCCAACTCTACCACTCCCGCCAGTATATAGATGCGACGTTGTAGCGGATTGGGGAGAGGCGCGAGAAGGGCATCGTACTTGTAAATGGAATCGTGCGCCATCTCAGCCCACAGATGTTGTGCCAATGTGCGCACCTGCAACTCCGCAGCAAATTTGGCGGAAGGAAATTTGGAGATTTGCTCATCGCCAGCAAGGAGTCTGACATCTGCATGGACGCTCAAGTAGCCGAAAGTGTTTGGCTTCAGTCGGCCAGAAGTATTCTCGGGATCGCCGCGCTGAAACAGGCGCTCAGCAATCTCTAAAACGGGAGTGATCTCGTCTTTGTAACGCACGATTGCACGAACACCAGTCTTGTCGCCGAGGGATTCATAGGTGTGTTCTGGTTTCAGAATCAACTTCTTGATCACGCTGTCGATGTCTTTGGAGCGGCTCGTTATATCAGCCAGGATTCCCTGGCGGCGGATCTCTGCTTTGAGTTTGTCCGCCAAGTAAATTCCAAACTCCCTGTAGACAGGCTGCTCCTTCAGCCAAAGTTTCCGCGCTTCTTCTAGCGTCGTCATTTGTGATCGACGCTCACCAGGTTGTCATGTACCACAATCTGATCAGCTTTAACCTTGACCAGATTTTCTTCTTCTTCTGGAACTGTTACGCTGATCCCGTGGGACGTGTGGAACGCCTTCTTGCGTAGGCGTGTTTTGATTTCCGAAATGTCCTTGCCGAACGCTTGCAACGAAACCCGATGCTCTTCTAGAAACTTCTTGTACGGCACCCTAAGGGGAGCAGGCACGTAGTCTTCGATAAATTGTTTCGGCGATACGTTTTTGCGATTCGATTTTAGTTCAGAATGAATGTGTTCATAAAAATCGTTCATCTGGACTGGGTCGCCGATTTCTTCATTGGCGAAAGCCAACGAAGCGTCAAACCACTTGCGAGTGCTAACCCTTGGTTCTTCTGCCAACTGGCAGCCCAAATAAGTTAACCAAAACCGGGCGACATCTTCGCTGGTGCCTGGCCCTTGGCTCATCGCAACCGTGGGAATCGAAGTCGTCGTCACCAGGCGCTGTACGCACGAATAACGCGCTTTTGAAAAGGCGAGTTTTGTCAGTCAGAATCAGATATTCTAGCACGTCGAAATCGAAGACGCGCTTACCCTCTTCGCCACTAAACTTAATCTCAGCACCTTCCTGCCGCTCGAGTTTTAGCACTGCGATGCCTCGCTTCTGGCCCACTGCCACTTCCATTACACAGAGCAATCCTGGCGAGGTAGCGCCTGTGTGTTGGGCAAATAGATAGTTGGCCAATTCCCTGGACATCGATATGAACTCTTCCGTGGTGCGGTCCTTGCTGGTGAAGGCCCTGACTTCATCAGGCACCTTTGTGGCGGGGGCTGGAGAAAAGTGCATGGTGTAGGCGTGCTTAGAGCCGAGCACCTGGGTGATGCGGTCATAAAGGATCTTCGCCTTACCCACGTCGATCTTTGTTTCCAGATCGGCAAGAATCACTTTGGTTTCCAGGATTTTGGGGCGGTTGGGCACATCGTGAAAAATTGTTCGTTTTATCTTCAGCCGGGCTAAGTCGGCAGCGGTAATCATATAGGCGCGTTAAGTCTTCCGAGAGAAGGACTGCAACAGATGGCCCGAAGCAAAGCTATCACAGGCACCTAAGTCTTGGGAAAAACGTACGGCAGCCCGTGTTCCACAATTTAACGCCCGGACGAAAGGAATCACTCCCGATTGCTCGGCAACTCGAAAGCTTCGAAGAATTGCTACCCGGAAACGCGCATGGGACGTCCCATCCGGACCGGGACGCTCTTCGTGGCAGTAAACGTGGTGCCATGCCGACTTGTCGGTACTACTAAGTGCCTTCACCGATGGTTTGGGGTTTAGCCGTCGGTGGCTGACCTGGGCTATCCGGATCGTCTATATTGACGGCGACTCGGCGCACGATCGCTGACGCAGGCAGCGCCCGAAGAGCCAGCCGTCCTGCTAGTTCGCGTGAGGCCGTTGGCCACGTATTCAGGTGCAATGTCATCGGTAGGTGAGGGATCGGGGTCGGATCCCAAATCGCGCGACGGTGAACCAGCTTGCGGTCGACAAACCACCTGATCTCACATGGATCCCATTCGATCGTGTATTGATGCAAGGCCTTTGACGCATCAAATCCCAACTCGATGATGATGGGCGTTCCCCGATAGCCGTAGTCAAATTTCGCGCCATTGGTGCCCGGGTTATAGAACACGTTGATCAAAAGGTGGTCCGGCCGATTCCCGAGGATTTCTGCATCGATCTCCTGTCGGGGCGAGTCGCGATGGAGAAAGAAACCGGTCACTAGGCCTGAAACATTCGTGGCTTGTAGCGTCGCCTCGAAACGCCCGAACAGAAAATTGGCGCGACTTGAGATCGCGGCTGCGCTGAGATTCCGAACACCAAGTGGCTCCTCGATAACGGCCAACGAGAGACCGCCTCCCGGTGCTGATGTCACATTAGCGGGACGAAAAAGCCCGAGATTTCCAGGGAAGGTGTCATTTCGTAGCAACCATCGCGCGGACTGGATTTGAGCAAGATCGTCTTCGAAGCACACCCGCAAGGCCCCCAACGATTCCTGCCCCTCAAGCGCGCTCGCGGTGATGCCGCTCCAATCCATGCGTAGCTTGGCTATCCACGGCGACGGGTCATGCCGAAGCCGTCTTGCAAGAACGACCATTTTGCTTCCTGGTGGCACTCGCTGACGCGTCCGTAGTCCGATGTCGTTGACGGACGGGTATTGCGCGTTCGGTGGCGCAAGCTTCAAGTACTCACATAGATCGCGCCAAGTACTTGTGCGCTCACGGCGCAGGCGCAGAAGACTGGCCCCTTCTAACGCTGTTAGTATGGCATGGCTGTTGCGATCGGCAGACTTATCTACATCATCCATCACAATGTACCTTGCTCTTGGATAGCGCTGAATGAGGACGCGTATCTGCGTTTCGAGCGAACCTATGTTGACGTAAGCATCGAAAACGCGATCGGTGCGACCTGCGAGCAGGCCCTCAAATTCACATTCCGGAATACTGTCAAAGTCGCTGCAGCAGCGATAGCCAAGCATCGAGAGGGCCATTGCAAGGGATGACAGCCCTGATCCCGGCGCTCCGAATACAAAAACTGGAGAATGAATCGGGCGTCCATGAAACAGCGCCGAGTTGCCGTTATCAAGAACACCGATCCGGCTCAGTGCCGGCAGGATCGAGTAGGAATTTGTCGAGTGCAGATCGCGGCGTTGGTTGATGACTGAGCGGCGCAACGCCCGAACGTCCAGCTCTTGGAACTGATGATTGATCCAGAGGTCGATCGGACCGCAGCACGGAAGAAGGTCAAGCAGCGCCTGAGCTCCCTTCTTCGAAAGTACATAACCGGACAAGTACCAAAGGCCCCGCTGCGGCCGAAACACATTCGTCGAAAGTAGCTCCTTTGGAGCACCGTTGCGCACCTCTCCATACGAAACGTACAGGATGTCGAACCCCGGATTAGCCCGATCGGCGTCCTCCATCTCGCGCCACGCCTGATCGAGGATGCGCCCAAAGCCGCGTTCGAACTGGACGTCGTCTTCAAGTACTAAGCTGTAGAGCGCGCTGGACTGCGCGATCGTTTTCCAAATGCCAATGTGTGAGCAAGCGACGGCGACCTCCGCCTGGCTCATCCTAATCGGGCGCTCAAGATCGAATACATCGGGGACCGCATGGGGCTGCGGTTCGACGAATAGCTGGTCGCCCAGCGTATAAAACGGTTGAACCATAGTGCCATCGACAAACTCTGGAGGATCGGCTTGCGCGTCGCATGCTGAGTATCGAACAACGCGGTCGGAAAGCGGCATGCCCTGGGCGTCTAAGATCCGGCCGAGTTCGCGCACTGTATCGGTCCAACGGCGCGTTTGTCGGTCCAAGTTGATGACAAAAATCGGACCGATTCCCGATCGCAGAGCATCGGAGCCCCCGACAAACGTCAGGGACCGCTGCCTTGGGAGATGGGATCGAGCGTGCCAGAATAGCGAATTGATAATTCGTGATGCTGAGGACAACGGTTTCGAACGATTCATTTAAGGACTATCCACCACGATCAAAATCTCTTTTGGTTAGATAATCGCCAATTCCTGGCGTCGTCGCGGTAACTCAACGGCCATTTTGAAACTGCGAGTGAATCCCAATCTTTCAGTGCAACTATATTACTTTCGATATCGCCGCTGGTCCTCGTGCCAAGATCGAAGATCGACTTCGAAATATTCCCAGGTCCGGTTGCCATCTGGATCTCAGGAAGTTCGTCCTCGCCAGCTAGCTCAAGAAGACGTGTCGCCTGACTGAGCGCATGTTCGATGACCGGATGCCCTGGACTTGCGATGAGTGGATTATTGTTGAAATAAAAAATCCAGCTGGGATCGTACGCATCAGCACGCAGAAACACAGCGGGCTTCACCATACCCCCAGTAGCGATGTCGTAGCAGAGGGGCTGGAGTTTGAGCCTCCCATCCTCGGCCAGCCAGCCGATGTCAGTGCCGATGCACACATCGTCCGCATCGACATAAAAGCCGCCTTCAGCTAGCACGTAGCAAAGCCGGAAGTAGTCCGCCTGCATCGCCGGGTGATAGCAGCGCTCGAAAGCCCGCTTGTGCCGCGCACTCAACGAACTACTGATGAAGGCGCCGGCAGTGCGTTCGTCGAATAACCTATGCTCGAAGCCGCTCGTCTCCCAAACGGTCCACGAGCGGACACATTCCTCGACGTCGGGCGGCAACTGTCCAAGGTCATGCCAAAACTGAACGATCGTCCTAGGGGTCGGCTGCCTGCAGTGATTGTTGATCGAGCGCCGACCTAAGGGGCGCTGAACCAGTTCTCTGATGAATTCCGAGCGGCGCCGGTGGTGTTCTGGACTATCGGATTCTTGCCGCATCTAGAGCACCGTCTTAATAGTAAGCCTTCGCTCGCGACTACAGATTCTTGATGCTTCATGATACGCACGATATTGTACAATTTCGCCTACTTTGTCCGAATAGGAAGGCAGGCGCATCAGGTGCGGCTCGCCACCAACTGTCGAGCAATCCCGATTGGGACAGGTATCGATTATCAAGAGTCGTTCGAAGCGGAGGCCGCTAGCAACGTGAAAATCCTGTCGTATAACCCGGGCCATGATGGTGCTATCGCGTTCCTTCAAGACGCTCGCTTGATGATGTCTATTGAAGCAGAGAAGGACTCAAATTATCGATACTCGCCGGTCTCCAGTCCTGACGTGTTCAACGCCCTCGGCGACATCGACGAAATCCCCGACGTCATTTGTTCGGGCGGCTGGTGGCCACGCGACCACTACGAATACTTACATGGGTCGGATGTTCGTGTCGGGTACCGTGGCGTTTCAAAGAGTGACGTTATCGTAGGCCAACGACGGTTCTTACGAAAGAAAGTCCACTACTTCTCATCCTCTCATGAACGATCGCACCTACTTTGCGCTTTCGGCATGTCGAATCTACCGAAAGGTACCCCATGCTATGCGTTGGTATGGGAAGGGGAGATAGGCGCTTTCTACGAGATCGATTCCGAACTGAACATCACGCTAGTTGCGGATGTTCTGAATCAGGTGGGGAATCGTTATGGCCTGCTCTACGGCTTAGCCGATCCAACCTTCCCTAAGGATGGCCCCTATCCTCGTACCTCGGACGCAGGAAAGCTCATGGCCCTGGCGTCATTTTCGAATCGCAGCGCCCCTTCAGTACAAGAAAGGAAACTGCTCAATTTTCTGCTGGATGGCTCATACCGAGAACTGAGCGCTTACAAAGACCTTGAGCATGCACCTCATCTTAACGTGGGGGTGGATGATCCGGAGTTTCGCAACTTTGCAGGTATCTATAGCGATGCGATCTTCGATATCTTTTATGAGTTCGCAAAAACGAACTTGAAAAAGAAAAAACCACTGGTGATCGCAGGTGGATGCGGCCTGAATTGCGACTGGAATTCCAAATGGAAGGAAAGCGGGCTCTTTACAGAGGTCTTCGTACCGCCTGTCGCCAATGACTCGGGGTCTGCAATAGGGACAGCGATCGATGCTCAATTTCGCTTCACTGGCAATCCGAAGATTGATTGGAATGTGTACTCTGGGCGCTACTTCGTCACGCAGTCGTTCGATTCAGGGCCGTATGATGTCTGCGAGACTAACTATGAATTGTTGGCCGATCTATTAGCTAACGACCTCATTCTCGGGTGGGTGAGCGGCAAATACGAAATCGGTCCACGCGCTTTAGGCAACCGTTCAATTCTTGCTGCGCCATTCCACGGCAACACCAGGATGCGGCTTAATGCGATCAAGCAGCGGGAGCAATTCCGTCCTATTGCTCCTGTCTGTCTGGAAGAAGATGCTGCGCAATGGTTTGGTTGCGATCACGCGAGTCCGTTCATGCTGTACACACATCGTGCAAAAACGGATGCGCTCGCCGCGGTTACGCATGTGAATGGGACTGCACGTATTCAGACAGTTTCACCTGAAAGCAACCGGAATCTGTACGAACTACTTGTCGCATTTAAGGCACGTACGGGGTACGGGGTTTTGTGCAATACCTCTTTGAATTTCAAGGGGTGGGGGTTCATAAACAAAATAAAGGACCTCTCTGTATATGCCATGGAACACAATCTTGATGGGTTTGTGGTTGAGGGACGCGCCTATCTTCTGAAGGGGTCCGATGGTTATCGGACCTACTTGAAGAGACCGAATTGTCTAAGCGGCACAATTTCGCTATCACAGGCCTAGCAGGAATCGGCCAATATTCACAGAGCTCCGCGCTGCACATTATTTACTAGCGTCCTCCGGGCTGCCTAACGATAAGTCGCCATAAACGCGTTTCTGGGAACTGTTCGACCAACACATTTCCTTCTCGAAGCTACAAAAATGCACACGAGCCGCACACCTGTGCAACCCACAAAGCAGCGTTTATCTGCATGTCGGTTCAGGGACGACTGATGGGCCGTAAATCGAGGCGATGTCGGCTACCAATCGAGCTTCCCTGATTTGGCACACTTCTGGCGCACAGCCGTTTACGAGTAGACGGATAAGCAAACCACCTGGCGTTCATCGGGAGGGCAGCTTACGGACGCCTTAGGGCTGTTCCAGTTTCCCGATGATCCGCTCCTAAATCGGACAGGAAGCGGTCAGAACTTTCTCCTCGTCTCACGCAGAGGACCGGTTCAAAGAGAGTCCATGTGAGTCACCCTTTTTGAGACAACCAGATTGGTAAACATTAAAAGAGTCCGGCCCATAAAGGCCGGCGACGTAGGGCTCCTATATCATTGAAAATACGAGGCTAGAGCTGAGGGCCTGCGCTGTTCTCGGGAGCATCCAGCGAATTCTTCTACTATGTAGATGAACAGGTTGACGAAGTATATTTCTGTATGTGATAATAACCATGTCAACCAAGAGGACATCGTGGACACTTCGACAACTGTACATCCGGTTTCCATTGACGAGGTACAGCACGCTCTACAGGATTGGCTTTCAAACGTCCCGAGTGCATTGCAAACCTCGATTCGTATCAAGCGTCTGTTAGGAGATGCAGGACCAGGATTGGTCGTAAGCTCACGACCGCACGCAAGAATGAAGATGCGGGCCACTTCTGATCTACTCATGTTGACGAGCGGCAGGCAGAAGATGCATTTGCTCCTCGACAACTTTGATGTTGTGACGGAATTGAGTGGTGAGTACATCGTGGTCGAACTTAAGTGCACCCGACAGCTGGGATCTCGCCATTTGAAGGATGGATTCGAGTCTCTGTCGAAATCGAAAAATGTAACGTTTGCAGCTCGAGCGATGAGAGCAATCGCCGAACTCGACCGTGATGTCTCGCCGATTAGGCTGGAGGAAGCAAGTGCGGCGCCCAATGATTACCTCGTCCTTGTGGATGCGCTCGCTGCTGCTCCAGCACTCGCAGAGTCTCTAGACAAGGATCCCTTATCTGCAGCGAAGTTGCGAGGGGCGACGATGCAACAGGAGCTAATCAAGGCAAACGGGGGGGCGATTTCTGTCGGCGAGGTTTCTAAGCTGCTTCGCATCTCGCGACAGGCAGTCGATAAGCGACGCAGACAGGGCCAGCTAATAGGGCTGGCACTCGGAAGGCGTGGTTACGCATATCCAGCATGGCAGTTTGAAAACAGTACGACTGTGGCGGGCTTGGAACAGACGTTAGACGTGCTCACGTCGCACGACGGCTGGATGCAAGTTACATTTTTTGTTAACCCAAATGACCGGCTGAATGGAAGATCGCCACTCGATTCCCTTAGACGAGGCGAAACAGAGGGCGTGATTGAGGCTGCTCGCGCATTCGGCGAACATGGGGCGGCATGAGCACCCACCCAGGTGAGCTGTCCGAACCGACAGCCGGTATCGTATCTACGCAACCGCTGATACACACATTGCCTCCCCGACAGCGTCTCTCCAGGTTCCATTCCGCGAGCCTGGATCCGATTTTCTTCGGCAAGACTGCAAGCAATCGATTTGACTCTCCGGACTCGAATTACGGGGTGCTCTACACCGGATTGGACGAACATTGTGCTTTCATCGAAACTTTTGGCCAACACACTGGGATACGATTCATAACAACAACCGAGTTACACATCCGCCATCTGGCCTACCTGGAACTTACGCAGCCCATCGTTTTAATTGATTTGGCCCGATCAGGTGGACTGGCTCGGATAGGGGCCGATGCTCGTCTTCTCGCGGGATCGCATTCGGTCTCGCAGAAGTGGTCCGCTGCGCTCCGGGCTCACCCAGTAGGAGCGCATGGGATTCTGTATCCGACACGTCACGATCCTGCTCGATTAGCATGTGCCTTGTTTGATTTGTCCACCTCGGTATTCAAGGTGACAAAGGCCGGCTCCCTCCTAGAGTCACGAAACGCCAAGCTTTTGGGTGAGCTTCTCGACACCTATGGATTTGGGCTTATGTCGGTGTAGACACTACGCTCCCATCGAGACCTCCTTCCCGCAGACGTGAACATTGGGATGCCGTCAGTCCTGGCGGCGGCCGACTGATGGGCCGCAAGTTAGATTACCGCTTTTACGAATTTGAGTATCCTCGGAAATCTGCACACGGTCCGCGTACAAAATCGAGTCGAAGGGCCTTCCGACCTCCTAATAGCTGACAGTCCGGAAGTTCATGATGATAAGCCTCGCTTCTGGGCAAAGCCGTCCTCCCCGATTGTAGGACCGATAGGCTAATATTAGTCGGCTCCGGTGCAATCGATTCCGATCCCAATTCCGTCACATCGGCTGGCACACCCGACACAATTCCCGGGGCTGGCTCGATTACGACCCGGCTCCGATCGCTTCCAATTCATAAGTTGACATGGGAAAACTTCGAGCGCCTTTGCTTACGGTATAGCGACTTAACGCAGAACTTGAATCCTGTCGAATATATGGCGACTAGCCAGAAATAAAAAAAGAATCGATGTCTCTTCGGTTCTCCGGTCAACCACCAGAATGGTCCGTCCCTGCCACCGAGCGGCAACATCCGTTGCTCCAAACGGTTGTCTGCCATTCGTGTAAACTCGGCGTGCAATCTCAATCCTCAATTTGACCGTTTCAGGTTCGTATTTGGCGAGGACATCATGATTACTGGTTCTTACGCACGGGTCTCGTCTCGCGTTTGGCTGTGTGTCGCAGTTGCGGCGCTCGGGCTGATGGCGGTGTCCCCGCACCTTCCTTCGCGCGTCAATGCACAGACGGTTCCGGCACAAACGGCTCAGACACGACGGCATCGGCAGGGACTCCAGGCGGATTCGGTTGCCAAGGTGGGCGCGCTCGATTCGGTTGCCACGGTCCACGTTGACGTAACGCCGGAGCACGCTCTGAATACGATCTATCCCGACACTGCGACCGGCGCGTGGATGGATGATCTCAGTAAGAAGCAGGTGGACAGCTTGACCAAGCCCGAGACGATTCAGGCAGTCAAGAACCTGGGTTGGGGTTCCATCACCATGCGCAACAATAGCGAGTTGCGTCTTGCGGCGTGGCACTGGAATGAGAACGGCACATGGAGCGATCCAGCGACAAAGAGCGGCTATTACGTCGGCAGCGCGGACCTGAGCGAACCCATTCACTACGGCTATTCGTATTCGTTGCCCCATCGCGACTTTATGACCAGCGGCGATTCACCTCTGGTGGCTGGTTTTCAAAGTTATTGGAAGAGCAATCCCTACCTAACCAGCCATTTCACGGGTGAGAGCGATGCGTTGCACCCGCAATGGGTGGTGATCGATATGGGCACCGACCGCGCCGTCAACGCGATCCATATCCAATGGGTGAATCCGTATGCCGTCGTGTATGTTGTGCAGTATTGGGTCGGGGACAACAACGCCATGGACTGGGACATGGGTCCGGATGGTGTCTGGAAGCCTTTTCAATCGGGTGCGGTGTTGAACGGCAGCGGCGGGGATGTCCATCTGAAACTTTCCGATGCGCCGGTCACGACACGCTTCGTCCGTGTTTTGATGTCGAAATCCTCCGGAAGCTGCGATACTCACGGGGCGCAGGATATTCGAAACTGCGTCGGCTACGCCCTGCAGACGCTATCCACCGGTACGATCGATAGCGCGGGAAACTATGCAGTTGTTTATCCGGCTAACGGCGTAGATCCCGGACCCGGGGCGCCGCCACACCTGGAGGGCGCTGGAGATCAAGAAGTGATCGCCGGTTCGCCGGCGGACTTGGCTGGATCCTTTTTCGGTTCTTCCATCGATCCCTGGCACCAAGCTGACAACCTGATCACCGGAGGCCGCGATCAATACAACGGCATGGACAATTTCTTTACCAGCGGATTGACCATGGGCCATCCGGCGCTGGTTGCATGTGCGGCGATTTATGACACTCCCGAAGACTGCGCCAATGAGGTTTCCTACATTCACAAGCGTGGTTATCCAGTGGTGGGAATTGAGGTCGGGGAGGAGTGCGACGGCAAGCACATGACGCCGGAAGACTATGGCGCCATCTACATTCAAGTGGCGGATGCGGTCCACAAGCTGACGCCCGGCGCCAGGTTGGGAGGCCCGATTTTCGAAGGCGTCGACAAAGACATCACCTTGTGGGCGGACAATGAGGGACGCACTTCCTGGATGGAGCGATTTGTCGATTACCTCAAGGCCCACGAACATCTCAAGGACCTCTCATTCATGTCGTTCGAACACTATCCATTCATGATCAATGGATTCAGTCCACCGAACGACTGGGCGAGCCTTTACCTGGAACCGGGAATCATGAAGCACGTCCTGCACATGTGGCGTCAGGACGGCGTCCCCGCGGATGTGCCGCTGATCATTTCCGAAAGTGGAATTACAGCGGGGCCGAGCGGAGCCGGCTACTTGGGCGTGACCGGCGAGGCCATCTGGGAGTGCGACGCGTTTGGCACATTCTTTGAACAGGGCGGAACGGCGTTCTATCGGCCGGCCATCAATAATGGTGCCGGTGGTGACGGGAACCTCGGCCCCAGCAGTGGCCCTGATGGCGGCGGAGCGTATGGCACTCCTGCATATACTCCCTATTCTTCCGCACACATGATCAATTTCGAATGGCTGCAGCACGGCGCGGGAGCAAACAAGATTTTCCCCGCTTCGGCCGATCTTAAGGACGCTGCCGCGCGGACCGTGGTTACCTCATACGCCGTCAAACGCCCCGACGGGAACTGGTCGTTAATGCTGATTAATCACGATTTGAACGCGACCCACCCTGTCCACATCGTCATCGACGATGCCACGCGCGTCAGCCATTCATTCGTTGGATCTGTAGCTCTTGTGCAGTATTGCAACACCCCAGCTGAGGATAAGAACATCACGATTGCTGCCACGCCGGACAGCATGTACACGCTCCCAGCTGGGTCGATCACCGTGATTCGGGGAAAGCTGCGGTAGTTCAGCCAACTTATCCTTCCCTATCGAGCCCGCGCCTTCTTCGAACGAGTGGCTGCGACAGAGACCTGCGCACGTATAACGGGCAAACCGGAGATTAGCGAAAGAACGACTGATGGGCCGTCAGCCATCCATTCTGGTTGATCCTTTCTCCCCGTTGCACCACCAATGTGTTGCCTGGATATTGTCCGGATGATCATCGCGCCACGCTCCTCCCATTCCTTTCGGATTCTCATGGTCGGGGACAACGTCGTTGTAATCCGTGAAGTCTTCGTGGCAGATGGCGCATATTCCGCCCTGCTGCGACAATCTTTCGGTTCAGCAGTTTTCGCATCTCGGCCGGTGACCGCAGTTCCCGGTACCCCCCTCGGGTGCTTTGCTTTGGGTGGGAGCGAGGTCCAGGGGGAACGCAAGTGGCAGACTTGATGACTTGATGCGCGGGCCCTAGAGCCAGTGAATGGAACTAGCCTCAGGCCGGCGGAAGGAGAGGTCGTCGTTCCACTTGGACTACGAACCTGGAGGATGAACCTTCATCAGGCCTGGAGTCGCATCGCTATACAGCGGCTCCATCGCTTGATTCAACAGTGCGAGAGCTTCGGGATTCGCGCCAGCTTGGTAGACGTTGGAGAAACTCAGCAGGGCGAAGTGATCTCCACCCCCGACATCAGCCGGTAAGCTCAAATGGAACAATACAGCGCCGATGCTCTGGTCGAATCGGATGCGCGTCCACCATCGCCAGCGATTGGCCCCCAGTTCGCGTTCGATGATTTCTTGCAGCTTGGATTTGTCAGCCATTGAATCCGCCAAGAAAATCTGCTCACCGCCGGCGATGACGCGGCTCAACGAGTATCGCAATCACGCCCTTCGGAGCACCGGGCTTCGTGCGTGCCCCTTGCTTCTTCAGTTGGCGGTTTGCGTCCTTCAGGCATCGAACGACACCGCTCCAGTCAAATGGCCGTTTGCACTCCACCAGAAACTCTTGCTGACCCAAGATCAGCTTCAGATCAGGCTCACCAATCGCAGCCTCGAGTCCCGCTCTCCGCCACTCGGAGGCCAAGGAAAGCTCGAACATCGTATTGCGCCCCACGCTGTTGCTGACGCTTTCTTCGAGCGGGTCGATGCTTCCTGAAAGAGCACGGATGAGCTTGGGGCCAAGCACGTTAGGGTCTTCCTTGTTGAGCCAGGTAAAAATCTGATGAAATTCCACCAGTTCGGCGAGCGCGTACATGTACAAGCGCCGCTCTCCTCGGGTGACCTTTACAGCCGCTCCTATACTCTGTGGATTGAGTTCGGCGAGAACTCGCATGAGCCGGTGGATCCGGTCGCTGGAGCGGGCAGGTACGCCCATCGAAGCTAGCCATGAATCGAGCATAGCCAGGTCACCAAGCAGCGAATTGTGTCCCTCGATCATAATTCCATATCTCATCTTCCGGAGTGCCGCTTTCTGCATCGAACCCTCTGCGGTATGCATTCTGGATGAGTCCGCGAAACCGACCCCCCGACAATTAGCCGTTAAGGGCCCGACTAATGTCCCGATTGCAGCGTCACGGCCGCGCAAATTGACGAGGCTCCTAGCCTGCCAATCGTAGGGTCGAAGAAGGATGATATTTGCGTAAAGCGCCGACCAGGTGTTCCTTCGTGACATGAGTGTAGCGTTGGGTGGTGGCAATGGATGCGTGCCCCAGGAACTCCTGGACGACGCGAATGTCGGCTCCGTTACGGAGGAGCAACGTCGCCACCGTGTGACGCAACATGTGAGGAGTTACGTGCCGTTGAATGCCGGCCTCTCGCCTCAGCTGGGCGATGATCTTCGTCATTCCCTGAGTTTCAGAGAGCCTCTTTCCTGAAGCGTTCAGGAAAAGGGCGGAAGTACCTGCTTCCAGTTTCTTTCTCACGCGACGCGATCTCTCTGAACCTGAAGAGTCTTCTCGTGGACTGCAAAAGCCAGGCGCCGTCGCCCTCCTTTTCCTTCGACAGTAAACATCCCTTCCGGGACGGCGAAATCCTCAACATTCAGCGACGACGCTTCCCCTACGCGTATGCCGGTAGCAAAGAGAAGATCGACCAGGGCTAAGTTTCGCAGCGCTCGATATCGCGGACCGATAAGCTTTACGGCCGGCCTCTCTGTTAATTCGCCGCACTTCGATTTCGATTCGTATGACTGCGTTGCGCTTGCACGATCAGCGCTTCGATTTCACCCTCTGTTAGACTCCGGGGAAGCTGCTGAATTCGTCCAATGCTCAGCTTCACCCGCCAGAAGGGCGATTCTTTTAGTTCGCCCCTCCGGACCCAGTAGGAACAAAACACCTTCAGAACTGCTATCTTCCGTCGGATCGACGGGGGCAGATAAGCCTCTTCTCGTAGATGCGCGGCCCAGCGTTCGATGAGCGTCCCGTCTAACGACGTCAGGTCCATCTGTTCCCCGGCGAAATTAAGAAACTGTTTCAGATCCGTGGCGTAGGCGGTCCTCGTCTTTTTCCGCCTATCGTGTGTCGAAAAATATCCGTCCAGAAAGTCTTTGCCAGCTTGCTTCAGGTCCATTTTGGTCTTCTCCCTCGTGCGCCCGGTGGCTGTCTTCAACTCACAGAAATTAAAGACTTTCCTTATACAGCCAACGAACACGGAGGGACAAGGAGAGCACTGCTCAAGATCCGGGCGGGGAACGGTGACGGAGGGACGGATAACTGAGAATTATCAATGCTTGATGACGTTGAGTGCTTGCCTGATTGGTTTCGCGCGACTGCACATGCAGCCGATCTGGTTCTCGGACCGGGTCGGAGTTGTCCTTGTCGCGAATGTCAAAGGGCGTACCAAACCCATCGACGACTACGACGGCGATTCGATAATCACGGAATTCCTCTCTTCGTCTGAGCTAGACGATCTGCTCGCCGCGTTCGAACAAGCGGAAAATGTCTACTGCGAAGCGGTTCTCGATGAAGAAGGATTCTTGGAATGGCTAAGAGAAAAGCGGCCACATTTTCCTAGGCAGATTCCTCTTGTCTACAATCTCGCACAGAATGGTATCGGCGCTGCGAGATTGGCTCTTGTTCCTGGGCTTTGCCGTCTCCATGGACTACGGCTCCTTGATTCCGACGGATACTCTGTCACGATGTCTCACCACAAGTTTCATACATCAGCAATCTTGAAGCATTTTGGGTTACCTGCCGCGCGTTCTTGGTGGTTTACAGCCGAAGGGTGGTGGCCAGAACCTCCACCAACAGGTTTGCGCCTGATCGCTAAGCCGACGCACGACTCGGCAAGCATTGGAATGACAAGGACAGCGTATTCACCATGAACGACGGAGTGGAAATTGATCTTAAATGTTGACTCAACCTGTACAAGTAGTGCCTTACGGTACAGGAATTGATTTCAGGCTTCGAAGTCGAGGTGCCGGTCCTCGAGGCTACGATTCCAAGGACTTTAATGGCTGTTGGAGTTCAGCTTGAAAACCGAAGGCACCTTGGCGAAGAGTTCATGGTGTACGAGCGGGTTTATACGGACAGCTACGAATTCTACGACTTTGCAGAGGAAAACGCTGAATGTGCGGCCAAGACAAAGGCGCTGGCCGAGCAAGCTTTCAGGATTCTTGGTTTCAGCGGCATGGCACGGGTTGACTTTCGAGTACGGCTCGACGGCGTACCGTACATAATCGAGACTGCCTGCAAGCCTCACATAACGAGGCACAGTAGCTTCTCATTTGCGATGCACAGTTTTGGGTCGGATCAGAGCCAACTAATACGCTTCCTTGTGGGGGCCGCGGCTGTGCGTCATGGACTCTCTTAGTCCGCAGACCAAAACTGAATGTCACTGAGAAGGAACACGTGACCGTAGAACTGCCATTGTGGGCCTACTTGTGAAGGGTGGTGCTGGAGAATATTGATGTCAAAATCACCGACACTCAAACCCTGTGCAGCTAACAAGCAGTCCGCGAGGAGTGGGTGCCGCTTGAGTAAGGTTCCGCGAAGACCAGGGTAGAACCTGTCGAGGAGCTGTGAGTGTTTAGCCAATAGCTCGGATGCCTTCTGTGTTTCGCCAGCCAAAGCGAGGAGAGCCGCGAGATTGTTTCCAACGAAATAGCTGTGATATTCGTCTGGTTCAGCATCCGAGACGAGTTCCTGGTGCAGTTTTTCAAACAGACTTCGAGCCTCCTTCGTTTTTCCGGCAAGCGACAAGAACACTCCATGATTGCTCTGCAAAAGCACGTGGTCACCTGACCTTGACGAGCTCGCAATGAGGTTTTCGGTCAGGGTGGCAGCTTCCGGCGCAGTCACTTTTCCGGTTAAGTAACGAGCCAAAAGGACGTTGTTTGCAGCTATCTCCAATGCAGGCCATGGAATATTTGGATGACTGCGAATCAAGAACTCAAGGTCCGACGATCGCGCGTACGCACTGTCGAAGAGCCCACTCGCGATTTGATTCCCAACAAGATTGTTCAAAGTGTAGTAGTACTGGACTGGGTGTCTCGGCACGGTCCCGATTGAACCTGGCCCAAAGTAAGTGAGGGCACTCTCAAGTCTCTGCGCAACGGTTGGAAGGTGATGCAAGCACTCAGACCGTCGACGCAATACGTTGAGTTCATAGACAGCTAAAGGATCCACCTGACGTCGGTTCCAGTAACTTGCAGTCAGCGTTTCCTCTAGGCGCCGCGCCTCATCGATCCTGTTTGTCATTACGTAGGCGACCATCAGGAGTTGCGCTAGGCGACTCCAGAGTTCTGCTTCCTTGTCAGCTAGTTTCCTCCACCTTTCGATGGCAACTCTAGCCTTTTCATAGCTGCTAATGGAATGGTGCAGGAGCAAAAAGTGGGCCTCAAGTCCGTCCCGCTCTGCGATTAAGACCTCTGGAAGAAATGTCTCCACACTCTCGATGATTCGAAGCCCATCATCGACCCTTCTGCTGTCGTACGCGTCATATGCTTCTTGCATAAGACGCAAGTAGTTCTGGATGCCCTGCCAACCTGGATTCTTTTGGAACTCGTCCAACGTATCAATGTGGCGATGATCACGACGGGCCTGGAGTACTGCCTGCGCGTAGCAGGTCAGCGAACCTTCCATGTCACTAGCGAGAACGAGATGGTGCAGCCGATCCTCGTAGCCCCCAGGCCGCATCAGTCTTAGGCACTCAGCAAACTTGGCGTGATATTGGCCGTGATTGTTAGCGCCGGCCCGATGAAAATAGCGATGCAACTCGGTGCTCTGAAACCGCGCTACGTCGCCGAGCGAGGACAGAAGGTTTTCCCCGGCCGCTGTGCGTAGGGCGGCATTCAACTCGTCCATGGCGGAGCCAGTCAAGCAGTGGATATCGGATAGCGCGAATGATTCGCCGATGATGGCTGCCGCTGAGAGCAGCGATTCAAGAGTGGGCCTTTGGGAGGTTAACGACTCCAGGCGGCGCTGTACCAAACCACTGTAAAAATCCACCCAGTTCGACTCGACATGTTTGAGACCGTTGTCACGGACTTGCTGTGCAACGTCGTGCAACAAATCGAGCCTTCCATTCGTGATCGCAAATAACAGATCCATGTCCCGTTCTGCCAGATGCGGGAGGTCGAATGTTGCTCTAGCGAATTGCATCTCTTGTCGTTCAATGAGACGAACGTCAATCTCTTTGAAATCGACATTCTGCAGCAGCGTTCGGAGTCGTCCGGGAATTTCGCCGCTACATCCAATGAGAATCAAAGCACCGGTCAAGCAGGGATAGAGGTCATCCAGCTTGCACGACAAGATGAGCGCAAGCAAACTCCACGAGGCCTCATCCCACGTATTCAAATGATCAAGCGCAAGCAACAGCGCCTTATCTTGAGTGGAAGCTTGGATTACATATAGAAGGTCCTGTTCTTGAGCCGTGATAAGCAACGCCTCTCTGGCAAGGCGTTTTCGATGATGATCCAAGGCTTCTTCGACAAGGTAACTTGTGACAGAACCCACGATCGGTACGGCACGACTTCCCTGAGAAACCGTGTCTTTTAGCAATTGAACTCTCGCGAGGTGCTTAGCTCCAGGTAGAGCTAAAGTGAGCCATGGAAAGAAGCGCCGATCCGTCGCAAACGATTCTCCCCTAGCCACTAACGAAGACTTGCCAGCAGCCTGCCATGCGTGAGCACTGCGGTCAAGAACCCAACTGGTTCCCGCGCCTAAAGGCCCACGGACGACAATGATCTGCTTGCGATTCGCCGTTGTGCAGTTCAGAACCGCGTCAATGGCATGGTCCTGACCGTTGATCTGTTCTAGTGTTTGCAGTGTTTGCATTCTGAAACCGGATCACGCCATGATTCAGTTCCGCGTACAGCATTGATAATTCTCAGTTATCCGTACTAGTTCAGCAACGGCACAGAGAACTTTGGCCCGATATCTTTGGTTCGAAAGGGAAGGACGCAATTTTCGTCTAGTTTCGATAGAGAGTCAAGAAAACCTCGCTACTCCCCAGAGACACGAGGCTGATCGTGTCCTGCCTCAGCTGGAAATGGAGAGAGCGTTCCTCCGTTAAGATAACGGAGCGAACGTATGAGGAAGGAACGGAAGCATTTCACTCCAGAAGAAAAAGTAGCCATCCTGAGGCGGCATCTTGTGGACAAAGTACCCGTCTCGGAGCTGTGTGAAGAACTGGGCCTGCGGCCAACAGTGTTCTACCGCTGGCAGAAGGAGTTCTTCGAGAACGGAGCGGCTGCCTTTCAGTCTCAAGAGCGTCCCCACCGCCAAGTGGAGGAGAAGCAGAAGCGGATCGAGTTCTTGGAGAAGAAGGTGCAGACCAAGGACGAGGTCCTGGCTGAGCTGATGGCTGAGCACATCGCGTTAAAAAAAAGTCTTGGGGAACTCTAACCGGTGTCTGGGTGCCGCATGATGTGCGGGATCTAGTCGTGGATTTCATCCGGCGCTGGTCGGAGAAGGCGGAGATCGGCGTCGGACGGTTCATCCCTTGGCTGGGCGTGACCGCCAGCAAGTTCTATGACTGGCGGCAGCGGTACGGGTGCGTCAACGAGCACAACGGTTGGGTTCCCCGTGATTTCTGGTTGGAGCCGTGGGAGAAAGAAGCAATCATCGGGTTCCATCTGCAGAACCCGCTGGAAGGCTATCGGCGGCTGACGTTCATGATGCTCGACGCTGACGTTGTAGCGGTCAGTCCGGCGAGCGTTTGGCGAGTATTGAAGCAAGCTGGATTATTATGCCGGTGGAAGAACAAGCCATCGCGCAAGGGAACCGGTTTCGAGCAGCCGCTGCAGCCGCATCAGCACTGGCATATCGATATTTCCTACATCAACCTGTGCGGCACTTTCTATTACTTGTGCAGCATTCTGGACGGGTTCAGTCGTTTCCTTGTTCATTGGGATTTGCGCGAGTCGATGCGGGAAGCGGATGTCGAAGTAATTCTCGAACGCGCTAAGGAAAAGTACCCGGAAGCGAGGCCGCGCATCATCTCCGACAATGGCCCGCAGTTCATTGCCCGCGATTTCAAGGAGTTCATTCGCATCTCGGGCATGACGCACGTCCGAACCTCCCCTTACTATCCACAGTCGAACGGCAAGATTGAGCGCTGGCACAAGTCGCTGAAAAGCGAGTGCATCCGACCGGGGACGCCGCTGTCGCTGGAAGATGCGCGGCGTCTAGTCGAGAGCTACGTGGAGCATTACAACAACGTCCGCCTGAACAGTGCCACCGGCTACGTCACGCCGAAGAACGTACTGGCGGGGCGTCGGCAGGAGATCCACGAAGAACGCGACCGCAAGTTGGAAGCCGCCAGACAGCAACGTCAGAGTCGCCGCCAGCAAGCGGCGTGAAGAGTGAAGTGGCCAGAGGATTCGGACAGCCCAAGGAAAGCGATTTTGACCCACGGGTAGATGAGTGATATCGGGATTTTGCGATAGTCACGGTTGCCACTGGACCGGCAGGCAAGTAGCAACTTCCACGCGGTGGAACGATTCAAAGGTGACCTTTTGCGGACCGGCGAGACAAGCCGGTAATCAAACGTTGTTTCATACTTCCCTCCCGCGTAGTGAGAGTTTTAAACTTCCATGATCTTCAGGTTCATCGCTTGCCAAAATGTCGTGCTTCACACATAGAGATGGACAGAATTACCTCGACGTTCGTCGGTTCACCAAAAGCATCTCCGAGAGGAGCAAAGGTCAGCTTCCCGACTCCTGCTATCCGGGCTTGACATGAGCCAATAGAGCGATGTCTTGATGTGTTTGCGGCTACGAGCACAGAGTTCGCTCGTCTGCCAAGTTACGGAGATAGCGGCTGCGAAACAAAGCACAGCGAAAATACGGATGGTCATCGGAATGCCTTTCGGTTGAAGATTGTACGCTGGTTTCATTTACTTTACAGGCCCTTAACTCAATTCGGGTCTGGCCGGTCTGGGTTTTTGGCGGAATCACAGGACAACCGGATGTTGAGAACCGGCAGCTCGTTGGGAGCTACAATGATCTTGCCGGGTGAAACGGAAGCGGGCACTGCGGGGACGCAACCATGCCGAGGGATATCCCGGTGGGCTCATCGAGCCGATGAACAGGGGGCGTGAGGACTCGTTCTTGCGCCGCCCAACCTCATCGGATCGAAAGGCCCCCATGCCTTGAAAATCCCCGCCCGAAGGGCGGAATACTCACTAACGGAGAACGTCGCTTCTCCATTTCAGGCTGAACCAAGACAATCGGGCTGTTACTCAACCATTCTGGTTGATCCCTTCTCTTCGTTGCACCACCAGTGTGTTGCCTGGATATTGTCCGGATGATCATCGCGCCACGCTCCTCCCATTCCTTTCGGATTCTCATGGTCGGGGACGACGTCGTTGTAATCCGTGAAGTCTTCGTGGCAGATGGCGCATATCCCGCCCTGCTGGACAATCTTTCGGTTCAGCAGTTTTCGCATCTCGGCCGGTGACCGCAGTTCCCGATATCCTCGCGGGTGATGCGGATCTTCGATCCTCTGAACTCCGAGTCGTGTCAACCTGGGTTTCGGGAGGGACTCCCGGCCGCAACAGGAAAGGGACTTGTGGATTGGACACAATTCATTGCTACGAAGTCTCATGGGACTCCTCTCGATGGGCTGAATGAAGATGGGTTGAATGAATCGGTTGTGGGTCAGCGGGAAACAGGAACGGAGAACAGTCTGCGCGGTACCGGCCTGCTACAATTCCTGCCCTGGGAGAATCAATGTCGAACTTGGCAAATGTGGTCCAGCAGCTAAAGAAGGAACGGGATAAGGCGCAGCGGACAATCGAGCAACTGGACAGCGCTCTGAAAGCCCTGAGCGGTCTCGATGGGTTGCGCGCAGCGATCGGAAGCGTCGGCCGTGCTCAGACACCAGGCAAGAAACGAAGGACCATGTCAGCGGCGGCGCGCAGGCGAATTGCCGCAGCCCAGCGGGCGCGTTGGGCAAAGTGGAAAGCAGCCAACCGAAAGAAATAAAGCGAAAGAAACAAGGCCATGTGCGGACGTTATCGGCTTACCGCGAAACAGCGTTATCTACGGGATCACTTTGGCCTCGAGGAAGATCCGGCTTGGGAACCGCGCTGGAATATCGCTCCAACTCAGCAAGTCGCCACCATACGTCAGCACCCTGTGGAACCAATACGTATCTTTGGCCTGATGCGCTGGGGCCTGATTCCGTACTGGACACTGTTGGCGAAGTCGTCCTCTGCCCTTGGCTGGCCACCGTTAAGGGTTGGCTCGCGAGGAATCTAACCTCCGACCCCTGGTCCCAAAATTCCATCGCGGTCGTGCTTAGCAAGTTAATGGTGGGGCCCGGAGGACCGGAAGGTTGAGATTCTGGCAACCGACCTGAATGACAAATCGCTGCAATGAGAGTCTGAGGAATTTATGGAGACCGGTCATTCCGCGCGGAATGCATCGGGGCTGGGAGATACAACTCCGCCGCTCCAACTTATTGGCAAACTGCACAGGTGATCTTCTGTCGAGTATTTGCAGTTGCGAACTGCCTCGGGCAGCATGGTCGCCTTCCATTGCTTCTCGCCTTCCACATCTAAGTCAGCCAAAGCAAAATGGGCTGTAGTGGACTCTTTCCGTTCATGGTAGGGACGGTTCATGAGTGCTTTGATGAACCGCTGAGGCGGGATACCGCCGCCGTTGTTTCTCACATCGATCATTATGGTCTTTGCGTCCTGAAACTGTCTGAGGTATTCGAGAGCTTTCTCTTCAAATGGAGGACGGAAGAAGGCGGGAATGCGAATGTAGGCGATTAACCCTGGCTTCAGCCAGCGGCCCTCTGTTTTTTTCTCTGGCTCTCTGAGCTTTTCCCGGTTGATTGTGACCTTGCGGCCGCCGTCCAGGGTCAGCGTGAATTGTTCGGGAAACATGTGCGGAAGGAGAAACAGATTGTGGCTCTGGGCCGCGCTGCTTGACGCGGAAATATAGCGCTGCTGTTGTTGGAAGAAGGCTTCTGTCGGCGTGTTATCGATCCTGACGATGACGTCACCCGGCTTCAGGCCAGCCAAAAAGCTGGTTTGGACAACCCAGTATCCGTCGAGGGGTGCTGCGTAGAAGCCCAACGGCTGCTGGTTGTTCTGGTCAAGCCACGCGTCCCAGAAGAAGGTGTGCCCATTGCGCAGTTCGGCCACGAATTCCATCGTGGCCAGATCGAACTCGCGGCGGTCGTCCGTGGCCAGAACTGTTGGGAGACAGTTTTTGTAGGAGACATCAAGGCTGGGATCTGGCACTCCTTTGGCGGAGGATAAGTAAGACGGCAGCATGGAGTAGACCTTCGACAATATGGAGATGCGTTCGTCGATAGTGAGTTTCGCATCAGACGGTATTTGTCCCGTAATTAATTGGCTGAGGCAGCCTAGGAGGACTGTGAAAGTTAGCCTGTGCACAGATTAATCAGTCGACGCTAAGTCGGTTCGATATTTCTCTGCCTCGCGCATGAGTTGTTTGAGATGGCGGGTGGACCACCTCTAGCCACTTCTGCGTGTAAAGGTTTCCACTGAGGGTTCTTTGTGCCATTCGGTTCTTATGCAGTGCGCGATCAACGATTGCGCGGCGTTCCGGAGTGTCGCCCTTCGCACAGTGCGTATAAAACAGGGTACCATCTGTTGCCGATACCACCAAGATCAAAACTTCGGCGGCCGCCTCCTACTGAAGCTTCCGTAATGCAGAAATTGATTCGTCGGCACTCTTACTGAAAGCATCGTTGCTCGTTTTTATCCGTAGGCGTTGCAAATAGTCGATAGCTGTTTGTACACTAATATGTGGTTCCGCTTGACCTTCAATCCGCCACACTGGCGGTCCTTCCATCTCTCTTCCCGCCCCGCCCGGTCCTACCTCTGTGTATTTCTCCGTAAGGATGAGAGTGCGCTCGAATGTTATTTTTACGGGCTCGATCGGGTAAGGGCCTCTGGGGCCGAACGACAGATTGCGAGGGTCCACCACTCCGAGTGTTGTGTACACGACAGAAACTTTGGCCCGGTTTCTGTCTATGACCGGTTCACTGACAATATAGTCTTTGATAACAGCCATCTCTTCCAGACGTGGGTTGGCGGTTGAGGAGATAAGCAGCTTTGACATATCGCGCCAGCCATCGGGCGTGAGATGTTTGCCTTCAGCCTCCATTTTGCAAAATCGCTCTACGACTTCTTTGGGTGATAGTCGAGGAGAGACCGGCATTTGCCCGATCGCGCCAATCTCCATGAGAACAAGCGTGACTATCAAAATTAGTACCCGTCTCATCTTGACCTTCTCCTAGCAGGCTGCTGAAAAACTACTCCCAATCCACAGCCGACTGTGATATCGGAAGACATGCGCGGAGAGGATCAGCAGCAGAATCATATGTTCAGTTATCTGTCGCCGGAAGCGCGGGTGCGGAAGGATCATCCGTTGCGTGCGATCCGGGGCATGGTGGACGAAGTACTGGCGCAACTTTCGCGGCGGTTCGACGGGATGTACGCCCGGGTCGGTCGTCCGTCGATTGCGCCGGAGAAGCTGTTGCGGGCGCAGTTGCTGCAGATGCTGTACTCGATCCGCAGCGAACGCTTGCTGATGGAAGAGATGGATTACAACCTGCTGTTCCGCTGGTTTGTGGGGCTGAACGCGGACGATGAGGTCTGGGACGCGACTACCTTCACCAAGAACCGCGACCGCTTGCTGGAGGCGGATGTAGCCCAGGAGTTTCTGGCGCGCGTGGTAGCCCAAGCGCGGGGAAAGGGGCTGACCTCCGACGAACATTTCACCGTGGACGGCACGCTGCTGGAAGCCTGGGCGAGTCTCAAGAGCTTTCAACCAAAAAAGGGCAAGCCGACTCCACCGCCAGAGGATCCTGGCAATCCCACGGTGAACTTTCACGGGGAGAAGCGCTCGAACCAAACCCACGAGTCCAAGACCGATCCCGACTCTCTGCTGGCGCGCAAAAGCGCGGGCAAGGAGTCCAGGTTGAGTTACAGCGGGAATCTGTTGGTGGAGAACCGCAACGGACTGATCGTGGACGCGGAAGTCTTCCAGGCGAACGGGACCGCGGAACGCGATGCGGCGCTGGTCATGATGGAGAGGCTTCCCGGCACGCAACCGCTGACGGTGGGCGGCGACAAGGGGTTCGACACCGTTCGGTTTTGTGGAGGAGTGCCGCCATCTGCACGTGACGCCGCACGTAGCGCAGAACCTGGGGCGACGCGGGGGCAGCGCGATTGATGGCCGAACCACGCGGCACTCTGGCTATGCCATGAGTCAGAAGAAGAGGAAACGGATTGAAGAATGCTTTGGCTGGCTGAAGACGATAGCGCTGATGCGGAAGGTTCGGCATCGCGGGGTGAGCAAAGTGCACTGGATCTTTACTCTCGCCTGCGCCGCCTACAATCTGGTGCGCATGCGGAACCTGGCCGTCGCAGTTCTGGTGGTGTAAGTCGGAGCCGACGTGTGTCTCCAGCAGCATCGAGTTAGAAGCAGAGGCCACAAAAACACCTGGAATCAAACCGTTCGACATCATCAACAATGAACAACCGAAAGAAAAACACGCTGCGAATCAATTTTTCAGCAGCCTGCTAGGTAAGTCTTGGCTGTTTTCGTTCATTACAAGTTCTATGGCAGAAGACTGCACTAAGGGCTGTCGATCACTGCGGGGTAAATGCTTTAAGTGGAGCAGTGCTGTTCGGAACCATGTAGGCTGGTATACCGCCAGGTGCTACATCTGTTTTGGGATTGAAATAGTGAGGAGCGGGGTTTGCGCTGAGAACATATCCACTGGAGGGGCATAAACAGTCCTCCTCAGCTGATTGGCGATTATTTGGGCGATGGTGCGTCCCCCCAGTCCCGCGTGACAAGCATTCAATGTTATCGAAATGCCACTTGCGAGAAATTTATTTGAAAGCTGCCCGACGTTTAAAGAGGTAATGTTGTAGGAGTTGCTGCCAGCTAGTTCTCCCGGGAAAAGCGCAGAAAGAGAATGGCTGTCAAGGCCGCCATGTCCAAAAAAGACAACGCCACCGGTGACGTTGCCGTTTCTCGTTAGCCCCTGATTGAACTCATTAACTGATGACACTCTTTCGGTTATGACTTTGTTGTTTACCGAAGCACTCAAGCTCTTGGCCAAAGTTTGGGCCGCGAGATTGAAGAGATTGCCCACATTATGATTGGTAACCGTCCGGGCGTGGCCGTGTTGACATCGGTGAGCTGATGGAAGGGTGGGAAGTAAGTGTCCACATAAGAAATACGTGGACGCTTGCTGCCAAGTGGGTCGGTGCCGCCGGGGCGATGTTCCAGGGCAGGAGGTCGGCGATTCGGTTCACGGGGTGATCGGCGATACGCGTCAAAACCTCGCGCAGATACGCTTCGGGATCAAGACCATTAAGTTTCGCCGAACCAATCAAGCTGTAGATGGAGGCAGCACGCTCGCCGCCTGTGTCGGAACCGGCGAACAAGTAGTTCTTCCGGCCCAGCGCGACCACGCGCAGCGCCCGTTCGGCGGCGTTGTTGTCGATTTCCAAGCGGCCGTCATCGCAGTAACGGGTCAACGCCAGCCACAGTCCGAGCGCATAGCGGATGGCCGCCGTCGTATCCGACTTGCGGGACAGTTTGGTCAGCGAGACTTTTCGAACCAGTCGCGCAAGGACTGAAGCAAAGGCCGCGACCGTAACATGCGAACCTGTTGCCGCTCGTCTGGTGGCCGACCGCGGATCTCTTTCTCAATGGCATACAGAGCCGCGATTCGTTCCAGAGCCTCACGGGCAATCGGCGATGCGTGTGCTTCCTGCAAATCGTAGAACTTGCGCCGCACGTGCGCCCAACAGGCGACTTCCTGAATGCGGCCATCCTCTTTATAGAGCTGGTTGAATCCGGCGTAGGCATCGGCTTGGAGCGCGCCCCGAAACTGGCGCAGATGTTGCTCGGGGTGTTCGCCCTTGCGATCGGGCGAATAGGCGAACCAAACGGCGGGTGCCGCCGTGTCGCCCGCCGGTCGATCATCGCGAACATAGGTCCACAAGCGGCCCGTCTTCGTCTTGCCGTTTCCTGGCGCCAGCACCGGCACCGGCGTGTCATCCGCATGCACTTTGCCCGCCGCCATCACGTAACGACGCAGCGTTTCCACCAGCGGGTCGAGTAACTCACTCGTTCCACCCACCCAGTCCGCCAGCGTCGAGCGCTCCAACTCGACGCCATATCACGCATGATCTCCGACTGGCGATACAACGGCAAGTGATCCGCATACTTCGAGACCAGCACATGGGCCAACAGTCCAGGCCCGGCTACGCCGCGTTCGATGGGCCGCGTCGGAGCCGCCGCTTGCACGATGTGGTCGCACTTCGTGCAGCTCAACTTGGGCCGCACATGGCGAACCACGAAGAAGCTCGCGGGCACATACTCCAGCATCTCGCTGACATCTTCGCCCAGCTTGCTCAACGCACCGCCGCAATCCGGGCACGCCGATTCCTTTGGTTCGTGCCTTTGCGTCTGACGCGGCAGATGATCGGGTAACGGCCGACGGGCCGGCTTTACAGGAGTACTAATAAGGAGAGGTAATGCCGGAGACGCAGACTGACTCTCCGCCAGACCTGCGTTTTCCACGGGTTTTGCTTGCAGATCTTCCAGCCGCAGTTCCAGTTGCTCGATCTGCCGCGCCAGCTTCTCCGACTTCCGTCCAAACTGCATCCGCTGCAGTTTGGCCAGCAGCAGCTTCAGATGCTCGATCTCGCTTTCGCGCCACAGCAGTTGCTCATGTTGCGCCCGCACCAAGGCTTTCAACGCTTCCGCCGGGGGAAGAGTACGATCCGGAAGCATCGTGGTTGCCATGCGCGGAGTATCGCATGAATCTTCGCGCTGCGATCCGCTCGCGCAGAAAAAGTTGTGCAAAAGAACCTCGCGCGTTACACCGACAGTTGCGGATCCCACGTCCGCTCCGGCCGCCGCCAGTCAATGCCTTCCAGCAGCATCGATAACTGTGCTCGCGTTAACGAGACGCTTCCGCTCGCCGCCTGCGGCCACACGAACCGTCCCCGCTCCAACCGCTTCGAGAATAGACAAAGCCCATCGCCATCGAACCACAGAACTTTGATCAGATCGCCGCGCCGCCCGCGAAACACGAACACCTGTCCCGAGAACGGACTCTGCTCCAACTTGGTTTGCACCAGCGCGCTCAACCCAGTGAATCCGCGCCGCAGGTCGGTCACGCCCGCGGCGATCCATAACCGCGTGTTCGTCGGCGGCCCGATCATGCCCGCAGGCACTCCAACAACACCCGCACCAATCCCGGATCGACGCTGCCTTCGATCCGCACCTGCGCCTGCCGCAGTTCGATGTGAATCGTGCCCGGCTGTGCTTTCGAAAAGTCGCCGGACCCACGCTCCACCGGCAGAGGCGCCGGAACACTCTCGCTCACCCGAACCGGCAGCAACGTCATGGCCGGCTTGCGCTCCCCAAGTCTTCCTCCCAGGTAGAGCCGACGCCAGCCAAATACCTGGTTCGCGTTGATGCCATGCGCCCGCGCCACTCGCGCAACGGACGCGCCTTCCACCAACGTCTCTTCGACAATCCGCCGCTTCTCCGCGATATTGCGCCGCTGCCGCGGGGCCGCGCCCAACGACTCACTCTTATCCGCTATCACCGCTGGAACTTGCCGGGAAGTGTCCATCTCCGCCCCAAGTGGACGCCTATCTGGAGTGTCCACTTCCGGAGAATGACGCCTTACTCTCCGCCTGTCTAGACGGCCAAGACCGGACGCTTACTATGATTGTGACCATCGCCGAGATTTAAACCCGGATCACCGACTAATAGCACATAGGTTAGTTGATTGCCCGCATTCGGTTCATCCTGTGGAGGCGTTGGATCCGTGCCAGCAGTCTGTATCAAGCATGGGCACTGTATGATTGAGGTCCCATCTGTGTGCCGATGTCAGAGGGATCAAAAGCCTGCGCCACCCGCCAACCTGTGAATTCGAGGCGAGGCCAGCCCCCTTCCTGCGAAACACAGCTCCGAAATTATTGTTCGCCGGTCCCTTTCACGTCTGAGCTGCTGGGGTGCCCAGACGACTTCGGGCAAGTGCCAAACAACCTGCAAGCAACGATAGGGGGACAAACACTTTGAGACCCCAAAAAATCGAGGAGATCGAAATGTACATCATCGGCGCACGCCAGAGGCGGAGTGCGGCACCGGCATCGGAGATTGCACTCGCCAGGAGCAGCAGGAAAAGGCACGTGGCGAACGACGCTAGAAAGAGACGAGAACTCTTTGGGCGCAAGAAGCGCACTAACTTCCCAGTTACCCCGCAGGCGAGCGCTGTGATGATGGCGGCAGCAATCCAGTACGGGTAAAGAAATCGCAGCCGGATGTCCAGATTCTGATAGTACTCCGCTAGTGTCGGGGCGGGTGGGTGATCGCCCCAGTAGAAACTCGTAGTTGGTCCGCTGCCATCGGCTGTAATCCGAAATACCGAGATCAGGAGCCAGAACGTGCACAACCAGTAGGCCGGCATCGCAACTAGCCAGAAGTACCGCCGCAAGAACCTAGCCATACACCCTCCAGATGCGCGCGAATTTCCTCCATCTTAGCCAAAGAGCGACACAACTTGCGATGTGTCTATGGATGATCCGGAAAACATATCGAACCGATCCCAAAGCTTTCAGGGTTGTTCTCGCTCGGCGCGGTCGGTGCTCCCGCTGCGGTCAGGGCTGTATCCATCTGTTCGTGCGTGAAGCCACCAGCCACCGCCTGCTTGTGCAACGTCTCATGCATCACAAGTCCCATTCCGTAGAAATTTACCTGACCGCTTGCTCCCCGAATATACTGGCTGGAGAGACCGTTGACCCAGCTCCACCAGTCGTCCAATCGAAGGAATATAGCGTAGCCGTTGTACTGCGAAAGTCCTTCGTAATAAGGAATGCTTGAGCCTGAATTAAACCACTGGCCCACAGTCGTAATGTTAGGAGTCGCTATGCCCGGAAATTTGACGGGGTCTAGCCGCACGTTCGAGGATGGGCCGTCGTAGATGTAATCGCGCGCGCCGGTAGCCGTCGCCTGAAGCTGGGATATGAGGGTTGCCTCTGAGGTTTTTGCGATGCTGGAAAGGCCACCCAGGAACGCGTTGCACTTTGAAAGCGCCGTTAAGTTGGCTCCCGCTAGCCTGAGCAGTCCTGCCTGCGGGGCAGCAGACTGCTTTATGGCGGTCCCGCCGCCTGATATGTTAAGCCCCACGACGGCCGCGAAGTCGGGCGCGAAACTCAGGGGAGTGGCAGCAACTGAAGCTAAGCTTTGGCTGTTTAGGGCGTAGGTGTTAGCCGTCCAGCTAGGCCACTGACCGCCATTGGATTGAGTCGAGGGTGGACTTAGGCTGGAGATCTGGCCATCGACATTGCCGTTTTGGTCGTAGGTGGTGCCGGATGCGCCGATCACTCCACCATCGGCAGTGGCAATCTGCGGTGTGTCGTTGGGCACGCTCCATAGTTGCTGCGCAGACGACGTGAATGCGACCATGGTGTTTCCAAGTTGCGGATTGATAGCCGTGCCGATGTACGAGCCGTCGGCACGCTGCAGGATGGGCTGAACCGGGACGATCCCTTCGTAGCTAAGTCCGGGCTGATAGCCCATATTGGCCGTCACGGTAGACGGGCTGCCGTCGGCGACAGTCGTAAGCAAAAACTGTGCTGTGCAGTTGTTGGAAATTAAGGTGGAGGGGCAGGCTGCCCAAGAGTAGAGCACGCCTTGGTCTGCGTTGGTGATCAACGTGCCAAGAACGTTGCCCGGAAGAGAGCCGGTTGCGAGTGATCCAACGTAGGCGATATTTTGACCGTCCATTGCCCAATCTCCGACGGCAATTTCAAGGGACGAGCCATCCGTTCCAACCCGCATCAAACGCGAATGAGTTTCGATGTGAATCGTGCCACCACCACTCGGGCAGATAGCTTGGTTCGAAGACAATGGCTGCAGAGTGTAGACGTATGGGAAGTAGGCGTATCCATCGCCCGCGATGATAGGCTGGCCCACGGTGGCTGCGACGGAATCCTGAAAGGGAGTGTATTCGCCGCAGTCACCATTGGCGGAACCGATCGATTGCTCCATCGGAACCGTGAACTGCGGCTCCCCGGTTGTTGGATTGATCCCGACAATCGCATTGTTGTCGACGGTAAAGATCGTGCCGTTGGTGTGGACCAGGACTGGGGGATTGTTGGGAGCAACGAAGTTGTATGCCGGGTTAGCCACCCCCGTCATGCCGTTTAGTTCTTGCACCGTCGCCGGAGTTGCATTGGTATTGGCAACAACCAAGCCCCCTTGAAAGTCGGGCGTGAGCGACGTTGCTGAGTTCACATTCGCCGTCCAGCCAACCGTTCCGTCGCTGGCGATGGCCCATACGTAACCGTCTCCCTGCAATGCGAAGATGTCGGCTACTCCCGTCGAACTGGGAACGGCAGGCATAATCTTACTGACACCGGAGCCGTCGCCGGAGTTCGACCATATTTGAGTTCCGGTCGGAAGGGTGGTTCCCGGATAGACGGTTACATCGGCTGAAGCGCTTCCTGCCGTAATGGTTGCTGTTCCAGCGCCGACAGCGGTGATGATGGGAGGGTCATCAGTAGAAAGCGTGATGACAGCGGTGTTGCTGGACGTCCAAGTAAGGCCGGTAGCCAACTGCTGGGTGCTGGAATTCCAAGCCTGAATGGACTGCGTTGCACCCACAACCATGCTTATAACGGTGGGAACGAGAGTCAGTTGAGTTTCACCCTCTGAGCTGGGGGGTACAGTGAATGCAACGGCATTGCTCCAGACCTGGTTCTGCTCGACTTTGAGGACGCCGCTGACGGCATTGCTTGGAACAGAAGCCATAACTTGAGCGTCACTCCATCCAACGACAGATGCTGTGGTACCACCGATTAAGACGCTACCACTTCCCTGACTGTTTCCGAAGCCCCCGCCGGTAATCGTGACAACGGTACCGGCGGAACCGGAGTTCGGCGCGATATTGGCTATCTGAAGCGAATCTATCGTGAATGGGAACGTATTGCTCAAGACTCCGTTTTGCAGGACCAGCGCATTCCCCGAGGTCGAACCCGCTGCAACCGTGGCGACTACCTGTCCGTCGCTCCAGTTCGTTACCACGCCGACAGCGGTTCCGAGCCACACCATTCCGCTGCCCTGCGTGGCGCCAAAGCCCGAACCCGTGATTGTGACTTGCGTGCCAGGCAGGCCTCCTGCCGGAGACACATTTGAGATTAGCGCCGTGTTTACGGTGAAAGCGATCGAGTTTGAGGACAGTCCATTTTGCTGGATCTGTGCAACTCCAGAGCTCGATCCGGTATTCACAGTCGCGATGACCTGATTGTTATTCCAGCTCACTACAGTACCGAGAGCGCTGCACGGGCACAGATAATGAATGTCATTAATGCGACTCTAATGGTGCCCTTCACACCAGCGTTACGGGCGACAGATTGGGCGCTTTTTCAAAATTACTACGATAGCGGAATGGCGGATACAAGCGTCACAGTGGCATGGTTCAAAAACACAGTCTTCAATCCGTACGGCCACATTGCGATGGGGGTCGGGAATGGCCCACTGGTTGGTCTCAACCCGGTCTCAGACTTCGAATTCGCGGATGACGTAGCCATGGCCACCGTAGGATGCTACTTCGGCTTGGCATGTGACCCGTTGGCGATAGTAACGGTTCCAGGTGTGATTTCGCCGCAACTTTCGGGCGAAGGTGTGGAACAGGATAGAGTATCGATGTCTATCAGTGCGGACCAGGGCATCGCGATTCAGACTGCTATACAGCTCAGCAAAGACAACCCACCCTACTTCTCAGTCAAGGGTCCGCAACCCGCTTGTGACTGTGCTAGTTGGGCCCAGCGAATGTTGGGCTTCGGTGGTATCGCATCAGGTCCGGGTACTTGGGAGCCGGCACAGTTGATGAAACAGCTCGAACAGTAGTTGGCGGACATACGGGAAGGCCTGAGATGAACGGAACAATTGCAAACGATAACCACGGCAATAGGAATCTGATAATGATCGCAGTGCTGCTGATGGCGAGCGGACCAGCGATGAACTATCTCTTCGAGCGTCACAATATTTTCAAGGTCTGGGAGAATTCGCCATACCCGCTGTCGTGGGCAGATGTATTCTATCCGCCGTTGTGTGTTTTTCTGTCCTTAACAGGCGTTGTCTTGGTCGTGGGGGCGGTACGTCGTGCCACTGTTCGACAATTACTGCGGTACGCCCTAGCGATTGTGCTTCCGTTAACCATTCTCCACACTTTGTACAGCGGTGCCATCCAGTTTGTGGCAACAGGGGCGGATCGCCTAGGCGAGTGCCCCGGTCTCGAACAAGCTGCTTCCAGCTCCAACGTGATTCCGGAGTCCAAGCAGACCCCAGGTCACCCCGCTGTAGGTTGTGCAGTAGAAAGACGGGGGATATTTCTCTCCTACTACAACGATATTTTTGTTTATGGTGTAACAGACGCAGCGGCACAGCAATGCGTTCTGGACAGAGTGGCCAAGCATTTTCGGCAAGCGCATACGCATCCTGTGCAAGTTGTGTTCCATGAAAAGGAGAACTGGTCGGTCCGCCAACTAAAAAATGGAAGAACCTTCGGAACATCAAGGGGGCCTAACAAGCTGATTCGGGTTGTGAACATAGGATAATTCGAGGAGGCTGTGCGGGTTCATTCTTAGGCATTGTCCGCTAGTGGCGGGCCCCACACCCGGAGGTTGCCAAATCCAGCTTCAACTCAGTCGCAGCGATGAGCCTGTTTACGGTATCTCGGCCAGAACCCGTAAAAACAAATACCAACGCTTGCGTGTCGCATGCCTTCACGAAAACAGCCTCGTAGGCGGGACCTTCCTTGAAGAAATCAGTACGTGCAAACGCAACCCGGCCCAACTGACCTTGTCCGGTATCCTGTACCATTTGGAACCCGTTCTTCCGGTTCGCCTGGCCCAGCCTCCGCATGCAAGCACCAGTTGAACGCTGGTCCTCGGGATAATAGGCCAAGGCGGTCGCCAGAAACGTGGTCCCCTCCGGAGCCGACTGCGGTTTAAATTCTCCCCATGCGGCAACCTTGACACTGGCCTTTGCGCCTCGGCTTATTATTCAGCTATCGGGGGATGTCAGATTTCTAGTCTACGAAACTGGGTCCGCCCCAAGTTGAATCGCTGTCGGAGGAGATCTGTGGACTTGAGAAAGACCAGTCAGACAAGCATTCCTACGAGCATGAAAATCACACGCCACCACGCCGCCGAAGTCTGGATTAGCTGCGGCTTGGTTTCCAGAATCCTTTCACGGAAGCGTCGATCTTGGCCCGGAAACAGTCGGGCGAAGTACATTATGTGGAATTAGAATGCAACGCCACAACTGCAGCGCAGAAGCCCATGACTGCCGGTTGTTCTTGTCAAACCATGCGTCCCAGAAGAAGGTGTGCCCATTATGCAGTTGGGCCACAAATTCCATGGTGGCCAAATCGAACTGGTGGCGGTCGTCGGTGGCCAGAACCGCCCGGAGATAGCTTTTGTAGGGGGCATCGAGGCTGGGGTCGGGTCCTGTCTTGGCAGGGAAAAAGTAAGACTGCACCACAGCCTTCGATGCGGTAAGAACGCGTTCATCGAGGCTAAGCTTCGTGTCGGACATTGCTTGTCCGGCTGCCAATTGGCAGAGCAAGGATATAAAGAATGACAAGTTCAACCCTACGCGCAGGTTGCACATGATTTTGTTGATCCGCTGGGCTGCTAGGTCCCCCTGGCCAAGAGCGCCGAAGGACGGGGGTACTGACCATGTCGGTCGCGTTTGCAAAAGCCTGGGCCACTTGCCGCACCCCATATCTTTGCTGCCCGGATTCGCTCTCAGACGTCCGCCCGCCTCAATTTGATAGTTCTACTTATCAGCCAGATATCGAAGGCTACGACAATTACTACCAACGGTAGCGTCATTGCAGCTGCGACGAGGACAGGAGGGGTGACGTGGTGATCACCAGAATAGTATCCATTTATAAAGCCGTACACGCCCCGTCCTATCCAAAGACTAAGAGCAGCAGCAACGATCCATGCGCCCCATCCTACCGGGTGCGTTTCGGCTGCCGGAAGAGAACGCTTAGCACGCATTCTCGCTACGCCTTCGACAACGAGCTCCGCATAACACCATAAAAGGAGGACGGTTACCGCCGGAAATATCAGAAATATCAGCGTCAAATAACCCGGCTGAACGAAAGGATGCGGAAACAGCATGACGTCATACGTGATCAGCACTGGGCCAAGCCCTATTGCGCCAGCCTACACAAACCACCTGCCCGTGCTAGGAAACGCGCCTAAAGGAATCCTGCCACAATCAACAGGGCCGGGGCCGGATGCCGAAAAAGGAGGGCGGGAAAAAGCGCAAGTGCGGACGCTACGCCCGTAGCAACGGCTAGCCCGCGTATTCTTTTGGGAAAGATATTGGTCTGTTCCATATGACTCACCCTTTAGAATCTCATCGATTGCCTTGCTCCTACTTAGGAACACAGATGTTCGAAAACGAACCCATAGCCACGATATTTGGTGATAACAAGGTCCATGGCCCCCAGTTGCGGGGGTAGGAAGTCGCGAAAGTCAGTAACGTTGTGGCTTGGCCCTTTGAGTTCACAACAAAAACCTCAGCGTCCGGGAACGCGTCCCCTGTGAGCTGTCCTGAAAAACACACCTGCCCTGTGGTCTCACTGGCCGTAAGACTAAGGTAGACGTCAATGTTTGGTGCAATCGGAACCCAGAAGGGCCGCCTCCTTACCCGGCAGGTCCAGCGCATCGTCGGCAGGCGGATGGATCACAATTGTCGTAGGGTTCGCCGTCCCCGTATTTCCTGGGGGCAGGCGGTATATTGCTGTGGTTAGGTTTGAGTAAGCTTGGGCGAGTATCGGTTGCATATCCGGGAATAGGAGTCGTACGCTGCCGTTGATCCTTGAGGTAACGCCTGGACCAACGGCAGTTGTGAAAGTGCGGTTATCGCCGAGGAAGCAGTCGAAACCGCACGGTAGAACGTTCCACGGGTACTTGTTTGAGTATGGATCTGGCCCAAACGAGTACCATGGCGCGAAACTCCGCACGTACAACTTCTCTTGGATGACTGCGGCGGAATTGCCCGATGCATTTGCTCCCAGCTGCGGCCAGAAACTGCCAGCCAAGTTTATCAGATTGGACGCAATCTGATCGACCGAGCCTACTTGGTAGGAGTTTCCTGCCCAGGACTGAGTTGTCATCGAGACCTGGCCGTCGACATTTCCGTCCTGGTCGTAGGTGGTGCCGGAAGCGCCGATCCACGCCGTTGTCCGCCGTCGCGATCTGCGGTGTGTCGTTGGGACCATTCCACAGCAATTGCCCGGTCGAGGTGAAAGCAACCATGGGAAGTTGGTCCCCGTGGAGAGGCTAGCGGTGCCGATGTACGACCCGTCCGCGCGCTGCAGGATGGGCTGAAGTGGAGCGATCCCCTGGTACAAAGTTGGGGCTGATAGCCCATGTTGGTCGTCACGGTAGACGGACTGCCGTTGGCAAAAGTCGTAAGCTCGAATTGCGCCGTGCAGTTGATAGAAATTGTGTTGTGGACAGGCCGCCCAAGAGAGAGAACGCCCTGGTCCGCGTTCGTGATCAACGTGCCGAGAACGTTGCCTGGAAGAGAGCCGGTGGCGGATGATCCAACGTAGGGGTAATTTGACCGTCCATCGCCCAATCCCCAACGTTAATTTCAAGGGACGAGCCGTCCGCTCCAACCCGCATCAAACGCGAATGGGTTTCGATATGGATCGTGCTGCCACCACTCGGGCAGATAGCTCCGTTCGAGGACAACGGCTGTAGAGTGTACACATAGGGAAAGTAAGCGTAGCCATCGCCCGCGATGATAGGCTGGCCTACTGTGGCCTGGCCGGAATTCTGAAAAGGAGTGTATTCCCCACAGCCGCCGTTTCCGGAACTAATCGATTGCTCCATCGGGACATTGAACTGAGGCTCTCCGGTGGTTGGATTAATTCCGACAATTGCGTTGTTATCGACGGTGAAGATCGTGCCGTCGGTGTGGACCAAAACTGGGGGACTGTTGGGGCTGATGTAGGGTAAGGTTGGTGGCCGTCCCGGTCATGCCATTGAGTTCTTGCATCGGTGGCCGGGCTTGCATTCATATTTGCGACGACCAGGCCCCCTAGAAAGTCAGGCGTGAGCGAGGTGGCTGTGCTCACGTCTGCCGTCCAGCCAAGCGTCCCGTCGCTTCTAATCGCCTGGACATTCCCGGATCTCTGTAACGCGAACACATCGGCCACTCCGGTGAACTCGGAACTGCAGGCATAATCTTACTGACACCGGAACCATCGCCTAGGTTCGACCATATTTGGGTTCCCGTCGGCAACGTCGGGCCCGGATATACAGTCACATTCGCCGAAGCGCTTCCGGCGGTGATGGTTGCAGTTCCAACGGCGAAGCAGTGATGATGGGCGGGTCATCCGTGGAAAGCGTGATGATAGCGGTGTTGCTGGAGGTCCAAGTGAGGCCGCTAACCGGCTGCTGGCTGGTAGAGTCCCAAGCCTGGATCGAACGTGTGTCGCCGACGACCATACTGATTACCGTTGGAACAAGCATCAACTGAGGCTCTCCGCCAAGGGTGGGCGGCACAGTGAACCCGACCGCATTGCTCCAGACCTCGTTTTGCTCGACTTTGACGAAGCCAGTTACAGCGTTGCTTGGAACGGAAGCCATCACTTGAGCGTCGCTCCATCCGACGATTGAAGCCGCAGCGCCACCAATTGAGACGCTACCACTTCCCTGACTGTTTCCGAAGCCCCCGCCGGTAATCGTGACCACGGTACCAGCGGCACCTGAGTTCGGCGTGACATTGGCTATCTGAAGCGAATCTATGGGGAAAGGAAGCGCGTTGCTCCAGACTCCGTTTTGCAGGATCTGCGCGTTCCCCGAGGTCGAACCCGCTGCAACCGTGGCGGCTACCTGTCCGTCGCTCCAGTTCGTTACTACGCCGACAGGGTTCGAGCCACACCATTCCGCTGCCCTGCGTGGCGCCAAAGCCCGAGCCCGTGATTGTGACTTGCGTTCCAGGCAGGCCTCCTGCCGGAGACACATTTGAGATTAGCGCGTGTCTACGGTGAAAGCGATAGAGTTTGAGGACAGGCCGTTTTGCTGGATTTGCGCAACTCCAGCTGACACGGTATTCACGGTCGCAATGACCTGATTGTTATTCCAACTCACTACAGTACCGAGAGCGCTACCGAGCAGGATAATTCCGTTCCCTTGGGGCGAGCCGAATCCTGACCCGGCGACGGTCACCTGAGTCCCTGCGGTGCCGGCAGTCGGTGAGACATTGGTAATGCTGGGAGGCGTAGGTACGGTCTGTGCCACAACTGTGACCGGCGTACTCCCGTTTACGCTACCGTAAGTCGCGGTGGTGTTCGCTGTCCCGACCGCAAGAGGCGAACGATGCCCGGAACTGCTGGATTCGGAATGACCGTTGCCACAGAGCTGTTGGATGTGCTCCATGACACGTAGGCCGTGAGGTCTGTTGTATTGCCATTGGAATAGACACCGGTCGCGGTGAGCTGTAGCTCTTGTGGCGAGTTGAGACTAACCGTGGGGCTTGAAGGCGATAGCGTGATTGAGGCCAGGGGCGCGGTTACGGTCACTTGCGTCCCAGTACTTATAGTCCCTACCGAAGCCGTAATTGTGGTCGTTCCCACAGCTAGCGAGTTGACAATGCCCGCAATTCCTGCCGCATTGCTGATAGTGGCAACGCTGGGCGAGATAATTCCAGATGACAGACTGAAGCATCCCGAGGTTGTCGCCGTAGGCATCAGCGCCCGTTGCTGTCAGAAGCAACGTCGTTCCAAGAACCATCGGCTGATTCGAAGGAGCGATCGTAATCGATGCCAGTTGGGGCAAGGCCAAGCCGGAAGGTTGGTACGAATCGGTGCTCGACAACGTCACTCCGCCATTGATGCCGCCAACCAGGAGCACGCTGCCGTCGGTCAACAGCGTTGCCGTATGGCCCGACCGGTCGGTGGATAGGGCTTGCCCGGAAGCGAAGCTATCACCCAACGGATTGAACAGTTCTGTCGTTCCGCCGGAAACACACGACGAGGTGCACGAGTCGTACCCTCCTGCGAAGAGGACTTCGCCGTTCGTCAACATCGTCGCAGTCTGATCCCAACGCGAAACGATCATATTGCTGGTGGGATATGAGAAGTAGTAGAACGAACCATTGTCATATAACTCGGCAACGCTGGTGGGGCACCCGGGTGTCGTGCAGGTTGATCCGCCCGCGATCACGACTGACCATTGTTCAGCAAGGTTGCCGTCGCGTTTGCGCGAGGAACATTAAGATTTGTAGCGGTGTTGCTGAAAGTACCGGCAATGGGGTCGTACAACTCACCGGTCGGGGGATAGTTCGTGCCGTTGAAACCGCCGGCGATCAAGACCATCCCTGAACTCAGCGCTACAGCGCTTGCGTTGAGTCGCGCGGCATTGAGCGAGCCGGTAGCAGTGAAGGTTGGGGCGACCGGATCATAGATTTCAGCGGCATTCAACGCCGTGCAGGACGTTGCCGACGTACAATTCTCTCCGCCAGCGAGCAGAACTTGACCGCTGCTGAGCAAAGTCATCGTCTGGCTGTCACGAGGGACGGTCATGTTTCCAGCGCTGCTGAACGTGGCAGACGTGGGATCGTAAATCTCTCCGCTCTGCAAGGAGGCGCAATTCCCGTTGGAGTCGCATAGGTAACCGCCTGCAATGAAGACCTTGCCGTTCCCTAGCAGAACCGCTGGGGCCGAGCGCGCAGTTGCCATGCTCCCCGTAGCCGCGAAAGTTCCCGCGCTGGGAGTGTACAGTTCAGCAGAGTTCAAGTATGTGCAAGAGCCCACTGAGGGACAGGTAAGTCCACCGACGACTAGCACGGTGCCATTATTCAGAAGCGTTGCATTGTGCTGGTATCGGCTGGTATTGAGGCCAGCTGAATTCGTCTCCACCGTGAGTGATGCCGTTCCGGTGATTGCACTATACGATGCGGAAATCGTGCTGATGCCACTAGCCAAGGCGCTGGCAAGGCCGCTGCCGGTGACGCCGACAGCGTTGGCGTTGGAGGTTGTCCATGTCGATGAAACGTAATGTCCTGGGTGCTTCCGTCGGTGTAGTGGCCTGTGGCAGTGAACTGCTGGACGCTTCCCGGTGGGATGGTCGCGGCGCTGGGCACCACGGCGATCGAAACCAGACCTGGCGCTCCACAGTTAGCGTGCCGACCGCATCGAACGTCCCCGTGGTTACTGTAACAACTGCTGTGCCCTGCCCCACTCCGGAGGCCAATCCACCGCTGGTGACAGAAGCTGTAGTTAGTGGAACTGCTGACCACGAAACCGAACTCGTCAGATTTTGGGTGCTGCCGTCCGTGTAAGTGCCCGTCACCTGGTACTGCTGAGTGATTCCTACTGCAATCGAGGCGGTGGACGGCGTGAGGGCAAGAGCAACCAATGCCGGACCACCTACCGCGACGGTCGTGGAAGCACTTTGGGAACCTGAACTGGCTTGGATAGTACTGTTTCCAAGCGAAGCGCCCGTGACCAGTCCTGCACTGTTCACCGCGGCCGAAGATGACGAAGAAGTCCACGTTGCTGTGGACGTGAGATCTTGGGTACTGCCATCCGAGTAAGTTCCCGTTGCCGTAAACTGCTGAGTCGTTCCCAGCCGCATGGCGAGACTCTGCGGGTTCAAGGTTATTGAGACGAGTGTTGGCGCCGGTACAGTGACTGTCGTCGAGCCGCTGATTCCCGCTGCGCTGGCCGTAACCGTTCCGCTCCCTTGCGCCGCGCTTGTTGCGAAACCTGTATCGCTGGCGTCGTTGCTGATCGCAAATACACTCGAAGACGAAGAGCTCCACAGCACCGACGATAGGACCTGGGTGCTGCCGCCGTTAAAGGTACCCGTGGCGACGAGAAGCTGTTGTGTTCCCACTGGAACCGACGGCGTTGCAGGGGAAATCGCAATGCTGGTCAGTCCCGTCAACTGGCTCGCAGTGTAGATCTCGGCGGTATTGAAAACATTGGTTCCGTCCGTGCCGCCATCTTCCAGTACCGTTCCATCATTGAGCAACGTGGCTGTTTGGTGCTCACGAGCGCTGGTCATGTTCCCGGTAACTGCCGTGAACATCTGGCTAGTCGGGTTGTATACCTCCGCCGTGTTCAGCGCGGTGCTGTTCCCTCCTGAATCATTCTCTCCTCCTGAGAGGAGGATCGTGCCGCCGTTCAACAGCACGGCGTCGTGGTAAATCCTGGGCGACGTCATCGTGGCGGAAACGGCCGTGAAGGCGTTCGCGACGGGGTCATATATCTCTGCCGTGTTCAGCGAGCCTGCTGCCGGTAGATCGCCGCCTGTGATCAGAACCTGGCCGTTGTTCAAGAGTGTTGCTGCGTGGCCCTCGCGGGCTGTGGTCATGTTGACCGAGAGAGCAGTAAAGGTCCAAGTCGCTGGATTGAAGATTTCAGCGGTATTGTAGGCCGCGCTGGGAGTCGGATCGGTTTCGCCACCCGTGATCAGAACTTGACCGTTCTGCAACAAAGTCGCTGTGTGATGGAAGCGGGGAGTGTTTGTATTTCCTAGGTCGATGAAAACTTGAGCGGTCGGATCGTACAGCTCAGCATCGGAGATGATCCCAGTCGCAGGATCGTAACCTCCGACGATCAGCACCTGGCCATTGCTCAGCAACGTAGCCGTGTGGCCGACTCGGGCAGTATTCAGTGTGTTCGGCAACAGCGTGAAAGTCCCAGCCACGGGATCATAGATCTCGGCCGAGTTCAGAGTTGTCTCGTTTGACAGACTCGAACCACCTGCGATCAGCACCGTGCCATCGTTCAGTAGCGTCGCGGAATGCAGCCACCGCGCGACATTCATTGCATTGGCCGCGGGGGCGAAAGATTCGCTTGTTGGAGTGTAAAGCTCTGCGCTGTTTTCCACGCCTGACGTACTCATTCCGCCAGCGATCAGGACCTGTCCGGTCGTCAGCTCAGTGGCTGTCTGTCCATACAGAGAAGCTTCCATTTCTCCGGTGGTTCCGATGAAGGGGTCCGACTGGACCGTGTAAGCAATCGAGTTGCTGTACACACCGTTTTGAACAACCGACACGTTCCCCGGCGCAATTTCACTGGGCACGGTCACCACAATCTGTGTGTCAGTCCAGCTGGTGAAGGTCCAGACCGCCGTTCCCCCGAAGATCACTGCATACGGCACAGTACCAAACCCCGAGCCGGTGAGGGTTACCTGCATCCCCGGCGCCACCGCCGTCGGCGAGATGCTCGTCAACACCGGCGGAATCATCATGTAGTCGATCTGATTGCTATTTACTCCGTTCTGATTGACCAGCACCGTGCCGGGATTCAGTACGCTTGGGACCGTGAATACAATCTGCGTGTCGCTCCAACTCACTATCGCGCCGTACACACCATAGCAGCAGAAATACACGCTACCGTTGCCCATCGTCGCCCCGAAGCCGGAGCCGGTGAGCGTCACCTGCATGCCAGGAGCCCAGGCCGTCGGCGACACGCTCGTCAACACCGGCGGAATCATCGTGTACGCAATCGAGTTGCTTCTGCACCGTTCTGAAAGACCAACACGCTACTGGAGCCGAGTTCGCTCGGCACCGTGAAGACAACCTGCGTGGCGCTCCAACTCACCACCGTGCCGTACTGCCCGCTCCCAACGAAGTACACCCCTCCGCCTCCCTGTGCCGCTCCGAAGCCTGAACCGGTGAGCGTCACCTGCATTCCGGGAGTCCAGACTGTCGGCGAGACACTCGTCAGCACCGGCGGAATCATCGTATAGCTCAACCAGTTGCTGTTTAGATAGGTCTGAAAGACCAGCACGCTGCCGGGGCCAATCCCGGTCGGTACCGTAAAGACGACCTGAGTGTCGCTCCAACTGACGATTGCGGGATAGGCGCCGCCCGACAAGTAAACTCCTCCGCTTGAGCCGTTTGCTGACGCCCCGAAACCAGTGCCGGTGAGCATCACCTGCATTCCGGGACTCCAGGCTGTCGGCGAGACACTCGTCAGCACTGGTGCCTGGGAGAACGCAAAGAGTGACGAAAAAACAAGCACACACAGGAATAGCAAACGCAAGGCTCGAAATGACGCTGGCTGGCGAATACCCTCGATCTCGCCGCGCAATGGGAAGAAGATGGCCAAAAAGGAAGAACCTAAACTATCCTCAGATGTACGTCTCATTACGTTCCCTCTCCCAGTCCGAAACACTCCAGACTAACGAGACAGCACCCGTTGTCGCGCACAACACCGTCGGCGCGAGTTCCGCAACGTCACGTCTGTACCAACGGCCACACTTTAATAGGAAAGCAGTTAAAAAGAGGAGGATCACACGACAGACATCATTCCGTCGGCCCGCCCGGTACCCTGCTCAAGTGAGTTAGGCCAACCATACCTAGGCAGATCATGGGCGTCAATACAAACTTACGCTCTGGTGTCTACGATCACTAGGTGCTGTGACGCCAGCCGCATTTCTGCCCCTCAGGTGTGTGGAAATGCCCCACCGGGCCGGCTGGTGTGACGCCTTTCATCTCGAAGGATGATGTCCTGGAAATTAACGGGAAGGTCCACGGTGATTCGGGATGGCACCGAGATTTCGTTACAGCGGCTGCCGAAGAGTTCCTCGCCTTAGCATGTGATGCCGGTCTCATTCCTGTGCGTCATTGGCGGCACCATTATCCGGACACCCGGAATAATTTCTTGTTTACGAAGGCTGAAGCGTAAGGCGCATCTTGTCTTCTTTCCGCGGATTATCCCTACGTGCACTATGCTGGTCGAGAAACCAAAATCAGAAAGCACAAGCGCACTTAAGCGGCGGCGCGCCTATCGCGGCTGCACCATGGAAAGCTGAGGAACTCGGCCGCGCTACGGTGAATACCGGCATTCTCAGAACTGATTCACGGTAGTCGGCGTCCAATTGCGTCGCATTCGGGATGGTTCCGAGATAGCCCCTCGGATGGCTACAAACGTTGGCGCGCCCGGGCAGAAGGAGTAAGTTCGGGCAGCTGTCGGATCCTAACATCCGCGAGGCCGGGAACGACCGCCACCAGATAGTCGCGCACGGAGATATTCAACCGTCGACAGTTTTCCACGATCAGAGGATCGCTGCAACTTTAATCCCCGCTTGGGGACTTTCGATGTGTATCCAATTCTTCCGGCCAAGAGCCACGACACGCATCGAACTCTGGGCGAGATTATTACTCAACTCAAGTTCGGAAAATTCCAATCGTGTAAGTTTCTTCCAAAGTGCGACACGCATTGGCGTGCTTTGCTTAATGCGCTGGAAGGCAGCGCGATGGAGCGGGCTGCATCGATCTCCACCGCACCAAACGACCGGGCGAGGAAGCCTTATGCCTTCTCTTCCAACGCAGTTTCTTTAGCTGGCGATCCAGTGTGCTGAAGCTCAAGCCTCGACTGGCAAAACTCGCTCCGCCGCATACCGCCGCTAATAAACTCGGCCACCAACTTCTGAACTTCCGCACGGGTACGTCGCTTGGGCGCTGACAACTCTGTTTTGCTCATCCGGACACTTACACGGACCCTGCCTGTCGAACAGGTGTTGGTCAGACACTTTCAAATCGACCGTATTATTTTGCCTTTCCGCTTATGTAACGGCCCCGTCTCCTCGCGGCAAAACACGGCGGTTTGGATCGAAGTTTCTGTTTGACCGTGACGCGAGATCTCGATTACGGTGGCCGGTCGGACGTTGACTTCGCAGAGCTCTATCTCTGCCCAGTTTCTCCGTTTTGTCCAGAGCGGCGCTACAAATTCCAGACGTTTCTTGGCGATGTTGGTTCCTAACGCAACTCCGGTGTTGGACAATCCTGATCAAAGAACGCTACGGTGCTTGGTAGAAGGCTCTGGCGGTTTTCTGATCATGCGCCTATGTTGCAACCATTACCAGTGGGTTCCATTCCGTCTGCCACGATACGTGTTGCCGAAGCTGCCCTACCGGAGGGAAACACTTACCTGAAACTGCGAAGTCTTCTGGGAACGGTTTTCGACGACGAAATGTTCGCCTCGCTCTTTCCTGCAAAAGGACAGCCTGCATTGGCTCCCTGGAGGTTGGCCCTTGTCACAATCATGCAATTCGCGGAAGGTTTGTCCGATCGGGATGCGGCAGATGCAGTGCGAACGCGCATTGACTGGAAATACTTGCTCGGTCTTGATCTGGGAGACCCCGGGTTCAATTACTCCATTCTGTCTCGGTTCCGAGCGCGTCTGGTTGAGGGCAATGCGGAAATGTCCCTTCTGCAGAGGCTTCTGGAACAATGCCGCAAAATTGGCTTGGTACGCGAACGCAGCGATATGCGGACGGATTCAACCCACATTATTGCTTCAATCCGCAACATGAATCGCCTGGAACTGGTGGGCGAGACACTTCGCGCGACACTGAACGTTCTTGCGACTGTCGATCCCGCATGGCTTTCCGCCCACGTCGAGAGTGACTGGTACTTGAGGTATGCGAAGCGCTTCGAACGCGGACGCCTGCCAAAGACTAAGGAAGGGGTCATCGCTGCCGCCGAACAAGTCGGGCGCGACGGGATATTTCTACTGGATGCGATCTTAGCGCCGACAGCTCCAGCATATTTGCGCTTGCTCCCGACGGTCGAAACTCTCCGCCGGTGTTGGATTTCGCAATTCTGGACCGACGAAGGCATGATTCGCTGGCGCATGGCTGGTAATTTACCACCGTCGCCTGCCCGAATCGATTCTCCCTACGACCTGGATGCCCACTATGGTGTAAAAGCGACAACGGAGTGGGTTGGTTACAAAGTTCATTTCACAGAGACTTGCTCGCCAGGATTTCCTAATCTGATTACTAATGTCGATACAACGGCCGCACATCAACCGGATGCCGCTCACGTCCTACGGGGGCAAGATGAGCTCGCCAGACGCCATTTATTACCGAAACGACAGCTAGTCGACAGCTCCTATGTTGGAAGCCATCTGAATTTGGAAAGCCGCAGAAGACATGGCGTCGAACTCGTCGGCCCGGTAAAGCAAAACTGGCATCGCTCTCAGGTAGAAAGCGGTTATGATCTGAGCAAATTTACCATCGATTGGGATCGTCGGTTTGCTATCTGCCCGCAAGGCAAACGCAGTATGGGTTGGTGGTCGAATACCAGCGCGACGGGGCGCGAAGTCATATCGACGAAATTTTCGCGCACTGATTGCGCCCGGTGTACGGTAAACGCGCTTTGCACAAAGAACGGAGCTAGGAATTCCAGAAAGCTGAGCTTACGGCCCCGCGAAGAGCACGAATTACTGATCGCCATTAGAAAAGAGCAACGCACACCAGAGTGGAAACGATTTTACAACCGGCGAGCGGGCATTGAAGCTACGTTTTCACAGGGCGTTCGTTCTCTGGGTCTGAGGCGTACACGATATCGGGGTTTAGCGAGGTGTCATTTGCAGAATATCGCTGTCGCCTGTGCGATCAACCTTCAGCGTCTAAGCGACTATTGGAATGGAATCGTTCCTGCCCCAACACGCACCTCAGCCCTAACCCAGCTTGGTCAACGCGTCACGTGATATTTCGCCAACAGTGTCCGTACTGGGCCAAAGACCAATCGTTTGGTCTGAAAACCATCAACGCGATGTCGGAAACCGCAGCGGAGAAACCGGCCTTCCGTGACGCTCTGCGGCGGCGCCGCTGTCTCATTCTCGCGGACGCGTTTTACGAATGGAAGAGAACCGCGCCGAAGGCGAAGCAGCCCTACAGCATCGGGCTTGCGACCGGCGCTGCATTTGCCTTCGCTGGACTGTGGGACAGGTGGCGGGACCCGAAAAACAATATCCTCGAGACCTGCACGATCCTCACGACAAGGCCGAATTCCATCGTCGCCGACGTGCACGACCGCATGCCGGCCATCCTGAATCCCGACGATTATGAGTGCTGGTTAGACCCGGGATTGACAAAGGCAGAGACAGTTCTGGATTGTCTCAAGCCGTTTGATGCCAGCCTGATGAGGAAATATCCGGTGAGCGCTCGCGTGAATCGTCCGGAAAACGATGACGAAGAGTGCGCTCGGGAAGTCCCAATCGAAGAAACTGCTATGAGCTTGTTCTGAAATACCCAGCCAACAAACAAAGACCTGGATTTTCGTATGGCACTGACCAAGTCGCGTTGGCCCTGTTCTTACTCCTGCAACAGGAATAGATCCGCTTGTAAGCCATCGCCTTCGCGATCCCGAAAGTTGGTCAAACCAACGCCAAGCAGGCGATAGCGCTGCTGCGGATTCGATTCAACTCGTTCTCGCAGTCTCAGGACGATGTCTGTCAATTCTTCGCACGAAGAGGGAGGCGAGCTTGGCGTGTGGCTGCGGGTAAGTATCTTGAACTCGCTGGTCTTGAGTTTCAGAACCACCGTACGTGCCGTCCGTGGTTCCTTGCGCGAGGCCGTCCAGAGCTTCTCTGCAAGCCCTCGGATCATCGGCTCGGTTTCGGCCAACCAAACGTCTTGCTCAAAAGTGTCCTCGACGGAAATGGATTGTGTGGGCCGGTCCGGCACGACTCTGTTTTCGTCGATACCACGGGCGAGTTCGTGCAGGCGGACACCATAACGGCCTAGATGTTGTTCAAGCACCGGTAAATCCAGCTTTCGTAAATCCGCCACCGTTTGTACTCCAAGGTTCCCGAGCTTCTGTCCCGTAACTTTGCCGACTCCCGGTAGGCGTCCAACCGGCAGCGGCAGAAGAAACCCATCGACATCATCGGGCTGAATAACAAAGAGTCCATCGGGCTTGCGCCAGTCGGAGGCAAGTTTCGCCAGGAACTTGTTGGGCGCTACACCCGCAGAGGCGGTCAAATCTAGTTCCTGGCGGATCTGCTCGCGGATCGTGCGGGCCACCAGCGTAGCTGTCGGCAGACTTGTCTTGTTCAGGGTGACGTCGAGATAAGCCTCGTCAAGCGACAATGGCTCGATCAGGTCGGTATGACGACTGAATATCTCCCGGACACTCTTCGAAACAGCGCGGTAGCGCGTGAAATCCGGAGGGATGAAGACCGCGGCGGGACACAAACGTTCCGCGCGCACGGCCGGCATGGCGGAATGAACTCCAAAGGCTCTAGCCTCGTAGGAAGCGGCACAAACCACGGAACGCTTGCCCAACCACGCAACGATCACGGGCTTTCCGCGCAGTTGCGCATCATCGCGCTGCTCAACCGAAGCGTAGAACGCGTCCATGTCGACGTGGATGATTTTCCGCACGCTGATTCGACTAAATGGTTCGACCGCACGAACTAGCCGGTTGCTTTGGCGCGCTGCCCGTGGTGTCTGGGAAAGGTCAGCACAATTTCCCGGTGCACTTCCACCGTCTCTGAGGGAACCAGAGCCGCGCGATCCTTGGGAAGATTCCCGCCGAACATGCGAGCGATGTTGAACAGCGAGCTGCTTCCGCACACCAGACACCGGTCGTTCGGGCTGTCGCTGACAACATCACATTCGGCACACAAGACGGCATTTTGCAACGCCACAGCGTTCGGAACTCGACTCCGTTCCGGAGTACGCCCTTCACGTGAATCTCTCATCACAGAACCTCACCCACCTTAGTTCGATCTTACCGAACCGCTGCCTGCTGGCTAGCCCCCGTTAGCACTTCAGCGTTTCACATCGGTCACCGCGTTAATCTTCATCCCGTTTCACTTTCGATCACCGCGCGCCGCTTTGCCATAGAACTGCACCTTTCCATCCACGACTACCGCAATGTAGCGTTGCTCACTGAGAAACTGCATAACCTTCTGTCCTTCGCGTGCCAGTTGGGCCCAGCGAGATGCGGTTTCAGGATTTTGCTCGAGCCCGCGCAGTTGTTGACCTTCGAAACGAAAATCCACTTCGCGCAATCGCGACCGGCTCGTCTTCCGCACAGCAAAACTCCCTCCGTCGACACTGACGGTTTTGGCCTCTTCGACCATGGCTTGGCGCCACACCGAAATGAGAATCGCTTCTAAGTTCGCGGCCATCGCTTATCGTCCGTTGAATTCGCGAATGTCCCGTCGATCCTTCTCATGATTCGCTCGGCCCACTGCACGGCCGAGCCAACGAGCGCCTCTGTGCGCGGACTCGGTCGGCTGTCATGGAGATCTTCGGTCGTCTTCAGATGACGCGAGACCAGGATACTGGCCATGATTCCTAGTACGCGTTTTCGTCCCTCTTCCATCTCGTTCACCGTTAAGTCTGAGCGTGAATGGCCATGGCGTCTAACAGCGGCCTGCGGTTCTTGCGTTCCAGTCGCAGCATCCGACGATCGAACCGCGTCTTGATCTCGCGATACGCCCCTGGTGCGATGTCGCCCGTCTGAATTGCGCGGCGGAGTTCATCGACTGCCTGCCGGACTACTTGCAGGGCTTGCTCTGAGTCACGGGCCTTGTGTTCGTAGTAAATCGCCAGTTGCTCGTAGGCCTCGTAGCCGTGGCGTGAATTTCCCAGCGCACCGTTCCAAAGCTCACATGCCAGATCAAAGTCGCCTTCTCGCTTGGCTAGCCTTGCCAGGGACCGCCGTGCTGCCCGATCTGTTTCGGCCGGCAGAATCGAGGCAATCGACTTCTCATAAAGAGTGCGGGCTCGCCTGCGTTCTCCTCGCTTTTCGCAGATGCGGGAGACGCCAAACAGCTCCAAACCGTCGAGCCCCGAGTTTTCAGCGTCGCCGAGCGAACAGAGAATCCGGCTCGACAGTGCCGCCAGACCACGGAGATCCATCTGGTTGTGATTGAGTACCGGAACGAGTCGCTCGGGTCGACCGCCGCGCAGATAGTCGAAGTAGATTTGCGGAATTTGACCGGAGAGAACATCCGCTCCTCGGTCCCAGCCGAGCACATGGCGTTCAAGTTCTGACAGTCGGACGGACCCGAGGCGTAGCCGCCATAAGCTCCTTGCCGGATGAAGGAAATCGAGGTGTGCCCGCAAAGTCGGCACCGAAATCTTGCGGCTCATGCGATACCGGGTCTCGAGTAACGGCCAATCGAATGACTTTCCGTTGAAGGTAACAAGCACCGGGTGTTCAGCGATCCGTTCCCTCAGGGCGAATAGCATCGAGCGTTCCTCGCTGTACTCGCGCATGAAAAACTGCTCGATCTCAAGCCCGCCTCCGTCCCACCACGCGAGCCCGACAAGAAATGCATACGTGCCGCTGCCGCCGGCGAGACCCGTAGTTTCGGTATCGAGAAAGAGCCACTCGTCGGGATCAGCGACTTCATCCGGCGCCTCCGGCACGAGCAATCTAAGGGCACAGAGATCAGGAGAGTATCGCGGAGGGTGCGCGCACCAGCAGCGCACGGAGAGATAGTCTCCGTACTCGTTCGTCTTCGGAGTGGCTCCGAGAATCCGGGACAGCCGTTCCGGATCATAGTTCATCGTTTTCGTGTGGGAGGGTGACTCGCCGCCATCGTCTGGCAAGAATGATTGCCCCCCACCCGTCGGCGCCTCTGGTGCTGAGGAGCGCCGGAGGGCCTTCAGGCCGCGGACTCGGTCAAGGCTCACGTATCGCGCACTCATGTGGTTTGTGCCGTCTTCGTAGCCATCCAGTGGGCGTCTGCACACACTCGCCTGAGAATCTCAAGCGCGACTTCTTTCGTTCTCTCGCTACGATCAGCAGTCGGCCCGACGCAGGAAGGGCATCCGTTTTCGCATGGGCACGCGCTGATCATTTCCAGAGTGCGACTCAAGAGCCCGTCGCAGACGCGATACAGCGGTTCGCTGATTCCGATCCCGCCGGGATACGCGTCGTAGATGTAGAGATTGGGCTCGAAGAACACTTTGGCCTCCGACGGGTTTGCCGAAACTGCGAAATCCTCCCAGTTGATCTCGCTCGCCGCGCTGGGCGGGCGTTCGCCAACGGCTGTGCCAAGGTCGCGGCGATCGCACATCATAAGGAGTGTCGCCATCGACCCGAGCCCATAGAGCAACCCGAAAATGCCGCTCTGCCGTTCAGAAAGGCTGAACGGTAAATCTGCAAGCAAGTTGTGCCCGAGCGTTATCCAGAACGAGGTGGTGTGCATCTCGTTCTCCGGCAATTCGAGCTTTCCCGAGCCTACGTTCTCATTGGTAAAGAATTTGATCTTCTTGAACCCTACGACTTGCGATCGCACGAGTACATCGCCATGCACCCGAGCGGCTGGGCCAGAGATGATCTCTTCTTCCGCGACTTCGAGCACGCGAACCTGTGTGTAGCGAATGGCATCCGTGTAATAGTCCACGTTCACCGGTTTGACGTACGCTTTGCGCTTGTCGAAATCAAGCCGCTCCACGTGGTATTGCTGACCTTGGTGGAGGTAGATCGCTTTCGGATGAACGGTTGTGAGCGCGGAGGAGAAGTCGACCTCGCCGATCACTTCCGGCTCTCCGTCGCTATTTCCGGCTGTATTAATAATGATGAAGTTGTCCGAGGTCACTGATCGCAGGCTGACAGTGTCTGCCGGATACGCCTGCTGCACCCAGTGCCAGCTCCCGCCGCTCTTATGCAAAAACCCCGCTTCGGCAAGCCGCTCGCATAGGTCAGGCAGATCGACATTGCCGAATTGCTCTTCAGGCGAAAGCGGCAGTTCGAACGCCGCACACTTCAAATGGTTCACAAGGATTTCAAGATTGTCGGGCTGAATATGAGCGTGCTCGGGCGAGCTTCCGAAGAAGTAATCGGGATGCTGCACGATGAACTGATCGAGGGGAGCAGAAGACGCGACAAATACCGCGCATGAGCTTCCACTGCGGCGTCCGGCGCGGCCGGCCCTTTGCCATGTGGATGCGATCGAGCCCGCGTAACCGGCCATCACGCAAGCATCGAGCGAGCCAATGTCGATTCCCAATTCAAGTGCATTGGTGGTCACGACTCCCAAAATCTGGCCATCGCGCAAGCCGCGTTCAATCTCGCGCCGTTCTGAGGGTAGGTACCCTCCACGGTAGCCACGAATCGGTTCTGGTTGACCCGGCTTCGGCGGGTTCGCCTGCTGCAAATAGGTGAGCAGAATCTCGGTATGCAATCGGCTGTTCGCGAAGACAATCGTCTGTAGCTTGCGCGCCAGTACCTCTTTGGCGACGCGTGTCGCTTCATTGATATAGCTGCGCCGGATGCCGAGATTGCGGTTCACCATCGGGGGGTTGTAGAAAACGAAAAGCTTTTCCCCGGCCGGGGCACCATTCTCCTCGACAACTTCGACTTCCTTCTCGATGAGTTGTGAAGCCAGTTCGCCGGGATTTGCGATCGTGGCGGAACAACAAATGAACTGGGGATGGGAGCCATAGAACTGAGCGACTCGTCTCAACCGCCGCAGCACATTTGCCAGATGGCTGCCGAAGACTCCACGATAGGAGTGCAATTCATCGATGACGATATAGCGCAGGTTCTCAAACAGGCGCATCCACTTGGTATGGTGCGGCAGGATTCCGGTGTGCAGCATGTCCGGATTTGTCAGGACAATATGTCCGCGCTCTCGAATCGCCTTGCGTGCGTCACTCGGCGTATCGCCATCGTAGGTGAATACTCCAAAGCGGTCATCGAGCCGCTTCGACAGGTCATGCAATTCGGCCAGTTGGTCCTGGGCCAGTGCTTTGGTGGGAAACAGGTAAAGGGCGCGGGTATCGGAATTCTCTAGCACCGCATTCAACACCGGCAGGTTGTAGCAAAGAGTTTTGCCCGATGCCGTCGGCGTCACCACGACAACGTTCTTTCCGTCGTATACCAGTTCGGCGGTGGTGGCCTGGTGCGAGTACAGTTCTTGGATTCCCTTTGCCAGGTACGCCTCAGATAAGGCACTTGTCACCCAGGCTGGCACAGGACGAAACTTAGCTTCTCGTGCTGGAATCTGCCGTACCGAGGTCAACACTTCGTCCTGGCGGTAGTGCGCGACCAGAGTCCCAAGAATGTCGTGCACGGTATCGAGGCTCGTCGCCGGTCGGGGAGCGAGGAATTGGGACGGGGGCATGAGTACTCCTAAACAAAATTCGCCTTTTGTTCGCCCACAAGCCTAGCACCTCAATCCACTCGGCGCAATATCCGAATCTCGGAATACACGCAGTTCACCGGTCACCGGCCTTTTGATCTCATATCGAGTCCAGGCGTCGGCTCAGGTGCCCGCAAAACGTCAAGATCGTGTTGGCCATTGTTGAGAAAAGGTTTCGATGTTATCTCAAGCGAAAGGATCTGGCTGAGGTTTGCCGGTGGTGATCAGCTTTCGCAGATTGTCGCCGATGAGCGTGCCCCATGCGCCCGAACAGTCACCGTAGCATTGAAACCGGGGTACCAGGCCTACGTGCGTGAACCGGACCTCCGTCTTGCCTCCTTTTCTTGAGATATCGAAAACAATGTCGGTGCCGGTCCATTCGCTCTTAGCGCCTACAAAAGCAAGCTCGCTGTCCAAGACGTGCCACACGACTTTCGCGCCGGGTACAAGTTCTGTGACTTTCTGTTTGGTGCGATGCACATCTTTGTAACGGTAGGTGAACTCGGCTCCAAGTCTGTCGGTGTCACCTTCGATTTCTCCGGACCACCATCCGCGAACGTTGTTGATAGCAGCGAAGACCTGATCTGGCGATTGCTCTACTGAAATCGTCGTTGTGAAGTTCTGATTTTTCATGACTCTCCTCATCGAGTTGACGCCTGTAGCGGCGGGTTGTGCCGAGGTTCCTGGAAGTCGACGAAGTGGCTGGGCGTCTTTAGCTCGCTTTCGCCTCTTCGTCGCGCCTTCGGGCGGCCGCTCCTTCAGGATCGGTGATGATATCCACCCACTTCGGATCAGGCGCCGACTGGGCGTCGTAGTTGTCGTGCCAGTTCCACCATTTGTACGGTGCAGTCTGGGGGTAACCCTCTGGCGAGTCCTCCCAAGTCTCCTGACGGCCGAGCGGTGTGATGTCGAGGTAGCTCCAGATCGTCCCCATCGCCTCGTCGCCACGCGCGTTGATGAAGTAGGTGCGGAACACCTTGTCGCCGTCACGGAAGAACACGTTGTGGCCGTGCCATTCATCGACGCCGAAGTCCTTGTCGAAGCTGTCGGTCATGGTGTACCAGGGCATCTCCCAGCCCATTCGTGCTTTCACACGAGCGATGTCCGCCTGCGGCGCACGTGAGGCGTAGACGAGGGTGGTGTCGCGAGCGTTCAGATGGGCTAGGTGCCCGACCTGATCGGCGCCCAGGGAGCAGCCGCGGCAGGCGTGCTCGGGCCAGCCAAACACCCCAGGCTCGAAGAAGGCGCGATAGACGATCAGCTGCCGGCGGCCCTCGAACATGTCAAGCAGGCTCGCCTTACCGTTGGGTCCTTCGAACTCGTACTTCTTCTCCACCGCCATCCACGGCATCCGTCGACGCTCGGCGGCCAGCGAATCACGCGAGCGGGTTAAGGCTTTCTCTTTCACGAGAAGCTGCTGCCGGGCAGTCTCCCACTCCTGCTGCGACACGATCGAGGTTGTCTTCGTCGCGATATGCTGTTCCTTGTCTGTTTCTTCGCTTGTTGCCATATCATTTCTCCTTTGTTTTCTGAAACGGACCGAGTCTGAAAAATGTTCTAATCTTACTGATGCACACCGCCAGAATTCCTCCGGCCGATCCAACTCCGACGACCATCACTGCGGTGCTTTCGATGCATGCTGGGCACATACGTCCCCTCCGAATTTCTGATTCGCAATACAAGAACTAGAGGCCCATCATTTCGCGTATTCGTCGTGGCGCTTCCACCAGGGACCCGTCTCGTTGCGGCCCTCGGGCGTGCGATCGAGCCATTGATACATTCCCCACAGTCCGTCGAGGCCGCGCGCGTAAGTGGAATAGGTGTGGTAGACAATCTCGTCATCGAGTGCGAATGCGCTGACCCCAGGCCTCTCGCGCAAGTAGGTGGGCATATCGGTTCCGCACATCGTTGCGTGGTTCTCCACCATCTTGACGCCATTTTCCTGAATCGGGTGTGACTGAAGCATCTTCTCCCGCCGGTAGTTGTATTCGATGCCTTGCTTGCTCTGTTGCTCCTCGGTGAACCCGACGCTGAAATCAAAGTTGAAGTCGCCGCCGAATGACGACACCCAGGAAAAGGCCCAGCCCATCCGCCGCTTGTACGCCTGCAGCTTGGCCAGCGGCGCCCGCGACACGGCCATGAGCGTGACGTCGTGGTTTGCCAAATGGATGGCGAAGCCGTTGAAGCCGTCCGCAATCATCGAGCAGGACGGGCAGCCGGCGGTATAGTCGGGTCCGAACATAAAGTGGTAGATGAGGAGCTGTGAGCGACCACGGAAGAGGTCTGCCAGCGAGGCGCCTCCCTCGTCGGTGTCGAAGCGATATCCCTTATTGATCGGCACCCATGGCAATTCCTGCCGCTGGATCGCCACCTCGTCGCTGCGCCGCGTGAGTTCTTTCTCCGCCTTAAGCAGTTCGACTCGTGCTTTCAGCCATTGTTCGCGTGTTCCAGTCTTGTGAGTCGTCATTGTCTTTCTCCTTGTCTTGTTTCCAACACCGTTTGTTTCGCGATCCCTTGGGTACATCACGCAGCATTCGCCGGACTGGCTGGCACGAAAGCCGAGAACTGGCGTTCGAGCGCCTTCAGCGCACCGTTGCGCCATCCGTCGGCCATGGGTAGGGACGCAGGATCCGGGAAGATTTCGTCTTCGCCTTTTTCCAGGCCATCGAAGATGCCCGCCGCGACCGACTCGCGCGAGGCTTTCGGTATGTCGAACCCGCGGTTCATATCTGTGTCGACTGGGCCCAGTACGACGGCATGGACACTTACGCCCTCGCCAGCCAAGAGGGCTCGGAGTGACTGCGTTCCGTTAAACGCGGCTGCCTTCGAAATGGAGTAGGCAGGGATGATCGGTAGGGCCGCTAATCCGACCATCGACAAGTTGTTGACGATCGCTCCACGGGAACGCCTGAGCGCAGGCAAGAACGCATGAGTTACCCTTAGCAGACCGAGGAGGTTGACCGCCAGATGCTTTTCGATAACCTCGAAATTCGTCAGATCGTCGTAAATGGCGATGCCGGCGTTGTTAATGAGGATGTCGAGCGCTCCGATTTTCTCGACTGCCGCCCGGATCTGCGAGGTGTCGGTGACGTCCAAGGGCACGGGTATCACGCGTTCGTCGCCGATTTCGAGTGTGCCGCGAGTACCTGCGTATACCTTCTTCGCTCCGCGTCGCAGCGCCTCATCCACGAGCGCCCGCCCGATGCCGCGGTTCGCGCCGGTGATCAAGATTGTTTTGTTCTGGATGTTCATACGATTCTCCTTTGTGTGATGTCTTTGTTCGTTCCGCTCTTGAAGGCCCGTTTCGTTCGTGGCCATGCGCTATATTTAGCGCGGAACATTGAGGGGGTGGGAGTGACAAGTGTGGCGGGATTCCGATGGACTCACTGATCACGGCCGCAGCACGCGCTCTCGCGGCGGGAGATCCTCTTGGGGCCTTGAAGCGAGTCGCGCTACGCAATGATGCACCGGCGCTTGCTCTGCGCGGCATCGCGATGGCGCAACTCGGCGATTTCCTTCGAGCGAAAGAACTCTTGCGATGTGCCGCGCGCGCATTCACCGCGAAAGAAGCCATCGCCCGCGCGAGGTGCGTCGTCGCCGAGGCAGAGGTTGCACTTGCCTCGCGCGACCTAAGCTGGCCCCCCAAAGCGCTGGACGCAGCGCGAGCCACCCTCGAACAGCACGGCGACCGCTTGAACGCCGCATTCGCGCGCTATCTTGCGCTTCGGCGTTTGCTCCTGATGGGCCATCTCGACGACGTCGAGCGTATGCTCGCTGATCTCGACCCCGCACCGTTCCCGCCTGCATTGAGAACAGCTCACGAACTCGTCATTGCGGGAATTGCGATGCGTCGCCTCCGAACGAGAGAAGCGCGTGCCGCACTAGAGCGCGCCGAGCAATCCGCACGCCAAGCACGCATCCCGGCCCTGTCAGCGGAAGTCGAAACCGCATGGCACATCCTGAAAGCCCCGGCGGCGCGCCGAATCGCGCAGGGTCAGGAGCGTCTCGTCCGGCTCGAAGAAGTCGAAGCGCTCCTCTCATCGAAAACGATTGTCATCGACGCCTGCCGCAATGTCGTGCGCAAACGAGACACAGTCGTTTCGCTAACAACGCGTCCGGTATTGTTCGCGCTCGCACGCGCGCTAGGCGAAGCGTGGCCGGGCGACGTGCCACGAGACGTGCTTCTGGCCCGCGCGTTCGGAGCACGGTTCGTCGATGAATCCCATCGCGCTCGCCTGAGGGTTGAAGTCGGGCGTCTGCGCAGGATGCTTCGCCCGCTGGCCGGAATCGCCGCGACCCGGCGAGGCTTTGCCCTAAAGCCGCCCGGCCGGAGCGAAATCGTCGTGTTAGCCCGCCCCGTCGAAGAAGAGCATGGAGCGGTCCTCGCCTTCCTTGCCGACGGTGAGTCGTGGTCCAGTTCGGCCCTGGCGATCGCCCTCGGCGCCAGCCAGCGCACCGTGCAGCGCACGCTCGACGAACTCGCGGCCGCAGGCAAAGTGCAGTTCTTCGGTCAAGCCCGTGCCCGCCGATGGATCACCCCGCCTGTCCCGGGATTCACGACAATCTTGTTACTCCCGGCTCCACTGCTCGGCGACTAGGATGGATTCATGAATCGATCAAACGCCGAAATCATCCGGGAGTACGGCCCCTTCCCGGGCACCGAGCGCGTGCACGGGGTCACCTATGACGGTCGGCAGGTCTGGTTTGCTTCTGGAGACAAGCTGAACGCCTTCGATCCGTCGAGTGGGAAGATGCGGCGCTCGATTGATGTCGCCGCGCATGCCGGAACGGCATTCGACGGACAGCACCTGTTTCAGATCGCTGAGGATCGCATCCATAAGATCGAGCCGAGGACCGGCCGTGTGCTCGCCACGATCCCAGCGCCCGGCGGTGGCGGCGACTCGGGGCTCGCGTGGGCCGAAGGTTCGCTCTGGGTCGGGCAGTACCGGAACCGCAAGATCCACCAAGTCGACCCCGAGACAGGCGCGATTCTTCGGACCATCGAGTCCAACCGCTTCGTGACAGGTGTGACCTGGGTTGATGGAGAGTTGTGGCACGCCACCTGGGAGGGTGATGACAGTGATTTGAGGCGAATCGACCCCCAAACGGGCGAGGTTCTTGAGAGTGTCGTGATGCCGCCCGGGGTCAACGTTTCCGGGCTTGAGTCTGATGGCGGTGATCAGTTCTTCTGCGGAGGAGGAAAGAGCGGGAAGGTCAGGGCGATCCGGCGGCCTCGACGAGGTGCCGCGAAGGGCAGCGGTTCTTAGGACCGGGTCCCTTTTGCGCAGCCGTTCGCTCTTGGCAGCGTATCATGTCGTAAGTCCGGCAAGTACGCGGGTGCTCACTGTGGATCCAGCCGATCATCCCAGCTCTGAACCGGGTCGCGCGAGGGCCCAGAGACGAGAGTGGAAGATTGCCTCAATCAGTCTCGTTGTAGCCTCGGCCGTTCTGGTTATCGCAGTCCTGGTTGCAAACCTTCAGTCGCCGCGAGTAGCCCTGGCGCTGCTGATTTCATTGATCAGTTCCTTGTTTGTCTTCGCCCTCTTGCTGGCCGGCGTTTTCCGCCAGATGCACAGGACCGAACGCCAGGCAAGGACTGTCTTTGAAGACAGGGAGCAGGAATTCCACCAGATGGCCGACAACATCCAGGAAATCTTCTGGGTGATCGACGCCGAGACGAAGAAAGCCACCTTCGTCAACCCGGCATACGAAACCATCACTGGCCGCTCCTGCCAATCCCTGATCGAAGAACCGTCCTCGTATGAGAAGGTCATTCATCGGGACGATCGAGCTCACGTGCTGGCAAAGATTGAACAAGCGGCCCAGACCGGATACTTCGACGAAAGATTTCGTATCGTCAGGCCAGGTGGTGAACTTCGCTGGGTTTGGGTCCGCGGCTTTCCCCGGAAAGATGCCAGCGGAAAGATCACCCGCCTGGGCGGAACCACGCTAGACATCACCTCGCTCAAGGAAGCGGAAGATCAGGTTGCGGCGAATCTTGCCCGGGCGAACTCGGCATGGGCGGAGGAGGAGGCGTTGCGCAAGGCGACACTTGCACTGACACAGGACTTGCACATGGACTGTGTTCTCGACGCACTGCTCCGCTCTCTGGCCGAGTTGGTCCCATACACCTGCGCGCGTGTGCTCGTCCCCGAAGGTGGACCCCACTGGCTGGCGCTTGGAGAAAAATCGTGTCCCGACCTCGGGAAGAAGTCTCCTCGCAGGCCCCTGACATTCGTTGCGGACGAATCCCCATTTTTTCAACGCATCTGGTCGGAACGAAAGCATATCTTGATTGCGGACACGCAACGGGAGCAGGGATGGCAGACGTTCAAGGGACATGCGCAATTCCGTTCCTGGCTTGGCGTCCCCTTGCTTGCCTCCGACGAGTTCTTGGGTTTCCTTTCCGTCGGCCACGTGGAACCGAACCACTTTACCGAGGACCACCTCCGGCGCGCCGAGTTGCTGGCTATACCTGCGGCAGTCGCCATTCAAAACGCCCGTCTTTATTCAACCGCTGAGATATACGGTTCGGAACTGGAAAAGCGATTAGCAGACCTCCAAAAAACCGAGCAAGCGCTCGACAAGTCAGAGGCCGGCCGCCGGGTCTCGGAGGAGAAATTTCAGAAGATATTCCATTCGAGTCCTATCGCGTTCTCGATCACGACCCTCGAGGAGGGACGTTTTCTGGAAGTGAATGCCGCCTTTGAAGGCCGCTATGGATATCGCCGGGAGGAGCTGCTGGGGCGTACCGTGTCCGAACTGAGGATTTGGGACGATCCTGCCGACCGAAGATTATTGATGACGCAGCTCCAGCGGGGAGGTCCGATTCGGAACGTCATCACCCGGCTTCGGACCAAAGCCGGCGTGGTCAAACTTACAGCCTACTCTGCCGACCGGATCCAGTTCGATGGACAGACCTGCATCCTCGCAGTCTCGGAAGACGTCGTGACGCATGATCCCAAAGCTGGCAATTAGGGCGAGTGCGCACTACAGCAAAAGGGCCGAAAGATAGAATCTGTTGGCTTGCGAGGGTCCGAATTGCTGGTCGGGTCGCCTTCGTTTCCGTTCTGTCCAGTATTCCGACCACCAAAAATAAAATTCACCACCTCTGCGCGGAAATACGCCACGATAGGGATCATCCTTTCTGCGAGAAGCCGCTGTGCACAAGAGAAGTGGGGTAGGTCGGAAGCCGGTAGTTCAACCAGTCCAACCGAGAGGAGGTCAGGCACTCGAGCGTGCGTCGGCCACAACCCTCAACAAAGGCAGGACTTGGCTGACCACGAAACAGCACTTGCGCCGTGACCGTAATCCCGCTGGGAGTGCGCTCTACCAATCTCGCGCGATCTGCAGCCTAAGCTCGGGGTGGTCCCGGAAACTCGTAATGGCGCGAGAGTGCAATTGCGTGGCGCTCCGGGCAGCCATTTTGTCCGGTTTTCCGACCATCCCGACTCCGTCTTTCTCCCGACGTCCTATTTCCGGTCCGATCCCCTTTGTAGGGGCACACGATCGGCGATATAGACAAATGCCTCTGGCGCGTGAGGACATTCCCCAGATTTCTCATCTCGTGAGTTCAACACCTCCGCCTGGCCCGGATGTGATTCCCAACTTCGATCTTTAGCCTTTGCTCAAGGATGGGGGTGCAGTATGGCGCGTGCGGGGAGAATGCTTCTTTGGTGGGACCGGGAGGCCGATCAGGCGGGAAGACCGATTCGCGCGGATGTGAGATTGGCCGGCCATGAGATCTGGAAACAGGCATGTCGGCGGACGCAAGCTCTTCTTGACGATCATGGTCCCGCTGCCGAGCTCATGGAAAATACGATTGCGCAGGTGTCGCGTTACCTCGACCGCATTGGGGCTCCTGAATCGTCACAAAAGCATGCGCTTCTCATGGTGGCCTTCTGCCGCCGGCTACGGCGCTATGCGACTAAGTTAAACCGCCTTGAATTGGTGGGAGGGTCCGGCGAACTGTCAAGCCGCCCCTTAGGCGAGGGTTGGATCGCCCAGGTGAACGCGCGTCTGGAACTCGCGAGGATGGTCCGAAAACTCAGCGATAGGAATGGCACCGTTCTGATGCTCAGGGCTGCCGGATACGAGTGGAAGTACGTTGCGCAAATATTGGGAAAATCGCCGGCGGCCATCCGTAACAGTTTCTGGCGTGAGATAGAGAGAATCAGGTGGCCTTCTGACGTCCACCGCCCATGACCAGGAAACTCACGGATCTCCATGTCCAGATCGGGTACAGCTGACGACCCTACGCAGTGGCGCCCAGATCGTCGTCCTCATCCGTCTCTGATTCCGCTCCGTTCCTCATCTGTGCCGTATACGCTGCCCGCTCCTTCTTCGCCTCTCTCACGGGCAGAAGTTGCATATGGCTCGGAGGAAATACGAATGTCTGGACAAAGCTCAGTCGATCGGGGTTCAACCTTCGTCCGACAATCTCCCGGCTATGTTCCTTGCAGAACTCACAAAAGGCTTCTGCGTCAATGACCTGTCGATGAACTCCACTCGCCTCGACGATCCGGCAGTTCAAGAGTCCCCGATCAATCCATCTTTGCACTTCTTCTGCACGAACATGCAAAGCCCGAGCCAGACTATGTTTCGTAAACCAATCCTGTCCCATGCGCGCGCTGGCCCCGAGCCGATGCAACATGGCCTGCACCGAGGTCCGCGAGCGCCGGAGCAGTACCGTAACTTCCTGCAGAGAGTGTGATGCGATCAAGTCAAGTAACTTCTGTTGCTCGGTTTTTGTCCATGGCCTATAGCTTCGCTTCGAGGTGATTCCCATCTGCCGCACAAACCTCCAGCAGGCTGCTCGCGGGTTTCCCGACACTGCCCCAATTCTTGTGATCAGCCCCTGCAAAGCCATTCGCGTGTTGTGGCGATTTTGGCCCGAGATCTCGGATGATTTGGTGCTCACATATGTCCTCACCATCTCTCGCGCCGCCCCAGGCCAGCGGAAGGTACGACGGCGGGCTGGTTGATTCAATTCCCCCATGTTCAGCAAAGACTGTGGAAGCCGGACCCCACATCCCCTCCTACTTATATATGGCTTCGAAAAAGGAATGTGTCTCACCGGGGATTGCACTTTTTGGCATCGTGCGATTGTGGCGTTGGTTGGATGCGCTCCTCTTAAAGAAACGAGGAGGACGCTGACCCGGATGTCGCGGCGTTATTGGGCATTTTTCGTTTGATCTGGAGGCATCAGCACAGACACTAAGTGGGCGCGGTCGCCGTCATACTCACCGCCCAGTTCGGATACGCGGCCGCATCGGTTCGGCACGATAGGCGAATGCACACAAAGATTTTCATCGACACCGATCATGGATCGTGGGATTCTGCTGAGGGCAACATGGCAGTTGGGCTTGGGCTCCGTGCTCAACTGGGGTGTGCAGAATGGATTCGGAAAAAGAACTGCTTGACGCATTTGACAGGGTGGTGCATGAAGACTTTCCCAATCCTCAGCGCATCGCCTGTCCAGGGCGCGATGTCCTGCTGAAACTCGCGCAACCGCCCGCGGACGCTCAGTTCGCCCCCCTGCTCGCCCACATCCGACAATGCGCTCCCTGCTTTGATGAGCTGAAAGACTTGCGGCAAAAAGGGCGGATTCAATAACCCTGCAATCCTGCCCGCGTGCACTTTGGCAGCGAGTATGACGCGTACTGTGCCCGCACGCCGTGGCTGATTCCCGGAGTCTACTAATTGGGGTGAACCCCAGACATGCTTATCATTAGCACGTCACGTTTGCTGGGCTCAAAAAGCGTCGATGTAGAACACCAGTTCTCCGTGTTCTCCGATGGAATTCCGCCACTGCTTTATCAGGCTCCGCATATTGTCGATCAGAGTGCTTAGGTCATTCTTGTTGATGTCTACGCCTTGCTCTTCCAAGCTCTCCTTGAAACTGGCGGCATTGAAGTGCTCGTCCGCCTCCATGTAGTCCAGAACTTTGGTGCCATCTTCGATCCAGACTGCTTTGTTGTCTCCATATTCGTGTTCGTCGCTGGCCGTCCCCACTCTCGCGGCGAGTTCATGAAGCAGAATGATCAGATCTTCGGGTTCCACGAAACACGAAGAGTGCACGTTCCAAATTTCCTTGACCGGCCGAAAACTTCGGCTCACGGTTCAACCTCCTTTTCGTCTCTGTTGTTCTCCCATAAACCGGCGGCGCGGCGGCTTGACTAGGGGTCTGTCAGAAAACAACGTTGGTGGTCAGGGTCTTTAATTCACGAAGCCGCGTTGATGGCGAATTCGAGACTGAAATGAGTGCAAACTTGTTTTTCTGGGGTGCTCTCAAGAGCGCGCGAACACGAGAAGGGGCGCAATATCGCCCGCATCGGCAGCCTGCAATGCATCAATATAGCGCCGCCGAAAGTCACCGGCGTGCACCAGATCGGCGCCGCCCCAGGCAAAAACGGGCCGGCCTTGCCTTTGGGCAAGCACGTCCGCTATCAGACGGGCGTGGCGACCGTTGCCGTTGGCAAAGGGATGGATCAAAACCAAGCGGTGATGAAAGCGGACCGCCAGTTCATCGGGAGGATAGGTTCCGTGTTCCACCCAATACCGCGCATCGCCCAGCAGGGCGGCAAGGCTCTCGCGGATTTCATGGTGCGGGACACCAATGTTCTTCTCTGTGGTTCGATACACTCCGGCCCACCGCCAGGTCTGATCGAACATGCGTAGATGAAGATCTCTTACGTAGGACTCGACCAGAGGATCACGGCGGCGGAGACTGCCCGGTGCAAGCGCCCACGCGTACGCTTCAAGAATGTTCTGGCGTTCCCACTCGTTCAACTCTTCCTTGGTCGCCAGATTTGGAATGAGGTCTGCCTGCTCATCGGCAGACAGAGGGGTATTGCCTTCTCCCTCGACGAACAGATTCACCGGACGCCGCGCTTTCTGAGCAGCCGCTTGGTCTCCGCTTCCACTGCTTCATCCACCCGGCCAACAGCCTGATTTTCGAGCGCCATCGAGTGTTCGACGCCCAGGACATGTTTCTTGGCCTGGACGCGCGCCCGCTCTTCGACCAGTTCGTGGAGCGTGTTCGCTCTTGGCACCAGCGCATACACCAACTCACATCCAAGCGCATTCGCGGCTGCTCTCAGACTTTTTAAGGTGATGCGGTCCTCGGCTTCGGCTTTTTCCAGTTGGACCGGAAGCTGGCGGCTGGTCTTCAGCGTACGCGCAACTTCACTGGCAGAAATTCCTGCCGCTTCTCGGATGGCACGAAGCCAGCCCTTCTGCGGGCGCGGGTTTCTTGCGGCCGCACGAAATGGCTTCAGCGTGCGATCCAGTTGCTTTAAGCGAAGATTGCGGAATTCATCGCGCATGGCTAGTCACCGCTGACGATGGAGCTAGGGATGGAGCTGGATGAACATGTATAAATAGTCGCTTGTCGAAACATGACTATCTATACATATACAATATTTATTCTGATGTCAAGTCATATATTGACATATTTTGCTAAGGCGGTCCAATGATTCAGGGATCGACGGTACATTTGCAAAATGGGTCTCAAATGCCAGCTCCCGCATGCTTAAGATAGTAAAGGAGATGTCAACCTCAAAGAGGCTTTCGAACGAGCATGGCTCAGTCCCCCTCCCACCATGCGTTCCCAGACAACCGGATCAACCGGGAGCGCGGTCGTGCGACCCGTGCGCAGATTCACGAATCCACCGTGGTACGAGAGCCGCCCATATCGGAATAGCCGCGCCAACATTGCCAACGCCTGGTAGGCGAGTGTTTGGTTCACGAACGGCTCCTGCCTCTCCAACGCCTCCAGCGCGCTGCACGGTGGAAGTCTGTCCTTCTTGTCGAGTTTCGGGTTAATGAGCTCAGGGAAGAGTTCGGGAGCCGTCGGCAAGCGCAAATCTCGCGCTTTGTTTCTCTGGTTTTCAGGCTGGCCGAGCACGAACTGCCCGCTATCGGCGTTGTTGCCCAGATCGAGCCAATAGTGGCAGTTCCAGTAAGTTGGCGTGCGGGTCATCGCATTGCGAGCAGCGCGAGAATCCACGCAGCCGATCAGAATGTCGGTCTCGTGCCCCCAACTTTCATCAACGAAGTGCGGCACTCCTTTCCATCCCAGGCCCCAAAACAGATTGATCCGGGTGGCGAGTACTGTCGCCTTGTGCAGTCCGATTTCGCTCTCACTGAACGGTTGGCGGACGCAGTTGGTGCGCGAAATGCGGTCCCCGTCGACCAGGATCACGTCCAGCCCGTACGGATGCCCTAAACCAACCATGGCCTGGTGCAGATACGGCAATCCGGCGGCAATGGCGCTTCCCGTCCCGCCACAGCCAACCACAGTGATCTGAACCTTCTTCTGCAGCAGTGCACCAGGAATCTGGTGTTCAGTCTTCGTGACGATTCTCGTTTCGATAGCTGTGGTCATCGTTCCTCACGAACTCCCCGAGCGTTTGCGGCAGCTTCACCAGGTACTTCGCCGGAAACGCTTTTTGTCCCGCGAGCGATCGCCACATCGCCAGGAAGCCGTCGCGAAAATGAATGTGTTTGCGCACGCCGGAGGCGTGCGTGAATTCGCTTTGGAAGAACGATTCTTCCCACAAGTCAATCGCCGTGACCGATTTCTCCTGCGGAATCTTCATGCTCCCGGTGCAACACACGCCGTTGTCGTAGCAGTTCCAGTACGGGGCCATGCACAGCTTGGTTTCCGCCTTCGGCCGTTCGTCCTTGCCAAGCGCACGGACCCACAGATGAGATCCGCACGCTTTGAATAGCAAGGGCGGGTGTGGATAGAGCTTGCCATTCATGCCCTTTGAGGCAGGATCGCCACCGCGGTCACTAAAGAACATGGTCTCCTCGCGGGCGGAACTCCACCACACAATCATTTCCGCCGTGCGCACCAGCACATGCGCCGGCAAGATCTCGGCTGGAACCGATCTTCCCAAGCCGGCCATCACGTCGATCAGCATCTGCGGCGTCATCAACTGGCCTTCCGCCAGCCGCGCCACGTCCCCGTCATGCGTCACTTCATGGAGAGTTACAAAAGGATGGCGATACGGGTAGCCCTGATAGCTACTCTTCCCGTACACCAGCAGCGCCCGGCTCAACCGGAAGTCCTGACTCGATCCGATGTTCACGGAGATATTCATCGTAGACGTCCCTGATGATTTCGACGATCTTGGCAGCGGAGGCCAACGAGCGAAGCATCGCTCCGGCGTGATCGCAGACGCGCCGCACTTCTTCATCCAGCTCTTTGCTCGGCTTGTCCAGGTGGATAGGAAGCGCAACATTCGGCTGGCAAGGACCGTTCTCACCCATGTGCTGCGCTTCTTCGTCAAAGCAGGCGTTGATCGCATCATTCTCGTACCAGGTGATCACACATCCGGGCCGGGAATTCTCGGCATCCATGAGCCATTCGTCGATGCCTGGTACGTCCCCCTCATTGAGTCGGCCGGGCCATGCGTGTTCGTGCCCTTGGCCATGAGCATCCATTTCAAGTAAGCGGCGGACTAGTTCGCGAGCCGCGCTTGTGTGGGGCGTGATTTCCTGCAGCAAGTTCCGGGCTCTCCCGTACTTGAGCGTCTTAGCGTGTCTCTTGATACAAGCTGGAATTTCCAAGTCGACTTTGCGATAGACCGAAGCTTCCGATTCTTCGTCGTTCAGATCCTCCATCCACATCTCGGCGTGCTCCTGGCCGTCCAAGTGGTCGTACACGCGCATCCACTTGTACAAATTGGTGGTGAGGACCGTATAAAAAGCGACCGGCAGAAGATCATGCTCGGCTTCGAGGCGCGCGAGCGTCGCACCAATTGGGATGGAAGCAGCGGGGTGCGTGGTCGGACGCTCCGGCGCATCACTTGGAAGCGTGGGCGAAGATGGAGCCCGCCTACCAGTCGATCATCGATAAGTATCCCAAGCTGAACCATGTGCAGCGAATGAATCACCTGGGGACGCTTGGCACAGGGAACCACTTCATCGAAGTCTGCCTCGATGAAAGCGAGAACGTCTGGTTCCTGCTGCACTCGGGATCGCGTGGAGTGGGCAATCGCGTCGGCACATTTTTCATCGAGCTGGCTAAGAACGACATGCGCCAGTGGATGATCAACCTGCCGGACAAGGATCTCGCGTACCTGCCGCAGGGAACAGAGCATTTCGAGGACTACGTCCGCGCCGTGCACTGGGCGCAGGACTATGCACTGGCCAACCGCGAACTGATGATGCGCAATCTGATCGCGGCGGTGCTGGGCTCGGGAGAAGTCCCGGCGTTCGAAGCCAATGTGGAAGTCGTGAGCTGCCATCACAACTATGTGACCTGGGAGCACCACTATGGCGAGAACGTGCTGGTCACGCGTAAGGGAGCAGTCCGCGCGCGTGAAGGCGACATGGGAATTATTCCCGGCAGCATGGGGGCGCGTTCGTACATCGTGCGCGGCAAAGGCAATCCTGAAAGTTTCATGAGCTGTAGCCATGGAGCCGGACGCGCTATGTCGCGTACGGAAGCGAAGCGCCGCTTTACGCTCGACGACCATGCCAAAGCAACGGCGGGCGTCGAGTGCCGTAAGGACGCGGATGTCATCGACGAAACGCCGATGGCGTACAAGTCCATCGACGCGGTGATGGAATCGCAGCGCGATCTGGTCGACGTCGTCCACACGTTGCGCCAGGTCGTCTGCGTGAAGGGGTAAATCGAAGGGGTCGGGGATATAAGGGTTGTTGTTTGCCGTTATGCTTATCCGACCCAGAATCGCTTCGGAGGGATGAACGCATTGCAAATGGACCAACAATTCGACGATCTAGAACCACCAAAGCCTTACGCAAGTCTCAAGGAGATTGAAGAGCTCCTTCCAAAATTGTTTCCGCCTGTCGTGAATTACATGTCGTGGATCTCGGGGAGGCGCTCCATGAGACTGAGCAAAAAAGACAAGCTCCGTTTAGGGCGCCAACTCCACGACTTTCTCGTTGTGGCGCGGCCGTATCTGCTCGGGTTGGGAACCCTACGGGGACAATTGGACCCGGCACAGTCTACCTATGCGCTCTTGGAAGGGCTACTGCGCGAACAATACAGAGTGGGCGGTAGGAGAATTCCGGACGATAAAGATGCTTTTGCATATCACCTCGATGTTACTGCGCGCGTTACGATTCCGAACCCCCACTTCGCCAACAGTCGCACATATGGCCCAATTCGCGAAGCATTGATAGCGTTTGCCGCCACAGTGGTGAACAATGTGGCGTGGCCGGAATTAGATAATTATCTGACTGTCTGGAGCCAGTCTTCCGATGGGGCGAAATATGCTCAATTCATTGGGCCTGGAAGACCTTAAGCAGACAATTCCAGCGGGATTGCCCTAAGCGCATTACCACCAGACAGGTTATGACTTTGGCGAGGGAATATGCTGCGTCAGCTTCTTTCTTCGAACAACGCATGCGGCTCTTGATTTATCTGTCGCGATGCGTGGAAGGAAAACCGTTGCCGTGGCCGAATATGGAGAAACAGGCGCTGGCGACGTTACTGGACTATATGGAGTCCCACTCAGAATTTCGTGTCATTGCTGGAATCGTAGACCGCCACGTGCGGAACGCGTTGGCGCACGGATTGCCGGAAATCGTTCCCAACAAGTCGCAAGTTCGCTTTTATGATCGGGATGTAACGGTCACGTGGGGACTAGTGGACTTCTTCGAAAAGACCCGACAGCTAACGATCGGGGGGCTTGCCTTAGCAGAATTTGAGTCCCACGCACTGCTGCAACAAACACGTCAGATGGTTGGAGTCCTGTGGCGAAATGTCGAGCACAAGTGAGGGATCACATCCCCCGAAGCTCCGTATTTGTAAAGAAGTGTGGTGCCAGCGGAGAGATTCGAACTTTCAAACACCTGTTCTAAGACAGCCTGTTCCAATTCGCACACGCTGGCACTCTGGTACACAGGGGAGGATTTGAACCTCCGCGTCCCATTCGGGGAGACCGGGTTACGGCCGGTGCGTTTCAGCCGGCCGCACCAGTGCAAACTTGGCGTAAGGTATCCTCGGTGCAACTCGTCAATACTCCTCCGGCAAAAGCAGCGTGGTTGCGGACCGGTCAGCTTCGGTGATGATCCATAGCTTCTCGCCAGCATTCGTCTGGTAGCTGCTCAGCAATCGAAACCCATGAGTCAAGGCTGTACTGATTCTCTGCCGACATCGGTTGGCTCCAGTTCGCCCCAGTCCCCGCTTGCATGACGGGCCAGGAAACATGTAGGCGGCTGCTGCGCTCTTTCCAGCGCCGCTAGCGCGCCGGGAGTGGCCACAATTTGTCCAAGTGGAAACAATGGAAGCATGACAATGACTCCTCTCTTCGCCCCATGCGGACGAGCGTCGCCCGCATGGGCCGTGTAAGGCAGAAGTGAGTTACTTCTTCTTGGAAAAAGGGGCGATGGACACCGCCCTCGCGGGCTAGAACGACTGCGAGAACCGGGCTTCCAGGAATTCGCCCAGCTTGGCCGTCGCCCGGAACTGCGGGATGGGATCCAGTTCCTTGAGTGCCGACGTGAACGCATTGGAGAGACTCCAGATGGTTCGCGGGCGGAATTCCTCGTACTTCGGCTCGAAGTAGAGGTCATGCACGCTGCGGGCGAGGTGCTTTGGGGCTTCCAGTCTGCCCTCGACGAATGCCTCGTAGATGACCACCTTGGCGGTGACGTCAGTCAATTCACTTCTCTGCCAGGCTTCCACCTGCTTGCGCATGGGCTCGAAGTTCCGCTGCATGCGATCCACGCCAACCGAGATGCAGTCGATCAGCGAAAACGACTTCGAGTGTTTGGCGAGCACGGGCGTGAAGTCCCCTGCGAACGCCATGTTTGAGCACACGAACACGCGATAGCCGCAGGTCATCGCCAGGCGCATGCTCTTGTCGTGGGAGTTGCGCAGCCCGATGGAGAAGCGGCATCCTTCCATTTCGGTTGCGAGATCGAGAACGCCGAAGGCCTTCATGCCGTCCGGCGATACCGCGTATTCGTCGTGAACCACTCCGATGTGGCGAAAGCCCAGCGTCTCGATCAGCGCTTGCACGATTTCGTGATGCGGGATCGGCCGGTGCGTTTCCGTTGCTGCTGGTGTCGGCACCAGCGTTAGTTCTTCGCGGCCAATGGTCCGGCCGCTATAACCGATGAGCGTACTAGTTTCTGACATACTTCTTCCTCCTTGTTGATTTGAAACGTCGATTTGGAACAAACTTTTTGAGCTGCGAGAAACGGCGACAGGTGCGAATACTGCCGAATTACTGGCAAGGGTTGGGCGATTCTGCAGAGGGGATTTCCGTCACGAGCGGCGAGGACTGCGGTGCACCTGACTTCGAACATTTCTCTGGTCAACTGAAGCCGAATAATGACGGCTGTTCCGGGACAGCTACCCGCACGCGCCGCCGCTTCGCTGACAAGAATTGCGGTCGCTGTCCGAATGACCACGAGGGGCGCATGACCCATGACTCCCTCCAGAAGGCTCGCGGGGTCAGACTCAGTCTCCAGAAGAACACCTGGCAATTCGACGGATGAGCCGCCATCGTCGCAACGCGCAGTGGTTGGGAACAGCTTCTGATGTTCTGTGTTGAGGGCTTTCCAAACGGAGTCGGCGGTTTCACCAATACCGTTCCTCTCGACCAATTCCCGCGCCATCGCCGAGAGCATGTCATCGTCTTCATCGATGCTCTGCAGTCCTTCGCCGGCGAACTTGCCCTCCATGGTGAGAGCCACGAGGAGCTTCTTCCCCATCAGGCGCAGACAGGAGGTCTGCATCGTCCCTTCGTAGCAGAGAAACTTCACTCGCACGGGACGTCGCTGTCCGATCCGCCACGACCGGCGGCTGGCTTGCCGCAGGGTATGCAGCGAATATCCTGACTCGTAGAACAGGATGGTCGGAAAGTCCAGCAAATCCAATCCGGTTTCGACCAGCTTGGGATGGCAGATGACAACCTGCACTCCATCCTTGATTTGTCTCTCGTACCAGGCTTCCCGCTTGGATGTGTCTACGCTGGCACGCAGGACTGCCGTGCGGATTCCCTCGTCATTCAGGATTCGTTGAATTCGTGCGGTGACGTCATGCTTCTGGGTGTAGACGGCGAAGACCTGGCAGCGGCGCCCCTCTGCCAGCTCCTTCTTGATTTCTTCGACTAATCTGCGTTCCTTGGAATAGACGCATTCTTCGGGAAGGTCACGAGGTTCTGCGATGACAAATCGCACTTTGCGCTTGAGCTCAGGATCGAACTCGGTGCCGTACAGGGTTCCAATCCCGTAGGGGTGATCGGGGTACACCAGGAGGGTGTTGAGCATGGTGCTCAGCACCGACCGGTTGCCTCGGTGCGCCTTCAGCGCTTTCCGAATCTCATCTTCCAGTTCGGAGTACGCCTCGCGCATAGGAGCATCCATCGGAACGCTCAGGTAGGTTTCCTCGTAGGGCGGGAGTTCTCCGGAAATGTCCTCCAGGAACACAAAGGCGCAGAGCTGCATCAGAAATTCGCCAAATAAAAGAGGCGACGCTCCCGGCTTGCGGCGCACCGTGCTCGTGGTCTTCGCCTTGGAACAGGCGTTGTTCGCGGGTTCCACCTTGGTGATGGTCTCCAGAACGCCGTAATCCTGAATGAAGGAACTGCGTCCTGTAGTGCCCCATTCGTAGCCGTGCTCCTTCATCCTTCTCGCTTCGAGACGGAACAGAGTGTTGAACAGGTCGTCGGCATAGCCGCCAAGCAGCGTGCCGGTCAAGCCAACGATTCGGTCGGTACACGAGGCCAGCGTGCCCAGGGCATTGCCTTGCGCCGTGTCGCCCGCAAGCTGGTGGATCTCGTCGCAAATGGCATAGTCAAACCAGCCCGGCATGTAGCGCCCGATGAATTCGACCGGGGCCATGCGGCGGATCTTCTCCGGATCGGCCTGCCACATCGCACTGTGCACCCGGCGGCACGACCTCTCCCCACAGGACTCAATGGTCTCGGCAATCTTGAACTTCTCGAAGTCGGCAACGGTCAGCCGGCCGTCATCCACCATCACAGGTTTGCCGGTATCTGCATTGACCACGCAGCCCAGATAAGGGCCCGAACGAGGGATAACGTAAGCGTGGCGCCAAAAGTACCCCAGCTTGGCGCGCTCGCGCCCGACGATGAACAGCGCCGGTCGCGCGCATAAGGACATCCACCGGTCGCGGGAACTCGCAGACTGTTTCCGCAGTCGCATGTCGCTGAGCGTGGTGTGCAAGCCTTCACGCACGACCCGGCCCTGCTTCAGCCGCACTTCATTGACGCCGTGCGGAGTGTTCCCGTTACCGCCGTTCCGCAAGTCATCGATCAGGAACACGCGAATTCCCGGGATCGTCAGGAATGCTTCACGCGCCCACTTCTCGACCAGGTGCGGAGGAACCATTGCCAGAGCGTTAAATGGGTGCCCGTCGCTATGAACGTGAATCGCTCCCAGCGAAATCAGGGTTTTGCCGGTTCCGCATTCGGCGACGACCATGGCGGTCCTCGCCCGCTCCCAGCGTTTCACAACGCCCATGAGGGCAATCGTCTGCGCTGGAAACGGTCGTCGCAGAAGTCTGTCGATTCGAGGGGAGATCGGGGCATCGAACGGATGCAAAGCTGGGTATTCCTGAAGGATCCGTTCTCCCAGCATGGTGGCGTGGGCACGCATGTAGTCGTAGATGGTGGCAAGCTCGGGCATGGAAATCCTCAGACGCTGCAGGAAGAATCTCGGTAGGGTCAACGCTCGAAAACAGGAAGGTTAGGAGTTCAGCTTTCGGCAGGCAGAACGATCTGCTTCAGTTCCAGGCTCGGCCAGTGGATTGAACCGCTATATTCGGGAAAGCGAATGTCGCCACCCCACAAGCCATCACCGAGCCAGGAAAGAAATTGCTCTTTGTTCCCTTTGACAAGGACAGGATTACATCCAAGCCCCAGCATCGGAACGACCGCTTTGCGTTTTTCGAGTTGCCGCAGAAACCACTCGGCCCAATCTGGAATTCCTGGGATGCCGTGAATCTGCGCCAGTGACGACCACACAAAGGACGCTCCCGAGTCCGCTAAGAGGGTTCGATCCGTTCCCGCTAGCGTGCCACTAGCGGCAAACTCCTCGGAAACTCCAATGAGATGTCGGAGAGGCTTCTTGCGACCGGCAAGTTGCAGCGACCCTTTGTAGCACTGCGGGTTGCGTTCCAGGCAAACGCGAATCGGCGGCACGCCGGGGCCTTCCACCATGAAACGCTCTCCCATGGAAATAGCCGCAGAAACGGCCGCAATCTGTGTGTCGCCTCCGATGACAGAGATCAAGTGGGCCTTGGCCTGTCGCGGAGGGTCAGGCAATACCTCGCCGATGAAGCGGTCCAGGCGCAGCCTGATATTTGTCACGGCTTTCTCTGTGGTCTTTACGTAGGTGAGCCAACCGAAGCGAAGGTGTGCGTTTTTCACGGCGAGTCCTTCTTTTCGTGAGTGAGAATCTGAGTCTCGCCGTCGGCGAAGACCAGCGTGAGTTCGTGGGAAAACCTCTCCCGGTCATGCAGGATCTTGGTGCCGTCTTCCTCCTGCTCTTCCCAATGATCGGTGAACTTCACCGACCGCCAGTGGGCGATGTGACGATCTTTTCCTTCGCCGAACACGCCGTTGAGCATTCCAGCGGTACACAGCAACCCGACATGCCCACCATGCAGCGGCGTGAGCGGCCGGCCTCGAACGTCCCGTTGTTTGGGGAGAAGCACGCGGCTGGCCTGGCGGTAGGCCGATGACTCTGGCAGCAGGTCTTCCACCGCATCCAATGGAATGCCCGCATTACTGAGAACTACGGGGCCTGAGTTGGGAATCTCGTAGCGGTTCGTAGGCGGATCGCCCAGGGCCTCAAGATCGGCTTTAGTCGCCAGCATTTCCAGCCAGCGCACGCCTTCCAGTAGCGCGGAGTCTTGGATGTGCTGGTGTCGCTTGCGCCGGACACCCAACACTGCAACTTGCTGGTACTGGACGCTGGCGGGTTCGGTCAATCTGTACACGACGAGATCGGTAAAGTGTTCGCTCAACATCTTCGCGCACGGTCTCAATTGTGGCTGCGGAATGACGAACACAAGAACGCCGCCGGGCTTCAGCCAGCGATAGGTGTGCTGCAGAAACACCAACTCTAGTCTTTGGTTATTCGTCTGGCCGGTCTCAAAGTCATACGGAGGATTCAGGTAGAGGAGGGATAACGTTTCTGCCGGACACCGCACATCTGAGGTGTTTGCGTGCAGAGTATCGATGCCCAGGCTGGCTGCCTGCTCGGCTCGGTGGGAGTCAATTTCAATCCCGTAGCGTCGGGCCTGCGTTCCTTCGAGCAAATGCGCAAAAGCCACGCCATCTCCTACGCACGGATCGAGCGCAGAAAACTCCAGGGGGAAGGCGAGGCAATTTCGAAGGCGCTCGGCTTCCGCGACGGGCAGTGGGTAGAATCCCAATTTCGTTTTTCCATGGGGCCTCATTGTTCACCTGCCGAATGTCGTGATTGTGGGAAGGAGGGAAAAGAATAAGGACGGAAAAGAGTGAAGATGACGGAGGTCAGGATCCAACACTTTCCGGCCAGTTCGGGAATGGATTCCGACTGGAATTGCGAAAGCCGCTGATGAGTTTGCGAATCATGGGACGCCGAGCATAGAGCGCTTCTACCAACCGATTCAGGCCGTCCTTGTCCCATTCGTACCACTCCTCGGGAATATCGGCGGCAAGCTGCCAGATCTGGTTCGCATCCATCCGCTCTGCCCGGCTCAAGGCCGGCTCGAATGCGTCCCAAGCTCGCACGCCCTGGTAAACGCAATTATTGGCATACACTCCCCTTAGCGGGAAGTCGGGGAAAGTCCATTCGCCGGCATTGAAGCAATATCCTTGGTCAATGAACGTTGCGGTGTATCGCTCGCTTCGGGCCTTTTCGTGCCAGAAGATTGCCTGCCGCCCATCGCTGTTGCACGTCCACTTGTCGAGCACGAGAACTCGCGCAAAGTCGGCGATATTGAGCACTTTCTCGAGCAGAGGGTCAGGCAAGTAATCGAGCGTTAGGCCAGCAGTCTGAGAATCGCGGTATCGCGATCCCAGTTGTCTGCCACTCCGACAAGGAATTCTTCTGCCGGCCAAGTCGATTCGTAGATCCTCTGTGTGGTCAATCAGCCAGTCACATACTTCAATCGCTTCTACCGTTGGCATTGGCAGGCCCAGTGCCAGGCCTAGCCTCGTAGCCAGCATTTCGTTCGCAAGCACTCGGATGTGTTGAGGATTGTTCTGGAATTTGGTTACGTAGAACGCGCCATCGGATGCCCGCAGCAGATGGGATTGCGCTCCGCCTCGAAGTCTGCGCAGGTGTTGGACGGCCGAGATGCACGGAGTCACACGCACCTCCCGGATTTGGAATTTGGAGAGAAATAAACGAGCAGGGACTTTCGAGACGCGTTGAGGAGGGGAAAGAAAGAGAGTGTGCCGGGGAGCCTTTCCGATTGCTAGGACATCGCAGCGGTTCGTATGGGGCTAGTTATTGCTTTGACCGTTCCTCTTTGATGGCATCGATCCACAGTTGGAGCGTAAGGTCTTCGCGCTCTGGATTGCCCAGCTGCCAGCGCAGTTCCTTCTGATATCGATCTTTAAGAACTTCCAGTTCAAGCGGGACGGTTCGCGCAAGATGCAGCACATCGTCTCGGTCACGTTGGATGTTGCGTTCCAGCTTCGACAAGGCAAGGTCGTAGGGATCGAGGGCTAAGAGCCGAAGATGTTGGAAGGTTCCCGGAAATATCTCCGTGAGCCGATCTTCGTAGTCTTCGGGTACATGCGCGACGCCAACGTGGTCGAGATAGATCTTGTATTTCTTGTGTAGCAAACCACCCCGCATACCGAGTTCTAGCATGGCCCGGCCAGCATCCCGCGGAGCGATTTCCAGAACGTCCAGGTCTCCCGTTGGCCGTGAAAATCCGTACACCGTAGTGACGACGAACCCTCCCATGCAATCCAGCCGAACTTCCTCGTGCACCGCCGAATCCAATTCGCCCAAGAACGAGAGCCATGGTTCCGGAATGCTTTCATTCGGATGCGTAGGCAAGGTGTTCTCCCTTCATGTCGGTCAGGAGATTCCAGTGGGCCGCAGAGGCCGAGCGATGCTCTCGCAGCCATGCTCTCTCAGCTTGAGTCATCGAGTCGTGGCAGAAGGTATCTTCGCGCGCAAGCCGGGCTCTTTCCAGAACCTCCAAACACGACCGAAGCTTTCTAGCCCGCTCGCTCTCCTTCCTCCCCACTGACACTTCACTCGCCAGAGAGACAGCAAATCCCAATCGGTTTTGCCGGTTATGGACCTTGGCATTGCGAACCAGCCAATCCCAGTCCATATCAACGTAGGTCATAGCCAACCATGGCAAGCCCTCAGCAACACGGGCGTCAAGGTTTGGTTCGTTCAGCGCCTCCAGCAAGACCCCCGCGGGGTTCCGTCGTCTCCTACTTCGAAGATAGGAGAATCCGGGATAACCGAGCGCCCCGAGTTCCGCGCTGAAATCCCGCTTGTGCGAAGACACGGGCATTGCCACTTCCTCGGATCGTAACGGCAACGCTGTAGCCGGTAGATTCAGCACCTTGAGAGCCTTGTGCACGAATCGTTCCGACAGGGGACGGTGCCCCTTCTCCATCATCGACAAGTAGGCTTGGGTGACATCAAGCGCCAGGGCAGCTTGCTCTTGAGTCCACTGCTTCCCTAATCGCGCCTCTTTCAATAGGTTCCCGACCATAGTGATCCTTACTTCGCTCCATCCCTAATATAACATAATATTGTTATATTAAGGAACACCCTGTATCCCCGGTACTTCGTATTACAAGGATGGCTCTTTATCATTGACAGACAGAAGTTGCGGTGTCCGCGACCGAGGCCGCGGAATTACGTTCAGTGGGTGCTTTCAGCCGCTCTTTCCAATTCGTGCACGACTCTCTTGAGAGTCTCCAGATTGTTCACTTGGGCGAGCGAATTGAGTCGCAAGGAGCGGAGAATCGGAACTAGAGCTTCGGGTCCAACTTTGTTCAAAGCAGCCTCCAGTCGCCGCAGGCCACGTTCCGCTGACTGCATTTGCGCCAATACCTTGCGCAGAACATTCGCGTCGCGAATCTCGGTTGGATTCCAGACTCTTGCCCCGGTCCTCAATAGCCCGCGATACAGGCGCCAGCCTAGCGGTTCTGCCATCTCCAGAATCTGACGGACGAGCGCGTTTGCATCCTCCGCACTTACATCTCTCCCATCTGGCGCGGGCTTCGGGTTGGACGACGCGCTTTTCGTTTCCTGGCCGGGTCTCAATCCTTCGCGCCAGCCCTGCGGAGTTGCCCAGCCAAACAGCCGCGGAATGTTCTTCGGTCGCTTTCGCTCGTCGAGATCAACCCATGCTCCTGTGAAGTGGTACAGATAACGGCCGAGCCCAAAGCAAGAGCAGGCGCGCTTGAATGCCTGCGCCTCGGCCGCCGTGCCAGCGTTATCGTTGTCCGCCCATTCCTCCCCGGTGGCTGAGTGCGAACCAAGTCCAAAGATCGTGAGTTCGCAGGTAACGAGCACTTTGGCTACGATCCTTTTGTCCTTGGCCCGCTCAAAGTTTGCGCTGGTATGGACTGTGTACCTGCGTGTCCAACCGGCTGGAGTGAGCAGTGCGTTGAGACGATCGGTGTAGGCCCGCTGGTCAGCATACGGGATCACCTGGCCGCGAACAGGCTGCTGATTCTGAGTTGTGTTGGTCACCCGCCATTCGATCTGCGCGGGATCAAAAGGCACTTCCAAGTGCCGCTACCAGTTCCGCAACCCGTTCCGCTGAGTGCGGAGGAGTGATAGGTACTTCTAAGGCAGTCGGCGGACCAGTCATAGGCCCACCATTCTCGTGTGCATGACCATTTGCGGCGCTCATAACGGGGCCTCCCTGGTTGCTGACGTTTCTTCGTCCACATGCTGGCCGTACATCCATCGTTGTGGGGTAATCTGCAGGAGCCAATCCTGGGCTGTGGGAATCCGACCCAGGTCTTCCTTGACGTGCTGTTCTCCTACATAGCGCACGGGAACTTGCGTTCCAGCGCTGTTCACGATGGCCACGCCAAACACCTTCTCGGCAAGAAAAATGCCCTCGGCATGGTGGCGAAGGGCTCGGTGACGGAAGTCTGCCAGGAATGCTTTCGACTCATCAAACCAGTTGTGGATGGGGAGATAGTCATCCGGCTTCCCACCGAACTTCCTCGCGCTGTTCTGTGCGTGTTTGAGTGGGTGGGCCATACCTACACCTCGTACGTGGACGTCGTGTAATCTTCAAATCGATCGTTGCGCTCGACCGTCAATTTGCGTGCGCTCACATCGAGGACCACATCTCCGAAACCACCGCAATCGTTCTCATACCCGAACGGTACGAGAGCTTCGAAGTGTTCCTGCAGATGTGAACCATCATGCTTGACAGGCTCGCGCTCGCCCCACGCATACGACTCGCCGTCATAGCACTTCACCTCTTCGGTGGTTCCGTCATCGCCGTAACCGTCAAAGTGGACCGCCACGAAGGTGACTCCCACAGCGGCTAATCTGTCGCACTCCGCCAAGAGGGCAGCCTTGGCCACGGCTTGTTGTGGCTCCAGTGGTTCGCCATTGTTCTGTTGCGTCTGTTCCATCGCACGATCCTTTTTAGGAAATGTCGAGACTGTTTCAGGCTTGATCTATCAGAGGAGATGAAGGCGGAAATCTCGACAATGAAAACCAATAAACGAACTACCTGATTCAGGCTCAGGAGGTCTATTTATGACCCCTTTTGAAAAAGTAGCTCTCGCTTTAACGCTTTTGCGGGTTGCCTTGCAGGTTCTTTCGTTTCGCAGGTAAGTTCTGTATAGAGTGGCGAAACGTGTTCGTCCTTTTTGCGGTCGCGGGCTGGAGTAGCGATTCGCGCGCAACTATTCAGTTTCTACGCGCACGTCGCCAAACTTTCGAAAGTCCTGATCAAAGGTCGAGACTGGTACGTTCTTAGCCACCGCGGTGGCGGCGATCAGGCAGTCGACAAAATGAGCCTTCATTCCCTTATAGCGGTTCAGAGCGTCCAGGTGGACCGTTACCTCATCGATCTCGACACCGGGACTGGAGATCAAGCCTCCGAGTGCGGAGGCGATAGCCGCGCGTGGGTGCCGGTAAAAAGACTCAAGCACAAACACACACTCTGCCAGAACGACCGGCAACACCACGATAACCACATCGCCCCGATCGCAGGCATCGAACAACTTGCCGGCTGCTCGTGCATGTTTGTCGTGGTCCTGCACCAGATAGCGGACAATCAGATTCGTGTCGACAAGTCTCTGGTTGCTCACCGGGTACCCTCACGATGCACAGCCTCGGCGGCGGCCTCTCGGATCTCAGCAAAAGACATCCCCTTTCCCTTGTTGCTGGCGAGCGCACCCTTGAGCGACCGAATGCCGGGATGCACACGAATCGTAGCTCGGTCTCCCTCCACTTCGTATTCCAACTTGTCGCCCGGTTTAATTCTCAAAGCCTTTCGAATTTTCTCGGGAATGGTCGTTTGTCCCTTACTCGTCACCGTAGAATGAAGCATCATAATGTCCTTACCTTCCAATAAATCCTTACTTGTATGATACTCCTTACTTCGTCCGCTGCCAAGGCAAAACCAGAATTGGGACCCTCCATCCTTAATCCCGCTGAGGCAAAGGCTTTACCGAAACGGGCGGTAGTTTCAAGCGTTTCTGGGAGAGCCCCCTCTGTTGCGAAACCGTTGCCAATGCTTGGGATCAACACGTAATGCCTGAACGCTAGGTAACGAGGACAGGCTGACGAATCCTCCGTGAGAAAAGATCGTTCCGTAGCGAAACAATCGTGCGAGCAGTGCGAGTGCGTGATTGGCCAATGTCGGATTCCCGCGCGTAGGTCGTCATGATCCAGTAGTCGACCGTTGTTGGTGACATGCGGATCGTGTGGGTGGTGTCGGCTTTCTCCCCGATCACGATGAGCGCGTCGGCGCTCTTACCCTTGATGGGAGCGCTGAAATGCTTGATCTGGTTCAAAGCGGTATCGTTCAGGTGCAAGTGTTCCCGCAGGGCGGTCATGTCTCCCGGTTGCTGACCGATGATCTTGGTGGTCGAGTTCTTCACGATGCCCGCCCCGTGCGGCCTGGGTCTCGATTCCGTCCCGACAAAATCTTCCGCGGTTTGGCTCATTCCCCAGACGCTCGCATTGCGCTTGCGCGCCGTACGAAAGAGTTGGACCACTTCGGGTGCCAGCACCGGAGAATCAAGCAGGAACCAGCACTCATCAAGAACCGTGATGCTCCTTCTGCCGGCCTTGCCTGCTGCCCGTTGCGCGGTGGCGTGGGCGATGAGAAGACTCATTGCCGTTTCCAGTCGCCGGTCGTCGCTCAATTGCTCCACGTTGAAAAACAGCCAGGGATTGTCGAGTGAGATCGTTGTGGGACGGTCGAACAGCTTCGAATACACACCCTTCTCGCCGGTCCAGCTGCGCAGCTTGATCGCTGCCAGGTGGGCTTCGTCCATGACGCGCTGGTTCTTCTCCTCGTCGCGCCACTGTGAGAGTTCGTCGCGAAGGTCGGAGAATGTTGGAATGGGAGTCGAGGGACGGATTGCCGCTCTCTTGTAAGTCCGAAAAATGGCCTCCGTGATGAGGTTGTCAAGAAGTTGCGTGTCTTCGGCTCCGCCCTCGCCGAGCATATGGCGCGTCAGATTCTTCAGGAAAGCGACTTGATCCTTGCTCGGCTCTTTGTCGCCTTCGGGCAGGTCCCACGGGTTGATCGTTTGTTCGCTATCGAGCGACATGGTGATCATCCGTCCACCCATCAACTCAACCAGTGGCCGATACGAATCACCACGCTCAAGGATCGAAATCAGCGGGTTACTTCTGGCGGCCATCAGAAGAAACTGCTGCACCATGACGGTCTTTCCGCCGCCGGTTTTCGCCATCACCAGCATGTTCGCGTCGCTCAAGCCGGGATCGAAGGGCGAGAAAGGAATGAGCTGACGGTACGGAGTTTCAAGCAGGAACAGTGGTGACCGGGGTGTGCCGCGCCAAGGTGTCTCTACGGGTACCAGAACTGTTCGCGCTCAGATGGAACTGCTTCAACCTCGTAGAATCCACCATGAGCGTGAGCGAAACAGCCTACATGGGCAAGATTCGCCCGTGGGGCAAAACCCGAAAGAGTCTAGGGGTTATTCATATCCCGAAGAGTCTTGCGGCCGATCTCTTGCGATGGAAACGGCAGTGTCCTGATCCAACGCCGAAAGCGTTCATTTTCCCGGACAAGAACGGCGACTTTATGGACACCGGCAACTATCGCAAGCGCGTGTTGCACAAGCTCGCGGCAGAGCTGGAACTCCCAAAGCTGACCTTCCAGGTCATACGGCGCACAATTGCGACGCTCGGCCAAAAGAAAGGTACGGTGAAGGACGTGCAAGGCGTGCTCCGGCACTCTCGCGCTGCAACCACGACGGACGTTTATATGCAGGAGATTCCGAAGAGCGTGCAGGCGACGGTCGATTCCATCAATTCGGAGTTGAGGAAGAAATCAAAGTCTGCGCGTGAGCGGAAACCAACCGTTGTGAACGAGCGGCTGACCGCTTCTCAATTGAGAGGAAGTCAGAGCGTTTTGACACCAAATGACACCAAACTGAAAACGGGGGTATCCGTAAGTACTTGAAAATATGGTGGACCTGGTCGGGATCGAACCGACGACCTCTTCCATGCCATGGAAGCGCGCTCCCAGCTGCGCCACAGGCCCACGATGGGGACACTACGGGCTCTCCCTTGCGGAGGGCCTTAGGTATTCTCGCTGAGTGCGCGCAGATAGTCAACGCGAAGAGAACGAGCGGACGAACCGGAAAAGTTTAGAAGTCCATAGAATCCCCACTTCTCGCGCCAAGGACGCGCGAGAAATGGGGCACCCGGCTTTTCTGAATTGTTTAGGTGCTCGCGAACGCTTGTGAGATGATTGCGTGCAAGGATGAGGCGGGGCGGCAACACGAAGTATCGCATTGCGATCTGGGCAGGTGTGGGCTTTCTGGTAGCCGGCGGCTGGGCACTGTATGCCGTCGCAAGCACGCCTCCGGCCTTGAGCTTTGCCGACCCGCTTATAGCTGTTGTTCGAGTCACTTGCCCAATCGCCATTCTCGGCGCTTCTTATCCGATTCGTCTTTCCTGGGTTCTGCTGGCGAATGCTGCTACCTACGCGCTGGCGGGTCTGATCGTGGAAAGCCTGCGGCAACGGCTGCATCCCGCGAAATAATTAGCCGGGTCGCCACAATTCTTCCGTTTCTTTCCACAGATACTTCTGTCATAATTACTCGTGCACCTCACCTGCACAATTTCTCAAAAACAATTTAAAGCGAGGAAGAGATGCCAGCGAAGTACATCTTTGTGACGGGCGGAGTTGTGTCTTCACTCGGCAAGGGCTTGGCCGCGGCTTCCATCGGTTGCCTGCTCGAGAGCCGGGGAATGAAGGTCAACCTGATGAAGTTTGATCCCTATCTGAACGTGGATCCGGGGACCATGTCGCCGTTTCAGCACGGCGAGGTTTTCGTCACCGACGACGGGGCCGAGACCGATCTCGATCTGGGCCACTACGAGCGCTTCACGCACGCCAAACTTTCCCGTGACAATAACTGGACGACCGGACGCCTCTACGAGCAGATCATCGCCAAGGAGCGGCGCGGCGATTACCTCGGCAAAACCGTGCAGGTGATTCCGCACGTCACCAACGAGATCAAGGCCGCGATGAAAAAGGTGGCGCAGGATGTGGACGTCGCGATCGTGGAGATTGGCGGCACGGTGGGCGACATCGAGTCGCTGCCCTTTATGGAAGCCATCCGGCAAATGCGCCAGGAACTAGGGCGGGAACATACTTTGTTTGTGCATGTCACGCTGGTGCCGTTTATCGCGGCGGCACAGGAATTGAAGACCAAGCCAACGCAGCACTCGGTAAAGGAACTGCTGAGCATTGGAATTCAGCCGGATATTCTGCTCTGCCGCACCGACCGGTTTCTGTCGAAGGAAATCAAAGGGAAGATTGCGTTGTTCTGCAACGTGCCGGATGAGGCGGTGATCACGGCGAAAGATGTGGATTCCATTTATGAAGTGCCGCTGATGTTTGCCAATGAAGGCGTCGACACGCTGGTGCTGAAGAATCTGCATCTGGAAGCGAGGGATCGCGATTTGTCGAAGTGGGAGGACATTGTCCAGCGCGTCTACAACCCAAAAGATACGGTCACGATCGGCATCGTCGGCAAGTACGTAGAGTACGAAGATTCGTATAAATCGCTCAAGGAAGCGCTGGTGCACGGGTCGCTGGCGCACAATTTGAAATTGCAGATCAACTGGATTGAGGCTGAGGGCCTGGAGTCCGGTGACGGCGACAAGGGTTACGAAGCGCAACTGGAAGGCTACGACGGAATTCTGGTGCCTGGAGGATTTGGCAAGCGGGGCATCGAAGGGATGCTGCTGGCCATCCGGTATGCGCGCGAGAATAAAGTTCCGTACTTCGGCATTTGTCTCGGCATGCAGACGGCTTGCATTGAATTTGCGCGTAATGTGGTGGGACTGGCGGACGCGAACTCGAGCGAGTTCGATCCGGCGACCCCACACCGCGTGATCTACAAGCTGCGCGAGTTGCGCGGTGTGGAAGAGTTGGGCGGGACGATGCGGCTGGGAGCGTGGCCGTGCAAGATCGAGCCCGGCACGCTGGCCCACAAGATTTACGGGAAGCTGGAGATCAGCGAACGGCACCGGCATCGCTACGAGTTCAACCGCGAGTACGAAGAGCCGATGGTGGCGGCGGGCTTGCGCATTTCAGGGTCGACGCCGGACGGGACATACGTGGAGATGGTGGAACTGCCCGACCATCCGCACTTCATCGGCTGCCAGTTTCATCCTGAGTTCAAGTCGAAGCCGCTGGAGCCGCATCCGCTGTTCAGCACGTTTGTGGGCGCGGCGTATGAATATGGAGTGAAGCGGCGGGCGGAGAAAGAAACGGCTGCGGTGGAGATGTTCCACCGGCCGGAGAAAGTTTCGCAGCGGTAAGAGCTCTCACCACGGCGACACAGAGACACGGAAAAAATACACTTCTTGATTTTCTCTGTGACTCTGTGACTCTGTGGTGAAATGTTTTTTCAGACCGCGCAAGCAATGATCACTTCTTTCCAAGTCGGTGACATTCATATCGGATCGGGCGATCTGTTTCTGATTGCCGGGCCGTGCGTCATTGAGAGCGAAGAGCACGCCATGCGGATGGCGGAGATCATTAAGGGCGTGACGAAGGCCTTGAGTTTCCCTTTCATTTTCAAAGCCAGTTATGACAAGGCGAATCGCACGTCGATCCGGAGCTTTCGCGGGCCCGGCCTGAAGGAAGGCCTGCGCATTCTGAAGAAGATCAAGAACGAACTGCAGTTGCCGGTGCTGACCGACGTGCACGAGACGGCGGACGTGGGGAAAGTATCGGAAGTAGCGGACGTGTTGCAGATTCCGGCATTCCTGAGCCGGCAGACCGATCTGGTGGTCGCCGCCGCGCTGAGCGGGCGCCCGGTAAACATCAAGAAAGGGCAATTCGTTTCGCCCTGGGATATGCGGCACGCAGTCGAGAAATGCCGCGACGCGGGCAACACGCAGGTGCTCCTGACCGAGCGCGGCGCGAGTTTCGGATACAACAATCTGGTCGTCGATATGCGGTCGCTGGCCATCATGCGCAAATTTGCGCCGGTGGTGTTCGATGCGACGCATTCGGTGCAGTTGCCGTCGTCGCAGTCCGAGGGGAGTGGTCCGGCGGTGAGCGGCGGGCAGCCCGAGTTCATTCCACTGTTGGCGCGCGCGGCGGTGGCAGCCGGTGTGGACGGAGTGTTCATGGAAGTCCACGACAATCCGAAGGAAGCGAAGTCGGATGGGGCGAATGCGCTGGAGTCGACCAAGCTGCGGGGGGTGTTGAAAGAATTGCTGGCGGTGAGGAAGGCTTTGGATGTGGCACGCGCCACGCCGTAGACCTGCAAGGTAGAAACCACAGGGGCTGAAGCCCAACAAAATATCAAACCCCTAACGCGGCCCTAAAGGGCCGCTCTTCCACAAAGAAAAGGGCGGCGGCTGCCGCCCCTTTCCATTTCTGCCGAAGATCACGACTATTCCAGCACGACGATGTTTTTCTTCGCGCACATTTCTTTCAGCACCTTGGGCCAGACGGTGACGCTGACTTCGCCGAGGTGGGCTTTGCGTAGCAGGAGCATCAAGGTGCGGGATTGGCCGATGCCGCCGCCGATGGAGAGCGGCAACTCGTTCTTGATGATGCCCTGGTGATAGGGGTACTTGAGATTGTCGAGCAGGTTCGACATTTCGAGTTGTTTGCGCAGCGTTTCGGCGTTTACGCGGATGCCCATCGAACTGAGTTCGTGACGGCGCTGCGTCACTTGGTTCCAGACCAGGATGTCGCCATTCAGTCCGTGAGTGTCGCGATGCGTCTGCTGGCTGGTGTCGGTGATCCAGTCGTCGTAATCGGCGGCGCGATTCTCGTGCGGGAATCCGTCTTTCAGAGGCCAGCCAATGCCAATAATAAAGATGGCGGGATATTTTTGCAGGATGACGGTCTCGCGGCGTTTGCGGGGAAGGTCGGGATACATGGCGAGCAATTCTTCGGCATGAATGAAGGTGAGTTCTTCGGGCAGGCTGGGATAGCGCGGCCGGCGCAGGTCGGGGAACATTTCCAGCGCGAATTTCTCAGCGCCGACCAGGACTTTCCAAATCTTCTTCACGATGGATTTGAGGAATTCCAGATTGCGCTGCTCAGGGGTGATGACGCGCTCCCAGTCCCACTGGTCGACGTAGGCGGAGTGGTCGTGATCGAGGAAATAGTCTTTACGCACGGCGCGCATGTCCGTGCAAATGCCTTCGCCGGGACGGCATTCGAACTGCTTGAGGGCCATCCTTTTCCATTTGGTGGCGGCTTGTACGACTTGGGCGTCGATGGGGTGTTTGTCGCGGTCGTTGGAAATGTGGAATTGAATCGGAGTGCGGGAACCGTCGCGGTCGAGCATGTCGTTGACGCCGCTCTCCGCGTCCACGATGAGCGGGACCTCAACCATAATCAGGCCGAGTTCCTTACATAGATTGTCTTCGATATAACGCTTCAGATGAAAGATGGCTTTTTGAGTGTCTTTGGGACTGAGAAGCGGGTGGTAGTCGCCAGGCAGGATATTTTCTAGTTCGGCGTAGTCGCCGATGCCGGGCCCGGCCAGGTCGGCTTTTTTGCTGGACTGTGAATCGACCGGAGGCTGGGTGCAATTCTCGGTCGCATCTTGTTCAGAAGTGTCTGTCGCGCTGTTCGCACGATCACCTGAAATAAAAGGACTCATATATCTAGGCTCCTTCGACAACGTTTCATCCGCTGTCATGGCGCTGGTCGTCCCTATTGGATGACCGGGCAGCCGCCGGAACAGTGACCGCCATCACAGGAGAGCGTGCGGCAAGTAACAGGGATTGCCGCTTATGTTGTGGGCCTGCAGACCGGCGAACACGTTGGTGTGTTAGATTGAAATCCTTCCATGAAGCATGTCGCCAACTGGGCTTTGAACATTGCCGCGCTGCGCGGAGCGAGCTATGCGGACGTGCGCATCGTGGCGCAGCGCAGTCGCTCCCTGACGACGAAGAACGGGAAGGTGGGCAGCGCGTCGGATGCGGAATCGGTGGGGATGAGTGTGCGAGCGCTGGCCGATGGAGCCTGGGGATTTGCGGCCTCGGCGGAACTCGGACGTGGCGCGGTCGAGGCGACGGCGGCGAGAGCGGTGGAGATCGCGCGAGCATCGGCGCGAGTGAAGCAGGAGGATGTGCGGCTGGCGCCGGAAAAACCTGCAGTTGCGGAGTGGAGTACGCCGTACAAGATTGATCCGTTCACGGTGTCCGTCGAACAGAATATTGAATTGCTGCTGAAGGTCGATGCGGAGTTGCGTTCGGTGGCCGGGATCACGCTGGCGGAAACGAACCTGAACTTCAATCGCGAAGAGCAGTGGTTTGTTTCGTCGGAGGGCGCGGACATTCACCAGACCAAGCTTTCGACGGGGGCGGGCTATGCGGCGTATGCGTTTGCCGGAAACGAGATTCAGAAGCGGTCGTATCCCAATTCGTATGGCGGGCAGTGGCAGAACAAGGGATATGAACTGATCGACGAGTTAAAGCTGGTGGAGAACGCGCGGCGTATTGCGGAAGAGGCCGTGGCGCTGCATCAGGCTGATCAATGTCCCGAAGGGACATTCGACGTCATTCTCGACAGTTCGCAGTTGGGGCTGCAGATTCATGAATCGGTGGGGCATCCGATTGAGTTGGACCGTGTGCTGGGGATGGAAGCGAATTTTGCGGGGACCTCGTTTCTGACGATCGACAAGCTGCGCAAGTTGCGCTACGGCAGCGAACTGGTGAATGTGGTTGCGGATGCGCGGCAGGAGCATGGTCCGGGGCTGGGGACTTTCGGCTTTGATGACGAAGGAGTCCCGGCGCAATGTACGCCGATCATTACGAATGGGCTCTTCACCGGATATCTCAGTTCGCGGGAGACGGCGCACACGATCGGCGAGAACCGGTCGGGTGGGACGATGCGGGCTGAAGGATGGAACCGGCTGCCTATGATTCGCATGACGAACATCAGCTTGCTGCCGGGAGAGAAACCCCTGAGCCTGGAGCAATTGATCGCGGCTACCGATCAAGGAATTCTGATGCAGACCAATCGTTCGTGGTCGATTGACGACAAGCGCTACAACTTTCAGTTTGGCTGCGAGATTGGATGGGAGATCAAGCATGGCAAGCGCGCGCGCATGGTGAAGAATCCTTCGTATTCCGGCATCACCACGGAATTCTGGAATTCACTGGATGCGATTTGCTCGCGCGACCAGTGGACATTGTGGGGGACGCCGAATTGCGGCAAAGGCCAGCCGCAGCAGGTGATGGGCACTGGGCACGGCGCAGCGCCTTCGCGGTTTCGGGGAATTAAGGTGGGGAGTGCGTTTAAGAGTTAGTTCACCACAGAGGACACAGGGGACACAGAGGACTGTCAACCAAGGAATGCTGACTCGAGAACAAGGCGGCGACGTCTTTGACCGCATCCGGAAACTTTCGACTGCGGATGAGGTCGAAGTGCTTTTTTCGGGGGGGCGGTTCGCGCTTACTCGTTTCGCCAACAATACGATTCACCAGAACGTGGCCGAGGAGAATTATGTGGTCTCGGTGCGTGCTGCATTTGGGGGGCGGACGGCGCGGGCTTTTACCAACAAGTTTGATGATGAGAGTTTGCGGCAAGTGGTGCGGTCGGCGGAGAGTCTGGCTAGGGTGCAGCATGCTGATCCGGACCTTTTGCCGATGCCGGATTCGCGCGAGGCCTCGGGCAGCGCTGGCGCGGCCTGGACGGGCGAGTCGCCCGTCCCCACACCGCCGGTCTCCACACGGGCTGTGCCTTCCCGGCATTTCGAGGCGACCGCTGGCATTACTCCGGAACTGCGGGCTGAGGGCGTCAAGAAAATTGTGGGCGTGGCGCAACAGCATGGGCTCACGACCGCGGGAGTCTTCTCCAGTGCGGAGTCTTTGGAGGGGATTTTCAACTCGCGCGGGTTGAGCGACTGGCATCGGCAGACCTCGGCTGATATATCGATCACCATGCTGGCAGGTGATTCCTCCGGCTGGCAGAAAGCGAATTCACCAGATGTGACGAATCTGGATCCGCTGGCGCTGGCTGAGACCGCAGCGCGAAAAGCGCTCGATTCGGCGCGGCCGCGGGAGATTCCGGCAGGGAAGTGCACGGTGATTCTGGAAGCCTCCGCCGTGCTCGACATTGTTGGATTCATGTTCTGGGATTACGCCGGCATGGCGATTCTCGACCAGCGCTCGTTTCTGACCGGACGAATCGGGACGAAGCTGTTCGGCGACGACATCACCATCTGGGACGATGTGGCGCATCCTCTGCAGACCGGTGCTCCGTTTGATGGCGAGGGCGTGCCCCGTCAGCGAGTGGCCCTGGTCGAAAACGGAATCGTGAAACGGGTCGTCTACGCGCGGGCGACTGCGGAGCGAATGAAACGTTCGGAATATAAAGATAGGGTTGGGCCGATCGAGGCGACTGGTCACGGTTTCGCGCTACCCAACGAAATGGGGGAGATGCCGCAGAATATCGTGTTCGCCCCGGTGAGCAATCCGCAGACGGTCGAGCAGATGATTGCTTCCACCGAACGCGGTGTGCTGGTGACGCGACTGTGGTACATCCGCGAGGTCGAGCCCTTCGAAAAGATGCTGACCGGTATGACGCGCGACGGTACGTTCTATGTGGAGAACGGACGGGTGCAGGGTGGAGTGCGAAATTTCCGCTTCAATGAGAGCCTGATTCACATGCTGTCGAATGTGGAAGCCATGAGCGTGCCCGTGCGGGCGAGCGGAGAAGAGTCGATGGACATGGTGGTTCCGGCGATGAAGGTGAGAGATTTCAACTTTACGGAAGTGACGAAGTTCTAGAACCCGTCGCAGTCGCGATTCGTACAATTTCCGGCAACCTCTTTCGCTCCTTTTTTTCTTCCGTTTTATGTCCGTCAATCGCTGGAATTGACCCGGATTTGACCGGGAATTAGCGGGTTCCGACAGGCTGTTTTGGGTTCGATTTCAGCTCCTGGAATCTCTTCTAAGTCGTTCAAAGAAAATCAGTTAAGCCCCATTTGTTCCATGACTTCGGTAACTTTGTTTGCCCCATTTGTGGGTGTACGCTGCCCTTGAAGTTGGACGAGATCCGGAAAAGCGGAAAGAGCGCTCCCGGAAGGAAGGTCTCCTCAGCGTGGCAGCAGAAGGCAAGGCACCGATGACCGAGGCGCAGGCGACGGCAGCAGGGCACTACGAGGATATGCAGAGTGCGCCGCGCTTTCCGCTGCATCTCTCGGCGTCGGTCACCAGTCAGGGCAGCGCGTATTCGGCGGAGACCGAAAACATCTCGGCCAACGGCGTGCTGTTTGCGATGGACCGGGACGTTCCGGTGGGCTCGATGGTGGATTTCACGATTCTGTTGCCGGCCGATGTGGTGGGCGCGCGGAAAGATGTGCAGATCGACTGCCGCGGCCGGGTGGTGCGCAGCTTCGAAGACCGGGGCCGGCGCGGTGTGGGCGTAGTAATTGACGAATACCATTTCGAACGAGTGTAGGCGCAGGGAACTGAATGGCTACCATTCCGGTTAGCGTGGAAGAAAATCTCGGAGCAGTTGAAGACGGCGGCAAGGGCCAGTTCGTCCGAGTAATCGTGGCCGATACGCAGGCCATCTTCCGCGCCGGTCTGCGCAAAGTGTTCGCGCTCGAAGATGACATTCGCGTGGTTGGCCAGGCGGAAACGCTGGCACAAACGCAATCCGCTGTGGCGAAGTTTAGCGCGGATGTGCTGATTTTCGAAGCGGCGCTAACACCGAATCCCGTTGATGCTGTGGCCGAGTTGCTTCGCCAGTATCCTCTGCTGCGCGTCGTAGTCGTAACCCCGAGCGCCGATGAAGAATTGACTTTGGAATTATTCCGCCGGGGAACGCACGGCATTGTATCGCGCGAAGTCGAGCCTGAGTTGTTGGTGGAGTGCCTGCGCAAAGTAGTGGCGGGCGAGACCTGGCTCGACAGTCAGGCGGTGCACTGGGTCATGGAAGCGTACCGCAACCAGAATAGTCGGCCGTCCGGATCGCGCCCAAAGGTGCAACTCACTCCCAAGGAAACGCTGATCGTTTCGTGCGTGACCCAGGGAATGAAGAACAAAGAGATCGCGTTGCGCGTGGGTACCACCGAGCAAGTGGTGAAGAACTATCTGCGCAAAGTCTACGACAAACTGGGAGTGGCCGACCGTCTGGAACTGGCGCTGTATTGCCTGAATCATCATGTCGTGGACAATACGAAGATCCCCGCGCTGCCGGCCAACCACGGAAGCGGCAATGCCGAACGGAAACGGCAGCAGCAACGGAAATGGCAATGCTGCGAATGCCGCCGCCGCAGGTATGTCGGCTTCTGGCGCGTCCTCAGTTTCTGGTTCCGTAGCGCCCCTCGGCGCTGATCCTGCTGGAAAACTTCCCTCGTAGTTTTGAACCTTTCCCGCTAAACAGTCCGATTCAAAGTTGCGGTTTCGACGACTTCACCCATAGAATTAAGCAGGACGAAACAGCTGCAGGATGGTCAGGATTTTGCGGCTGCCGGGAAGCTTCCGAAAGAGTCGTTCCTTCCATCCGATTCACGCCGGAGAGATGGCCGAGTGGCTGAAGGCGCACGCTTGGAAAGCGTGTTTAGGGGAAACTCTAACGTGGGTTCGAATCCCACTCTCTCCGCCATATTTTCAACAACTTGGCGGAGCTGTGATCCGCAGCGCGATCCATTAAGCGCGTGGCAGAGCCAAACCCACGATCTTGCTGTGTGCCTCTGACTCTTGGTTCGTCACCACATCGCCATAGATATTCATCGTCGTGCGGATGTCCGCGTGTCGCATTAGCTTCTGCTGCACTGCAATCGGCGTTCCTACAGCGTCAAGCCACGATCTGTAGCTGTGGCGCATCGTGTGAGTAGCCAGTTTGCCGACTTTCGCTACTTCTGCTGCTTCCTGGAATACTCCCCAGACTCGCGGATAGGACCACGGAAGACGGCCTAGCTGTGTCGGGGAAGCGAAAACCCAGTCTCCGGGTGCGAAAAACTGCGTTGTTTGCTTCCACGTCTTGAGCACTTCCAGCAGACTGCCATCTATGCTCAAGTGCTTTCTGGAACCTGCGGTCTTTACGTCATCCACTCGTTGCCGAACAATCGCACGTTCTACGCTGATCTTGCTTGCAAGCCAGTCAACGTCTGCCCACTTGAGTGCTAGGCATTCGCTGATCCTGAGTCCCAAACACAGACACAGCAGAGCCATCGTGCGGAATGGTTCCGGGAGTTCAGAAACGAACTTCTGGAACTCCTCGAACGTAAGACTACGCGGAGCATTCGTCCTTTTGGTTGCGCCGCGCACAGTGACCAGAGTCATCGGATTGCGCTCTGCCGGCACATCACCGCGCCACATAGCGAACTCCCAAAGTTGATGCAGAACGCCCCGAATGTGAACTCTGCTCTTGGGAGACAGCGTGAGAGAATGCAGCCACAATTCAACGGGGCGCGGTTGTACCTCAGTGATCGAACCCTCTCCCCAGTGGGGAAGTATGTGGTTCGTCAACCACTGATCATAGCTGTAGCGCGTGCTGAACCGTTGCGGCATTCGTTCTGCCCGATAGACCTTGACCAGGCTGCTGACCGTGAGCCCGGTTGCTTTTTTAGGTTCCCTCGGCATCAGCGTGCTTGCTGCCTTCCGCGCTGCTGCTTTGGTCGGCAATTCCTGCTTCGTGCCGAGTGTTTGTGATCTTCGCTTGCCGTCCACCCATTGCAGGAATCTCCAAGTACCTCGTCCCTTGTCGAATAGAACACTTCCAGTACTGTGCCGTACTCTCCTCATTTGATCCTCCCATCATGTGAGAGCACGGCGGGCACGCTCAGCATAGCATCCAAGTCCGAGGTTTTGAATCTCCAGACGTGGCGTTGTGTGCCAGAGAGTATGTAGGCGCGCACTTTTCCTTGCCGGACCCACTGCAACAACGTGCGGCGTTCGATTTTTAGGTATAGCGCAGCTTCGTCGCTCGTCAGCCATTCAGTTGCTGAGGCGTAAGCATCTGTTCTCCCGGTTGTGCTCTGCATTGTGTACTTCTCCTTCAAAAACAATTTTTTTCTTCGCGAAACCCGCGACGGTTTGGGGGCGTTCAGCGGCGCGGACCTGTCAAGGGCGCGGTTTCTCACGCGTTCATCGAAGACCCTTGACAGGGAGCACCGCTGGAATAACGCCGGTTTTGAAAGGCGCGGGTTGAGTGGGGAAAAAAATGGAACGAAAAACGTCTTCGGCTAAGAACACCGAATTGGAGTGGACCTTCTGAAATCTCCCACCGGGAGTGGTTCTCACCAGAGGAATAGGAACAGCTCTACACGGCGACCCGGCAGCGAGTAAAAGAGCCGGAGAAGAAGGACTTCAAACACATTAAGGTTCTTCTTCGGTGAAAAACCGGCCGCTGGGTGGCATAACTGTTCCATGATGGTGTTACAATACGTCATTAGTTATGATTAAGTAATGACATTTTGAAACAAAACCCGGCAGCGCCACTTCAGAAGATTATGCAGTACATCGGCGAACATGGGATTGTTAGGCCCCGCGATATCGAGGCCATCGGCCTTCCGCGGCAGTATCTCGTTCGTCTCCACCATCAAGGCAAACTCAAACGGCCTGGACGTGGAATCTACACACTCGCGGGCGCCAGGGTCACGGAACGCCACTCTTACGCCGAGGTTGCGAAGCGTGTACCCAAAGCGGCTATTTGCCTACTTTCGGCCCTTGCATTTCACGAAATCACAACTCAGAATCCTGCTTCGGTTTGGATAGCTCTCCCCAAAGGGGCAAGAAAGCCAGCCCTCGATTCGCCTTCACTGAGGATCGTACGACTGTCCGGACTATCGCTGACTAAAGGAATTGAAAACCATCAGGTCGACGGCGTCCCCGTCCGCGTCTATTCGGCCGCGAAGACTGTCGCCGACTGTTTTAAGTTCAGGAACAAAATCGGACTCGATATCGCAATCGAATCCCTAAAGGATTGTCTTCGCCAGAAAAGGGCTAGCATCAACGAAATCTACCGCTACGCCAAAGTGTGCCGGGTTAGTAATGTCATTCGCCCCTATATGGAGGGGCTGTGATAGAGCTCCGAAATGCCACAATTGAGATTGAAAAGATCGTGATGGGCGAAAGCATCCTCCAGCGCGTCGCGGGAGGCAAGAATTCTACAGACACTGTCTGAAGAATCCATAAGCCTTCTTGATTCAGCAATATAGAGCTCGCGCGCTCAATAGTTTATACACTGAAGTCGGCTTGGCCAGTATTGAGTTGTGTGTGCTCGTTATCTTACCTTCAACTCGCAGATAAACAGGTAGTTATCCTAATTAGTGCATGAAATATTAATAAAACATTTGACACATCGAGGTCTTGAAGAGTAGCCTAACTGTGGAGGTCAGGGAAATGCGGAGGAGCACGATTGACCTGCTGAAACGACATCTTCGGCCCGGACGTGTCTACCGCAGAGAAGACCTTCTGCCCTGGTCCAATAGTGTTGATCGACACCTCAAAGAACTTACTGTCGACGGGACCCTCCAGAAGCTCCGGACCGGCTTGTATTACAGTCCTCGTAAATTTGAATTTGGAGAGGCTCCCGCGGACGAGCACGAGTTGGTCAAAGCGTTCTTGAAGACTGACCGTTTTGTTGTGACTTCCCCGAATGCCTACAACCAGTTGGGACTCGGGACAACGCAGCTCTACAACAAACGGGTTGTCTACAATCAGAAACGTCATGGGACATTTCCGCTCGGCAATCGAATGGTCACCTTCGAACGTCGCATGAATGTTCCAAGGCAACTCTCTCCCGAGTTTCTGCTGGTTGATCTTGTTAATGAACTAGGCGACCTTGCGGAGGATCGGGACGCTGTTCTTTCTCGCGTTCGCGAAAAAGCCAAAGAGATGGACCCGAAAAAGCTTTCACGCGCGGTTTCTCTCTACGGCAAATACTCCACACAGAAAAAGTTTCAGGAGATGTTGCAACATGCCTGACTCTTTTCTCCATGAGCGAAGCGATTTCAAGGCACTGGTCACGACCGTTGCCGACACCGAGAAGATCAATGATCCGGCTCTCGTGGAAAAAGACTACTGGATCATGCACGCCGTCTTTGGGCTTAAACAGCTCGGCTTAACGTTTGAGCTCAAGGGCGGCACCTCGCTTTCCAAGGGCTTTGGGATCATTCAGCGATTCTCTGAAGACATCGACATTCGCATCGAACCCTTCGACGGCCTTCAGGTCGATACCAATCCAAATCACGAGAGGGCCACGCACATTGAGTCCAGACGAGTCTTTTATGAAAAGCTGCGGGACAAGATCAAGATCCCAGGGATTACGACCGTCGAGAGGGATACAACCTACGATGACGAAACGCTGAGGAATGCCGGCCTCAGGTTAAGCTACGAAACCCATTTTGGTTCAATCGCTGGCCTCAAGGATGGAATTCTTCTGGAAGTTGGCTTCGATCAGACGGCTCCAAACCGCTCTGTTACGATTTCGTCCTGGATCGTCCAGTTCGCGGGGGCCAAGAATCTTCAATACACGGACAACCGAGCCCCTGACATCCACTGCTACAACCCCGAATACACTTTCGTGGAAAAGGTCCAGGCTGTGGTTCGAAAATACGGCCAGTTCAAAGGGACTGGGAAAATCCCAACGAATTTCCTGAGACACTACTATGACATCCACCAACTTCTTGACGTCGAAGACGTGCAGAAATTCATCGGGACCCCGGACTACTTGGAGCACAAGAAGAAGCGCTTCAAGTCTCTGGATCACGACGTAGCAAGGAGCGGAGCCTTCACCATTGAGGAGGAGAACATCCGCAAGCAATTTGAAACGGAATATTCAAAGACAGCCTCACTTTACTATCGTGGACAAATTCCGCTCGACGCAATTCTCGCCCGCATTCAGAAGGACCTTGCGCGTCTGTAGTCATCCATCAAGCCCACAAACGACCTAAAACGGAATATCCTCATCCGTAATGGCCATCGGGCTATCAAGCCGCAGATCAAGCAGGATGCGGGCCGACTGATCGAGAAATTCGTCACGGTCCATGAAAATGATGTGACGGCGTTGGCCTTGGTCGAGTTTTTCCACGAGCCATGTCCTTGCTGCGCGGGTAATCTCGCCTGCGGAAAGCAACACGCTCATACAATGGATTTCGAAATAACGGCTGGGCGTTCTAATGGTGGAACAGCAAACACCGTGGCGAATCCGCGGCTCGCTCGTGGTGCTCAAAAGTCGACGGACGCTGCGGGTCAACATCAACATACGATCACTGCTGGAGGCGATCCCGAGACAAGGCCCATAAACAAGGCGGTGATCTGGATCATAAGAGCGCAATAAGAACACTGTTGCTCTCGCACACATGGGGAGTTTCTCAATGCGCAGACTGATTTATCGGCTTGCACTGATCGTCTTTACAACAGGGCTAACAACTTCCAACCTCTTCTCCCAATCGTACCAAGAGGTATGCCAGAACAGCACATGTCCAATTTTAGGTTTTCTCGGGCTTACGGGGATTCCCTGATCAGTTTTGGGTCCGATCGGTCACGGGATCGAATCCCGCCTGCCGGGAGATGAGTTTCAGACTACAACCATCTGCTGGTTTCGATTAGTTGCGAATACTTCCGACATTGTTTATAGTCCGTTTGCATTCCATTGCCACCGGGAATCCAACAGAACAAATACCGCAAGCAAGTTGTTGGGCCGGCCGCCCGGAATCATCACAACGCGATCTCAGCGGAGCGATTCGGCGTGGCCCGTCCAATCACAGATCTAGGAAGGGAGTTACCAATGATCGAGCTATTGCGTCGGGTCGGTAGACTGGCACGAACGAATGTCAGAAATCAGAAGCGCGTCTGGGTTCTTGCCGTCGGATTTGTCTTCTTAGTCAGAGTGACGATGGCGCATTCCCAGGTGGCTGCATTGCCCCCGGACCTGCTTAGCTCCAATCCGGGAAGGGCTGTTGCCGAGAGCGACGGAACTATTTGGTCTCTTGGTAATCATGCGCTGAGTGTCGAGTGGACCGCGGAGAACGGCAAGTTCAGGTTCACGAAGTTCAGAGATCTTCTCAGCGAGCGAACCTTGCCAGTGCCCGCCGAAGTGTTCGTGCTCCGCTTGAAAGACGGCCGGGAGTTTCCAGCCACGCAAATGTCGGTAGTGTCTCGTCCAGAGGTGGAAGCGCTCGCTGCGAATCCGAACGCATCCAAGGTGTCTGACAGGATTGGCGGCAAGAAAATTGTGGTAACACTGCAGTCACTCGCTTCAAACCTGAGTGTGATATGGAGTGGCATTCTTCGAGACGGTTCGAATTACTTGCGGCAGGAAATTACGGTGCGAGCCCTTGGGCAGGATGTTTCAGTTTCCGAGATACGCCTGATTGCGTGGCATCTGCCCGAGGCAAGGGTCGTCGGGACCGTCGCGGGTTCGCCGGTGGTCGCGAACGATGTTTTTGTGGGGTTCGAGCATCCGCTTTCGAAATGTTCCGTTCTGGATGGCGAGACGAAGTGTGCGCTGTCGCGCGAACTCCCTTTGCGCCCGGGCCATGAAGTCAAGTACTCGTCGGTGATTGGCGTAACTCCACGAAAACAACTCCGCCGGGGTTTCCTCAACTATGTAGAGCGGGAGCGGGCTCACCCCTATCGCACGTTTCTGCACTACAACTCGTGGTACGACCTGGGATATTTCAACAAGTTTGATCAAGCGGGCGCCGTCGACCGAGTCGACGTGTTCGGGACGGAACTGAAGCAGCGTCGCGGCGTCACCCTCGACTCGTTTCTCTTCGATGATGGATGGGATGATTCGAAGACGCTATGGAAGTTTAATTCTGGTTTTCCCGAGGGGCTGACTCCGGTGACCAAGGCGGCTGCGAAATATGGCGCCGCGCCCGGAATTTGGCTGTCACCGTGGGGCGGCTACGGCAAGCCGCACGAAGAGCGGATAAAGTACGGCAAGGAACAAGGTTTTGAGACGAACCAAGATGGCTTCTCTTTGTCGGGGCCGAAATACTACGGCCATTTCCATGAGGTTTGCATGGAGATGATTCGCAATTATGGAGTGAATCAATTCAAGATTGATGGCACAGGGAATGCGAATGAGGTAACTCCCGGCAGCGCATTCGATAGCGACTTCGATGCGGCGATCAGCTTGATCCAGGACATGCGTGTAGCCAAGCCGGACATTTACATTAATCTCACCACGGGAACTTATCCCTCGCCATTTTGGCTGCAATACGCGGATTCCATCTGGCGCGGCGGGGACGATCACGACTTTGCGGGAGTCGGCTCGTGGCGCCAGAAGTGGATTACTTACCGCGACGCCGACACGTATGAGCATGTCGTCTTGGCAGGGCCGCTTTACCCGCTGAGTGCCTTGATGTTGCACGGTCTCATCTATGCACAGTATGCCAAGAACCTGAGCACCGACCCGAATAACGATTTCGGACAAGAAGTGCGCGATTACTTCGGCACCGGAACACAATTGCAGGAGATGTACATTACACCCTCGCTCTTGACCCGAGACAATTGGGATGCGATTGCCGAAGCTGCGAAGTGGTCTCGTCAGAATGCTAATGTTCTGCGCGATACGCACTGGGTTGGAGGCGACCCGGCGAAACTGGAAGTTTATGGCTGGGCTTCATGGTCCGCGCAAAAAGCGATCCTTGTTCTGAGGAATCCAAACGACAGGCCGCAGCAGTTCTCAGTGGACGTGGGCCAGGCTTTCGAGCTCCCGGCAGACGCTCCCACACAGCTTCAGGCGAAGTCTCCATGGGCGGTGGATCACGCGATGCAACCTCTTCGGCTCAACGCAGGGACGCCGTTTGTGTTCTCGTTGGCGCCGTTCGAAGTACTGACGCTGGAAGCGATCCCTGTCGTGCGCTGACTATTTTCGAGAATAGGGGGATCGCATGTCCAACTCGCAGGGAAGACGTTACAGGCTGCCAATCCTCGGTTTGCTGTTATGTATTGGCTTGGCTATGGTGGGGCTCGGATATCTGAGACTAAGACGTCTCGAAACATTGTCACAAGCTGTCCAAACACCCAACATGTCTCCAAGGTTTCCGATTTTTGCGATTCGGGCAACCACCAGCATCAACGACAGCCTGGGCTCCGATGCCCCCGCCTCGATCCTCATAGACAACAATGGAGCCTTCCGCTATTTCGCGACAACCAGCGATTACGATAACGTCGACAAGGCGGATGCCTACGTAAAAACCTTCACGAACACGGACCTAGGAGAAATGAATCGACATCCTGGCGGCAATGCCATCGTTACCGATGACACTTTTTACAAGACCCCTGGGGCCTTGTGCTACCAGATTGACAAGCGCGCTGCGAATCCAATCGAGACTCCGCTCGAAGATGACCATTGCGACGTTATTGGAACTTGGATCGATCGCAGTACAGGCACATGGTATGGCGTTGTACATGACGAGTACTACTTCAACCCGTGGTCGACTAATGACAGAGGAGACCTTCAAAGCGCGGTCCATTTCGACCGGCTCATGTATGCGACTTCAACCAACCAGGGAGCTAGCTGGCAACTGCAGGACCTGATTGTTACTTCTCCCCATGGTGACCAGGCAACTGCTGCTGCCTTCCCCGGAAAGACGTGGTATTTCGGAGATGGAGACCCACGACTGTTTGTTGACTATTCAACCGGATATTTCTACCTTTATTACTACAGCCGCATCTTCTCGAAAACGTTCGGCAGACATGCGAGCTACGCCAATGTTGCCCGCGCCCCGATTAGCGGAAAAATGGCAAAGGGAACCTGGAACAAATGGTATGGCGGCGGCTGGACTCAACCTGGAATCGGCGGCTTGGAAGCTCCCATTGGTTCCAATCTGGCGATGACCTATACCCCGGCGACCGACACTGTCACTTTTAAGGGAACGGCTCCAAACGGCAGCCCGATCACAATCAACAGCTATCTGGTTTCCTCGAACAACCGCTACGAATTTTCCGACCCAACGACGAACACGGCATATTACATCGACTTAACACGACCACGTAGAGGCCGCCTCTCAGCCCTTGCCCGCTGGCTGGGCTTATCAACCCCACATATAGTGAACACATCCACCGGCGCTACGGTGCCCTATGTAAGCTATATTGACTCATCCACCCAGCAACAGGTCATCGTGCAAATTGTCAATGATGTCCCGCGGGTTACCTTCGTCGATGAAAATACGGGCGCCACACTTGTGCAAACGCCGGATATCGACACTCTCTCTTACAGGATTCAAGGGACAAATGCTATTTATGGAGCGGTACAACCAAATGGCGCCATCGTGACATTTAGCGCGTATCTCAACCAGTATCTCGGCGTTGATGATGTCTCTCTTATGTCCGATGTTTCCTATGACAGCGGTACGGGAGCAAGATCTGGCATTTATGTATGGTCAAATGCAGACATGGGCGATCAGAATGGCTGGAAGCTGATCGGTGAGCTGCCTGCAGGAATCGACTACGGCTACTACAACTGGATCATGGATTCGGGAAGCTTGACCAGCAACATGGTTACCGGGAGCTCGTTTCGCAGATATGACTTAGACGTAAATAAATTCTGGGATATCAGTTTCCCTTCATCGACAAGCGGCCTTACCTATTTCGGAACGCCCTCTCCTTTGCTTGACAGCACCGGAAGCCCGATCTCCGCCAGCGGGAGTTATATGCTTGCACAATGGAGGGCGCCCGCGGTAGGGCAGGCACCTGGCGTTCGGATCGATTTAGCCGTGGGCTCCAAGCAGTGGAGGATTGTGCCGATTCCGGATCCCCTCAGCCCCTTAATGCCCAGCGGATTTTATAGAATCGTCGATGCGGTCCATGGTGTTTCGCTCTGCGTAGTGTCTTCAGCCTCAGGCGCGACGGATGCAGCCGCGCTACGCTCGGTCTCTGCACGGGCTGGATTGCTGTGTAATCCAAGAGTGGGCAGCGCCGGGTCGGCCTTGGGCGACGAGAAAACTCCTGGTGGAAGCGATGAGTGGTTTTTCGAGCCGATCGTGAACGATGTTCCCACCACTTTAAACACAAGCGGATCGCAGCCGGCATCTGCTACTGCAACCACGCTCAACACAGCTACCAAGACATACAAAATCGTGAACCGAAATAGCGGGCTCGTGCTCGATTTTTCAACTGGCGCTATTCAGCTGAGCCCGGATCACTTCACAGCCGATCGATGGCACAGTAACGCGGCCTATCGAACGAATCTGGCTGTCACAATTACTCCTGCGCCGTAACACTTGTCTCCATGTCGGAAAATAATGCAGCTGCCTGCAACGGCATTTGACTCACAGGAAACGAACTTACTTGCTCCGTAAAGAGGCGCTTCCCAAGCGCGATGCGGTTGGTCGACGCGGAACCGGTCCTGTCGATTCGCGGACGGTGAGATGGGTTTCGACGCGATATTCCTGGCCCTGATCGGAGCGGCCCGAGAGAACCTGCGCCAGAGCGTTGAACGCCGTTTCTCCGAGTACGGAGCGGGAGAGGCGCACCGTGGTGAGCGGCGGCTGCGTGTACTGGCTTAGATCGATATCGTCGAATCCGACGACCGAGATATCCTCGGGCACCCGCAGACCCTCGCGGTAGATGGCGCGCAGGGCTCCAAAGGCACTGAGATCGTTCGTGGTCATGACGGCGGTGGGCGGATTCTGCAGGTGCAACAGACTGGACATAGCCACCTGGCCACCGTCGATTCTGTAATTGCCTTCCCGCACCAGTTGCTCATCGTAGGTGACGCCGCATTCTTCCAGGCATTTCAGGAATGCGGAGCGACGGGTTTGCACCGAGCGCAGTTGCATAGGACCGCTGATAAAACCGATACGCCGGTGTCCTAAATGGATGAGATGTTCGGCCGCCTCTCGAATTCCCTGGTTGTAATCGACGGAAATATTGCTGATCCGGGCTTGAACGGTTCCCAGGTCGAGGAAGACGATGGGAATTCCGCGGCGGGCCATTTGATCCATGAGTCCGGCATCCATTTCGGAGGTTAAAATTGCGACGCCCTCCACCCTGCGCTCGAGCATGCGTTGGGCGCAACCCGCCATCCGTGTGGGATCGTGATTGGTGTCGGTGAGTAGAACCTCATAGCCGTTCTTAAGAGCGCATTCCTCGAAACTCTTCACGATCTCTGGGAAGAAGGGATTGGAGATGTCGGAAATAATTAAGCCGAGGGTGCGGCTGCGGCCGGAGACCAAGGTGCGCGCGTAGATGTTTGGGTAGTAGTTCAGGCGCTGGATCGCCTTCCAGACTTTGCGGGCCGTCTCGGGCCGCACACAGGGATCACTGTTGATTACGCGGGAGACGGTTGCCTTGGAGACCGCAGCTTCTTTAGCTACCGATTTGATATTCACTGGTATCGCCGATGGTAGCAGAGACGCCGCGAATGAGCAGGGCGGGAAGGGTGTGATTCCTGGTTTGGAGTGCGAGGCGTTCGGGTGCACATTTTTCAAATCGGGCCCAATCAATTCTTGACGCTAAAGAAGCCAAGAAAGTTCTTGACAACGCATTTCTGAAGAGTAGATCATTCGCCATTGCGGAAAACTGCGCGATATTACTAGCTTATACTCCGCAATGTAACCGGTTTCATTGTCAGGGATCACATCGTCTTGGGCCCGAGGTCATTGCGGTTCGGCGCATGCAGGGCTGATTGCGGATTTCACCATTTCAGGAGGGGATATGGGTAACGTGGCGGCGATTCAGCGGCGTGGGAGTTATGGGAGATGGGCAATCCTGGTCATTTTCGTCTTGCTGGCCGCCATGGCCTGTCTTGGCCAGGAATACCGGGCCACCATCACGGGGATTGTTACCGATTCCTCCAAGGCGGTCATCTCCAACGCGACGGTAAGCGTGCGAAACCTCGACACCAATGAGGTCATCAAGGTACAAGTCGACGCTGCTGGTGTCTACACGATTCCGTTTTTGCATCCCGGACACAAGCTGGAAGTGAGCGCGGAGGCGCCGGGCTTTAAGAAATCAACCTATCCTCCGATTATCCTGAACATCTCGCAGACCGAGACCGCCAATTTTGAGTTGCAGGTAGGTGGGGCCAACGAGGTTGTTACCGTGACCAGCGAAGGCTTCGAGGTTGGACTGGATGACGCCAAAGCCGATCGCGGACTGGAAATCGACAACAAAACTCTGACCGAGTTGCCCTTGGATGGCAGAAACGTGATGTCCCTGATGGACTCACTGGCGGGCATCACGGATGAGAACGGCGCAGGTTCCATCTATACCGGACCGGTGGGTGCCAACAATATGTACTATGCCGGCCAATTCACGGTGAATGGCGGAAAAGCTGCCAACATCGAGTTCACCATCGATGGGATGGCCAATAACTCGGTTCCGTGGTACGGCGCCAACGGTCCTTCGGCCATCCCGTCGATTGACGCCATGCAGGAAGTCAAGGTGGTTACCAATCCTTACGACGCGCAGCAAGGAAGGTCCGCCGGTGGGCAAGTCAACATGGAGTTGAAGTCGGGCACCAACGAATTGCACGGTGCGGCTTGGGAGTTCGGCAAGCGCGGCTACATGGATGCCAACTTTTGGCAGAATAATGCAGACGGTACTCCCCGCCCGGCCCATACCGAAGATCAGTACGGGTTCGAAGTCGGTGGTCCGGTGTACATCCCCCACATCTACAACGGAAAGAACAAGACCTTCTTTATGTTCAATCTGGAGCGCCTCAAGGAAGATCTGCCTGCACCCTGGCGCTTCGAGATGCCGGCCGCGCAATGGTTGAATGGAGACTTTTCCAACCTTCAGGATTTCAGTTCAAACTGTCTGACGGCGAGTGCACCCAGCTGTCTGATTCCGATTTATGATCCGGGCACCCGCAATGCAGCCGGAACCGCCCAGCAAATTTTCGATTTCAATGGCCAGATCAACCACGTTGATCCCAGCCGATTCAACCCGGTGTCGGTAAATGTGATCAAAATGATCCTGGCGGCTGCGACCCCGACGACGCAGACCTTCCCCGGCGAAGCTCCGTGGGAAACCTACTGGAACGACAACGGCACCCAAAACCAATGGGCGCACAACTATATCTTTAAGATTGACCAAGTCGCCAGCGAGAAGGACCGCATTTCGGTCAACTATTTCCATCATCAGAGCCTGAATGAATATCTGACGGCTCCGGCCGGCCCTCTGGCCAACGGAGAAAACTTTGGCGAATACAGCCTGGTGACCGGCGTGGACTGGGTTCACACCTTCCGCAGCAACCTCCTGTTGGATTTTCACGTCAGCTACCAGCGTTATTGGAGGAAGGATGGATATCCCAACTCCACCTTCAATCCTGCCACGCTCGGCTTTGATCCTGCGTTCCTCGCGGAAGTGCCCACGAAGTCTGGATTCCCGCAGATTTCCTTTAGTTCCGGCGCGTCTCCTGCGCCCAACGTTTCCATCAATCCCGGCTATGGCAGTTGGCTTAATCCTTCGCGGGATTATTACTACATGCCCGACGACACGATCAGCATTGCGCCGACGGTGACGTGGATTCGCGGCAAGCACACCATCCGCACCGGTCTGGACCTGCGTTTTATGCACCTGAACCAGATCTTGAATTACTCCAACGTAGTGCAGATGGATTCCAACGGATTCGCCACCAACGAGTACTACAACAAGGGGGATTTCAACGATCAGGCAACCGCGCCGGATGGAACCCCGCTTTCCACGCAGGCCGGAAATCCAGTTCTTGATTTCCTGCTGGGCCAGCCAGACTCGGTCTCGGTGACGAACCAGGTTTTTCCGTACTATAACTGGCACTATATTGCACCGTGGTTTCAGGACGATTGGAAAGTCAGTCACAGGCTGACCCTGAATCTGGGCGTGCGCTATGACCTGAACGGCCCCCCGACCGCACGCAAAGGCTGGCTGAACACGGGCTTCGATACTTCCGTTGTGAACCCGATCAACACCGCAGCGCAGGCTGCAGCTACCAACCTGGGCGTGACCTTGCCTACGGTCATGGGAGGAATTACGTTCCCGACCGGCTCAAATAATCTTCCGTGGAACGCGGATCGGACCAAAATCCAACCGCGCTTCGGATTTGCCTACCGGCTTGACGACAAGACGGTCATTCGCGGGGGATTTGGGCGCATCGTTATGAGTCCGCTGGAAAATCCACAGGCGGCCGGCTTTACGAACAACCCGGTTTTCCTGGATTCCGGAGATGGCGGGCACACTCTGTATAACGCAGGCGGGACGGGCAACGGCGCAGGTGTTCTCTACAATCCGTTCGCGCTGAGCGGCGGCGTGCCGGCGATTCCGGGATCATCTGCCGGTTATCTCACCCAGGTGGGTTCTGGCGTTGCCTACGCGAACCGCAATTACCGCCTGCCCTATGTCAATTCCAGTTCTTTAGGTATTGAGAGGGCTCTGCCGAAGAAGGGTAAGCTGGAAATCAGCTATGTCGGCAGCCGCAGTTATGACCAGGATGTAAACAACAACGTTGTCAACCTAGATCGTAGTCTCGCCCAACAATGCAACGAGGCGCTGGGGACGGCTGCGAATCCTCAGCCTTCCGATCCTTGCGTCAACACCACCGTACCGAATCCATTTTATGGACTGCCCGGCGTTCTGGGTGGACTGGGTAGCGTACAGTTCATTACCCCGTTGCAACTGGCCAGCCCGTATCCGGAGTTTACGGGCGTTACCGAGGTGCAGGTCAACACCGGGAAGACCTGGTACAACTCGCTGCAAACGGTATACACGCAGCATGTATCGTGGGTGCAGATGAGCGCGTCCTGGACTTGGTCCAAGACGATGTCCAACTTCCCGGGTTATAACAACAACACTTACCTGGATCAGGTTTATCAGATTCCGTTTCGCGATATCGCGCCCACGGATCGTAAGAACCGAGTCACTCTGCAGAGCGTCCTAGACATCCCCGTGGGAAGAGGCAGGCCGTTCCTCTCGGGCATGAATCGTGCGCTCGACGCGCTCGTAGGAAACTGGCAACTGGGGGGCGACTACTTCTGGGAGAGCGGACAGCCGCTATCGACACCCGGTGGATTCAATTTGGTCGGAAACGTCCACGCTCCCAAGCAGCATATCTCCGGCATCATTGATACCGGCTATAACAGCTGCTATGAATTGTGGAACCCCTCGACTCCGACGAGCCCGGGCTTCTATAGCGCCCCACAGGGGAACTGCACCAACGGTGTGGCGTGGCAGCAGATTGCTCCCTATGCTCCCACTTATACGCAACCGTATACCGATGCGATTCGTGCTCCAATCCTGCAGCAGATTGATGTGGACCTGAACAAGAGCTTCAAGTTCGGCGAGCGCGTGAGCATGCAGTTGCGCATGGAAATGTTTAACGTGCTGAATCATCCCACGTTTGGCGGGCCCTACAGCGTGAACACAAACTTGTACTCGGGAGTGTTTGGCCAGGTCATCAAAGCCAATGGCCAGACCGATAACCCGCGACAAGGTCAGTTGGGTGTGAAGATTCTGTGGTAGGCAAGAGCCAGTGTTATCCGAAGCCCTGGTGATCCCAGGGCTTCGGACCTCCCGTCAGATTCCACACTCTGTTGCGCAGAGGACGGGAGTTTGAGATTTGTTCCTCTGAAACTGTCTAGCGGGTCCCCCAAGAATCGAAGGAGGAAGAGAGATGTCGCAACGCATCTTGAAAATGTGTTTGGCGGGCGGCGCTATTTGCCTCCTTTTGTTGTTGACGACACGGATCGAAGAGAAACGTTCGGGCCGTCACGTTACTTCGAATGCCGCAATCCAGGCTCCAGTCGTAATGCGGCCTGAGGTGAGTCATGTCGCCCCCGCCGATGTGGCCCGATTGGCGAACAAGACAAATCGTCGAGCACTTGCGGCTCGGCCCGTTCCGCGGGACTGGAAGGCCAAAGACCTCCCCGGTGGCGGCCAGCGTGAGCAAGGCGAGAAGACGAAAGAGCCGCGGCCGTTTCACCGTGATTCCCCTGAAGCGCGCCAGGCGACCGCAGGACTTGCCGTGAACACGTCGCTCGGCGAGTGGCGAAATATCGGAGCCAGTAACTTTGGCGGCAAGGCCTACGCGGTTGCGGTCGATTCGGAAGATTCCAACCGAGTTTACGCTGCCTACGAAGTGGGCGGGCTGTGGGGAACGCGCAATGGCGGCCAATCCTGGATTCCGATGTTCAACGGATTTCAGAACATCGCATTCTCCTCAGTAAGAACACATCCCAGCGTGCCCCGAATGGTAGCTGCCGGCCTGATCGCGTATGGCGGTGGATATTTCACGAGTTATAACCAGAATGTCGGCGTTGTTCTTTCCACCGACGGAGGAACGACGTGGAAAAACATTGGTCCGGACGTGAACCCATCGGCCAGTGTCTGGGAAATCGGTTTTGGCGACACTACCGGCCAGACTATCTATGCCCCCACCGATGAGGGTCTGTACAAAACGACAAACCAAGGGAGTTCCTGGACAAAGATTCTCGCCTACGACAGTGCCAGCGGTGTCTGGCCGCAGTTTTTCAATGACCGTCCTTCCTTTGCTGTCGATCCGGCGAATTCCAATATTCTGTTGTTAGCCGCAGCCACCATAGGCGTCATGCGTTCCACGGATGCGGGGCGCACCTGGACCGAAGTTGATAACTGGGTACAGCCGACAGGGCAGCAGAACTCGACGCTACTGACCTGGTCCAAGGCGGATCCAAACGTTGTGTACGCGGAAGCCTATACGGATGGCAGTAACTCCACCCTGGCAACCTACAACTCGACCGACGGAGGAGAAACCTGGACGGCGGGAGCAACCACCAGCGAATTCCAACAGGGCATGTACGACATGGCGATTGCTGCGGACCCCTTCAGTGCCGGCCATGTGATTCTTCACAATACATCGCTGCAATATTCGACGGACGCTCTCAACACGTTGCAGGATGGAAATGCGCCCGGGCCCGACTGTTTGGTGGTTACCTTCGACCCCTCGAATCAGAACGTTGTTTATGACGGCGGTGACGACGGAGTGTTCAAGAGCACAGACGGAGGCAATACGTGGGTACGCTTCGATAGCGGCGTGCTTACCAACAAGTCCGTTGGAGGTTCGCTCTATGCGGTTGGAAGTGACGGAAAAATTTACACCAACCCGGCCGACTATAGCGGACTGGAGTATCTACCCGGATTCGGTTGGTTGAACCGGAGTGACGGCTACGAGTACAACCGCTACTACGTGAATCCGCACGACCCGAACGACCTGTACCTGATGGGAGGCAACGGTTTCTACCGCTCGCCCAGCGCTACTCGTCAGGGACGGTTCATAGACCCTGCGCCAACAGAGTCGCCGTCGTACAACTATCTGGCTGTGGAGTTTGATCCCGCCCAAGCTAATACGCTCTATGTTGGAAAGCAGAATCTATATAAGTCAACCGACCGCGGGAACTCATGGACACAGATTGGTGCTTCCAGTCCGTTTGCTTCGCAAGGGGTATATCTGATCAAGGTAGCTCCTTCCAACGTCAAACATATCTACATTGTTTCCGCCAGTGACCAGATCTTCTCGACAACAGATGGAGGAATAAGCTGGGTGTCGGGCGCGACAGTGGGCGGCGTAGGCATGATTGCGGTATCGCCAAGCGATGAGAATACTGTCTTCATCGCCGCTGGTAACGGCATGTACGAGTCTACCGATGGCGGCCTCACAGCGACCCAACTCCCCGGATTCCCAAGCGTTTCAGCTTCGTGGGTCATCGTCGACCCCAGCCAACCGATGCAGATTTACGCCGCGCTCACCAACAGCGGGGTCCTGGTCAGCCAGGACAGTGGTAACTCCTGGGAGCAACTGGGAAGCCTGTTACCGTTGGTGCAGGTGGATTGGATGAGTGAGATGGGCGGTAACCTCTATGCTGGCACCGGCGCCAGCGTTTGGGAGCTGAATCTTGGGAGCGAGCCGTCGTGCAGTCAGGTGACGGTAAATCCGCCCAGCCTGGTAGCTCCGAGCGCGGCCGGTACATATCCATTCGAGGTTTACCTTGCGGCTAACTGCCGCCTAACAGCAAAGAGTCCCGTGTCCTGGGCCAGGATAAATACTCACGGAACGAGCCGCGGACATACATTGCTGCAATTGACCTTGCCGGACAATAGTGGCGGCACTTCTCGTACCGTAACGCTAAACATCGCCGGACAGTCAGTTCCGGTGACTCAACTTGCAGGGTCAGATTCGGTGATAAACGGCAATGTCGTCTCTTTGTCTGACAGTGGCGGATGCGTCACAGTGAATTCCTCGGGCGCGCTTGGTAACAAGGTATGTGCCTCGAACGATCCGAACCAGCAATTCACTCTGCAGCTTGTTCGTGGAATGCAGTATCGCCTGATTAATTCAGCTTTCGGAGAGCAGTGCATCAATGTCTACAACGATGCTCTCCAATACGGCACGGAGGTTGCGGAGTATCCATGTGCAGCCGCCCCAGCTCCGAACGAACTCTTTACTCTGCAGCCGCAAACCAACGGCGCGTGGATGCTCATTGGCACTGACAGCCGGTTGTGCCTCAATGTTGGAAGCTCACGCGCATGGCAGAGTACTTGCAGCACAAGCAATGCCGAGGAGCTGTTCACAATTGCACAGGTCCCACCAGGATTTTCGCTCTCGGAGTCGCCAAACCACCTGGGGATTCTCCAGGGCAGCGGCAGTGGCACCACTACGATTACGGTGAGCGACGTGAGCGGATTCGAAGGCAAGGTCAGTCTCTCTGCGTCTGACCTGCCGAAGGGTGTAACTGCGTCATTCGATCCCAACCCTACGAACGGAACCAGTACGCTAACTTTGACGGCAAACAACTCGGCTAAGTTGGAAAGCGGTAAGGTAATCGTGACTGGAACTTCCGGCTCAGTCACTAGCAGCACATCCCTGACTCTAACGGTGAATTCCATCGCGTCGACTGCAATCCAGTTCGTGCAGATCAATGCAAACGACGTCAGCACGGCCACCCCGTCGGCAAGTTCAGTCGCAGTCACCTATTCCGCCGCGGAGGCGGCGGGCGATCTGAATATCGTGGTTGTAGGTTGGGAAGATGCGACGGCGACCGTGTCGTCGGTAACGGACTCGAGTGGTAATACTTACAATCTGGCTGTTGGGCCAACCCAATCCTTGGTCATGCCGGGGACGCAATCGATCTACTACGCGAGCAACATAAGCTCGGCACCGGCAGGTGCTAATACCGTGACTGTAACCTTCGATACCGCGGCGGCATACCCGGACGTTCGGATCGTGGAGTACAAAGGAGTAAGTAAGCTGGATGCCGGATCTGCAGCATCAGGGAACTCAGCGCAGATGAACAGCGGGGCCGCAAGAACCACGTCGGCACCTGAGCTGATTTTTGGCGCCAACAATATGGAGGACTGGACCACTAGTCCTGGGGTCGGATATACGGAACGCATCCAGACTTACTGGGGCAATATTGTCGAGGACGAGATTGTATCGGTGGCTGCCACCTACAAAGCGCAGGCCATACAATCGCCCGCCGCCGGATGGATCATGCAGTTGGCCACGTTCAAGTAATATTGCGGCCAATGTCAATGGTTTGCTTCAGGATGGCTGTGGCCTGCGATCCACAATAACCAGCCCCGGCCAGGTTGAACTGGAATTGGTTGCCCGGCCTGGAAGCTGGCTGCATCCTGAAAACTCGCGATAGCGGGAGCTGTGATGGTGGCGTCTGCCGGGTCAATTCCCAGAGCTTTCCAGTCAATACTGAGCTTGACCTCGGCGGGATCTTTTGCCCAGCTCGCGAGCGCGATCAGGGCGCGGCCGTCGGCCTGATACACGGTGGCCAGCACAGCTGGTGTGTCGGTCTTCACCGGGCTCGACGGCACCCAAAAGCCGATCATGTGCGTTTGCCGCATGCCAAACTCATCCCAGAGTTTCCACAAGGGCCGTGGATCGCCGGAATGGGGCAGGCGGTTGGTCATACCGAAGATCATGCCGCGCCATGGATTCCCGTTGTCTTGAAGCATTTCTCCCATCAGCCCGAAAGGGATGCCGGAAATCTCGGTGAGCCAATAGTCCGGAGCCGAGTTATAGTCGAAGTATTCACCAAACCACAAGCGATCGAGAAACGGAAAATGTTCGAGATATAAATTGGCGCTGCTGGCAAAGCCATCGTTGATGTCAAACTGGTTAGCCGAGTGCAGATCGATCAGGGAGCCAGGGCGACCCCGGGTGAGTACTTTCCGAATCCTCTTCATGGTAGTCCGGTCAAACGCGACATCATCCAGGTATAGGCCGTCAATGCCTTCATTCTGTACCAGCCAATGCAGACCTTCCACGTAAAAGTTATGCCAGCGGGAAATTCCAGTGTTGATGACCGCTGCGTCTTTCAGTTCTGGCACGTGCCAGGCAGCGATGTAGTTCCCATCTAAGTGCTCCTGCAACCAGGAAAAACCACCGCCCGGGCCAGCAGCGATCACTTCATTGCCCAGGCTCTTCAAGGCGAAGAGTTCTGGGGCGTGATCGGTCAACTCGCGAACCGTGTAGTAGATCTTGACCCGCATACCGCGCCGGTGGGCGTCGTCGATGTAGGCCTTCATCTCCGCCGGGCGGAGGAACGGGTAGTTAAGGTAGGGGTTGATGGCGGTGGCATGGTGGATATTGAGGGTGTTCGCGCCAGTCGCCGCAACCTCATCGAGCGGCTTGAACGCGTGAAAGAAGCGCGTACTCCATTGTGCTTGGGTGTTGATGGTATGAAAAGGTGTCAGCAGCAGTCGAAAATTATAATGTTGCGTCTGTCCCGGAACCAGGGTGCGCGGTCCGCTATAACAAGTTACTAAGTAGGTCGTGCGATCGGATTCGGCGAAGCGACATCCACCTTGTCCAAGGTTATCCCATGAAGAGGGCATGACTAAGGGCTGAGACTGATAGAAGTTAGTGTTGAGCGGGCGGGCGTAGTGATCGTCCTTTAGGGTGAATTGAAGACCTGCGTTTACATCGCCGATCCAGGCACTATCCTGGTTACGCTGCACGTTCCACTTCCACGCGAAGTTTGCAGGACGGACTCCGCCCTTTAGACCCAGTCCCATGGCATAGCGAGCCACGTCGGCCACCAGAGGTATCTGCAGACGAATGTCGTTGAGCCTTACTGTACGGGTGGAGTCCAGGGAAACTGCAAACTCAATGTTGCCGTCGAATTCCATCTGGGCATGCAGATCCATGGTTACTGGGCCCGTCTGACTGTGGGACTGCCATGCGGCCGCGCCGGGAGCCTGTTTGGTGAACCGAACGCCATCGCTTACCCAGGGCAGAACCCGGCCATCGGCGTCTTCAACGAGCACAGCAATCGGGGCCGCGAGAACTTCCCGAGGCGTTTCCGCGAGATGAGTCATTTCGATATCGAAAGAGCTCTGGATGGAGGAGGGGATTCCGTTGGCGGCAAGCGTTACCCGCCGTCCGAGAATGCTGATCTGGTTGTTGTGAACCTCGACGGGGGAGTAGGGCGGCACCAGTTCGTCGTCGACCGCCAGCTGCGAGTCCAGCCAGCGTAGCCGCGAAAGTCGCCAGGGATCGTCATCCCCGGCGTTGCGAATCTTTTCAGTGCCGACTGTCAGTTCGATGGCAACGGAAGTTTTGCTCTGGCCCGCAGCCGCAACTGTCAACTCGCCGTGGTAGAGGCCTGCCGACACCTCCTCGGGCACCTGCACACCGCACCAGAGCGGAGCCACCGCGCCTTGTTCAACGTGCACCGCGCGAGTGAACCGGTTGCCCTGCCAATCCACTCCGCCCATGTTGAAACAGCGAAATGCGGAGGCCGGGATGGATGCTTCCTTATCCTTATTCACTTCCTTATTCCCATCCTCGGACGGCAGATCGCCGAACTGTACTTGCAGATTGGAGAGAGGTGCACGCGCCGCCCAGACTCCGAGCTGAAAGGTGTAAAACTCGCCCGGTTGCGCTTGGCCGCGAAATGGCCCACCCGGACCGCGCTGAATCCACAGAGCTGGCAGATCGGAGGTCATGCGGATGGTATGGCGACGGTCCTCGGGAAATACAAAGTACGCCGGTTGGGGATGTTGAGCCAGTAGATGGTCGGTTTCTGCTTTGGTGGCGATGACCTCCATCGGATAAAAGCTGTTGAATTCGTCGACCGACTGAAACTCGACAACCTGACTGGTCAGAAACTTGTCGCGGTTCGCGTGCGCTGTTTCGGGATCAACAAGACCATTGTGGCTGGACCATTCAAGGCTGGCAGTGTTCTCGGGTCGCAGATAGGTGATCTTGGGATAGGGCGAATGTATCGTTCCAGTGTAAGGAAGGTAGTAGAAGTAATAGTCCCCCGGCCCGCTGACCGGTTCAAAGACGAAATCGCCATATTCACGATTTACCGCGACGCGGACTACATTGCGAACGCGATTGCCCGTCTTTGCGTCCAATACCAGGACTTCTTTCGCGTCCGGGTCTTGATCCCGGCGGCGCCACGGCAGATGGGCCCAGACAGCCTCGCCAGAATCGTGTACTCGCACTACGGCGCGGTGGTTGCCGTAGGAGTCCGGGTCCCAGGTGCCCACACCGTAAGGAACTTCCTGAGCGGAGCCAGAAAGAGAGAGCGCCAGCAACAGGCCGATCCCCGCGTGGATTCCGAGCAATGTGGATGTTTTCATTCCATATCTCCGTTGGATTGCGAAAGGCGGATCAGGTTATTTCGCGCAGGTGGCCTCAATCGAGGCAAGTTCCTTCTGCCGGGATTCAGATCTGAGTTCGAGAGCGAGTTCTCCTTGCGTCAGACTTAGCGCCGGCGCGGCGTCGCTCAAGTGCCCGATCATCTCGCGGGCCGCCTCACAACGATTTTGCTCTGACAAGATACGGGCTTCTCGAATGCGGATATCGAGGTAAACCTGGCGCAGGCCGATGCCGCCTTCCTCGCGAGCTACAAAGTGAGAGGCTAGCTGCTGCCGAGCGTCATCAAAGTCTCCGGCTTCGGCGAGATCGCGCGCCAACTGGAACACCACTTCGGAAGGCGGGTTCTGATTCGACGGGAACATTTTCAGTGCCTGAATGCGGGCCTCAACCGGTCGCCCCGCGGCTTGCATAGCCCGTTCGAGGCCCAGATAGACACTCGCATTGCTGGGATCAAGTTTGACTCCCTCGGTGAAAAGCTCCAGGGCACGCTCCGGCGATCCGTGAGACGCCATGGTGGCGTAGCCCATGCTGCGCAGCAAAGTTGGGATCCCGGGACGAATCTGGCGGGCAGACTCCCACTCCACTAATGCCTGCTCCACCATCCCGCCCGTCATAAACAAAGATCCGAGAAGGAAATGTGCGTTCGCATCTTTAGGGTTTGCCGCGATCGCTCGCCGCAATACGTCCAGTTCTTCGGGGCGGTTCGGGAATACGTAAGCCGTGGGCATGGTGGCTGCAGCGGTGAAGTCCGCGGAGCCATCTTTCCCGGCAGCATCCCGGCAGTAGCCGCGGTAATACGCGATTAGTGGATATTGCGCCGGCTGCGGTGTGCCGGGATCGCTGGTGCCGGCTGGAGCGGCTGGGAAATTATGAGCGAGCAGTTCGATCGCATCGCTGTACAACCCAAAGTGCATATACTGGGCCGCAATTTCCAGAACGCGCTCTGGATCAGCCGCGAGGTGTTCCCACAGAGTGGAATCTGGCTGGCCGAGGCGTACGGCCTCATAACGCAGGAAGGAGTCGGTCGGGAAGGCACGCTGCAAGGCGGCCCGACGCTCTTTCGCCAGCGCCGTCTGTTTCGTCAGGCGCAGTAGAGAGACGTTCAGAGCGCCGATACGGAATTCCCCTGGAGCTTCGGCTACGATACTCTCGAGCGTGCGCTGCGCTTCGCTGAGCCGTCCTTGTCGAGATGCCATTGCGGCAAGTTCAAACCTTGCCGCGGAGCGATAGACGCCATATTGCTCGGCGGTTTCCAGCGCATGGCGCGCGCTGCCGGAGTGTCCCTGCATCAGTTGTGCCAGGCCAAAATAGTATGCAGCTTCCTGATCGGTGCTGACCCGATCGAGAATGAATTTGAGATTGTCCGCCGCCGCAGGGTACTGCATCAACGCAACCTCCAGACGGCCCAGGGCACGATGCAAAGCCACACTCTGCGGAAACTGCTTGATGCCTTCCGCGTAAGTCGCATGCGCAGCCAGCAGATTGCCATCTGTCTCCTCATAAGACCCTAACTCCGCAAAGTCGTCGTCGCTTCTCTGACTTACTGGCGGGTAAGTGTACGCAGGCGGAAGCTTGGCCGGAATTTCGGACTTAGGTGTGAAGTCATAGCGGCCTTCCGTGTGACTAAGTATGACGACTCCATTGTGATCGGTAACGCTGACGGTATATGTCGCCGCCGCTGGTAAACCCTTGAGCTGCTTGTGCCAGTTACTGGCTGGAGAAAGAGAGACTTGTTCACTGGAAATTGTGTGCATGCCGTCGCTCACCGCCAGCGTTGCCTGGGGCAACGCGCGTGTGACATTCAGTGAAACCTCGAGCGACACGCTTCGAGAATCAGTTTCGATTTCTCGCGACAGAGAAAGCACCGCATCACGATTCGCGCGCGTTACTTCCTTCATATCTCTGATCGGGATCCAGTATTCGGAGAAGTGAATCGACTGCTGCGGCTCCAAGAAGGCGTGCGTCTCCTGGTCACGGAACAACCCAGCCTGAATTTCGACATACGCGCTGTGATTGTCGGAAAGAGCTTCGCGCCAGTTGAGCGCATCCGCATCGCTCCCCCAGGAAAAGATTTTTTTCGAGGGCAGGTCGTCCTGAGAGGAGTAATGCACCAGGCCAGCGTGAGTATGAGGGTGGTAGATGGCCATGTAAGGCTCCGCGCTGCCGTAGCTGAAGCGGGAAACGGCTCCATCCTTGTGGTTCCCCACCACGCTCAAATCAACTCCGGCCGAATTCACCGGCCAGGTGTCCAGATCGGTAAAGCCATGGAACACGGAATATTGCTGCGGGTAGTAAAGCTTGCTGTCGTCCCAACTTTCGACGCCAGCGTTGGTCCACCAGTAGAAACGATGGCGAGAATTGGTGGGATTGTAGAGGGTTACATGCTCTTCGAGCGCCGCCTGGCCCGGCCGCAGCGTAAGTTGAACTTGCCACTGCATGCCATAGACCCGGTCCTGATTGCCCACCCAGACCGACGCGCTGCCATCGGGATCGGTGGAGGTGGAAAAGTCCACGGGCGACACAGTCATCCAGTTATGCGAAACCGGAAAGTTGAACTCAACTCCAAACGCGGCCCAGGCTCCCCGGTAGGCGATGCGGGCGAACTTGATCGACGGGTTGGCGTAGAACATCTCCGCTCCGTTGCGCTTGTCGGTGCAGCTATAGACGTGGCCGCCCAAGTCGGGAAGCACGGTGCACTTGAGAAATTCATTCTCGAGATTTACGGCGCGCCACTGTCTCGGCGCGGAGCGGCCGGTCAAATTCCACAACATGGTGTAAGGGTAGTTGTGCCGGTAGTCTTGCACGAAGTAGTCGAACGGAGGATTGGGATCGGGCAATCCCTCTTCATAGCTGGGGATAGTGATGGTGTCCTGCCACACGCGCACGGGAGTCATGACAGGGGAATCACCGGCACGGCTGCGGCCCACGGCCAGAAGTAGGAATAGCGCTGACGCTTTCAACAGCAGCACGGGCTTGCGCATATTTGAAATTCGAGGCATAAGAAGAATCTCCTCCGTGAGTTCGGTCGGCTATCCCGGTCAGTTTACGGCGCAGGGTTGAACCGGCAACTCTTCCGGCGCCCAGCAAGGCAGGTTGCGGATCGAAGCCCGCGCTTCCGGCGAAGTCTCAAGGCCCCATGCCTGAAAGAACGGCCCAAGATTCTTTCCGGTCTGCCGGGAAAACTCCACCATCCACCGGTCACGCTTCTCGAGATCGGTCTTGGGACGTTCTGCGTCAGGCAGCGCACGATATTTCCGAAAGAGAGTTTTGAAAGTGTCCCAGCCGAAGGCCTGCTGCAATTGCTCGTACATGACCAGCGCCTGGAACGCATCCAGTTTACTGAAGTCCGGATTTTTCCAATTCAGCTGCGACATCAGTTTTTTTCTGAACGCGGCGGAGCCGCGCGGATTTTTCTCCACCGGAACCCCATTCACCGCTTCGAACGAATAAAGAGAGAAGAGGTTCACCGTGACTTCAACCGTGCCGCGGAAGGTCCAATCGTCGCTCTGATGATTGTGCCCCAGTTCATGGTAGTAGCCCCACCGGCCGCCTTCGAAGTCGTCGGACCGTTGCATGTATGCCGTGGACAGCGACGGGCCGGCCAGAGACAGCGGCCCCATGATGGGGTATCCCGAGTGGAGATATCCGGCAGAAATCTGCTGATCGAAAACAATGCGCTCGGGTGAAGTTGGGACCTCGGGCCAGCCCGCAAGATCAGCTTGTGCCATCATTATTTTGTCCCAGAAGCCCAGCAACTCACCGGGATTGTCCAGCTTCTTCAAATCCGCCAAGGGTGCAGTCAGAATCAACCTGCGGGATTCGACCTCTCCCCAGGGTGCCAGCGAGTCGCGGCGAATCTGCGTCCACTGTTCGGGTGTCGTTTCTCCGAGAACGAAGCGGGCAGCTTCCACAGCGCCGCTGACCATCACCGTAAAATTGCCCACCGTTGTTTTCTCCGGAACCTCGATATAAACCAGGCCTCCGAAAGGATTGGCCGCGCGAACGTGTTCGCCGCGGATGGGGAACACCAAAGAAATGTCGGGAAACCGTTCCCATCGGTCCAAATGCCAGAGTGTGTCGGTGTGAGCGCCGATTCGCAGGCGGAAACCATGATCGACTGTGCTCGATGGGACATCCACATCAACGACCTGTCCCGGGGCGGCATAGAGGCCGGTGCTGTGCCAACGAGGATGGCTGGTATCCACCTGAATATTTCTGGTCACGGGTTGGGCTGCGGACGGAACCGCTCCGGGAAACTCCGCGGCGGAAGGGTAAGCGTTCATTTTTTCCGGATCAGCAACGTCCAGACTGCGGCGATCCAGAGCGAAGGCGAGCCGAGTCAACAGATCCGCCTTCGCGACTGGATTTGTTGCCGAAGGATAATGATCCGGACGGAATCCCTGCATGGATTTGCGCAGCAGCGGAAGGAACAACTGATCGTCAGCCCGTACGATTCCCGCTGTGGTCATCAGTACCCGCGATGCCTGATCCAACTCTGCGGCTGATACCGTCGTGCCCTCGCGCAGAGCACGGATCACCTCCAGGGCAGGGGTTGCGCTGGCCGTGGGCGGAATTTCCTGGCGGGCGACATAGGCGCCGTCCGCGTTTCCTCCCACATTCACGTCGGTCCACAGAATGCCCACTGGCGCCAGAATCGCGTTGCCGGGATATTCTTCGATCGTTCCGCCGTCAGTATTCTGGTTTTCCCAATGCGATACCGAGCCTGCAAGGATCAGTCCGCCGCCGTGCTGGAGGAATTTGCGGAGATTCGCGGCTTGGGCCGGGCTCACGGTATCCACCGCAGCCACGATCACGTCACAATTCGAGGTGTTCCACGAAGAATCACTTTGCGCCGCGGTGTATCCCTCAGCCTGCAGATGCTCGGCCATGCCGGGAAGTTGAATGATTCGAATTCGTTTGCGATCTCCGTGAGGCCTGCCCCCGAGAACCCACGTGATCGCGTTGGCCAGGAATTGTTCGTCGTCGTGAACCGCCGAGCCACTCACATCGCCCAACAATCCTTTTTCCGCCAGGGCGACCACGCGTCCTTTTCCGAATCGCGCGGCGGCAACGATCGGCAATACGGTTTTTCCTTCCGCTTCGCCCACAACCACGGGGAACGCGTGCTCCCCGATGATCGCAATTGCGGCTGGCCCCTCTTCTTCATTGGCATGGGTGCCGACGGCATGAACGTCGCGCAGCAGTATGTTGAGGTCATCGGTTTGACTCGTGGCAAACGGCGAACAGCACACCATAAAGATGAGAATTCGCTGCCACTTCCGCACCACAAACTCCATTTTTCCCTCTTGGTTCAGTCTTCGGAACTTCTAGAATCTGCCTTCCATAGCGGCTCTAAACTGCGGAGTGTAACAGGAATCGTAAATAATCACAACAAATCGAAAGACACGTAGTGGGCTTGCGGAACCCTCCGGTCCGCGCTTGCGTGCTAGACTTTTTTGTTCCCTATGCAACTTGTCCGGTGGCTGTTCTTAGTCCCGATCGCGGCGCTGTTGGCAGGGGATACCGGCGCGGCCCCCACTGCCAGTCCCGCATCGACCAGCGAGAAATCCCCCAACATCATTTTGATCACGCTGGATACGACCCGGGCGGATCGCATGGGTTTTCTTGGTTCGAAACGCGGCCTGACTCCGAACCTGGATGCGCTGGCCAGGCAGAGCGTGATCTTCACCAGAGCGTACGCACAGGTTCCACTGACCACGCCCTCGCACGCTGTCCTGCTGACGGGAACTTACCCTCAGTTCAATCATGTTGAGGATCTGGGCTCGAAACTCGGCAAGGATCTCCCCTACTTGCCCGATATTTTTCACAGTCATGGCTATCACACCGCAGCGTTCGTAGGAGCCTCGATTCTCGATCCCACAGGGTCGGCCCCAGGTTTCGAGCGCGGTTTCGATTTCTATGACGCCCACTTTCATCAGCGCAAGCCTGGCGAAGACCGCTATCACAGCATCGAAAGGCGCGCCGAGGACGTCTCCCATCACGCCATCGACTGGCTGAGCCGCCACCCGGATGGGCCGTTTTTCATCTGGATACACTTTTATGATGCGCACGATCCTTACGATCCTCCGGAGCCGTTTAAGACGAAGTACGCCTCCGAGCCGTATGACGGCGAGATTGCTTATACGGATTCGGTGCTGGGCGAACTGATCGATGTGTTGCAAAAGCATGGTCTCTATAAGGAGACCGTCATCGCGGTTGCCGCAGACCACGGGGAAGCGTTTGGCGAGCACGGCGAGGAGCGGCACGGAATGTTTCTTTATGACGAGACCATTCATGTTCCTCTGCTCTTGAAACTTCCCGAGCGGCGATTAGAAGGGAAGCGCCTCGGGGAGAAACGCATCGACGAACGGGTGGCGCTGGCGGACGTGGCGCCATCCTTGCTGGAGTTGGCCGGGATTCCCGCTCCCCCGATGATGCAGTCGCGGTCGCTGCTGCCGTTGATCGATAGTTTGAAGATCGATAGTTTGAAGATCGATGGCCTGAAAATCGATGGTGTGAAAGATGGCCTGAAAATGGAGGCGGCGCAATCGGCAGCTGGTGGCCAAGGAACGCCTCCGGAGCAGTCCGTGTATTCCGAATCGAGGTACGCTCAACTGTTCGGATGGAGCGGCTTGAGTTCATGGCGGGCCGGCAAGTACCTCTACATCCAGGCGCCGAGACGGGAACTGTACGATCAGTCTGCCGACCCCAGCGAAGCCAGGAACCTGGCCCCTGTTGCAAGCGCTGTTGCCGACACACTGCAGTCGCAACTCACAAACTTCCAGCAGAAGACCAGCAGCGTCGAAACTGAGCCGGCGAAGCTGGATCCGACGCAAGCGGAAAACCTGCGGGCGCTGGGCTACATGACATCCGATAGCGCAGCCACGAATCGCAAAGATAACGAGAAAGCCGCGATCGATCCCAAAGACAAGATCGACATTGCGAACCGGTTTCACCGGTCGGCCGTGGATTTCGAGGAAGATCGGTACGAAGGGGGGATTGCGGGCCTGCACGAATTGTTGAAAATCGAGCCCAACATGCCCGGCGTCTATATGGAACTGGGGCGTGCCCTGTCGCACGAGCAACGTTATCAGGAGGCAGTGCTCGCATATCACACGGCGGTCGAGAAGATGCCGGATTCCGCGGCGGCGCATTACGAACTGGGATGGAACCTGGTCAAGGCGAAACAATGGGAGGCAGCGCTTCCTGAGGTGCGCGCGGCCGTTGGATACACCTCCGATTCGGCGCAACTGCATTTTTTTCTGGGGTTCGTCGAACTTCATTTGAAGCAGGTTCCCGAGGCTACGGCAGAATTTGAGAATAGCTTGAAGATTGATCCCGATCACTTCATGACCAATCTCAAGTACGGCGAGATGCTGCTTCTGGAAGGACGTCTCGACGACGCACTGCCAAAACTGAGCCGCGCGGTGACCCTGGATCCAGAATCGGCGGAGGCTCATTCGTATCTGGCCGATGCCTACCAGCAACTCGGACAAACTCAGGATGCGATCCGGGAGCGGGCTAAGGCGGCCGCGCTAAAAAATCAGACGCCCGAGTAGTTTGGCTTACCGTCAACCCTGCCCGGAGTTTCTACTGAGCTGATCGCTTGACGCTGTTGTCGTTGCGCAGCAGCTGGGCTCTGGCCTTAGCTCTCTGAGCCTTCGTTTTCTGGCCAAGGCCAGAATAAGCTTGTGCCAGCTCATCGAAGACGTGCGCATTCTTCGGGTGCGTTTTCGACAGCGCTTCAAGCGATTGTGCTGCTTCCGCGAAGTCGCTCTTTGCGATTTGCGCGTCGGCCGAGCCGAGCTGCGCGTCCAGGCTGTCCGATTTGATCAACAACGCGGCTTCAAACTGATCTTCAGCGGCTGTTGCGTCCTTCAGGCCCAAGTACACGCGACCCAGTAGCAAGCGAGCCTGGAACTGCTCGGGCATGAGTTTCAGGCTGGTCTCGAGCGCATTCCGCGCACCCGCCAGATCGTGCGTCTTTTCCAGCGCTTGCCCTTCGTAAAACGAGGTCGTGGCATCATCCGGGTGGACTTCCAGGGCGCCCTTTAAATGCTGGGCCGCCTGAGCATAACTCCCCGTCTGCAACTCCAATTCACCCATTTGACGCAGTGCTGCGAATGACTTGGGATCGAGTGCGAGCACCTTTTCCAGAGTTTTGCCAGCCTCTGCCGCGCGATCGTCTTCCGCGGCGAGCATGGCCGCGTGCAGCAGGTTCTGCTCTTCAATCTTGTCCTTCGGATCAGGCAGCAGGAGCGGGTTCGGACCTGCGGCCGCTCCCCCACTTGAGTTTTCTCTGGCGCGCACTTCTGCCAGCATCGCGCGCGATTTCTCGACGCGGGCATCCTGAGGCTCGTAACGAGAACTCGATTCGGCGGCATCGACTTGCAGATCATAAAGCTCCGGCCGCGGGGCTTCGATAAACTTGAAGCCGTCGCTCCGCACCGAGCGTAGAGGGGCCCATCCGAAATGCAAGGGGTAGTCCGTTTCCCCGAACACGGGCCAACCGGCTTCATCTGTACCCGTATTTTTGCCGTCAAGATAAGGCATAAAGGAGTCGCCATCTCGTGTTTGAGGAGCAGGTGCGCCTGCCAATTCCAGCAAAGTTGGCAGAATGTCGATGGTGCGCACTTGCGCCGTAACGACTTTGCCGGCGCTGAGTTCACGGGGCAGCTTAACTATCAAGGGAACGTGGGTGGTGGAGTCATACAGGAAGATCCCGTGAGTGTCTTCGTGGTGCTCCCCCAGTCCTTCTCCGTGGTCGCCAACGACGACGATCATCGAATCCCGGTACTGGCCGGTCTTCTTGAGATAGGCGATGAAGTAGGCCAGAGCAGAATCCGCGTAGGCGATCTCGCCGTCGTACAGGTGATCCTTGTAGATCCGCGAATAAGGCATTGGCGGTTGGTACGGATCGTGAGGATCGTAGAGGTGCACCCAGACGAAATGGGGCCCGGCAGGGTGCTTACTCAGCCATTCTTCCGCATGCTGCACGACGACCATCCCGCGGCGTTCGAGACGTCCCCAGCGAGACTTGGTCACCGGATGCTCCGGAAAGTTATCGTAGAAATCAAACCCGCGCTCGAAACCCGGAGCCAGGGTCTTGCTATCAAGGATGACCGCCCCGATAAAAGCAGCCGCGTGATAGGCCTTTACTTTGAGCAACTCTGCTACCGTCAGATGAGTCGCCGACAACGGCACGCCGAAATCCGTCACCCCATGAGTTCCTGGCAGCAAACCGGTCAAAATGCTGGCATGGGATGAGTTGGTGATTGGGCTGGGCGTGAAAGCCTGGGTGAAACGCACGCCGTCTCTCGCTAAACCGTCCAACGCGGGCGTCGCTACATCGGTATATCCGTAGCAGTGAACGTGGTCCGCTCGAAGGGTATCAATCGTGATTAGGAAGATATCTGGAGGCGGGGTCTTCGTCGGCCCGGAGGACGCCGCAGCGCACAGAGGAACCAGTGCAGACAGTCCGATCAGCCAACGTAGAATCTTCATGGAGTTCCTCAACCTAGCCACTGCACTAGGACCAGCGGCGACGGCGAAACGGGCGATCACTTATTTTTCTGAGACGCTTTGTTGCGCTCCTGAGCCGCCTCCGGGCTGCGTCCCAAGTGTTCGTAGACCTCGGCCAGCATGGAATGCAATGCAGAAAATCCTGGTAAGCGCCCCGACGCGATTTCCAGATGCACAACGGAAGTTTTGAAATCGCCGGTCTTCATCAGGCCGAAACCCATCTCATAGTGGGCCCAGGCGGAATCCGGCTGCAGTTCGATCGCCTTGTGCAGATATCCGATGGCTTCTGCATACTGTTGCTGCTGGGTCAGTGCAGTGCCCATGGCGTACTGTGCAAGGTAGGCGCTGGGTTGTGCGGCAATTACCTGCCGTAGCGCGGGAATTGCCTGTTCCGGCTTGCCGTCGTCCAATTCCAGGAGTGCCGCGAGTGTTTTGTTGGCTGTCCCAATTGCGTCCTTCGGATCGGTTCCCTCCGTTGCGGCATTCACGCCGACCTCCGATTTCTGCAGTCCGACGTAGCCTAACGAAGCCAGCTTCTGCAACTCGCTGGAAGTCAACCCTGAACCAGTTGATTTGCCAGGTTCGTTCGCGACGTGGCTGTCGAAGGCTTGCAGTTGCGAAGCCATGGTTTCAAGGGTTGCCTTTGCACTCTGCGCCAAATTGTGAGTCGCGTTCGGATCGACAGACAAATCGTAGAGTTCCGGTTTTGGCGCGCGAATGTAGAGATATTTTCCTGCCCGCCACGACTCGAGCACGCTGCAGCTGAAACCCTGCTGAGGAAGTTCGCTGCGCGAGTAGGCTGGCTGGTCGGCTTGCGAACTCGCTTGGGCAATTCGTATCAGGGACTGCCCAAGCATCTGCGGAGGAACCGGCATGCCGGCTGCCGCCAGCACCGTGGGTGCGATGTCCAGAAGGCGTGAGCGGTTCTTGACTTGTTTCCCAGCCATTTGGTCTCTCGGCAGTTTCAGCAGAAGTGGGACGTGCGTGGTTTCGTCGTACAGAAAAATACCGTGTCCATCTTCTCCGTGCGCGCCAAGGCTCTCACCCTGGGAGGAGGCGATCGCGATCAGAGCGTCGTCATAGAGCGCCTGGGCCCGCAGAAAATTGACGAGATTTCCCACCGCGACATCCGCTGCCGCGATCGCGCGATCATACGAAGTACCGTGGGGGGCGTGGGGATCCTGTAGCTGCACCCAAAGAAAGAAGGGGCTTTGTTTGTTCTCTACCAGCCACTTCGTAGCGCGCGCCACTACTTGGTCCCCATGGCGTTCGACCGACTGGAAGCGGTTTTCGCCACGCTGTGACTGATGAAACCCTGCATCGTACACGTCGAAGCCACGGTCGTAACTCTGGAAGGGACCGTTCCGCGGATCCAGCAGAATGGATCCCACGAACGCAGCGGTGTGGTATCCAGCTGCGTGCAGCAAGTCGGGCAGGTACGGCAGCGTGACCGCAAGAGGAACCCCGAACCCGCTCGCCCGATGGGTCTGTGGATACGTCCCAGTAAGAATAGTCGCGGTAGACACTACCGAGAGGGGCGCTTGTGCATACGACTGCGTAAACACAATTCCGTGTTGCGCAATACCATCCAGATTTGGGGTAAGGCTGCTTCGCGTGCCCAGAAAGCCCATTCGGTCAGCCCGCGCCGAGTCCAGCGTAATGAGGATGATGTTCGGTCGAGCCGCGGCCACAGCGTCGACCGAAGAAACAACTAAGATTAGAATGCCAACAGAGAACCACAAGCCCGAACGCCGCAGCATGGGTAGAAGTCTAACAATGTTCCAGGAGAGTGTCACACGAAGGCTGTCCACGCGGAACGCGGACCTCCGAGGGTTGAGTCTGAAGAAAAGTTTCTGGGTACTTTGCACTTTCTTGCTTCTGGTAGCGCTGGCAATGCTGCTTAGCTGCCAGTCCGCAGGCCCGCATTGGCGAGGCGATCAGCGGTTGATCATTCTCGGCATCGACGGCATGGATCCCCAGCTCCTGCACCGCTTTATAGCCGAAGGCAAGATGCCCAACTTTGCGAAACTGGAAGCGCAGGGAGATTTTCGCGAACTAACCACCAGCATTCCTCCACAGAGTCCGGTGGCGTGGTCCAACCTTATTACGGGCATGAATGCGGGCGGCCATGGCATCTTTGATTTTATTCACCGCGACCCCAAAACAATGGCGCTGTATTTCTCGGCTTCGCGGGTCGATGGGCCGAAGCACGCGATCCACCTTGGCGGTTGGGCAATTCCGCTCGGAGGGGGCAGCGCCGAACAATTGCGAAAGGGACCGGCATTCTGGCAGATTCTTGATGAACACGGCGTTCCGAATACGATATTTCGGATTCCCTCGAATTTCCCTCCCGTCCCGGCGAAAGGGAAAACTCTCTCTGGCATGGGCACGCCCGATCTGAGGGGGACGTATGGTACGTTTTCCTTTTACAGCGACGATCCCACAGCCACGGCCGGAGCGGTCGAAGGCGGGCAAGTCATTCCCGTGCAGGTGGAGAACTCTCGCGTGACGGCCAATCTGATTGGGCCCGATAATCCTTTCAGAAAAGGCGCGCCGCCCGCGACCGAACAGTTCTCAGTAGCAGTCGATCCTCTGGAGCCGGTGGCCAAGGTCGCGGTTCAGAGCCATGAATTTGTGCTGCGCGAGGGCGAGTGGAGCGACTGGATCCGTGTAGAGTTCCAGCTCATTCCTTTCTTCGGTAATGTCAAAGGGATGTGCCGCTTTTATCTCAAGCAGGCGCATCCCCGGTTCCAGTTGTATGTATCACCGATCAACATCGATCCTGCGGATCCCGCTCTGCCGATCTCGACTCCGTCCACGTATTCGCGTTTCCTGAGTGACGAAGCGGGAGAGTTTCACACCCAGGGAATCGCCGAAGACACGAAAGCTCTTTCGGATGGCATGCTCGATGACAACGAATATCTGCAGCAGGCTCGAACCGTGCTGGCGGAGCATCGCCGGATCTTCGATGCCGAGTTTCCAAAGTTCGAGCAGGGAGTTTTCTTTTTCTACTTTTCCAGCCTTGATCTCAACTCGCACATGTTCTGGCGGTTGATGGATCCCAAGCATCCCGAATACGATGCCACGCTGGCCGCTCAAAACGGCACCGCGATCGCGGAGTTCTATCAGCAGATGGATCAGGTGCTGGGGGAAGTGTTGCCCAGGCTGGATGATCACACGACCCTCCTCGTTCTTTCCGACCACGGATTTGCCCCCTACTATCGCTCCTTCAACCTGAATACCTGGTTGCTGAACAACGGATACATCAAGCTGAAAAAAGACGCGAAGCTCGATTCCAGCGAACCGCTTGCCGGCGTCGATTGGACGCAGACGCGCGCCTACGGTCTCGGGCTGAACGGGCTCTACATTAACTTGCGGGGGCGCGAAGGCAATGGAATCGTTGAGCCCGGAACTGCTGCGGGCCGGCTCATGGCGGAGATTCGGGAAAAGTTGCTCGCCGTGCAAGATCCAAAAACAAAACAGCCCGTAATCACCCGTGTCGACTATGCCAGCGAAGCCTATCAGGGACCCTATGCGCGATCTGGTCCCGACATGCTCGTCGGATATAACCGCGGTTACAGAGCGGGATGGCAGACGATCCTAGGCGCTTTTCCAGCCGAGGAACTGGAGGACAACACGAACCCCTGGAGTGGTGACCACTGCATGGACTACACCTTGGTCCCCGGGATTCTGCTGAGCAACCGCAGGATTGCAGCCCAAACGCCCGCTCTGACCGACATTGCCCCTACCATTCTGGCGGAGTTTGGAATCACCAAGACAGACGGTATGATTGGACAATCCGTGTTTAATCCTGGCCACGCGACCCACTAATTTGTGGTCGCGCTATAGAGGACAATCGATGTTCGGCTCCCACAAAGTGAAGCTCGAAGGAGAATTGCTGGATAAAGTGAAGCAGTGCGCCGAGGCCTGCGGCTACTCCTCGGTGGACGAATTCGTGCTACACGCCCTGGAAAAAGAAGTGAACAAAGTGCTGCCTCCCGGCGAGGGTGGTTCCACGTCGAAAGAAATTATAAAGAAGCGGCTTCAGGGGCTTGGGTATATCGAGTAGTTTGGCCTCACCACTGTGCGTGCTTATGGGTTCTCCTGGAGTAAACCTGCCAGCCATCATCGTCGTCGGGATCTCACTTGTCATCGGCCTGCTGATGGTGGTGGTGTTTGGCTACACCTCCGACCAGAAGTCAATCCACTTCGCAAAGGATCGACTCAAGGCGCACCTGCTGGCGCTCAAACTTTTTCAGGATCAGATTCCCGTAGTCATTCGTTCCTACGGTCGTATCGTGCTGGCGACAGGTCATTATCTCCGGTTGGCATTCAAGCCTTTGCTGTTCGTGATTGTGCCTCTGACTTTCTTGATGGTGCAACTCGATCGCTACTTGGGTTCTGTGCCGCTCGAAACCGGGCACGCATTCCTGGTCAAGGTGCGGATGGACAATCCTGACACTCTGAATGAGGCGTCGCTCCAGTTGCCGAAGGGGCTAGCGACTACGGCCCCTGCCATCCACGTTCCGTCCGAAAGGGAAGTGGTCTGGAGAGTTATGGCGGAACAGCCTGGAGACTATATCGTCAACGTTCAAGCCTCGGGCCAGACCTTTTCGAAGCGAGTGGTCGTTGGTTCCGGGTTGTCGCGCTTATCCCCGGTCCGCCTTCGCGGAAAATTGTGGGAGCGAATGTTCGTCTCGGGAGAGCCCGCTCTGCCCGACAACAACCTCATCGAAGCGATCGACGTGCAGTATCCTTCCCGAAACATAGCGTTCGCTGGCTTCGAATGGAACTGGATCTGGCTATTCTTTGTTCTGTCGCTGGCGGCAGGTTTCGTGTTCAAGAGTATCCTTGGAATCGAGATATGAAGTGTGGAAGAACTTGCCGGACTGAACGCCGGCGCATGGTTGCATGCCTGGCGGTTCTCAGCATCGTTCTGCTCACTCCCCTGCCCGGCCACGCATATGCCGGGCCGGGAGCGGGTTTCGCCGTCCTGTCTTCTTTCTGGACGCTTTTCGTTGCCTTCCTGTATTCGGTGTACGCCTTTTTTTCCTGGCCGTTCCGCCAGTTATTTCGTCTCTTGCGGCGACGCAAGGCTTACGGAAAAGCCACCATCAAACGCGCCGTCATTCTTGGATTCGATGGCATGGACCCGGAATTGACGGAACGATTCATCGCCGAAGGCAGACTGCCCAATCTCGCGAAGCTGCGGGCGCAGGGAACTTTCCGGAAATTGCGGACAACCTTCCCGCCCATTTCTCCGGTCGCATGGTCTACGTTCATGACTGGCGTGAACCCCGGCAAGCACAACATCTACGATTTTCTCGGCCGGGACCTGAGCAATTACCTTCCCTACCTCTCTTCGGCGGAGATCAAAGGACCGAAGCGAAGCTGGAAAATTGGCAAGTACACCATTCCGCTCGGTGGGCCCAGAATCCGAGGCATGCGCCGCGGAACTCCCTTCTGGCACTGGCTCGGCGAAGCCGGCATTTTCTGTTCCGTGATTCGCGTGCCGGTGACGTTTCCGCCAGAGAAATTCTCCGGCGTTCTGCTATCTGGCATGTGCGTCCCTGACTTGAAAGGTAGCCAGGGTACTTTCTGCCTGTGCACAACCCGTCACAGCGGCGAAAAGTTTCGCGAAGGCGGCGTGCGGGTTCCGATCGAACGTGCGGGATCGACATGCACTTCCTACGTTCCCGGCCCCGACGATCCGCTGACCGGTTCCGGCGATGAACTCCGAGTGAGTTTCGAGATTCATCCCGACAACCGTCGTCAAGCCCGTTTCAAAGTGGACTCGGAAACTTTCACTCTAAAGATTGGCGAGTACTCGGAGTGGATTCCGGTGAAGTTCAAAGCAGGGTTGGGCCTCAGTGCGCATGGCATCTGCCGCTTTTATCTCAAGGAACTCTCGCCCGAGATTGAGGTCTACGTGACGCCAGTGAACATCGATCCCGGCCGACCCGATCTACCCATCTCTCACCCTGTGACGTACGCCATCTATCTGGCGAAACTCCTTGGGCCTTATGCCACCTTGGGATTGGCGGAGGACACATGGGCGTTAAACGAAGAAGTGCTCGATGACCAAGCGTTCCTCGCACAGTGTTATGCCAATCATGATGATCGTGAACGCATGCTCTTCGACGCGCTGGAAAAAACGCAGCAGGGTCTTTGTGCCTGCGTCTTCGACACCACGGATCGGGTGCAGCACATGTTTTGGCGTTACCTCGATGAGGACCATCCCGCCGCTCGCGATGTGCCTCGCGATCAGCGTCCCATGGTGATCCAGGATCTTTATGCTCGCATGGATGAACTGATCGGCCGCGTCATGCAACAGATCGACGAGGGAACTCTGTTGATGATCGTTTCCGATCACGGCTTCAAGTCGTTTGCTCGCTGCGTCAACCTGAATGCGTGGTTGCATCAGAACGGATACCTGGCGCTGAAGTCCGGACGAACCGAAAGTGGCGACTGGTTCGAGGACGTGGACTGGTCCCGCACCCGCGCCTACACGATGGGCCTGAATGGGCTGTATCTCAATCTCAAAGGGCGAGAGCGCGAAGGCATCGTTGAGCCCGGCGCCGATGCAGATGCCCTGAAAGACGAATTGCGGCGCAAACTCGACGGACTCGTCGACCCTGCATCCCGCCGCGCCGGCATCACCGGTGTCTTCGATTGCGACTCCGTCTATGCGGGTCCGTATGTCGATAACGCTCCTGACCTGATTGTCGGTTACGGCGAAGGCTTCCGTGCCTCGTGGGATTCGGTCATGGGCAAGGTCACCAGCCAGATCTTCGAAGACAACCTGAAGGCCTGGAGCGGCGACCACTGCGTTGATCCGCGGCTGGTTCCCGGGGTTCTTTTCTGCAATCACAGAATCGGCGACGACAAGCCCGCCATCGTTGACGTCGCTCCCACTATTCTGAAACTGTTTGGCCTGGCGCTTCCCGGGTACTTTGACGGCAAGCCCTGGACTGTCGTGCCGTCCCGAACACCTTAACCGTGCTCCGCTAACCCTGGCCCCGCCAAGGCGAGGCAAATTACTATGGTCCGGTCATGATCACTATCGTCTCCGGATTACCCCGCTCCGGCACTTCGCTGATGATGCAGATGCTGGCTGCCGGGGGCATGCCTCTGCTCACCGATCTGGAGCGCAAGCCGGACATCGACAATCCTCGCGGTTATTTTGAATGGGAGCCAATAAAGCTACTCCCCAAGGAGCCCCATCGCATTGACGAAGCCGAAGGGAAAGCCGTGAAAGTCATTTCTCAGCTTCTTCTTTCGATTCCCCCGGGCAGGTCTTACAAGCTGATTTTTATGGAGCGCCCGTTGCCCGAGGTGCTCGCCTCGCAGGATGAAATGTTGAAGCGTCGCGGATCTTTCGAGTCCGTCGATCCCGCACTGCTGAACTCCGCCTTCCGAGATCACATGAGACAGGTTGTCGCGTGGCTCGAGCACAGGATCGACATCCCAGTTTTCCGCGCGGGATACCGGAAAGTATTGAGCGATCCAATGGGCTCCGCAAAGGCGGTTCGCGATTTCTTGGAAATTGACTTGAATGTGGAAGCGATGGCCCTCGCGGTGGATCCTTCTTTGTACCGCAGCCGGCGCTCCTGAACTCGCTTCTTGCTTGACACTGATGTTCTGCGTGCTTGACCATAGCAGGTTGCTGAACCGTTTCAATAGGGTCGATTGTGATGTTTTTCGAAAGCGCGCCTGGATTGGCCAGTAGACACTGGGGACGCGAAACTTAAAAACTCATAGGGGGTAAGCTATGTCCTCATCGGCGACGCAAAATACCGTGCCATCAGGAGGGGAAACGGTCATGCATCTGAAGCCATGGGCAGCAAGTATTTTGCTCTGCCTTTGTTTTGTATCCGTGCACCTCTTCGCACAGTCTTCGGGATCCTTTACCGGCACTGTTCTCGACGACACCGGCGCCGTGGTCGTCGGGGCTAAGGTTTCGGTTGCTGATCCCACTACAGGTTTTCGCCGGAGCACCGTTACCAACGGGGACGGTAACTATTTCGTTGGCGGTCTCGGAGCCGGGACGTACAACATCACTATCACGATGTCTGGTTTTCAGAAATATGAAGCCAGGAATGTGATTCTCCGCGTTGGAGAAAAGCTCAGAGTAGACACGAAGCTGGTCATTGGCAAAGTGAGTAGCGAGATTGTGGTGGAGGGAAGCGCGGCCGGCAAGGTTGAGACCCAGTCCTCTGAACTGGCGGGCACGATCACCGGCGAACAGATCAGCCAACTGGAGTTGAATGGCCGCGATTTCACCACGCTCATCAAACTCATCCCGGGAGTCAGCGATCAGACCGGGCAGGATGAGGGCACGGTCGGGCCCGAGGGCAGCGTATCGTACGCGGTCAATGGTGGCCGCACCGAATTTAACAATTGGGAGATTGACGGTGGCGAAGTGCTGGACTCAGGCAGCAACGCCAACATTAACGTCTACCCCAACATCGACGCGCTGGCCGAGGTTCGAGTGCTCACTTCGACCTACGGCGCCCAGTACGGGCGCAACGGGTCAGGGACGATTGAGGCCGTGACCAAGTCCGGAACGAATCAGTTCCACGGCGACGCTTTTGAGTTCATTCGCAACGCCGCTTTCAACGCCCATAACTACTTCGACCTGCCCGGACAAGAGAAGTCCTACTACAACAAAAATGATTTTGGATACATCCTGGGCGGGCCCATCAAGAAGGACAAACTGTTCTTCTTCTGGTCGCAGGAATTTCGCAAACAAAATGTCCCCTACGTTTATAACAACCCCACTCTGTTTCTCCCTGACGCGCAGGAGCGGGCTGGAAACTTCAACCAGGACTGTCCGGCCGTGGGCACTCCCTTTGTGAGAGCAGGCATTCAGCCCGTCGAAACGCCCATCGGCATGGAAGTGGTGAGCCCGAACTGCCCCGCCTATACCATTCCGGGGCAGGATTCGAATGGCGCTAACTACTATCTGGGTTTCCCCAATAACACGATTCCTTCCAATCTCATGGATCCGGTCAACGCCAATCCGCTGTTGGCCAACGTTCCCTTTCCCAATGACGGGCAGAATTTCATTGGAACATTTGCGTCGCCCATTTGGTGGCATGAGGAAATGATCAAGGTTGACGATAACATCAATTCAAAACTGCGGGCGAACGTGCGCTTCATCCACGATTCGTGGACACAGAAGTTTCCCATTTCGCCCTGGACGGACGGAACTACGAACGTGCCGGCGATCGGCGGAACGCTGCAAGGCCCCGGTATTAGTCTGGTGACGAATTTGACGGCTACCATGTCACCCACGCTGCTGAATGAGTTTGTCTTCAGCTACGGATCCAATCACTTGCACTTGTTCAACACGGGAACCGCATGGCAGCGTCCGGCAAGCATGACCATGACCGGCATTTTTGAAAACGGCTTTAATGGAACAATTCCACAGATTAGTCTTGGCGGGAACGGTAACTTCTATTTTGCTATCGATCCGGGCTACTTACCTTGGACTAACTCGAACCCAACCTATGCCTATCACGACACGCTGACTTGGACTAAGGGGCAGCACAACTGGCAATTCGGGGCCTACTTAGCGGCCATCCAAAAGAACGAGCCGGCGCAGGAGGAACCCAACGGAAGCCTGAGTTTCGGTGGGAATGCCAGTACCGCCTACAGTGAAGTCAGCAATTCCGGTGGCCCGTTTTCCAGCACGGGCAATCCGCTGGCGGATCTGCTCGTGGGTTACATCGCTAATTTCTCTCAACCCAACCGAAACCTGAAGTATTACAACCGCTATAAGGTCCTGGAGCCATTTGTGCAAGATGATTGGCGGGTCACTAAGAAGCTGACGCTGAACCTTGGTCTGAGGGTGAGCTTGTATGGCAGCTATTATGAGCGCTACGGTAATTCCTATAACTTCGATCCGAATGCCTATGTCGCAGCCAATGCGCCCGTGGTCGATCAGAATACCGGGGCTTTAGACTTTGGCCCTGGGCAAAGCGTTAACAACATCACTGGCATGGTGCACTGTGGTTACAACGGAGTGCATCGAAGTTGTATGTCCGATCATTTGTTCAATCCCGCGCCTCGCATTGGGTTAGCCTTTGATCCGAGGGGAGACGGGAAAATGGCCATTCGTGCGGGCTACGGGATCTTCTTTGAACACGCCAACGGGAACGATGCCAATACGGAGTCGCTCGAAGGGAATCCTCCCGCCATCATTGCGCCGGTTCAGCAGTTCATATCAGGCTACACGAACATTGGCGGCACGACGGCAAGCGGTGCGCCGTTGCTCTACCCGCTGGGCGGAGGCGTTAGCCAGTTGACTTCCATCACTACCGTGACGCAGTGGCCTTATGTGCAACAATACCACCTCGACATACAACGGGAAGTAGCCCGCAATACATTGCTGGTCATTGCTTACGTGGGCAGCAAGGGAACCCATCTCTCGCAGCAACTCGACCGCAATCAAATCCATTCCACCCCGGCCAATCAGAATCCCTATCTGCCAGGGCAATTCATCACGAATCCTGACTGTGAAAACCTATCGAACGGAGTAAATGCCCTCGCGAATGGAGCTCCAGTCAACGGCCAGGCCTTGATTAATCTCAACAACGCGTGCGGCAACGTGATTACGGATTTGTTTCGTCCCTATCAAGGTTACGACTCGATTTATGGCATCATCGGTGGAGCTAACTCAAACTATAATGCGTTGCAAGTCTCGGGCAGGCGGAATGCAGGTGGACTTCAGCTCACACTCGCGTACACTTACAGTCACTCGATTGACAATTCTTCCGACCGGTATGATAGCGCCTTTGTCGACTCCTACAATCTGTCTTCCTACCGCGCCAGTTCCAGCTACGATCAGCGTCATATTTTCACCGTCAGCTACATCTATGACCTGCCGATTTTCAAGCATGGTGGCGGCTTCAAGAGAACGCTGCTCGGGGGCTGGCAGGTATCGGGCATCACGACGGCTCAGACGGGAGAGCCGGTCACCATTGTGAATGGCGGCTACTACGATAACGCCGGTGTCGGCAACAGCGTGGGTTCGGGCTCCTATGCCGATCTTGTAGGAGATCCGCACGGTCCTAAAGCCGCCTTCACGCCGGTGCCGTATGCTGTCTATGGCCCCTTGCTTTACAATCCCGGAGCTTACTCGCAACCTACTGGGCTCACCTTTGGCGACTCAGGACGTAATTCCCTGGCCGGACCCGGCCGTCTCAATTTCGATATGGGAGTGTTCAAGCGCTTCAAACTCAGCGAACCGGTATCATTGGAGTTCCGCGCCGAGGCTTTCAATGTGTTCAACCATCCGCAGTGGACCGGAGTAAACAATACCAGTTGTGGTTATGTGACAGACACCGGTTCGGGTAACTCCGGCTCTAGCGATTGCGTCAATGGCAACTCGGCCAATGGTGAGGTGCCCAGCAACTTTCTGCACCCCAGCGGAGTTCACATCCCGCGCATCGGAGAGTTCGGTTTGAAGATTATCTTCTGATTTCCGCGCAGGGGCGATCCAAGTTCACGCGCAGAATTCCCTTCGCGGTTAAAACGTCACCCGGACGGCAAGCTGCCCGATGCGGGGAGTCGGCCCGCGGAAGCTTCCCGTGGTCGTGATCTGCCCAAAGGTCGGACTGTTGATGTTCGCGGCTCCGTCGGCCAGCGTGGGTTGCGCGAACTCGGGATGATTGAGGACATTGAAATATTCCACACGAAATTCCAGGCCGATGTGCTCCGTAATTGCGGTGGTTTTTGCCAGCGCGATGTCAAGGTTGGTCAGGTGTGGTCCACGCAGCGTGTTGCGGTGCAAACCATAGGTGCGGTCCGCCGGATTGTCCACCGGATCCAGTTGGGGGAAACACGGGTTCGGGAGCGTGCCATTTATGTTTTCGTAGTACGCGTCGTTGGCCAACGGAATGTTGGAAAAACTGTTGGGATCGAAGATGAAGTGGCCGGTGATGGGAGTGCCGGCCGAAACCTCACAAACTGTGCCGGTCGAATCACTCCCATAAATCGTCGGAGTGATCGTAGTCAGGCGCCGTGGATCCAGCATCCGAATCGGCGCCACCTGGGCGGCATTGGTAAGATAAGGATCGCCTGCGCCGGAGGTTCCGGGATTCGCCGGGTCGATGTTACTCCCCAGTCCTGCCGGAATGTCGAACGGAAAGCCCGTGCGCCAGGTCACGATCGGATAAACGCTCCATCCCTTGGTCAGACGCTTTGGCCCCATCGCCCACATCCGGTCGAAGGGCAGGTCCCACCCTCCGCTAAAGCTGATGCGTTGCCGGACATCGCCGTCTCCTGAAGCATAGAAAAAATCCGGGGCGTAAGCCGGCACCGTCGAATTGCGCTGGCGGAATCCCGACGCATTATCCAGATTGTGAGCATAGGTGTAGGCCAGAGTGAAATAAGCGGTGCCCAGCTTCGAGCCCTTAGCCTGCCGCGTGAGGCTGGCTTCCAGCGCGTTGTAGTTGGCGTGCGAGACGTTCTGGAATTCGGGAAGCTGGCCAAAACATCCCAGACAACTGTTATCCAGAGCGCGGTTAGTGCTTCCCAATACCATCGGGTTAATGTCTTTCAGCGAAGTCAATCCGTGCCCGGAACTCCCGACGTAGTTGGTTTCCAGAACAGTGTCGGCGAACAGATCGTGCTGCAAGCTCAAGTTGTACTGGTAAACATAAGGAGTGCGCAGGTGCGGGTCGACCAGGTAAACGAAGCCGGTGCTGTTGATGGGCAGGGTCGGCCCAAAATCGTAGTTGCTGGGTGGCGGCTCGGAGGGAAATGTGTTGGTCTGGCCTGCGGCCACGAACGGCTGGCTCAGGTAGTTCAACGCACCACTCTGGCCGGGACCAACACTGCTGAACGGAAAACCGGCGTTGCTGACGAAGGGCGTTTGTCCGTTGAACTGAAGATTATCCTCGCCTTTGAGAATGTCATAGAAAAGCCCGATGCCTCCGCGGACACTCGTCTTGCCTCTTCCCGTCGGGTCCCAGGCAAAGCCAAAGCGCGGCGCGAAGTTTTTCTTGTCGGGGAAGTTCGTCCCCTTGGGCGCTCCCGGATCGCCGGGAAAAACCAGTCCCAGGGGAGCGTTGACGAAGCGCTGTGATTGCAGTCCCGGAATTACTGAAAAACTACGCCCCTCGGTATCGTATTTCGGCGTGTTGTATTCGTAACGCAGGCCGGCAGTCACCACCAGGTTCTTGCTGACGTGCCATTCATCCTGGCCGAACAAGTACGTGCTCTTGCTGCGGATGTTGGATGGCGCCAATGCCCCCTGCAGATAGTAGCCCGGGGCTCCCAGCAAGAAGTCAGCGAACGGATTGCCCGTGGCATTGGAACTGAACGAGGAATAGAAATCAAATTCTCCGTTCGTGTAATAGTCGTAAACCAGGTTCTCCTGGTACGGAGAGAATCCCGCTCCGAACTTCCAGTTGTGTTTGCCGCGCGTCCAGGAGACGGCATCGGACCAGGAGAAAGTGTTTTCCACGTAGCGCGTGGGACCGTTCTCGCTGGGACCAATCTGGAAGCCATCATCAAAGAAAATATTCGTAGGCCCGGTCGCCAAATCCGGAGTAATGCCGACGCCCAGGCTTGGCCCCGTGGGCAAATGCTTGACCACCTCGTCCTGCAAATAGTTGCTGCGATGGGTCACAAAGTGAAACTCGTTCAGCAGGCTGGGCGAAAATATCCGAGTGTACGCCAGATTCGTGTAGTAATAATCTGCGACCGTGCGGCTGGGATAGCCGGGCACGCTGGCATAGGGAAACGGATTCAGCGAAGGGACGCGATTCACTCCGAGCGTCGCGGAAAACTTGTCTTTGGCGCTCGGGCTGAAGTCGAACTTCATGGTCAATTCATCTGCGTTGTTGGTCTGGTCGAGGGTAGTGGAAAGTAGGCCGGAACACACTCCATTCGGGTCGCAAACCGTCTGGTTCGTCGCCGAGGTCGGAATCAATCCCGCGGCAATGTAGTTCTGGGTCACGGGATCGATCTTGGTGGGGTCGATGATCGCCTGTGCGGCATTGCCATTCGGAGTAGCGAAGTACGGGTTGTTCTCCAGGAACGCGGCTACATTTGAGTCGGGGCATCCGCTGGTGACGGTGCACGTGACGCCGTCGTACGGTACCGCCTGCGAGAAATTTCCCTGCAATTCCTGCGGTGTGTAGACAGGAGCATTGATGTCAGGAACCGCCTGAAGCTGCCGCTGCCCCTGGTAGGCCAGAAAGAAAAAGAATTTATCCTTAACGATAGGGCCGCCCAGCGTGGCGCCGTACTGGTTGCGTTTCAAATCGAGCCGCGGAATGCCCAGTGGAATGTTGAAGTAATCGTTGGCATCCAGTACCCGGTTACGGAAAAATTCGAACAGGCTGCCGTGGATCTGGTTGGAACCTGACTTGATGACTTCGCTGATGATGCCTCCGCCGTTGCGTCCATATTCGGCGGTATAGTTACTCGTCAGCAGACGGAATTCCGCGATCGCGTCCGGGTTGGGGTCGAGCAGGTTGCTATTGTCGAGCAGATCGTTGTTCAAACCCCCGTCCAGAAGAAAAGTGACCGAATCGGTACGTCCGCCGGCGATGCTGTAGTTGCCCGCTCCACCGTTATCGTCGTTACTTTCCACAACTCCTGGCTGAAGCAGCGCGAGATCGAGAGCATCGCGGCCATTCAGCGGCATGTTGATGAGGGTTCGGCCGGTTACCGATTGGCCGAGAGTTGCGTTCACGGTTTCCACCGGCGCGGCCTCGGCGCCGACGTCCACACTCTCGCTGGCGCTCCCAACTTCCATCTTGATGTCAACCCGCAGCGCTTGGTTGATCAGCAACTTGTATTCGCTGCTGACCACTGTGCGAAAGCCCTGCCGCTCCGCCTTGACGCGATAGCTCCCGATCGGCAACGCCAGAATCTGATAGAACCCATCATGGTCGGATGCCCCTTGACGGCTGACCTGGGTGGCCGCGTTAGTGACCGTGATCTGCGCTCCGGGAATGACTGCGCCGGTTGAATCCGAGATCGTGCCCGTGATCCTGGCAGTCGCCTCTTGCGCCTGGCTCATGCTGGTAACGAAAGCCCACACCAGAACCAGAGTGGTGATGCAGTGAATGGGAATGCGGAGCAGAGTGTTGTTCATAAGGAAACAGGTGGACTCAGGGCTGCCATGGTAGATGTGCAGGGCGTACCTCGTCAATCACGAATGGCTTGCCGGGTGAATGCTAGAAGGTTCAGAGGGACCGGGATGAGTCCCAAAGCTCGAACTCCCGCATCAGGGACCGGGTAGCTTTTACGGTCTCAGAAACACAGGTCAACAATCCGTCGCTAACGCGTCGAGCAGGTTGCCGTCGGAATCGATCAAGCGGACTGTCATCGCGAGCACGCCCGAGGCGTGGGTCGAGCAACTGAGGCAGGGGTCGTAAGCGCGCACTACCGCCGACACGCGGTTCAGCATCCCTTCGGTCAGCCGGGTTCCATCAATATAGTGCTCGCTGACCTGCTGGACACTCCGGCCGATGGCGAGATTGTTGTGGCCTGTGGCTACGATTAAGTTAGCCCAGGTGATCGCGCCTTCTTCGTTCACCTTGTAGTGGTGAATCAAGGTTCCGCGGGGCGCTTCAATCATGCCCACTCCTTCAAGGGCGTTGACTCCGGCGGTAGCCCGGACGTGCGTCTCGAGAATCTGCGGATCGGCCAGCAACTCTTCGATCTTTTCCAGGGCATAGACGATTTCTATCAGCCGGGCGTAGTGGTAGAGAAAAGCGCTGTGCGCCACCGCCCCGAAACGCTGGTGGAATTCCCGGAACTCCGCGTCGGCATTGGGAGTGCCGCACTGGTCAGCGGCGTTGAGCCGTCCCAGAGGTCCCACTCGATAAACGCCGGCGGGAAATCCCTGAGGCTTGAAGAACGGGGCTTTCAAATAGGATTCACGCAGGCTGGCTTCGCCGATCCATTGCGCATAGTCGTCAGCGGGGATGTGGTCTTCGACGATTTCGCCGGCCGCGCCGCGGAAACGCAGATCACCGTCGTAAAGCTGCAAGTTCCCTTTGCGGTCGACCAGCCCGGCGTACATGGTCGGAGCTGAGCCGAAGAATTCGATCTCGTCCTTGTAGTTGTCGAGCGCTCCCTTGAAAAAACGAATGGTCCGGTCGGCGATCACCTTGGCGGCAGGCAACTCGGAAAGAATGCGGTCGCGTGTGGTGCCGGCGAGGGGCGCTGCTATGCCGCCAGGGACGATCCAGGCAGGATGCACGCGTTCCTGGGCAAGACCTTCGACAATCTGCAGGCCGAATTTGCGCAGTTCGATCCCGTCCCGCGCCAGTTCCGGATTTTCGGCAATGACTCCCAGCACGTTCCGCGACGCCGGATCGGAATCCATGCCCAGAAGAAAGTCCGGAGCGGAGAGATAAAAGAAGCTCAAAGCGTGCGATTGCACGATCTGGGCGAAGTGCGCCAGTTCGCGCAACTTCTTTGCAGTGGGAGGAATTCTGACGGCCATGATGGCGTCGCAGGCCTTAGACGCCGCCAGCAGATGGCTGATGGGGCAGATCCCGCAGATGCGCGCGGTGATGCCCGGCATCTCGTAGAAGGGATGTCCTTCCGTGAATTTCTCGAAGCCGCGCACCTGGGTGACGTGAAATTCCGTTCCCGCAACGTGCCCCTGATCGTCGAGCTGGATCGTAATCTTGGCGTGTCCCTCGATGCGGCTCACAGGTTCTATGGTGATGCGCTTCATGGCCCGCTCCTTTACCCGAACTTAACCTTGCGAGTGGCGTCGGGTTTCTTGCCATCCAGCAGGTCGTTGATCACGCCAAGAATCGTTCTTGAAGGAGGAGGACAACCCGGCAAGCACAGATCAACTTTCACGAACTCGCGTAGTGGACGTGCCTGCTTCAGAAGAGCAGGGACGCGATCGGAGGGAACGATCTTTCTTTCTTGCGCTCCATCAACGTAGATCCGCTGCAGCAACTTCTGCACCGGAATGGAATTCCGCATCGCGGGCACATTCCCGGTAACGGCGCAGTCTCCCAGAGAAATTAGAACGTGAGTGCGCTGGCGGATTTTCTGAAGCTTGTTGAGATCGTCCTGCGAGCTGACCGCACCCTCGACCAGAGTGACGTCCACATCTTCAGGGAACTCCTGCGCATCAACCAGAGGACCATAGACCAGGTCGATCTTGCGGGCTAACGAAATGATGGCGGCATCCATATCGAGCAGCGACATGTGGCAGCCGGAACATCCGTCGAGCCATACCGTGGCCACTTTCACTTTCTTCATACCTGCACTCCTCTACGATGCACCAGGGAGGTGACGGCCTCGATTTTCTTGACCATCTCTTCCACCGCCCAACCCTTTTCGGCGAGCGCGCCGGTAGGGCAGGCGTGCACGCACTTGCCGCAACTGGTGCAGGTTGTCGCCTGTCCCCATTTCTCATTCATCTCGCTGACAATACGCGCGTGGATGCCGCGGGATGTGAGTTCCCAGACATGCGCGCCTTCGAGTTCCGCGCATACCCGGACGCAACGCGTGCAAAGAATGCACCGGTTGTGATCGAGCACGAACCGCGGGTGCGACATGTCGATGGTCAGTTTGGGAAAGTTATAGGCGAGACCCACGGTGCTGATGCCGAGGGCCGTGGCCATCGACTGCAGCTCGCAATGTCCGTTCGACACGCACACGGCGCAGACGTGGTTGCGTTCGATCAGCAGTAGTTCCACGGAGATGCGGCGATAGCGCGTCAGCTTCGCTGAGCTGGTCGTGACCGACATTCCTTCCTGGATGGGCGTCGTGCAGGCAGGGAAAAGCCGCTCGGTGCCGGAGACTTCGACCAGGCAAATCCGGCAGGCGCCCACCGCGGTCAGACCGTCCAGATCGCACAGCGTCGGAATATATTTATTGCTGGCCTTGGCCGCCTGCAGGATGGTCTGGCCCTCGATCGCGCTGATCAGCTCTCCGTCGATTCGGATCGATAATTTCTTCTGCGGCAAGGTCTAGCTCCTTTCAGCGCGCATTTGCCGACAACGCGTTCCGTGCCGGGCGCATCGCCATCTAGCTCACGTTGACGGCTTTCACGTCGCAACGCAGGCAGCGGCAGGTTTCATCCAGTGCCTCTTCGCGGCTCAGACCGGTCACCACCTCGTCTTGCGAACGGACGCGGGAGCCTGCCGCGAGGGTGTGCCCGGTATGCCGCTGGTTGGGACTTGGCTCCTCCGGCGGCGCCTGCCCGTATTCCATGTCGGGGTAAAGAGTGTTCCAGCGATCCGCTTCCATCAACTGAAGATCAATACTTCGCGCCGCCTGCTTGCCGTAGGCCATGGCGTTCGAAACATTGGAAGCGCCGGTCACTAGGTCGCCTCCGGCATAGAAACGCGCACGGCTGGTTTCGAGCGTGAAGCGGTTCACTTCGATCGTGCCATTCTCTTTGAGAACGAGCCCGGAGGCCCGGACGAAATCCAGGTCCACAGTTTCTCCGACGGCAAAGATCACAGAGTCGCAATCGAAGCGCTGAATCTCATCGGTCGAAACCGGCTTCCTGCGGCCTGACGAGTCATATTCGCCCAGCCGCGTTTTCACGATCTCAATCGACTTAACGCTTCCCTTGGCGTCGCCGATCACGCGATGCGGAGCGGCCAGAAACATAAACTTCGCTCCTTCATCCCGCGCGGCTCTGATCTCTTCGTCAATGGCGGGCATGTCTTTGCGCTCGCGCCGGTAGAAGACGGTCACTTCGCAGCCCTTGCGCAGAGATGTTCTAGCGGAATCGATGGCGGCATTGCCTCCGCCAATGACGGCGACACGCCGGCCCAGGTTCACATCTTGGCCCGCGGCGACCGCTTCCAGAAAATTGAGCGCTGGGTAAACGCCTTTCAGTTCGGTGCCCGATTGATAGACCCAGGACTCTTTCCATGTGCCAATGGAAAGAAAGATCATGTCGAAGTGATCGTCAAGATCATTCAGCGCCAGATCCGCGCCAACCCGGGTATTGAAGCTGAACTTCACTCCCAGGCGCTCAATCAGTTCAATCTCGCGCCGCAGAATCCCCTTGGGCAGCCGGTATTCCGGCAAAGCAAAGCGCAGCATCCCGCCGGCTTCGGACTTGCTGTCGTATACCGTGACATCGTGGCCCAGCATGGCCAGATAAAACGCGGCGGTCAGACCGGCCGGCCCCGCGCCGACTACGGCAATCTTGCGTCCGGTGGCTTCGAGCTTGCGCGCGGCGATGGCCTGCACCATAGGCTCATACCGGTCGGACTCGAAAATGGAATCTGCAATAAAGCGATGTACTTCCCGCATGTTGACTGCCTGATCAAGCGTCTGCCGCCGGCACCTGCTGTCGCAGGGATGCTGGCAGACGCGTCCGGTCGAAGAAGGCAGCGGATTGTCCAGGACTATTGAGAGGAACGCATCTTCCATCCGGCCTTCCTTGTAAAGCTGCAGGAATCGCGGAATGTTCATGTGCAGCGGACAACTGTTTTCGCAGGGAGACAGCGCCAGTTCTTCGCACACTCCAGCAGCACAGCGCCGGGCGAGGATGTGATCCTCAAACTCGTTGCGAAAATGCCGCAGGGTGGTGAGCACCGGATTAGGAGCGGTCTGGCCAAGCCCGCAGAGCGAACAGTCGCGAATGTAGCGGCTAAGTTCGTCCAGGATCTCGAGATGATGGGTCGTCCCCGCACCTTCAGTCACACGATTGAGAATGCGCAGACACTTGTTTAAACCGACTCGGCACGGGATGCATTTTCCGCACGATTCCGAGTGCGTGAATTCGATAAAGTAGCGGGCCACGTCGACCATGCAGTTGTCTTCGTCCATCACGACCATGCCGCCCGATCCCATGATCGATCCCAGCTGCGCCAGGCTCTCGTAGTCCACGGCTGTGTCGAACATTTCCTGCGGGATGCATCCGCCGGAGGGTCCACCGGTCTGCACGGCCTTTACCTGCCGCCCGGCAACCGCGCCTTCTCCAATGTCGTAGATGAAGGTCTTGAGTGACGTGCCGAGGGGCATTTCGACGAGTCCGGTATTCTTCACTTTTCCGACGAGTGAGAAAACTTTTGTGCCAGAGCTTTTCGGGCTGCCAGTCTCGCTGAACCACGCCGGCCCGCGCATCACGATGGGTGCAATGTTGTACCAGGTCTCAACGTTGTTGATGTTGGTTGGCTTACCCCAGAGTCCTTTCTGCGCTGGGAAAGGCGGCCGAGGCCGCGGTCTTCCGGCTTCTCCTTCCAGGGAAGCGATGAGCGCAGTCTCTTCCCCGCAGACAAACGCTCCTGCGCCTTCCACTAGTTCGACATCGAACCTAAATCCACGGCCAAGGATGTTCTCCCCGAGCAGTCCATATTCCCGCGCTTGCTCGATGGCGCGAGTCAAGCGATGCACCGCCAGCGGATACTCGGCGCGCACATAGATGATTCCCTCGCTCGCGCCCATGACGTAGCCGCCGATGATCATGCCCTCGAGCAGCGAGTGCGGATCGCTTTCAATCTCGTTGCGATTCATGTAGGCGCCGGGGTCGCCCTCATCGGCGTTGCAGATGATGTACTTCGGCTCTGCTTTGGCCTTGGCCAGGAATTCCCACTTGTTGCCGGTGAGATATCCCGCGCCGCCACGGCCGCGCAATTTCGAGGCCTTGATCTGCTCGATCACGCCCGCTGGGTTGGCGTCGATCAATACCTTGTAGAGTGCCTGATACCCGCCGATGGCGATGTATTCTTCAATGTCATCGGGATTGATGATTCCGCAATTCCGCAGAACGGTTTTCTTTTGACCCTTGAAAAACGGCACTTCGCGCCACGAGGGCACCTCGGGATATCCCTGACCGTAGCGGACATTGCCGGTGATGTGATCCCAGTCTTCAATCTTGCAATAGATGAGATCCGGGCTGAGATTGCCATTCGCCACGTCGTGTAAAACACGGGGAGCATCATTGGCCTGCACCCGCCGCAAAATCATCAGAGGATTTCCGGGCAGACGCACATTGACCAGCGGTTCCTGAAAGCAGGCTCCAAAGCAACCCACCGGAGCGAGCACGATGTTGGCGCCGCTATTCTCGATAGCTTGTTGAAATGCGTGATACAAACCTTCTGCGCCGTTCCCGCGGCCGCAGGTGCCCATTCCGACGGCGACGCGCGGAACCGGCGGAACCAGTTTCGCCAAGCCCGCCTCGCGCACCGCGTTGAACGCTCCAATGTCCAGAATTCGAGGCATCGCTTACTCTCCTGCTCGAATGGTTGCGATCTCCCGCTGCAAAGTACGCTCGGTGGCGTGTCCGCAGATGCGATGGTTCACCTCGACCACCGGAGCCATCGCGCATTGTCCAAAGCACGCTACGGTGCGCACCGTAAACTGCCGGTCCGGGGTCGTGAGCAGGAGTTTGTCGGCGTCGTTTCCGTTGCCCTCCCCGTCCTCGAGGCCGAGCCCGAGTTCGAGGCGGGCGCCCTGCAGCAGGTTGCGCGAACCACGCGTGTGGCAAGCCGTGCCGCGGCAGATGCAGATCGTGTTCTCACCCTGAGGTTGCAGATTGAACAGCGCATAGAAAGTAGCGACACTATAGACTCGCGAAAGCGGTATTTCCGTCTTGGCGGCGACGTAACGCAGCGTCTCCAGGGGAAGATACTTGTGGCGGTTTCTTTCCTGCGCGGCTTCCAGAATCCCGAGCAGGGCTCCGGGGCGTCCCTGACGGCTCCCGATCACTTTGTCGATAAATACTTGCTCTTCGGTGGGAAGGCTTCCGAGTGAGAGTGTTGGCATTAGACACTCCTCCGACGAGCCACTCGCTCAGATAGCAATGTAGCGTTTCTCTGCAAGCCCGCACCGTCACTGGGAGCACAATGGGTAGTGACAAGAATCACAGGGCTGGCCCGTTTGTTCCAGGCAAGGAGAAAAGGAGAAGTGGTCGCGCCGGGCGCAATTTCACGTTATCATGTCAGAGAAACAGCCACTGTGCCGTTGGCTGGAATCTGGAATCGGTGACCGACCTTCTGGGAGGAAATTATGACACTCAACTTTATGCAGACACCTGACGGAAGCGATGACTCCCTGCGCTTTCGAGCCATCGAACGGTTAAAAGTTTATTTGTTCGGAGTCACCGTACTGTTTGCCTCGTTTGGTGCGGGGGAGGCTGTCTACCGGCTCTTGTTTTCAGAGTTTGACGGCGCCACCGATCGCATTCCGATCGAAGCATTGTTCGGTCTGGTCTTCGCCTGGCTCGCCACTAAATTCGTTGGCGATGTTTACCGCAATCGCAAACAGAGGAGGGCCCGGCTGAGCTTTATTTGCGACCGAAATCGTCAAATCCGCGGCGCGCTGGAAGGCATCACTCCGCTGGCTCACCCCATGCAAAACCAGCAGTCGATCCGAATCATCCGCGAAGAGGTGGATCGGATTGAGTGGGCACTGAAGGAGATCCTGCCGAGTTAGGCTTTTCAGGACGCGAACCCCGCGCCTACTTCAGCTTCTCGTACTCAGACTTGGCTTGCTTCAGGACAGGGATGTCGGGGTCGGCGTCTTTCCAGAGTGCGAAGAAGTCCTGATATGCGGTGCGAGCCGCGCCCGCGTCTCCGGAGAGCGCATGGGCCCTAGCTAAGCCGAGATGGGCCAGAGCGCCAAGCGGAAAATTCACCACGACTCCAGGATGCTCAATGAGCTTCTGAAATTCTGCCGCAGCTTCGGTTCCCTTGCCCGCCGACAGATAGGCCTGCCCGCGTAGATAGGCCGGGTACATGGTTCCCGCAGCAAACGGTGGCGGGTCGGCCGATTCATAGGGGAGCGTCGGCTGCAGAAGCGCAATTACTTTCGCTGCACCCTTGCGATCGAGCTCGATCGCAGCCCGGATCACGGGAATCCAATAGTTCTGCACCAGCGTATCCAGGGGGAACTCCTGGTTGAGACGATCGGCCTGTTGCTCCGCCTCGGCAATGTCGCCTGCGCGCGCGAACGCCAGCCCCGTTTCCACCCAAACGTCGCGGCCTGGCGCCAGGGCCAGCGCCTGCTGCGCTTCCTGGCGAGCCTCACTGAACTCACCGAATTCTGCCTCACGAAGCGCTTCATTGCCTTGCCAGAAGGCTGCGGTCTCTTTGGAATCGTTGTGCCGAGCTGAGTTTTCAGCTTGCTGCGAAAGCTCGCGCGCTTTTCGCAGATGGCCGTGATAGGCCTCGGTGTCCGATTGAGCCGACAGCATGATGTCCTCGGCCCCGGCCTTGCCCATCGCCCAGGTAATCTGCTGCTGCATGCCGGCTGCGTCTTGCCGAAGAAAATTCAAATAGTAGATGGACTGCCGCAGGTACGGGCCATCCAGATTTCGAGCCAGAGCCTCATCGAAGGCAGATTTCGCCTCGTCCAGCCGGTTCATCGAGAAGTAGGCTACGCCGAGATTGTTGTAGCCGAGAATGGAACCCGGTTCCAGATCGAGCGCCTGCCGCGTGACTGCCGCGGCCCGCTCAAATTGTCCAAGCGTGAAATAGTTGACTCCTAAATTCGTCGCGGCCACATAATCGCGCGGATAGTCCCGAATCCACAACTCATATTGCTGGATGGCTTTTTCCAGTTCTCCCGTGGCCAGAGTGAAGTAGGTACAAGCAATGTAGTACTTCTCCCGCTCGCTCACGCGGTCGCGCAATTCATAAGCCTTCTTGACGTTCTGGATCGCCAGGCTCGCCTGTCCCAGATTGTTGTAGCGCACACCCAGCGCGCGAACGCGCGGGCGAAATTAGGATCAAGCTCTACCGCTCGCTTCAGGAAAGGTACGGCCGCGGTGTCGCTCTGCTCGCGAGAAAGGCGGTCGCCTTCGGTATAGGCCTGGAGAGCTTCCAGCGATGGAGTGGTCGCCTCTTCCAGCGGCTTGTCGAATTTCTTGATCGACGCCAGCGATTCGCCCAGTTTGCCCCGCAGGGCCGCCACTTCTTCGCCCAGAGTCTGCAGAACTTTCTCGCGGCTTTCGGCTTCCGCATGAGTGGCCGCCAAGGTGTCGCCGCTGCGGCAGCTCAGTGCTTTGATCGCAATGTCGTAGTGGCTGCCCAGGCTTGCAATCGAGCCGGATAGCAGGGCCTTGCTGCCAGTTCGCATGCAAATCTCGCGGCCCATGTCGCGGGTAATCCGCTCGCCGCTGACCTTCCCCATCAGCTTGAGCGTCTCGTTCACCTTGCGGTCGGAGAGCACATTCAGAAACGGCGACTGCTCCAGATCGACCGCCAGTGCTTCTTTGAGTGTACTGTCGAAAACGGGATCGCCCGTAGTGTTGGCGAAATCGGCGATCACGATCGTGTCTTTTTCGGTCAACGGCTCGGTGCGATGCGAGCGATAGTAGAGTCCGCCGGCGATCAGGGCAGCGCCCAGCAAAGCAGCGGCCGCAATCTTCCATGGTTTCCCACGCGCCGCGACAGGGGTCTTCGCTGCTCCTGCCAATCTCACGGCACGCGGCGACCGGGCGGCGACCGTCGCTGCCAAAGCGTCTGGTTGAGACCCTGCGGCCTGCGCCACGGCGTGCGGCCCGCTCCCTCGAACGCCGGACACGGTCGCGCCCGCCACCGAACTGGAACCGTCGACTCCCAGCCGGCCCGTCTCAGTGTCGCGCCGCAGGCGTTGCAGGTCGGCCCGCATCTCCGAGGCGTGCTGGTAGCGCAGGTTGCGATCCTTTTCCAGAGCCTTGTAGATGATGTTTTCCAGGCCAGGCGGAAGGTCCGGATTGAAACGAACCGGAGGCGTGGGCATGGAATCGAGAATCGCTTTAAAAATGACGCCCGAACTCTCACCACGGAAAGGCAGCGCGCCGGTGGCCATCTCATAAAGCACCGCCCCGAATGAAAATAAATCCGTGCGGGCATCTACATCCCGGGCTCGCACCTGCTCCGGCGACATGTAGGCCACGGTTCCCACCACGGTGCCCGGATTGGTCAGTTCCCGCGTCTGGGTGAGTAGAGCCTGCTCGTTCGACCGGTCGGCGGGCGTAACCTTGGCCACGCCGAAATCGAGAATCTTAGCGTGCCCGCGCTTGGTCACGAAAATGTTGCCGGGCTTAATGTCGCGGTGAACGATTCCTTCCGCGTGCGCCGCATCCAGGGCATCGGCGATCTCGATGCCCAGCGGGAGCAGCGTTTCCATGTCCAGCGGCCGGCCCGCAATGCGATGCTTCAACGTCAGGCCGTCGAGGTATTCCATCGCAATGAAAGACCGGCCCTCGTGCTTGCCGATTTCATGAATGGTGCAGATGTTGGGATGATTCAACGCCGACGCGGCCCGCGCTTCGCGCCGAAAACGCTCCAGGGCCTGCGGGTCCTGGGCCAACTCATCCGGAAGGAACTTGAGGGCGACGAAGCGGCCAAGTTCCGTATCTTCGGCCTTGTAAACCACACCCATCCCGCCGCCGCCCAGCTTCTCGAGGATGCGGTAATGCGAAACGGTTTGGCCGATCATGACTCGCGCAACAAATTGAGCTGACGCCGTTAGCCTACCATAGCCTCAGGCGGTCGTGACGCGCTTGATGCGGGCTGCCGCGCCTTGACCGTCCCAAACGCGAATGTTAGTTTCGGTTCCACACGTGGGCGTGAGAGGGAGATTACTCTGAGCTGGGCAGGAAAGCCGCCGCAATCCGCCGATCTTGATCGTGTTGATCGTCACTCCACTGATCTTTACTCCATTGACCGGCGCCGGCGCGAATTTCTTGTCCGTTTCTGCCAGGGCGCAGGAGCCAGCCTGATTCCCGCGAGCCTGTGGCGGCTCATGCTCCCCGCGCAATCCTTTTCATCTCGCGGTGGGCCTGACGCTGACAGCGGATTCCATCTGCACCCGCACTATCGCAGCGAGCGCCCGCTCGATGCCACCATGCTCAAAGTGCGAGCCGGTCTTGACGACTTCATCAGCGAAAAATATGCCGACCAGATTGCGGCCATTCTCGCCGAGTGGAGCGCCAGCTTGTTGCAGTCTCCGCGAGAGACGCAGGCCATCGCGAAGGCTCTCACAGCTGACTTCTCCGCCGCGTCGCTCCAGCCTTCCGAGTCGCGAGTCGTGCGTTCCGATTCCGCGCTGCAAGTGCGCCAGAATCGATTCGCCAATCAAGCCACGCTGAGGCGCGAAGGATTTTTGCAGGAATGGCAAGCCGCGCTCCGGGGCTTCTCAAGAATAGTGACTGCCGAATTCCAGATTACCGGCGTCGACGTGGTGGGCAGGGAAGGCGCGGCTTCGACTGCAACCCCTCAGGTTACGGGCGACGTGCAGACCCGCGTTCGCTATGAAATCGTGGGCACAGGCATGGGTTTCCACCGCGAACAGCGCGTCGGTCATTGGGACCTGCTATGGGAAGCCTTCGCTTCTGGCGAGTTTCGTCTACGCAGTTGGCGAGTGCTCGACGAAACGCAAGCTCGTTCCACTTCGCCGATTTATGTCGACATCACGTCCGCCGCGCTCGGCCGTAATTCTTCTTACTCGAACCAACTGCGGCATGGCACGGACTACTGGCGCACCGTACTCGACGGCGCTTCTGGCATCGACATCTACGGACACAACGGCGTTTCGGTCGCCGACATCGACAACGACGGCTTCGACGATTTTTACCTTTGTCAGCCTGCGGGCCTGCCCAATCGTCTCTATCGCAACCGCGGCGATGGAACGTTTGAAGACATCACCGAAGCGTCCGGCCTGGGAATTCTCGAAAATACCGCCTGCGCGCTCTTCGCCGATTTCAACAATGACGGCCGTCAGGACGTCATCGTGGTCCTTGCCAATGGCCCGCTGTTATTTCTGAATCAAGGAGGTGGCAGGTTTCGCCAGAAAGACGATGCCTTCCAGTTCGCGAACCCTCCACAGGGAACCTTCACCGGAGCGGCTGCCGCCGACTACGACCGCGATGGCTGGCTCGACGTTTATTTCTGTCTCTACTCCTATTACCAAGGCACCGGGCAATACAAGTATCCGTCTCCGTATCACGACGCCGAGAACGGTCCGCCCAATTTCCTGATGCGCAACCAGCGCGACGGCACATTCCGCGACGCCACTGCCGCGTCGGGACTGAGCCAGAACAACACGCGTTACAGCTTCGCCTGCGGATGGAGTGATTACAACCACGATGGCTGGCCCGATCTCTACGTCGTAAACGATTTTGGCCGCAAGAATCTTTATCGCAACCGCGGCGACGGCACCTTCACCGACGTAGCTCCTCAGGCCGCGGCCGAAGACATCGGCGCGGGAATGAGCGTTTCCTGGTTCGATTACGACAACGACGGCGCTCAGGATCTCTATGTCGCCAACATGTGGACCGCGGCCGGCGAACGTGTTTCGACGCAGGAAAATTTTAAAAAGGAGTCGGCGCGCGCGGTCCGGGCTCTCTATCAAAAGCATGCGATGGGAAACTCGCTTCTCCATAATCGCAGCGTTACTTTCGACGACGCCACGTATTCTGCCGGGGTCGGAATGGGCCGCTGGTCGTGGTCGAGCGACGCGTTCGACTTCGACCATGACGGCTTTCCCGATCTCTACGTCGCCAATGGCATGGTCTCCGGTCCTTCGCACCCTGATCTCTCATCCCCAGATCTGAACAGTTTTTTCTGGCGGGAGGTGGTGGCATTGTCGCCGGATGAAGCCCGCGCCTCGCACGAATATGAGCAAGGATGGAACGCCATCAACGAACTCATCCGCTCCGACGGGACCTGGAGCGGTTACGAGCGCAATGTTTTCTACGCCAACAATCGCGATGGAACCTTCTCCGACGTTTCCGCCGCGGTGGGCCTCGACTTCTTAGAGGACGGCAGATCGTTCGCTCTCGCCGATTTCGATCACGATGGGCGGCTCGAAGTGTTTCTGAAGAATCGCAACGCTCCGCAGTTGCGCATCCTGAGAAATGTGATGGAGAATCTGCCTCCGTCGATCATCTTCCGTCTGCAAGGCACGAAGAGCAATCGCGATGCCATTGGAGCCTCCGTCACCGTCGAAACCGCTGCTGGACGCCAGAATCGCATGCTGCAGGCGGGATCAGGTTTCCTGTCCCAGCACAGCAAAGATATTTTTTTCGGCCTGGGCGAGACCAAAGGGCCGATGCGGGCCTCGATTCGCTGGCCCAGCGGATTGGTGCAGGAACTGAACAACCTTCCCATCAATCACAAGATCTGGGTCGAAGAAGGCGCTGAACCGTCGCGCTTTGAACCGTTCAAGCCGCCGGCAAATCGCGCTGGTTCATCAGAAGCTACGCAAGAAATTGAATTGCTTCCGGCCACAGTTGAAACCTGGCTTTTGTCGCCGATTGCCGCGCCGGAGCTTTCTCTTGCAGATCTGTCAGGGAAAGTTCACTCGCTCTCCGCAACGCGCGGCAAACCAACGCTACTGAATTTCTGGACCACGAAGTCTCCGGAGGCGCCGCAGGAGTTGCGAGCGCTGCAGAGTTCCTACGCTTCCTGGGAGACGCACGGCTTGCAACTCATTACGGTGAACGTGGATGAATCCTCCGTTGACCTGGCCCACCGCCTGGCTCAACTTGGCTTCGCTCCGCTTGCATTTCCGATTCTGCGTGCATCCGAAGACGTCGCGGCCATCTACAACATCCTCTATCGCCAGTTGTTCGACCGTCACCGCGACCTGAGCCTTCCCGCATCTTTCCTGATAAATAGCAAAGGCGACATCGTCAAGGTCTATCAGGGCGCAATTGTTCGCGAACATGTGGAGCAGGACTTTCAGCGCATTCCTCAAACTGACGCGGAACGTCTGCTTCGGGCGTTGCCTTTCCCGAGTGCCGCGCACACTCTCGAATTCAGCCGCAACTATCTTTCTTATGGTGCTCTGTTTTTTCAGCGTGGATATCTCGACCAAGCCGAAACCTCATTCCAGCAGGCCCTGCGCGACGATCCGGGGAGCGCCGAGGCGCTTTACGGAATCGGAAGCGTCTACCTGAATCAGAACAAGAACGCCGCCGCCCGCGAGACTTTTTTACGTGCGGTGAAACTGCCCGCGAACTATCCCGGCACTCTGCCCGATGCCTGGAACAATCTTGGCGTGATTGCCACGCGCGAGGGGCACCTCGACGATTCGGTCTCCTTTTTTCTCCAAGCCCTGCAACTGAACCCGCATCATCTACTGGCGCTCGACAACCTGGGAAACGCCTATCGCGCGCAAAAGCGGTGGGACGACGCCCGCAAAGTTCTGGAGCGCGCGCTGGAAGTTGCTCCCCAAGATGCTGAAGCAAACTACAGCCTGGGCATGGTATTCGCGCAGACCGACGAGACCGCAACAGCGGAAGAGCATCTGCAGCGCGCCTTGCAGTCTCGTCCGGTTTATCCGGAAGCTTTGAACAATCTGGGAGTGCTCTATCTGGTTACGCAGCGGCGTGATCAGGCGGTAGCTAGTTTCGAACAGTGCATCCGCGTAGCCCCGTCGTTCGACCAGGCGTACTTGAACCTGGCCCGCGTCTATGCTCTGGAAGGCGCGCGGGACAAGGCTCACGGCGTGCTGCTCGATCTGCTCAAACAGCATCCCGGCCATCCTCAGGCCACACAGATGCTCGAGCAATTGCAGAAGTAAAACCGTGAGCGCTTAAGGCTTCGGCGTTGGTGAGGTCAGCAGATCGACGAACATCCTGTAGAACTTTTCCGTATCCAGATCAACCTGCACCTCGGCCGGCGGTCCCACGATGGTTGGTTTGTCCTGCTGCGTCCAACTCAGAGTATTTCCATAACCCGCGCCGTGATTCAGGTCGACATCCAGATAGCGCGTATCTTTCGCCGTGATCAAACTTGGATCAAGCCACGCCAGTGCTGCCAGTTCATCCCATAAATAATTATATTTTCCAGAAACGTGCGAATACGAACTCACGTAACGAGCCGCGGGCGTGTCGCCAGCTTTCACCCGGTCGAGCAATTCCTGCGTCAGACGCGTCTTCACGGAAATATCCACGGTGGTGCAGACAATTCTCTTCCACGGTGCCATCAGCACCACATGCGCCGCTTCTGGGTCGAACCAAAGATTGAATTCGTGCCGGGGCGTGTTCACAAATTCAGGATCGTCTGTTTTCGGATTCAGGCTTCCGCCCATGAACACCAATTCTTTCGCCAGCCCGGCGAACTCAGGATCAATCGAGATGGCAAGCGCCAGGTTGGTCATCGGGCCGCCTTCGTAAATCGTGATCTCGTGCGGATATTTCCGGACTATGCGCACCAGAAAATGCGCGGCGTCTTCGTCCGCAGGTTTTGCCGCCGGCTCCCCCTCAGGCATCTCGCCCAACTCGTTTGCCGGGTGATACCGCCGCGGCGTCCACGCTCCTACCCACGGCACGGCGCCGTATTCCCGCTCCCATAATTCCGTTTCTTCCTTCCGCCGCAGCAGCGGATACTCGGCTCCGGGCACGACCGGGATGTCGGTTCGCTCAATGATTTCGAGCAGACGCAACGTATGCGCAACTTCTTCTTTGAGCCAGGCATCGCCGGTCACCACGGTTACGCCGAGAACCTCGGTCTGCGGCGACTGCACCAGCAACAGGATGGACTGCTGATCGGTCCCCGCCGGCCCGGCCGCGTCCTGATCGATAATGATCTTGCGCTTGCCCGAAGACTGCTGGCTCCAGCCCGACAGGCAGGCCAACAACAGCACTGCGATTGCCATCACACACACCCGAACCGATCTCATCTCGTCGACTCTCCTCGATCTCCTGCGAAGATCTCGCGCGCAAAGCATTGCATTCTATTTCGCGCGCCCGCACTGCGCCAGCAGTTTTCTTACCCCATGGTAGAACACGGCTTAGGCGCGCGGACCAATTTCGCCGCACGGTTCGATTCGCGCCCGTTTTCATGGGCCGTCTTCGCGCACTCTCACGGCAACTCCGATCCGCATGCCTTCCCACCCGCGGCATCGCGGCACTCGTCCTCTTTTCGTTGTTGCCATTCTCTCTGCACTCGCAAGGAACCGCCTCATTACGCGGCACGGTTCGCGACTCGGAAGGGATGCCGGTCTCCGGCGCAACCATTTACTTACAGCTCAAGGACTCGAACCAAACTCAGACGGTTCATACCGATCAGCAGGGAGACTATAGTGTTCCCGCTCTTCCCGGCGGAGTCTATCTACTCCGCGCCGAGATGGCCGGATACAACGATGCGGAAGTTCCTGCGGTCTCTATCGGCCCCAACGACCAGAAAAACATCGACCTTACTTTGCTGGCAGCAAAGACCACGGCATCGTACTCGGCTGCTGCGCGATCCCCTCAATTTTTCGACGAGCCCCGGTTTACGGTCGCTGGAGTCACCGATACCACAAGTCTCGGCGGCCACGGTTCTGACACGATGGTGCGAGCCCGGGAAACCATCGCCAAAGAAACGGTTTCCCTGGGCAAGGATCCGGCGAGTACCGCGCGTGCCGCCGATTACGAGAAGGAGCGCGATCAGCTGATGGCACTGCTCGCTCACGAGGACACAGCCGAATTCCATCACCGGCTCGGCGACGTCCAAGAGAAGCTTGGCGATTCGCTGGATGCGGTTCGCGAGTACCAGCGTGCCGCTGAGTTAGATCCTACTGAGTCCAATCTCTTCGATTGGGGCTCCGAACTTCTACTGCATCATGCCCCAGAGCCCGCCTCGGAGGTCTTCACCAGGGGCAATCGCCTGTTCCCTCGTTCGGCAAGAATTCTGATTGGACTCGGAGCCGCCTGGTTTGCCCGTGGGTCCTTCGATCAGGCGGTGCAGCGAATTTGCGAAGCCTCCGACTTGAATCCCGCGGATGCGATGCCCTACTTATTCCTGGGAAAGATACAAAGCGCCGAGGCCTCGACTTCCGAGCAGGTCATCGAAAAGCTGCACCGCTTTGTCACCCAGGATCCGCAGAACCCAGCGGCGAACTATTACTATGCCGTCGGCCTGTGGAAGCAGCGGAAAGACCCGCGGGACACGGCCCGCACTGCGCAGATCGAGGCGCTCTTAAAGAACGCGATTCGTCTCGATCCGAAGTTCGCCGCTGCCTACCTGCAGTTGGGCGTTCTCCATTCCGAGCGGAAGGACAATACCCGGGCGATTTCCGACTACCAGCAAGCCATCCACGCCGACCCGCAGCTCGAAGAGGCGCACTTTCGCCTCGCCCAGGCCTACCGCCAGGTCGGGGATGCCGCCAAGGCCGAAGCCGAACTCCAGGCCCGCAACCAGATCGATAAAGAAATGGCCAAGGAAGCGGAACGCGAGCGCCATGAGATCCGCCAATTCGTGTATACCCTGCGCGACCCACCTCCGCCTCAAGCCCCGTAGGCCGTGAACGTTTGCTGCGAGCGTACAGGAGCGTGAAGCCTTCGACCCTGGCTCCGCTCCCGAGGGTATGATGTGGATCACATTATTCAGCGCCAACACGGCGGCACCGACGATCTCTCGATCTTCAGTTGAAGCAATCGGGCCTCAATCGAAGCGAGCGAGCGAAGGCTCGTTATTTGATGGGTAACGACCCGTATGGCAATCTTTACGACAGAGTCATCTTGTCAGAATGGTGAAGGAACGCAAAGACTCGAATACTCTGTTCCCGAACTTCGCGCGCGAGCTCGAATTGCATCCGGGGGGATATCACCGGACCTACGGGCGCGTTGGCTTGTCTCAAGCCATGGATTGGTTCGCGAAGCGGTCTATCAAATGCCCCCAACCCTATCTAGATTTCCTGAGCGAAATCGGACCCGGCAGCTACTTCTCCGGCGGGCTGGTTCTCTTCGATGTGGAACCCGGCGGGGTGTTGGACCGCGCAACCGGAAAGCTTTCCGACGCGGTGAGTGCTGATTTGTTCGCCTGCGGCTACGATGGCAGCACCGAAGGCTGCTATTGCCTGAGGAGAAACGGCGCCGATAGCGTTTATTGGTTCAACTGGCAAACCGGGCACACACAGTTGGAGCAAGGGAGCTTTCGCGCCTGGATCGAGGAGGCTCCCGGTAAGTTGTTCAATAAAACTGTCTATGCCGGGTACAAGCGGATCAAAGACATCGCAGGCATTTTCCGCGTCGTCGAAGAACGCAAGCGATATCAGATACGGCTTCTCCAAGCTGACAAGACGCTGGTTCGGCCACCAGGACACGAGAAGGACCTGCTGCCCCGCTATAACAGACTCGTCTGTGGAGTTCGCAAACTGGAAGAATCGCAGCTGCGGCAATTGACTTTCAAAGTTTGTCGAATCGGCAGCCGGGTGGGAAACGACAATGTTCAGTATGTGACAGCTGTGCTTCCCGAGATTGTCCCCGGTGAGGAGGTCCAAGTGGAAGCGTATGCCTTCGATCCATTCAACGTTCCCTTCGAGGAAATCGTTATCAATTATTCCCCTGAGATCGACCTTGGCTCTCCGATGCGCGTGCGATTTGCCGAAATCAAGGACTATCTCTGAAGCGTCTATATCATGGCCCACCAAATGGAGGAGCGCGAAAAATGAACCGTCGGCGCTATCCGAAGATCTTGCGTTTCGTTGGCCCTTGGAACCAATATCTGTGGTCTCCGCCTCGCCGTGTGTTACACTTTTTGCTTCATACAGACAAACAAAACAGCTAGCACGCAGGACGCTCAATCCACACATGCTTTTTTCCAAGGAATATGTGGGCTATCTGGCCCGCGAAGTCACCAAGAAACTGATCGCTGGCAAGTTCATCGAGACTTCGGCCGTTCCCGCCGTCACCGAGCGGGTGAACGCCGCGCTGGTCGATGAACTCTCGCTCGAAGATCGCATCAACGACGAAGTGCGCGTCATCCTCGAAGCCTACTCCGACGAAATGCAGAAGACCGGCGCCAACTACCAGGAGATGTTTCGCAAGGTGAAGACCGAACTGGTGCGCAAGTACAAGGCGGTGCTGTGAGACTCAGCCGCGACAAAGTCAACGTGCTGGCCCGGGCCGTTTCCGACGTCCTCAAGCAGATGGACGAAGTCGAGTTCATCGAAGATCCCAACACCATCCGCCAGGAAACCCGCAAGATTCTCGAAGAACTGCTCATGCAGGAAGCAAGAATCGACGTCGCCGCCCGCCAGAAAATCGAGAGCCAGAAGCGCACCATCCTCGAAGGCTCGCAAGAGTGGGACATCCTCTACCGCAAGTACTACAACGAAGAAGTGAAAAAGCTCGGCGTGTAGTCGGCCGTTCAATCGCGCAGAACTTCGAGTGACAAACTTCCGCCGCCGTTTTTCTTGCAGAAAAAAAGCCCCGCTCCCGCGGGGCTGAGGGGATAGGCGGCCAATAATTCTCAGGCGGCCTCCTTCCGCCGTAGGATGGTCTGCAGGTGCTGCCGGTATTGCTGCGCGTTGTTGGTGATTTTGCGCAGGGGCAGGCTGGTGAGCCACTGGTTCCGTGAGATCGTGCGGCGCTCGCGCCGCGAGCCCACCTGGCCCCGGTGTCTCAGGTTTAACGGAGTTTTCTCCGCGGTTTGCTGTTGCCAGCCGGAGCCATCGCTCACGCTGAATACTCCGATGTAGCCGCCGGCCAGCAACTGCAGCGGATTCTGGATCTGGTTCATGCGGTCAAACTGCGTCGAGCCCTGCGCCCGAAAACTTTCAAACCATGCGGGATAGACGAAATCCGAAACCAGGACGTCGTTGATCTGGTAGCCAAAGCGATCATCCTCGCAAGCGTCGCAGACCTCGTAGGCGTAGAGCGTGCCCGTCGTGTTTTCGTTCTGCACGAAGGCCGTCAGATTAATGGTCGGGTCCGCCAGCATTTCCAGCAATTCGTGACTCGCCGTAACCGACCACGAGGTGCCGGCCTTCAAATCGCTGGCCGCAAAAACTTTGCCCAGCGGCAAGCCATCCGGGGTCAGATCGTGGTAGCCCAGCGCTCCGGCTTGGTCGGAATCGTCGAGAACCACCAGTGCCCAGGTTCCGGCGGGCGCCGGCGTGCCCTGGGGAATAAAGTTGAGTACGGCGTCGGTGCCCCAGATGGGGCGGAAGTCGTTGGTCACCTGCTGTTGCAAGGCCGCCACGACCGGGTTAACGTCAGCATCGGTCAATACGGTGCTCTCGTTGATGACGGATATCTGAGTTGTCGCTGGTTGTGCGTGAGTGATCTGTGGCTTCAAGGGTTTTCCTCCTTACGAAACGGATTTTGGAGAACGCGCCATGAACCTGCGTGACTCTATTTCGTGAAGGCTATACCCTGATTTCAGGCCCGCGACAGAATTGTGCTGGAAAAATGCAATCGCATTTCCATTTTGGAACTGGCTTCGAGGGAACAGTTGTCGACTCCAATCAGTGACGCGAAGAAAATCGTGAAACGCGCGGCCGCGGAGGCGGGCTTTGATCTCGCTGGCATCGCTCCTGCCACCGATGCTCCCGAGCTCCGACATTTTCCTGAATGGATTGCCGCCGGCCACGCCGGCGAAATGAAATATCTCGAAGCCCGCGATGACCGCGGCGACCTCAAACGCGCTTCGCTGGCTCGCGTTGCGCCCTGGGCACGCAGTGTGATCGTCTGTGCCATCAACTACAACACGAAAAATCCTTACTCGACCGAAGTCCACGAGCCCGATCGCGGATGGATCTCCCGCTACGCCTGGAACCGCGAAGATTATCACGACGCCGTTTTGCGCCGTCTGAAGCAGGTCGAAGCTGCCATACACAAGGCCGTGCCCGCAGGGCTTGTGTGGGGCGGGCACTCCTGCCCGCCCACTCTCACCACACGCAGTTACGTTGACACCGGCCCCATCGTCGAGCGCGTCTTCGCGAAATACGCAGGCGTCGGCTGGATCGGCAAGAATACCTGCATCATTAATCAGAAAGAAGGTTCGTGGCTTTTTCTGGGTGTGATCCTCACCTCCCTCGAACTCGCGCCCGACTTGCCCGCGCCCGACCGCTGCGGCACCTGTACTCGCTGCATCGAAGCCTGCCCGACGGACGCCATTCTCGCGCCCTACCAGCTCGATTCCAACAAATGCATTTCGTATCTCACCATCGAAAAACGCGGCTCTATTCCTGAGGATCTTCGCGCCGGCATGGGCCGCCACGTTTTCGGCTGCGACATTTGCCAGGACGTTTGCCCCTGGAACCGCAAAGCCCCAGCCTCATCCGCGCCAGAATTCGAGCCTCGCCCCGGCTTGCTGAATCCCGCCCTCGCCGGGCTCGCCGAGATTTCCGCGGAAGAATTTCAGAAAGTCTTTCGCGGCTCGCCCATCCGCCGTGCCAAACGCTCCGGCCTGCGCCGCAACGCCATCATCGCCATGGGCAACAGCGGCAACCGCGACTTCCTTCCCCTGCTCGACCAACTAGCCGCCGACGAAGACGACTCCGTCCGCGACAGCGCGCGTTGGGCTAAGGCCCGCTTGCTGGTGCCTTCCGTGCCTGAATCGGAAAAGTAAAAGAGGAAGAAGAAGAGGGCCGCGTCTGTTCGACGCGGCCCTCTCTGCTAATCGCGGGTTTATTGCTGGTCCGGCGGGGGCTGCCGTTGCGGCGCCCCTTGAACCGGAACGGGCGGTTGTCCAGGATTTGGTTGCTGCTGAAACTGCAGTTGCCGCTGCTGCATCTCCTGCAATAATTCTTGCGGCGTCTTTACTCCCGGAGGCGGCTGATCCGGCGGCGGCGCAGCCTGCTGCTGTTGTTCCGCCTCTGCCTCCGCGGCCGCCTGATCGGCGGCGTCATCCGTACTGTCGTCCGCCGCTTGCGCTTGATTGACTGCCGCTTCCGGCGGTTGCCCGGCATTGGGCATATTCCCCGGTGGTCTTTGTTCCGCCAAGGCCGCGCCCGCGCCAGGATTCCCATTGTCCAGTGCCGTCTTTGCCACCAGCACTACCCGGGTCAGCACCGCATCGTCCGCCATAGATCCCAGCAGCACATAGTTGAACCGCGATCCATTCAGCAGTTCAGCCACAACTTCCCGCGCCGGCCCCGGTCCCAGATGCGTGACCACCCGCTCTGGCGCTGCGGGGATTTCGATCTCAGCCCCAGTCTGTTTGCGCACCGCCCGCAAAATGTCGCCCAACGTTGAGTTCGGCGCCACAATCGTCAGCTGCCCGTTCTGATAACTCACTTGCGGCGGCACCGGCGCTATCGAATCCAGCGGAATCGGCTGTACTGGCCCAGTCGGTCCGGAGGGCAACGGAGGCAGTTGCGGCGGCTTCTTCGTCTTGTGGTGGGTCTGCGTGGCCGCATCCGCGATCCCAATGCACAGAGCGGCGGCGCACACCAGCACGGCAGCGGCCTTCTTAACCTTCCATCCCGTGCTCATTACCACTCCTCCAGCCACTTTCGGGGAACCCCGCCAGAACGCCTTTAGCGGAATTCTAGCACTGCCGCAGCTTTCTAAGGACCAGACCTTAGGCGCCCACACAGGGAACGTCTTCAGACTACTCTCTTGCACCTCTGTCCGGCTATGGCACGAACCGAGTGCCAGCAAGTCCATTGCCGTCAAACACTTCCGGGGACTCGAAATCTTTGACGGCGCGCGGGCCGCTGCCAGGCGTAAACTTAGCCAGAGACGTTCCCAAGGTATGAAAGTAAGAGCGGAAGCTTGCCGTGAAGCGGCCTCGCACAGCGCCGTTCCATTCTTCGGCGTAGCCCTGTGCGTGCTGTTTTTTGGGGCCATCACCGCCCGCGCGCAGAGCTGTCAGACATCCGGTGAACTCGAAGACGCGGCGCTCACCGGCATCACCGCCGCGGGCCAGCGCTATTTCGACATGGCTGCCAAGGCCGACCTCGCATCCCTCCGCCAGAACTCCATTCCCAGCCTGGCATCCGATTTTTCCGGCGTCCAGACCACCATCACCGACCACCAGCAGGACCTTGCCAGCGCACAAGCCACCGTGAAGTCTGTTTTTCTGCTTGAAACCGAGGGCTCGGCTCCAGCCCCTCACGCCGAATTCTACTGCGGAGTTTTCGGCAAGAATGGTCAAACCGCCGGCAGCGCGGTCTTTGAAATCGATAATCTGCCCCCGGGCAAATATGCGGTCGTTCTGCTCGATGCCACTTCCCCCAAAGGGCGAACCATGTTCTCAGTGATTCTCCAGCAGGCGGGAACCGCTTGGAAATTAGGCGGACTCTACCTGAAGCCCGCCCTGGTCGCGGGTCATGACAGCGACTGGTTTGTCGTCCGGGCCCGAGAGTTCAAAGCCAAGGGCCAACTCCACAACGCCTGGCTCTTTTATGCTGCGGCCAGCGGCTTAGTCTACCGGCTAAATTTCATGACCACATTGGCCACCGACAAACTCTATGACGAATCGCAGAGTGTACAGCCCGCTGACGTCCCGGCCAACGGAAAGACGGTCGACCTTCTGGTTGGAATGGCCACCTATAAGCTCACTGCGATGTTTCCGGAGGGCATCGGCAATGATCTGGATTTAACGGTGAAGTATCAGGCTGCCGACATTTCCAACACCAATCAGGCTTACCAAGACAACCTTGCCGTGATCAAAGCGCTGGTCGGAAAGTACCCTGAACTGAAAGAGGCGTTCGCCGGTGTGGTAGCCCGCGCCGTCGATCCGAGCGGCCGCGACTACGGGACACTGCTGGCCATGAAGGACATCAAGTAAAGAGTAAAGAGTAAAGAGCGAAGGGCGATCGGCAACAAAAATAGAGGACGCGATTCCAGCCGCGAAGCGGCTCAAGAATGCAGCCCACAGCGTAAGCTGTGGGTGGCGCAAGCGGAAGATCAGCAAACCCGGAGGGGCGAAAGAGGAAACGCTAAGCCCGAGCCTCTACCAGCACACACTCCTTCGGATTCTTGTCGTCCCGTAATCCCAGGAACACCGGAGCCCGGAGCTTCGGCCCGCTGCCTTCATTCGTTCCGCCTGTCCACTCCGCGAACTCGATCTCGGCCACCAACTCCGGCTTCACCCAAAACACTTTCCGCAGCGCCTCGACTTCGCCGAAGAACGGATTCTTCTTCGTCTCAAGTTTTTGCAAGATTCTCCAAAGTTCGTCCAGCCGTTTCTGATCGAACCCGCTCCCCACCTGCCCTACGTGAACCAGCCGTCCCTGCGGATCGTAGAGTCCCAGCACCAGCGATCCAAAGTGCGAGCGGCTGCCTTCGGGCTCGGTATAGCCGCCGATGACGCATTCCAGCCGGCGCCGGATCTTGATCTTCAGCCACTCGCGGCTGCGGCGTTCTTCATAAAGACTGGCGCGCCTCTTGGCAACAATCCCCTCCAGCCCCTTCTTCTGCGCCATCTCGAACAGCGCCTTGCCGTGTTCTTCGTAGTGATCGGAAAAGCGCACGACGTCGCCCGTCACCAGCAGTTCTGCCAGTTTTCGTTTGCGCTCCTCCAGCGGCAAGCGCCGCCAGTCGTAGCCATCGAGATAGAGCAAATCGAATGCGTAGTACAGCACCGGAACATCGGCATTCGCGGACGCGCGCTTTCCGCCCGGACGGAACCCCGTCCGCTGCTGCATCAGGCTGAACGACGCTTTTCCCTCCGCATCGAGCGCCACCACTTCACCATCCAGAATCGCCGTCTTAGCCTTGACGAATCTCGGTAGATCGACCAACTCCGGATAGCGCGGCGTCAGATCATTCTGATTCCGTGAGACCAGCCGCACCTTGCCGTCCGCGATAAACGCAATCGCCCGATATCCGTCCCACTTGATCTCAAACAGCCATTCCACCCCGTCGAACGGTTTCTCCACCGATTCCGCCAGCATGGGATGAATCGCCGCCGGCATCGGCCGCTTCACCGGCCCGGAAGAAACGGCTCGAACCACAGAGGCCACAGGGGTCACAGAGGATTCTTTCTCTGCGCCTCTACTGGCTTTTGTGCTCTTAGTCTTTCCCCCGTGTACCTCTGTGTCCTCCGTGGTTAACTTTTCTTTTTTTTTCTGTCGACCCGCGCCACCGCATCCGCCAGCCACGCGGCCTTCAGTCTCCCTCGTCCCGCAGGACGGCTTTTCCACTCTGCCGATCCCGCATCGCCGGCAATCTGCTCCAGCGTTCGTCCGCTGAGCACGGACGTGTCAATCGCTTCGATGTCGTATCCCTCCACCACATGCTCATCGTGCTTCTTGATCATCAGCCACTCGTTGCCCTTGCTCCCCGGACGCCGCCCGCGCATCTTGATCAGCCCGAAGTCTCCCTTCAGACGTTTCCCGTTTAACCGAAACTTCAAATCTCCCTTGGCCAGCATGGCCGCCGCGTCGGTTTCCGTGCCCGGCACATACTTCCCATTCACCGCGACCGGTGACAGCGGTTGCCACGTTCCCACATCCCACACGATCACCGTTCCCGCCCCGTAGTTGCCTTCCGGAATGTTGCCCTCAAAATCGAAATATCGAAACCGGATGATCCTCGACCTGCATGGCCAGCCGCTTGTCCGCCGGATCGAGCGACGGCCCCTTTGGCACCGCCCACGATTTCAGCACGCCCTCCATCTCCAGCCGAAAATCGTAGTGCAGCCGCGTTGCGTCGTGCATCTGCACGACGAAGCGGTTCCCGCTCTTGGTCTCCACTTTCGGCGGGGGCTCGGGCGTCTCTTCAAACCGCCGCTTCCGTTTATATTCTTCCAGCGCCATAGGCACTCATTCTAACCACGGAGACACAGAGTCACGGAGAAAACAGAAGCACAGAAAGAGAAGAAATTGTAATCCGGATTTTGTGAATTGTTTCGACGGTGTGAATTGTCATCCCGACTTTCTGAAATTGTCATCCCGACCGGAGTGGAGGGACCTTGTGTTTCCGCATGCAGGATCGCCTGCGCGCATGCGGTAGAATCCTTGCTCAATGCAACGCGAATTCCCCGAAACCCCGCTGGTTGGCGTCGGCGCTATCATCATCGAGGATTCCCGCATCCTCCTCGTCAAGCGCGCGCACCCGCCGCTCCAGGCCCAGTGGTCGATTCCCGGCGGCGTCCTCGAGGTCGGCGAACTGGTCCGTGAAGCCGCCATCCGCGAGGCTCGCGAAGAAACCGGACTCATCGTCGACCCCGCCGAGCTGCTCGGCGTCTACGACCGCGTCCTGCGCGATCAAGACCAGCGCGTGCAATATCACTATGTATTGATCGATTTTCTCTGCCGCAGGCTGGGAGGAGAACTGCAGGCTGCCAGCGACGCCGCTGAAGTCTGCTGGTTCACTCGCGAAGAATTGCCGGCGCTGAACCTCGCCGAAGACACGCAGGATGTGATTCGCAAAGGATTTGAGAGACTAGTCGGTTGAATCTGGCTCTTCCGCAGCGTCAGAAACACTTTCGTCCAGCACTCGATTAGCGGCCTCGACATTGGCTGCGTCTACGCGCAACTTCACGCCTCCGAGCGCGTTGGCATTGAACCAGTCGAGCCGAACCATGTTGTCGTCAAACAAGAAAGCCTCGATCCCGGCTGCATCGAGCACGCCCTTCGCCAGTTCGGCCTCCACCAGATTCCAATAGCTGCGGATCACGATCAGATCGCGAAATGTCGCACGTTCCTCATCCGGCTCATCGTCGTCGAGTTGCCCGACGTACAGCTCCCGCTTGGTCAGTTCTGCTCGGAGTGCTTCGCGAGCCAGGTCAGTAAGGCCGTGGGCTTGCTCAGCGACTTGCTCCAACTCTTCATCCGACTTGTCGGAGTAAACCTCCGCCAGCCGCTGCCTCTCTTGCTCCGGATCAATCATGGCCATGGCAGGAAATCATACTCCTGGTTCCTGGTTCGCTGTGAGAATCCGCGGCCATTTTTTCTGGCCAAAATTTTCTCCGCAGAAATAGAACGGCCCGCCAGCACTTGTCTGTGAAAACAAGGCCTGCGGGCCGCCCGGTGGACTGTTTGGGATTGACCAAGAGGTGGTCACTCTAACGTGGCCTCTACGGCAACTCCGGGTTCGTCGCAGCGACGATTCCTGACCGACCTGCGCCAGGCGGAATTGAATCCTTAAATCACCGGTAGTGTGCGGGCTGTAGCTTCCGGCGCACGTTTGTTTTCTGCGCCCGAAGCCCCGCTTAGAGCAACCGCTCTAAGTCTCAGCCACCTCACCTGGTCTTTGAGTACCCCAACTACTGCCTTCAGAACTTGTCATCCGACCACCTCCTTTCCGGTGTATTCGCACATTAGTATGAAAACGCCCTGTGCGTCAACCGGCACGAAAGTGGGTATCGGAGAAAGCAACATTATCAGGTCTTGAAAGGGCGCGGCTTCCAGCCGGGCCCGTTCGAACATTCCGCGACTTACGGCAGCCCGAACGCATACACCGCGCTGCCCGCCGCGATCGCCACATATTCTTTTCCATCCACCGCAAACGCCATCGGCGCTGCATAGACCGCGCCGCCCATCTGGAAGTGCCACAGCGGTTTGCCCGACGCCGCCTCGAAGGCGATGAAATTTCCTTCGGCGTCGCCGCTGAATACAAGTCCGCCGGCCGTCGACAGCACTCCCGACCACGTTGGCGAGGTGTGCTCGAACTTCCACTTGATTTCACCCGTCGCCGGATCGATCGCCTTCAGGAATCCACGATACGGCTCGGCTTCTTCCGACGGGAAATACGCGCTCCCATAAAACGCGTGTCCCGCCTCATAGGGTTGCGGCGCCGTACTGAAAATGTCGCACTGATCGCGCGCCGTCACATAGAACAGCCCGGTCTGCGGATCGTACGTCGGGGCCATGAAGTTGGTCGTCCCCAGCGCCCCGGGACATACCGTGTGCCCCTCCAAAGTCGGCGAGGCATTCTTGTTCGCTACCGGCCGACCTTCGGCGTCTTTCGCGTCGCTCCACGTAGTCTTGCCGTAGGCATTCGCACTGATGAGCTTTCCTGTAGTCCGGTCGAGCACGTAGAAAAATCCGTTACGGTTGGCCTGGGCGATCAAATGCTTGCCGCCCGGCGTGTCAATGATGATGGGAATCTGCGTCGCGTCCCAGTCATGCTCGTCATGCTTGGTGAACTGGAAATACCAGTTCATCTTGCCGGTATCGGCATTCAGCGCCAGCAGGGAATTGCTGTAGAGGTTATCGCCCGCTCGCCCTTCGCCCCGATTCGACGGCGCCGGATTTCCCGTTGGCCAGAAAATCTGATTCGTCACCGCATCGTACGTCCCCGTATTCCACGCCGGAGCCCCGCCCACTTTCCAGGAATCGCCTTCCCATGTCTCATGCCCCGGCTCGCCCGGCCCAGGAACTGTATAGAACCGCCATTTTCGCTCTCCGGATTCGGCGTCGTACGCATCAATGAACCCACGCACTCCATACTCGCCGCCCGACACACCAACCACCACGAGATTCTTCACCGCCAGCGGCGCCACCGTGAAGCTGTGTCCCGTGCGATAGTCCGCCGCGGCCACGTCCCACACCACAGCCCCGGTTTTCGTATCGAGTGCGATCACATGCGCATCCAGCGTGCCCATAAAAACCTTGTCCCCCAGAATCGCCAGCCCGCGATTCACGTGCCCGCAGCACGGACGAATGTCTGCGGGAACCTGCCGCTGGTACATCCAGAGGGGCCGCCCGGTGCGGGCATCGAGCGCAAATGCGCGGTTGTCCTGCGCGGTCGCATAAAGAATTCCGTCGACCACCAGCGGCGTAGTCTCCAGTTTGCCCGTCGCTGCGGTCTGGTATACCCACTTCGCACCCAGGGTGCGCACATTCGCGACGTTGATCTGATCGAGCCCGCTGAACCGCTTTCCAGAATAATCGCCCGAGTACGTCATCCAGTTCTGCGGTTCCTTCGCAGAATCTCTTAAGCGATCAAACGTGACCTGCGCAGAAGCCAGACCCGCAAACAGGATCGCGATCAGGCATGTCGCGAGAAGCCGTCCGGGAACCTCTGCAGTACCGTGGAAGAGCGGCGCTTCAGCGCCGCGTTGAGTCCAAGAAAATTGCAGGGGCTTTAGCCCCGGTACACCGGGCCTGAAGGCCATCTCCGTTGCGCCTTGACGCGGCGCTGAAGCGCCGCTCTTCCACGGTTGCCCCAACATCTGGGCCGACTCGAATCCCCCTCGCGCTCTCATTTCGCCCCCACGCTGATCAGATAGGCCACGATATCCTCCAGTTCTTTGTCGCTCAAAACGTCCGCGTCGTACTTCGGCATCGCCGACTCCCGGCTCTTCTGAAACGACTGCAGCTTATCTTTTTCCAGCAGATGAATGTGTTCGCCTGCGTCCATGATCTGCACGCTGAAACTGTCTTCATTCAAGGCGACGCCCGTGATTTTCTTCCCATCGGCGGTCACCACAGTGACACTCTCGTATTCCTGCGGAAATTCCTTCGTCGCCTCAGTCAGCCCCCAAGCCAGCCGCCGGCTTGGATTCCGCACCGAATCGATAATCGACTCGCGCGTGCGCGACCCGCCCACCCCGGTCAACTCCGGCCCCAGCCTTCCGCCCTTACCCGCAACCATGTGGCACATCGAGCAGTTGGCATCGCCATAAAACAATTCCTTGCCGTGCGCCGCGTTGCCCAGCGGCTGTGCCGGAGCCTTCACTTCCTGGCTGCGAATATAGGTGATGATCTGCCAGATCTCTTCATCGGTCATCCCGACGCCCTGCCCGTTCGTCCCGTTCGCCGGCATCGCGGTTCCGGGAATGCCGTTGCTGATCACCTGAAATATATCCGCGTCGGAGTGCGTATGCTTCTTCACCGCCCGCGTCAAGTCAGGCCCGCGCCCGCCACCATGCGCCCCCAGTCCGTGACACAGCGCGCAGTTGATGCGGAACTCATACTCGCCCGCCTTCGCCGCCTTGGCGTCCCCGGCCAGCGGATTCTGGCCGTATGCCGCGGATACCGCGACTGCCAACAACACGAATCCCGCGAAACTCCAGCACCACCTTTTGAACATGAATTCACCTTCCCGGAATTTGCCGCATTCTACGCTATCGCCTCGCGATCGGGCTTTGGAAATCTCGGCAGATTGAGAAAAAACGCATGCGAAGAAACACTCGCCCCGCAAGGTCATGACCGCCGGATATCTCCCCCCTTGCACCTTTGGCTGTCTACACTGAAATCCTTAGCTCAAAACGCCGATAGCTAAAGATGTGGAGAGGGTTCTGCCCCGCGGGCGGCCAATTGCAAGTGATTGATCCCTCAGCCCTTCCAGCGAAAGGCGTCGGACTGGGGCAGGCCCAGATGGGCCAGCACGCGATAGGCAAATTCGCGCGCCATCTCATCTAAAGAGGCGGGCCCGTAATAGAACGCCGGAATGAGCGGAAAGATGGTCGCACCAGCGTCAGCGGCCCGGTACATGTTGCGGATGTGGATTTTATTAAGCGGCGTTTCGCGCACGCACAGCACCAGCGGACGCTTTTCTTTGAGCGAGACGTCCGCCGCCCGCTCGATCAGTTGCGCGGCCACGCCGTTGGCGATACGGGCCAATGTGCCCACGCTGCAGGGGATGACGATCATGGCGTCGGCGGGATAAGACCCGCTGGCCACGTTCGCCCCGATGTCGGCGTTCGACTGCTCTTTAATTTTAATTTTCTGGGCCTGAATTTTGTTGGCCTGAGCTGCGGAAGTGCCAAGAATGCGCCCGACTAGGTTGGACCGTCCCTTGATGCCCAACTCTTCGGCCATGACACGCAGCGCGCTGTCAGACGCGATGAAGTTCACCGCCTCGACCCGCTCGTCCCGCGCCACGGCCAGCAGAAACTGCCGCAGGAATATGGCCCCGCTGGCGCCAGTCGTGGCGATAGTCAGATTCCGCGGTGGATGGTTCGGCAAAACGCCTCCGGACGAGGCCAACTGCAGCATTGCCCCGAATCCGGAGCATAGGGAGTCCGCGAACAAGAAGTCAAGATGAACAAGCTAAGAGCTAAGAGCTAAGAGCTAAGCGCCAGAAGCTAGAAGCTGACAAATGTCCTCAACCACCAAGCTCCGATCCCGCCGCAGCGCAGCCCAGTTGCACGCGCTGGCCGGAGTCGAACGCGAAATCCGCGCCCAGGATTCGCATAACCGCCGCAAATATCTTCACGAGTTCAACCAGGCTTTTCGCACCTATCAATCTCTCCTCGACTCCGATCAGATTCAAAGCGCATTGCATTCCGCCGATGTTGTCCTGATCGGCGACTACCATGCGCTGCCCGCCGCCCAGCTTCATCCCGCGTCGCTGATTGAGCAGCGCGCGCTCATCGGGGATCGTCCGGTGGTGCTGGGCGTCGAAACCATTTTCGCCCGCGACCAGCACATCCTTGACGAATGGTGGCGCCGCGAAATTGACGAGAGCGAACTCCGCCAGCGCATCCGCTTCGATCTCGACTGGGGATACGACTGGACTCCGTTTCACCACTTGCTCGTCACCGCGCGCGACCATGCCGAAGCCGTCTACGGCCTGGACTGCATGCCGCGCGAAGATCTACGCAAGATCGGCGCCCGCGACCGTCACGCCGCCGCCAAACTTACCGAGATTCGCGAGCGCCATCCCAACGCCGTCATCTTCGTGTTGTTCGGCGAATCACATCTTGCTCCCGGCCACTTGCCCCGCGCGCTGCGCCGGCAGTTGCCCGCAGAAAAAATTCTAACCGTGTTGCAGAACATCGACGCCCTCTACTGGCGCGCCGCCGGTGAGCGCGCCGACAAAGTCGAAGGCGTGCGCGTCGACGACGACGTCCTGTGCGTCTTCAACGCCACGCCGCTCGAAAAGTACGAGAGCTACCGCTTATTTCTCGACCAGTGGAGCCGCTGCGACAACGCTCCCGACTACGCCCCAACCATGTACAACCTGATCGACAGCCTGGCCAAGTTCCTCGAGATCGATCGCTACTCGCCGCACAACGGCCGACAGCCAAAGTTCCTGGTCGACATGCTGCCGGAAGTCTATGGCGGTCCATCCGGCGCCATGTTGCGCCGTCTGCTTTCGCGCCAGGGCATCGGCGAAGCGGAACGCGAAGCGATGCTGACCAGAGTCGCCGAGCGCGGCAGTGCCTACCTGCCGCAGGTCAACGCGTTCTATGTAGGCGAATTCCAAATGATCCACGCCGCCGAAGACGCCGCCCGCTTCCTGCATCAAGCTTGTCAGGGCTTGCCGCAACGGCTCCACGGCCACTTGGAAGGGGAAAGTTCTGCCCAAGGGACGCGCGCTCGCAAGCCCGCCATCGACGATTTCTATGCTCGCGTGCTTGAACACGCGGTCGCCTATTTCGGTTCGCGCGTGCTCTATCCCTCGCGGCCAGCTCCTGACGACGCGTCACCGCTATCCCGCGCCGCCTGCGAAAAAGCAGCGCAGGCGGCCATTCGCGCGGAGGCGAGCAACTTCGAGTCCGCCCGCAAGACCTGGGCTACCGCATCGGATGCCAAATCTATGATGCCTATCTCGCCGGCAAAGTCGCGCCCAGCGCCCTGCGCCGCCTGTTCCTCGCCCACCTCGACGAACCCGGCCTGGCCCGCAAAGTCTGTACCGCCGTGATTGCCAAACTGCGTGCCGCTTCCCGTCCGCTGGCACGCGCCGCTCACGTCTGAGCCCAAGCCTTCCCCGAAATGCTAATCTAGACTTCGCAACTGCCGAGTGCTGACTGCTGAGTGCTGACTGCCGCATGAACTCCGAATCCATCCGCCAGCTTTTCGACGACGTCCGCAAGGGCAAGCTCACACCCGACGACGCCGTCGCGCGTCTGCGCCATCTGCCCTTCGAAGATCTCGGCTTCGCCAAAGTCGATCATCACCGCGCCCTGCGCGTCGGCATGCCGGAGGTGATCCTCGGAGAAGGCAAGACTCCAGCGCAGGTGGCGGGAATCTTCGCGCGCCTAGCCAAACACGGTGGCAACGTCCTGGCCACGCGCGCCAACGAAAAACAATTTGCCGCAGTAAAGAAAAAAGTTCGCGCCGCGGAATATCGCGAGCTTGCCCGCGCCATCGTTCTGCAGCGCGATCCCGCGAAGTACGGCAAAGGCATTGTCGCCGTAGTCTCGGCCGGAACCAGCGACATCCCAGTAGCCGAGGAAGCCGTCGTCACCGCGGAAACCATGGGCAACGAAGTCGAACATTTCTACGACGTCGGCGTCGCCGGCATTCACCGCCTGCTGGCCAACCGCGAAGCGCTCACCAAAGCCCGCGTCGTGATAGTCTGCGCCGGCATGGAAGGCGCCTTGCCCAGCGTCGTCGGCGGCCTGGTCGGCGTCCCCGTCATCGCCGTACCTACCAGCGTGGGCTACGGTGCGTCGTTCGAAGGAATCGCCGCGCTGCTCGGCATGCTCAACTCCTGCGCCTCAAACGTCAGCGTCGTCAATATCGACAACGGCTTCGGCGCCGGCTACGTTGCCTCGCTCATCAATCGTTTACCATAACCGCGTTTATAACTACGAAGGAGCCAGTCATGCCCACCGCGCTCTCCCCGGAAGTGAAACAGCTCATCGACCGTCCCAACTTCGCTCACCTCGCTACGCTCATGTCCGACGGTTCTCCGCAGTCCGTGCCCGTTTGGATTGGCCGCGAAGCCGATCACCTCGTCATCTGCACCGGAGAAGGTTCGCTCAAAGCTAAGAACACGCGCCGCGATCCGCGAGTGGCGCTCTCGATTGTGGATTTCACCAATCCCTACGAGGAGGTCCAGATTCGCGGCCGCGTCATCGAACGCCGCCCCGACTCCGACTTCAAATGGATGGATGGCATCTCGCACAAATACACCGGAAAGCCCTTCCCGTTCCGCGCTCCAGAGGGACGAGTTGCTCTGATTATCGAAGTGGAAAAAGTCCGCTATACCAAGCTGCCCTTCGAACACACGCCCCCGAAATGAAGCAGCCCGCGGGCGATCGCCGGGCAGACAACTCGTTGCACCGAAGTAACATTGGCGCTTCGTGCGGGGCTTCTAAAATCAGCGTCATGTTCACCGATTCGCGTCTGCTGCCTGCATCGGGCGCGTTTCCCACGCCCGGACAAGACATCGGCGGAACTCCCTGGCAGCAACACATGCGCCCCGGCGAGATCGCTCTCTTTACCTTCGACGCGAAGACTGGCCATCCTCTGACCGCGAAATGTAAAGTGCCTGAGACGTCGGTCAGCGAGTATTGCAGCGCGTTCCGCAGTATGTACATGGCGCGCCGGGTCGCCAAGGGCCGGGTCAGAAGCCATCCGGACGTGATCACAGCCCTGTACGACAAACGCGGACGCTGGCTGGCCACCATGTCGCGCGCGGGCGAAGACCGACGCAATCCGGGTGTCGGGCTTGCCTGGATTCTCTTCCAGTTTCCGTTGTTCGCGTTTCTGGGCACGCTCGCCATCTTGGCGATCTCGGCGCTTTCAGCACGTTATTTCAACACAGAGCCGCTCCATTGGGAGCGCATGGCACCCCAGGAACTCTACGGGATCATCGTTGCCGGGCTTCTCCTGGCGGCGACCGCCAGATTGCTTTTCGAACTCGGGCGAAGACGGCTGCTTCTTCACTACACGCGGCCGGGACGGCAGCCCATCGGCTCGCCTGCACGCGAAAAGTTCTACGAACGACTCGCGCAGACAAACAATTCGAGCCTGCTTGTACCTCTTGAGATCGCCTTTATTCCCACCGCCATCGACTGGCCCGAGCCCGAGAAATACGTTGCCTGGACCGAACTCCTTCGCCGCGAGGGATTCGAGCACCTGGGGTCATACCTGATTAAGGAAGCCCGCCTCCCCGTCGACTTCTGGTTCCATCCCGAAGAGGCCCTGATGGCTACCATCGCCAACCACCACAGGGCAGGCATGTGGCTGTGTGTCTTTACTCGCTACGAAGATTGGTCCTCGTTCGGCGTGGCCAACAAGAAGCCCGTGCCCATCGATCCCCATCCAACGAAGAGAATTGTTTACAGCGGACCCGAGGCAAGCGCAGAAGCGGTCCTCGAGCAAGCACGCCGCGATCGGCCGGAAGGTGTGAGACGCCGTCCCACACGCGACAACATTCTGCCCGACTATGCGACCAGCTGGCGCCAGTACGTCGAGTGGCGTCGTGCACGGGGAACGACTGCGGACGAATACAAGCGCGTCGCCGAAAGCAAAGCGCGTGCCAAGGCAGCAGGCACATCCTGGCTTTAGCAACGTTCAGTACAAAAAAGGCGCGGCTCGCCACTTTATCGGTGTCGAACCACGCCCTCTTCCCCACCGCTACATCAACTCGATGAACCTAGCTCTTTACAACCTCCAGCTTGTTATCTACGCTGAAGACGCCGGGGATCTGGCCGGCTTTGAGTCCGGCAACCGTCTTGTCCGCCGCGCTGTCGACTGCGCCGTAAAGCGTAACGTGGCCGTTGGTCACGATAATGCGAATAGGACGCGCCGGGTCCATCGCATACCGGCTTAACACCGGGTCGCTGTAGATGGCGCGCATCGCTCGCAAACGCAACCCGTCGTCGAATTGCGATACCGGCTCGACCGAGATGTTGTCGATCACGTCCTTCACGCCGGGCATGTTCGCGATGTCGGCCAGAGCCTCACTGCGGCCAACGCCCGTTCGATCCTGGCCTTCGACCGTCACCACTCCGTCCTTCACTCCCAGCGCGAAGTAGTCGAACGTGCTGTCATAGCCCACCCGCACGTAGGTCAGCTTGGTCGCCAGTTTCTGCTCCAGCTGCGCATCGGGTACATTCGGACCGGCCACGGTGATGAGGTTGCGCACGCCCTGCGTGTTCGCGATCTTGCGCGCCAGCTTCGCGGCGTCCAGCTTTTTCTGGTACAGATCGACCGTCCCCGTGAGGGTTACGATTCCATCTTCCACGCTCGCCTTCACATCCTGGAACTGGCTCTTCGCCGCCAGCTTCTGCGTCACCGTGGTCTGAATTTGATTGTCGTACCGGGAAGCCGCGGCAGAGTCCGCCATCAGCGTCGCGCTCAACAGCCCCACGGCCACCAGCGCTCCCAGCAGTTTCACTACGCTCTTCTTTGCTGTTTCCATAAAGGTCACCTCCGACCTGTTGACGAATCTTTACGAATTAACCACCTGGTTAATTCAGTAGATGCAGAGGGGCTAACCTGAGATGCATCAACCTGAGAGGCATTCTAGGAAACACTTGGCGCAGCCGCGGCCGGTCATCCCGTGGTGACGAAACTTTTCTTGCGGCGGAGGGTTTCTACAACCGCCGGGCAGAGGTCTGCCTGTAGGAATCCGATTTATTTTCGGGCGCGACCGGGGCGCGCTGAAACTCTCGTTTTGACCTTGTTCTTGAAGGCCGCGCCACTGAAGCACCAATACCCAGCCAGCGTTCCGCCGGCAAAGACCGACCACAATATCGTGTCCGCCCAGGTGTTGAAGCTCTCCGTGCCCAGATTCGCCAGATCCCAAAAAGTCAGGGGCCAAACGATGAGCACGTAGACGCCAACCACAATCAGCACTACCACCATGCCAAGCCCGACCGCCATCACGCCCGCCGACAGGCTTTCAAACAGCAGCATGGTCCAGTGCTGGTCGGTGGGCTCCGGCCTCCGGGCAGACCCGGGCCGCGATGGTTCGATAAGTGGAGACATGGTCCTCCCGAGGGTTCGTTACAACACCGACACCCTCTTCCAGCGTAGAGCATAAAGAGCGACGGGCCGGGGTTCCAAGTTACGAAGGGGCGTAATAGTTACTCCCAGTTCGGAACCTGTCATCTCGGGATTACCCCCGTAACTTTCGACTTGCACCCCAGGGTTCTAACATGCCCATGGACTGCGTATTTCGAGGGGGAATCCGCGGATGGCTGAACGTGTCGCCCAATCAGGACGGCCAGATATTTCCCGCGCCAACCGGCTGAAAAAAGCCTTGGAGCGCGGCGCCCCGCCTGCCTTTATTCCGCCAGAAATTGTTCCGCCGGAAAATGTTCGGCCAGAAAATGCAGCAGGGGAAAATACCGCTTCTCCCGCCAACGGTTCCTGCTCAGAACATTCCTGCCCGGTGCCACCTATCTTTGAAGCGGTCTACAGCGCCCAGCCCCCGCTGCAGTTTCTGCAGCAAATGTTCCAGGCGTCTCCCGATGGATTGACCATCGCCGACTGTGACCATCGCGTACTCTGGGCCAATGAAACCTTTGTGCGCATGTTCCATTACGAACCGGCCGAGGTGGCAGGCCAATCTCTGGAGAATCTCGTCGTGCCCCCCGAGCGTCTGGCGGAGTCACGATGGATCACCGAGGCGCTGGCCAGAGGCGACCGCATCACCCTCGAAACCCAGCGCAGGAAAAAAGATGGAACCCTGCTCGATGTTTCCCTGTCGTGCGCTCCTCTGCTCCTGCAAGGCAAGATGGCGGGTTTCTACGCCGGCTACCATGACATTTCCGACCGCCGGCGCGTCGAGGCGCTGAGTTCGGCTCTCTACCGCGTCGCCGAGAAAAGCAGCAGCGCCCACGAACTGCAGCAGTTCTTTGCTGCCGTGCACAGCATTGTCGATGAGTTGATGTATGCCCGCAACTTCTACATCGCGCTCTACGATTCGTCCACCGAACTCCTCAGCTTTCCCTACTTCGTCGACGAACGCGACTCCGCGCCGTCACCCAAGAAACTGGGCAGGGGACTGACCGACTATCTCATCCGCGTCGGGCAACCGCTGCTGGCAACTCCAGAGGTGCTTCAGGGCATGGAAACCGCGGCGAAGTGGCCCGCAACGGCTCGCGTTCCCTCGACTGGATGGGCGTGCCGCTCAAGGTCAACAATCATACTTTCGGCGCACTCGTGGTGCAGACTTACTCCCAGAACATCCGCTACGGCGAACGCGACAAAGAGATTCTGACTTTCGTGGCGCGGCAGGTGGCCAGCGCAGTGGAGATCAAGCGCAACGAACAGGCCCTCCGCCGCTCCGAGGCTCGCTACCGCTCTCTGGTGCAGAGTTCGGTCTACGGCATTTACCGCTCCAGCCTGGAAGGAAGGTTCCTCGACGTCAATCCCGCTCTCATCGCCATGCTGGGATACGGTTCGGCCGAGGAAGTATTGCTGCTCGATCCGGAGAAGGATGTGTTCGCGCACTCCGAAGAGCACACCCGCCTGATCGACGAATTCCGCCGCACCGGACGCCTGGATGGAATCGAAGTGCAGTGGAAGCGCAAGGATGGCCGCGCCATCACCGTCCGCATCAGCGGCCGTGCCGTCAGCAACGTGGATGAACCCGCCGACGTGTTGGAGGCCATTGCCGAAGACGTTACCGACCGCCGCGTGCTCGAGGACCAGTTCCGCCAGGCCCAGAAGATGGAAGCCGTTGGCCGTCTCGCCGGCGGAGTCGCCCACGACTTCAACAACCTGCTGACCGTGATCAGCGGATATGCCGAAGTGATCCTGGCGAACCTCAGCCTCGATCATCCCCTGCACGAGAAAGGCCGGGCCATTCAGCAGGCCGCCGACCGCGCCACCACTCTGACCCGCCAACTGCTGGCTTTCAGCCGCAAGCAGTTGCTGGAACTCAAGATCGTCGACGTCAACGCCATTGTGCAGGATATGGAGCGCCTGCTCCGCCCCCTGATCGGCGAAAGTATCGAGTTCACCGCCACCCTCACTCCCGAGGCGGCTCACACTCGGGCCGATGCCGGACAGTTGGAACAGGTCCTGATGAATCTCGTGGTCAACGCCAAGGACGCGATGCCCGGCGGCGGCAAGCTCTCCATCCAAACCGAGAATCTGGTCGTGGACGAGAATCATCGCCGTGGCCAGACCTTTATTCGCCCCGGCAACTATGTTTTGCTCACCGTCGGCGATACCGGCATCGGCATGGACAAGGAAACTCAGTCGCGAATCTTTGAGCCCTTCTTTACCACCAAGGAAAAAGGCAAGGGCACGGGGCTCGGCCTCTCCACCGTCTACGGCATCGTGAAGCAGAGCGCCGGATACGTCATGGTGCAGAGCGAAGAAGGCGTCGGCACCACCTTCCATATTTATCTGCCTCGCGTCAAAGGCGTCGCCGAGCGCCATCCTGCTCCGGTGCCGCACGCGGCCATGGGAGGCACTGAGACGGTGTTGTTGGTGGAAGACGAAGCCCCGGTCCGTGAACTGGTGCGGGATACGCTGACCGCGAAAGGCTACCGCGTCATCGAAGCCGAGAACGGCGAGGCCGGACTGGCCGCCGCTGCCCGCCACAAAGGCAATATCGACCTCCTCATCACCGACGTGGTAATGCCCGGGCTCGGCGGCCGTGAATTGGTCCAGCAACTCGCCCAGACCCGTCCTAAAACCAAGGTCCTCTATCTCTCCGGATATACCGAGGATGCCATCATCAGTGACGGCACCATCCAGAAGGGCGCCGCGTTCCTGCAAAAGCCGTTCACCCTGCAGAGCCTGTCACGGAAGGTCAGAGACGTACTGGGCTAGTCCAAGTTGATGCGTCTCCTAAACCCCTGCAACTTTTTGCCGTCGTCTGCGTCCTATCTGATTGAAAATAAGATCATCCAATCCGCCAGCGGCGGATGCGCGTATAAAGGACAGGGGTTCCATGCTCATCAAGAAAGCGCCAGATATTCCTTCGTCGGAAATCACTCCCAAAAGCTTGTATCTGAACCGCCGCAAGTTTCTGGCGGGCGCGGCGCTGGCGGGAGCCGCAGCAGCCACTGGCCTGGGCCTGCGCGAGGTAATCTCGCCCTCTAAAGTGGCGCTGGCGGGAAACAAAATCGACGGCATCCAGAAAAGCCCGCTCAGCACCACCGAGACCGTCACTCCCTATAAAGACGTCACCAACTACAACAATTATTACGAGTTTTCGACCGAGAAAGACGAGCCCGCCAAGCTCGCCCAAAAATTCCGCACCCGCCCCTGGAAAGTCAAGATCGATGGCCTGGTCGACAAAAAACAGGAACTCGATATCGACGCCATCCTCAAGATGGCCACTCCCGAGGAGCGCATCTATCGTCACCGCTGCGTCGAAGGATGGTCGATTGTCGTTCCCTGGGTCGGCTTCTCGCTCAGTGAACTGATCAAGCGTGCCAATCCTACCAGCAAGGCGAAGTTCGTCGAGTTCACCACTCTTCTCGATCCGTCTCAAATGCCTGGCCAGCAGCGCAATGTGCTGCAGTGGCCCTACGTCGAAGGCCTGCGCATGGACGAAGCCATGCATCCCCTCGCCCTGCTCTGCTTCGGCATGTATGGCGAGGACCTGCCCAATCAGGATGGCGCTCCGCTTCGCATCGTCCTGCCCTGGAAGTACGGTTTCAAAAGCGCGAAGGCGATTGTTCGCATCCGCTTCACTGACAAGCAGCCGCTGAATACCTGGAATCTTTCCAACCCCCAGGAGTACGGTTTCTATTCCAACGTGAATCCCAACGTGGACCATCCCCGCTGGAGTCAGGCCAAAGAACGCCGGCTCGGCGAATTTTTCAAGCGCCCCACCCTGATGTTCAACGGCTACGATCAGGTCGCCAGCCTGTACAGCGGAATGGATTTGAAAAAGAATTTTTGAAGCTGGAATGTATCGGGTAGGGCACCGGCTTCAGCCGTGCCGTCAGAGGTCGAATAGGATGCGGGCTTTAGCCCCTGAGGCAGCCGCGGACACATCCCCATGAGAGAGCTATGATTTTCACTGACCACTAGCCACTAGCCACTGCCTTTCCCATGCTCCGCTACCTCAAACCCGTAATCTTCCTCGCCTGCCTCGCGCCGCTGGCCTGGCTCGTCTGGAGAGCGCTGCACGACGGTCTGGGCGCGAATCCCATTGAAACCATCACTCACAGCACTGGCGACTGCACCCTGACGTTCCTGCTGATCACGCTCGCGATCACGCCCCTGCGCAAGCTGACTCGCCAGTACTGGCTGATCAATTTCCGCCGCATGCTCGGCCTGTTCGCCTTTTTCTACGGCACGCTGCACCTGATGACCTACGTCTGGCTCGACAAATTTTTCGATGTCCACGAAATGCTGGCCGACATCGCCAAGCGCCGCTTCATCACCCTAGGAATGACCGGCTTTGCCTTGATGATCCCACTCGCCCTGACCTCAACCAAGTGGTCGATCCGCAAACTAGGCGGCAAGCGCTGGCAAGCCCTGCACCGCCTGATCTACTTCAGCGCCGCCGCCGGAGTCATCCACTACCTCTGGCTGGTCAAAGCCGACAAGAAAAAGCCCCTGGAATACGCCGCAGTTCTGGCCGTGCTGATGCTCTACCGTCTGATCATTTGGATTAGCTCGCGAAGCGCAACGGCGGGAAATCCCAAAGTATCGGAGGGGTGAAGGCCTTTCGGCGCGAGCTGCGGCCAAGAAAGCGGCCCTCACAATTAACATGAGGGCCGCAACAATCCTTCTATTGCACCAGACTATTTTGCCGGGCCAATCCGAACTTGGCTATGTGGCGCAGCCTTACGCGCATGCGGTATCGCGCGGAACATCGGCAGCGCCCGCGGCCGCGCCACTGAGGCTTGGTCGCCATTTCCGCTGGGAGTTGTCTGCTCCTCAAAGACTCCCGAAGCTATCTGGTTGGGGTCGGTGGAAATGAACAGCACTGTCGAACTGTCAGCGGCATAGTAAAAAATGCTCTGCAGGCGACTACCGATTGTAGCTGAGCCGGCGCCGTTGGAGCCCGCCGAGTAGGTGCCGTTCACGTTGCTGGTGTTCAGCCCCGCGTCATTATCGTCGAGGAGGCCCTTCATGCCCGTGCTCGTGGTTGTGAATTGTGCGATTTCGTCGAGTTCCGACCCGGAGTTAAAGTCCGTGCCAGCATTGTTCAACCCGTAGCCTTGCGTAGCGGCAATCCCCGCTCCTGCTGTCTGCGGCAGGGCGATGCCGCTGGTGACCCCTGCGCTAATTCCGATGTCGGTCTCCAGCAGTAAAATGCCGCCGCTGGAAGGGTAGGCGACAAAATTGGTTTCGTTGAGGAAGAGGCCCGAGAAAGCTACCAGGAATCGTCCACTGCCTGACGGAGAGGCGACGAATGTGCCGCCAAAGTTTAGCGGTACTGCAGGACTCGCGCCGCCGTCCACGGTGCCGTTATCATTCACGTCTTCCAGTCCAGCCGTAAGTTGGCTGGCACCGTCAGACGTCATGGTACCCCCGGACACAAACGGTGCGCCACTACTTGACAACGAGTCCAGACCCGCCATGGTGAAAACCAGACCGCCCTGAGGAATCGTGGCGCTTGTCTGCGCGAAGGCATCACCCACAAGATACGCCGCATTGTCACTCTCGATGAGCTTCAGGTGTGTGCTATCGATCGCATAGACGTCGAAGGTGAGAGCCCCTGACGAACATGCCGTCAGAATCGAAGCGCTTCCCGGCACCGTTGGCCCCGAGCCCACCAGGACCGAACCAGAAACAGCAGACTGGTAGTAAGGGACGCCGTCTACGTTGCAGTCATCGACCCCAGCCGTGATCGAGCCCGAAGAATTGAGGCTGAACGAACCGACGGTGGAAACAATGTCCCCGGCCGCATCGCTGCCAGAGAGGGTGAAGGCATACGGTGTAGCGTCAAACGAACTCTGTGCCACCGGGTTGGGCTGCAGGTCAATGGTCCCGCTGCCGGTCCCGCCGTTGTCATAGCGGATGATCAGCCCGTGCGAGCTCGAAGTCAGGACAAAATCAAACTTCACCTGGAAGACGGTGCCCCCCGTCGGAGTGATGTAGAGGTCGGCCGTGCCGCGCCCGTCTTTACCGACGTTGTAGGTGCTGTTAGCCCCAATCGCCGCACCGGGAGCCACCAGGGAAGGGTCGTCGAAATCCACCGCCCCTCCCGCGATGGTCCCGCCACTGCAGCCACACGCGTTCAGTGAGCCCGCCATCGATAGCGGCCCGGCGGTGTCGGAGCCCTCCACGGAAAAGGTGTAGATACCACTGAAGTCGGTGTTGCTAAATCCCCCGCTAGGAGGTGGTTGCACGCTGTTCGTGCTGCTGCCGCAGCCCGCTAGCGCGGCGAGGCCGGAAAGAATGATGGGCAGAACGAGGCGATTGCGTAACGACATAACATCCCCCTGACGAAATATTTGGCGCTCTGATTGGGTCTGAACCAAGGTTAGCACGATTGGTTGCCGCTATAGTCAACCCGAACCTAAAGATTAAGTAGCGCGGAAAAAGAAAAAAATTGGCCCTTTACATCTTTTTACATTGAGCGCTAAAGAGTTCAGAGCCATAGAGCAACAGAGTTGTCATCCTGAGGAGGGCGTTCTTTGCCCGACGAAGGACCTATGCAACGGGCCGCCAACTCCACAGGTCCTTCGCTTCGCTCAGGATGACAACGCAAAAGGGAAAGGGGGATGACAACGCAGCTCAGGATGACAAGACAGATCAGGAGGAAAACGGAAATCAGGAGGAAAACGCGAGCGCAATGCCAGGACTAGGGGTGAGCCTCGGCCTCCTGCCCGGCCAGTTCCCGCAAGGAATCTTCGTAGGGCGCGCGTGCGATTCCTTTTTCCGTGATGATGGCGGCCACGTACTTCGCCGGAGTCACGTCAAACGCCGGATTCTCCACCTCCACCCCGTCCGGTGTCATCTGCTTTCCCGCGATGTGGGTGATTTCCCGAGCATTCCGCTGTTCGATGGGAATCCCGCTGCCGTCAGCGCAAGCCAAGTCGACAGTCGAAATCGGCGCCGCCACATAAAACGGAATGCCGTGCTCCTTCGCCAGAATCGCGACCGTGTAGGTTCCAATCTTGTTGGCCACGTCGCCATTGGCCGCGATGCGGTCGGCGCCCACCACAATGGCTGCAATCTTGCCCTGCTTCATCATCACCCCGGCCATGTTGTCGGAAATCACTGTGGTGGGGATGCCGTCTTTCATCAACTCCCACGCCGTCAGCCGCGAGCCTTGCAGAAACGGCCGCGTCTCGTCGGCGTAGACATGAATCTTCTTGCCCTGCTCGACCGCGGCCCGGATCACTCCCAGTGCCGTGCCGTATCCCGCCGTGGCCAGCGCCCCGGCGTTGCAGTGTGTGAGCACGCCGCCTGCGCTCGGCATCAGTGTGGCGCCGTGGCGTCCCATGGCCTGATTCGCCGCAATGTCTTCGGCGTGCATGCGCTGTGCCTCTTCAATCAGGTCGCGCTTGATGTGCGGGATGGGCCGCACGCGGATGCGTTCGAATTTCTCCTGCATCCGCCGGATCGCCCAGAACAAGTTCACCGCCGTGGGCCGGGTCTTGCCGATGAGGTCGCAAATCTGGTCGAATTCGCGCTTCAGGTCGCCCGGCGATTCCGCCTTCGAATTATTCACGCCCAGCGCAATACCCATGGCCGCAGCCACGCCAATCGCCGGCGCCCCCCGCACCACCATGTTGCGGATGACATCGGCGACCTGCTCGTGCGTCATGCAGGTCACATAAACTTCTTCGGTCGGCAGCTTCGTCTGATCGATGAAGCGCACGCCCTCGTCGGTCCATTCCAGGGTCTGAATCATAGAAATTTAGTCATTGAGTGATTGAGTCATTGAGCGATTGAATCGCCAAAATGGCGCAATCGCTCAATGGCTCAATCACTCAATTCTTATGCGCCTCGCACCGGTTCCTCGGATTGTTCGTCACCGCAGGCCGCCCGCACACTTCACACACCGCCGCCACCGCGAACATGCTGGGTTCGGTTTCATCATTCTGCAGAATATGTTCTTTCCGCACGTCGTTCGCCGTGAAAATCGAAACGAACGGCGCCGCGCCTGCCGCCTTCTCCACATTCGGACGCCCCTCGGCCTCTTCCCGCTCCACCAGGCACATCACGCCCACAATTTCGAATCCAAACTCGCGCGCCGCTTCAATCGCCTGCACCGTCGATGCCCCGGTGGTGCACACATCGTCCACAATCACAACGCGCGCGCCCTTTTCGCGGAAGCCTTCAATGCGCTGCCCGGTGCCGTGCTGTTTTTCCGCCTTGCGCACCAGAAACCCGTCCAACTCGCCGCTTACCAGCGCGACCGCAACCACGATCGGATCCGCACCCATGGTCAGCCCGCCAATCGCCTGCGCCTTCCATCCCCGCTGCCGGATTTCTTCCAAGAAAACTTCCCCGGTTAGCCGCGAGCCTTTCGCGTCGAGCGTGGTGGTTCGGCAGTCGATGTAATAGTCGCTGGTCCCGCCGGAAGAAAGTTTGAACTCGCCCAGACGGAACGATTTGTGAGCCAGCGTGCTCAGCAACTTCTGACGCGCGGGTGAGAGTGCACTGGATGACATCAAAACCTACGATATCACGGCCGGCTTCCGACTCGCCTTCCGGAAAGCGAGGGAAATCACGTAGGGGCGGACCTAGCCTGCCATGAGCGAAGTCAAAGGGTCCGCCCCGCGAAGCGAAGCGAGCGTGCCAGCGCAGCCGGTGCGCCCGCAACCTGAACCCCGGACGAACGCGTCCGGGGCTACGCGATCCCACGAAGGAAAGTGTTTGCGTGTTAACCTGAACTCTTGGGGTTAGCGGGAAGGCGGGGCGCCCGGCGATTCCTGGGCGATTTTGAATCGAGGTATGACATTGCAGAGTTCGCGTAAGGTTTCCCTTTCCATTCTAGTCGGCGTTCTTTCTTCGTCCCTCGTAATGATAATGACCAGCCTCGTCCCCTCCGCCTTCGCCGACGGCACTCGCACCTGGGAGCAATCGAAATTCGAGGACCTCAACAAGGGCACGGCCACAGGCGTGGCCATCCGCAGCGCCGGCGGCCTGGAGTTGGCTCCCTCGTTCAAGTTGTTCTATGCCACGCCCTCAACCTACATCTGGGCTATCGCCGCCGACGATGCGGGAAATGTTTACGCCGCCACCGGATCGCCCGCCCGCGTCTACCGCATCACTCCGAGCGGCGAGGCCACGATTATCTTCGACCGCAGGAACTTCAGGTGCAGACCCTCGCGGTCGACCCCCACAGCGTGGGCGTGATCTACGCCGCGACCGCTCCCGATGGCAAAGTCTACAAAATCGAGCACAAGCCCCGCGAAAAAGCCGACGCGGCGAAATCCGAAAGCAAGTCTGAGAGCAAATCCGACAAAGACGCCAAAGATCCCGCCAAGCCCGCTCTCGATCCTTCGTGGACTTCGTCCGAATATTTCGCCCCCGGCACCAAGTACATCTGGGATCTCGTCCTCGACAAAGCCGGCAATCTTTACGTGGCCACCGGAGATCACGGCGAGATCTACAAAGTCACCCCCAAGGGTGAGCACTCGGTTTTCTTCAAGAGCGACGAAACCCACATCCGCGTGCTCGCTCTCGATACCCGGGGAAACGATGCCCAGGGAAATCTGATTGCTGGCACCGACGGCAGCGGCCTTGTCTACCGGATTTCTCCCGCGGGCGAAGGCTTCGTGCTCTACAGCACTCCCAAGAAAGAGATCACTGCGCTCGCGCTCGATCGCGAAGGCAACATCTATGCCGCGGGCGTCGGCGAGAAACGGGCCAGCGCGGCAACGCCGCCGCCCGGCGCCGCGGCCGCCATGATGACCATGGCGGCCAACGCTGCCGCCAACCCCAACCCTCAGGCTCCGGGCATGGCGATTACCATGGCGCCAGTCAACCCTCAGCCGGGCCCGTTCCCGTTTCCCGGCGGAGGCGCCAGCAATGGTTCCGATGTCTACCGCATCGCCCCTGATGGTTCACCGTCGCGCATATGGACTTCGCATGAGGACATCGTTTACGCCCTGGCCTTCGATTCCCATGACCACCTGCTTGCCGGAACCGGAAATCGAGGCCACGTCTTTGCCATCGCGTTGCAAGACGAATTTTCCGATCTGCTGAAAGCGCCCGCCTCGCAGGTCACCGGATTCGCCAAGGCTCCCGGCGGCGCCCTCTACGCAGCCAGCAGTAACCTCGGCAAAGTTTTTGTGCTCGGCCCGGGTCCGGAGAACGAAGGCACCTATGAGAGCGACGTGTTCGACGCCAAGATTTTTTCCCGCTGGGGCCGCGTCGAGTTTCGCGGCGCTGGCAATGTAGATCTGCTCACCCGCAGCGGCAACGTCGATAATCCCGACCGCAACTGGAGTCCCTGGAAGCCGGTGAATCTTGGCAAGGATTCTGAAACGGGCGTTCCGCCCGCGCGCTATGCCCAGTGGAAAGCCGTGCTGCATGCCGGCAGACCCAACCCCGCGGTCGATACCGTGACCCTGAACTACCTACCGAAAAACGTTGCGCCTGAAATCGATGACGTATCGGTGCAGGTGGGCGTGCGCTACCAGCCGCTCCCCAGGTCGGCCGGACTGAGTCTCGGCAACGACATCAGCGGATCTTCCGGCGCCCATTTCGAGTCGCCCATGCCCAGCAATCACGATCGCGACTCCATCGGCGTGAAGTGGAATGCGCACGACGAGAATGACGATCAGCTTATCTATTCGCTCTACTACCGCGGCGACGGCGAGACGCGCTGGCTCCTGCTGAAAGACAATTTGACCGACAAAGCCTATTCGTTCGACGCCAGCCTGCTGCCCGATGGCGGCTACACCGTGAAGGTCGTAGCTTCGGATGCGCCGTCGCATTCCCCGGGCGACGCCCTGACCGCCTCCAAAGAAAGTCACCGCTTCGAAGTCGACACCACGCCTCCGCGCGTCGAGAATCTTTCTTCGTCGCTAGAGGGCGCGGGATCGCAGATTCACGTGCGCTTCCGCGCCGAAGATGGATTCTCCACCATCAAGCGCGCCGAATATTCCATCGATGCCAGCGAATGGAAACTCGTCGAGCCCACCGGCCAACTTTCAGACGCCAAGATCGAAGACTACGACTTCCTGGCTGCCGTCGGCGCCGCGAACGAGTCTGCCTCCGAGCACGTAGTCGTGGTGCGCGTCTACGACAAGTACGACAACCTGGGCGCCGCCAAGACGCTGGTCAAAGGGAAGTAGACAGGCCGCCTTTACTCCGCGCAATGTGTTTGAAAGGGCGCGGATTCAAGCCGCGCCGTAGTGCCCACCCAATGAAACACGGCTTTAGCCGATGAGGCAGCGTGAACGTCTCATAGAAGGGGAATCTGTCACTGTCCGGCCCCCGTCTCCACTTCATCTTCCAGACTGTCAACCTCGATCGAAGTTAACTCCCCTGCCTGCCGCAGCTCCGGAAAGAGCCAGGCCCACACGGCGATCACCACCAAGGTCCCAATTCCCCCCAACACCACCGCGGGCACAGTCCCAAACCACTGCGCGGTCACGCCCGATTCAAACTGCCCAAACTCGTTCGACGTTCCAATAAAAATCATGTCCACGGCCGTGACGCGCCCGCGCATCTCATCGGGCGTCGCCAGTTGCGTAAGCGTGGCGCGGATAATCACGCTGATCATGTCGCTCGCGCCCAACAGAAGCAACGCGATCAGTGACAAAGTCAGGCTGTGCGACACGCCGAACAGAATGGTGAACACTCCGAATCCAGCCACCGCCCACAACAGCGTCGGCCCCGACCGCCCGCGCAACGGCCAGTGCGCCAGCAACACCGCCATGATCGCCGCGCCGACTCCCGGTGCCGTGCGCAGCAGTCCCAGTCCCCACGGCCCGGTGTGCAGAATTTCCCGCGCATACACCGGAAGCAGCGCCACTGCCCCGCCCAGCAGCACGGCAAACAGATCCAGTGAAATCGCGCCCAGAATTAGCTTCTTCCGCCAGATGAAATGCAGCCCCGCGAAAACCGTCTTCAGCGTCATCGGCTCTCTCGGCCGCGCCTTCACCTCGGGTTTGATCTTGAACGAGGAGACAGTAGCGCCCACCGCCGTTACCATTGCCACCACATACACCACTGCCGGCCCATGGAATGCCGCATAAAGAATCCCGCCAAACGACGGCCCCAGAATCGTCGCTGCCTGAAAGATGCTGGCGTTCCACGCGACCGCGTTCGGAAAATGTTCCTGCGGAACCAGTTGCGGCAGAATGGCCCGGCTGGCCGTACTGTTAAACGATCGCACCACTCCGATCAGCACCAACACTACATAGATCGCTCTGATCGACGGCACTCCGCGCTCGACCAGTGCGAGCAATAAAGCGAAGCAGATCGCATACCCCGCGTAACAGGCCGAGAGCACGTGGCGGCGTTCGAACCGGTCCGATGCATGTCCGGAAATCGGGAACAGCAGAATTGCCGGCAGAAATTGCGCCAGCCCCACATAGCCCAGATCGAGCGGCCGTTTCGTAATCTCGTAAACTTGCCAGCCCACGGCCACGGCCTGCATCTCCACCGCCGCGACAATCAAAAATCGCGCGACCTGGAACAGCACGAACCCGGGATGCGTGAAGGCGGCGCGTCCAGCTCTGGCGTCGACGGTTGGAGACATGAGCTTCTAATGTGCCACAGAACGCCGCAAGTGTGCAGCAGGTGTGCGGTGGACGGGCTGAGGGCAGCAGGAAGTGTTCTGACGGGAAATATGACGGGAGGCGGTCTACGAATGCGCGGCGTTCGATCGTGCCGCTGGCGCGGCAACCTCAATGCGGTTTCTGCCGTTCTTCTTCGCGGCGTACAAGCTCATGTCCGCTTCGTGCAGAAGGTCCGCCACAGTGCCGTCCCGGGCTAAGCACGTCGCCGTTACGCCCATGCTCACCGTTGCCGATGTCGTCCCGAACGGAGTATTGATCGGATCCTTGCCCACCAGCTTGCGGATTTCATCGGCACGGCGCGCCCCGATCTCGAGGGAGCAGCCCGGCAGAATCAGAATAAATTCCTCACCACCATACCGTCCCACCAGGTCGTAAGGCCGCAGGGTTTGCTTGAGGCGCTGCGCCACTTGTTTCAGAACTTCGTCTCCCGCGCCGTGACCCATGGTGTCGTTGACGCGCTTGAAGTGGTCGATGTCCGCCAGGATGATGCTGGCGGGCTTGTCCTCACGCCCGCTGCGCGAGAACTCCCGCTCCAGAGCCGCAATAATTTCCGCCCGGTTCAGCAGGTTGGTTAGGAAATCATGCGTCGCCGCGAAGCGCAGCGATTGCTGCAGGTCCAGGATTCTCTTGCCCACCATGATGCGCGAACGCAACTCGGCCGGGTCCACCGGCTTCGACAGATAGTCGTCGGCTCCCGCCTCCATGGCGGTCAGCAGATCCTGCTTGCGATTCTTCGCGGTCAGCATCAAGGTGTAGATGTATTTTCCCTGGCTGAGTTTACGAACGCGCCGCAGAACATCAATGCCGTCGAGGCCCGGCAGCAGCCAGTCGAGAATGGCCAGTTCAGGCGGATCGGGCGACTCCAACAGCTTCACGGCTTCCGTGCCGCTGCCGACGCTCACATGGTCGAGGCCCCAGTCTTCCAGGTAGCCGCCGATCTTGCGCCGTTCGATGTAGGAGTCCTCAACCAGCAGAATCTTCATACTCGCCCCGTTGGCATGTTGGCAGCCGGGGCGGTCATTCACAAGGTTACGAGGAGAAAACGAAGGGACATGTACGCGTGGCTGGATTTCCTTACCAAGCGCTTAACGTCACGCGATGACTGGAGCGTTGGCGATTCCCGCAGTCCCAAACACTCGCCGGTAGCGCTCGACCTCCTCGGTTGGCCCCAGCGCCTTGGAATAATTATCAGAGAGCTTGACCGCCGGCCGTCCCTCGACGTCGGTCACTTTGCAGATCAGGCTGATCGGGTCAAAACCCGCGCCGTTATTCGGATTGCACCCGCGAAAATCATTGGTCAGCAGCGTTCCCCATCCGGCGCTGAACCGCACTCGCCGCCCCGGCGTCCACTTGTTGCGGTCCTCGAAATCTGCAGCGCCCACAAAATCGCCTGGTCCCACGCCCTTGGCCAGCGTCCCGCCAAAATATGCGTGCAGTCCGAGGATTGCATCCACATCCAGCGTGTCGGAAGCAATCATCAGCTTCTCCCGCGGATCCCTCCCATGCGTCTCCAGCCACGCAATGTACTCGTCTCCGGCGACATACGGATCTTTACTATCCACGCGCTGCCCGGTCCAGTCCGCGACCCACTCCGGTGCGCCCGCCAAAAATTGCGTCGTGCCAAACGTATCGGGCAGCATCACCCGCAACGCGCCTTCATAAGTCTGCTGCCACAATTCCAGCACGCGGTACTGCGACTCTTTCAGCGCTACGTCATCTGGCGCCAGCGCGGCCATCACCATCGGAATCTCATGCGCATTGGTTCCAATCGCTTCCAGATCGTGTTTGTGCGCCAGGAACGCATTCGACGTCCCAATGAAATTGCTTCCCAGATTTGCGGCCATGGCCACTACCACATATTCCTGCCACAGAAAGCTGTGCCGCCGCCGCGTTCCAAAATCGGCTACGCTCAGTCCTGGAACGCCGCGCAGTCGCTCGATCTTGCTCCACAACTTGGTCTTCGCCCGGGCATACAGAATGTCGAGCCCGAACTCGCTCAGCGTTTTCAGATGCGCCCGCGTCTTCAACTCATCCAGAATCGCCAGCGCATACAGTTCCCACATCGTGGTCTCGGCCCACCGGCCTTCAAATGTCAGGTGGATCTGCCCATCGCGCACCGATAGTTGATAGTCCGACAACCGGAAGTCGCGCTCCAGCCACTCCAGAAACGCCGGCTCGAAAATTCCGCGGTGCCCATAAAATGTGTTGCCCGCCAGCCATACCAGCTCCGATTTTCGAAACCGCCGTCCCCGCACGTGCTGCAGTTGCACCTTGAGTTCTTCAATGTGGATGATGTCCGCCATCCGCACCGAAGCATGGCGGTTGATCAGCGAGAACTCCACCCGCGTGTGGGGAAAGTGTTTCCAGATAAACTGCAGCATCAGCAGCTTGTAAAAATCGGTGTCGAGCAGCGACCGAACCACCGGATCCAGCTCCCAGTTGTGGTTATGAGCGCGCTCTGCAAAGTTGACGATCATCGCAAGAAAGCTGGCCTTACCGCCAGTCGAGAGGAAAGGCGTCCAAAAGAATGAAAGATGAATAGTCTAGCAGCTTGCTCGTCCTCTCGCCGCCGCAGACATGGCCTTCGGTGTAGTTTCCCGCCAAGCAAACTAAGGCATAATCGCTATGCCCGAATCGCTTCACCTCCACCGGAGATCACCGACCATGAAACGCCTCGTACCCGGTTTTGCCCTGTGCCTGTTTCTGTTTTCCAACTTCTTAATCTTTGCGCAAGACAAACCTTTCCCGGACGACTCGTCCGCCGTGCGCGCCACCGTGACCAACTACATCGAAGCCTATTACAACGGCGACGCCCGCCGCATGGAGCACACACTCCATCCTCACTACCTGAAGCATATGATCCATGGCAACATCCCGATGAGAGATAAAACCGCTTCGCAGATGGTGGAGGAGGTCCGCGCCCATGGCCCTGCCGACCTTCCCACCTCCGCCAAGACTGAAGAGGTTAGTGTTCTCGACGTGGCTGGCAACATCGCCTCCGCGAAGCTCGTCACCCCCGGCTGGGTGGACTACATGACCCTCACGAAAGCGGATGGTGAGTGGAGGATTCTCTCGGTGGTGCAGCGAATCGACAATTAAGAAAACATTCTTGCATTCGTTCTCGACTAGACGCTTGTCCCTTGGGGCGAGCGTCTTTCTTTTCATCTGAGCGCCCCACCATGACCTTCGTTACATGACACACCGCTTTACAATTCTCCTGCCCCCTTGTACGCTCAGCCATCCCTGTTAATAGGTGCTCTTGTGGCGATGAGCCGGTCCTTGGTCCGAATCTCGTGGGTTGGCTTGAGCTTGTGTGTTTCTGCAAGTTCACTTTCGGCTCAAACCAGTTCCAGCGCGGCCCCCGCATCTCTTCAGCAGCAGACGCAAGAGCAGCAGACGCAAGAGCAGCAGACGCAAGACTCGAAGCCAGCAGCCTCCTCGACCACCGCCAACACGCCGCTCGACTCATCTGCCATTCCTCCCTCAAATCCAGATGCCGAGCCCGTTCCTCCGCAAGTAACGGTACCCGATTTTGCGATCGCCAACAGCATTCCCCCGAACTCCCTCCCTATGACCGCGGACCAGAAGTACATCTATGCCCTCCATCAGGCGTTCGACCCCAGCGCTCACGCGGTGAATGTGTTCCGCTCGGCCTTCGAGCAGGCGGCCAACGGCCAGCCCCATTACGGCGAGGGATGGGGAGCGTACGAGAAGCGTTTTGCCGCCGGCGAACTCGATCAGATCACCGGCAGCGCTCTGATCTACGGTTTCCTGCCCACCGTCCTGCACGAAGACCCGCGCTACTTTCGCCGCGGTTCCGGATCGGCCATGGCGCGGGTGTGGTATGCCGTCAATCGTATCTTTGTCACGCAAAGAGATAACGGCACGTCAGGATTCAACAATTCCCGCGTTTTCGGCCAGCTGATTTCCTGCGGCATCTCCACCAGCTACTATCCGGCCCGCGATCGCACCGTCGGCTACATGTCCGAGAACTGGGGAGTGAATCTCGGCGCCAGCAGCGCCTTTAACGTTTTCTACGAGTTCTACCCCGACCTAAAGCGCCACTTCTTTCACAGTCACAAATCCCCGTCGGGAAACTAGCTCTTCGCCACCACAAATTTCCGGTCCAGCCCCTCGAACACTTCCTCCGCCCGCCGCAGGGCGTCCTGCACGTTGTCGCAGATATTTTCTTTGCCAATCATTTCTGCGAACTCCGCCTGATGAATCAGCTGCGCCGGCTGTTCCCGCGCCCCGCACAGAATCAGCGTGCGCTTGCTGGCGTGCAGTTGCTTGGCGGTTTCTTCGATCGCGAACAGCCCGGTCGCGTCCAGCGCAGTCATGTTGCGCAGGCGCAGAATCACCACTGGCGGCAGCGTGTGCAGATCTTCCGTCACCACGGAAATCTTGTCCGTCGCCCCAAACAGAAACGGCCCGTGAATGCGGAAGATGGTGCAGAAATACGGAATGTCTTTGCCTTGCAGAATGTGTACTCGCCCGTCTTCCACGTAGTCGTCGGTCACCTGCGAAACGGTGGTGGTCGCAGCCACGCGGCTGATGAAAAGCAGCGCCGCCAGGATCATTCCCGCTTCGACGGCAACGGTTAAGTCGGCAAATACAGTCAAGGCAAACGTCACCAGCCAGATGCTGATGTCGGTCTTGGTCAGCTTCAGCAGTTGCGGAATCTCGCGCCACTCGCCCATGTTGTAGGCGACCACCATCAGAATTCCCGCCAGCGCCGCCATCGGCACAAAGCTGACCAGCGGCGCCGCGAACAGCAGAATGCACAGCAGGGTCAGCGCATGAATCATTCCTGCCACCGGCGTCTGCGCTCCCGAGCGAATATTCGTTGCCGTCCGCGCAATCGCTCCCGTGGCCGGCAATCCGCCAAACATCGGCGAAAAAATGTTGGCTACGCCCTGCCCGATCAGCTCCACGTTCGGATTGTGCCGGTCGCCACTCATGCGGTCCGCCACCACCGCCGACATCAGCGATTCAATCGCTCCCAGCATCGCCACCGTGAACGCCGGTCCCAGCAGCCCGTGGATCAGATCCGTGCGGAACTTGGGAATCTGCAGGTGCGGCAGTCCCCCCGGAATTCCCCCAAACCTTGTTCCGATCGTTTCCACCGGCAGATGAAAAAAATAAACCGCACACGTCGCCAGCAGCAGCGCCACAATCGGTCCGGGGATGCGCGACGACAGTCCCCGGCAAATAATCAGGGTCAGCAGCGTAAACACTGCGAGCGCAGTCGCCTCGAACCGGATCGTATGAAAGTTGCCCGCCAGCGTTTCCATCCGCAGCCAGAACACGCCCGGAACCTTGTCGAGACTCAGCCCGAAGAAATCTTTGATCTGCGTGCTGGCGATGAGCACCGCAATCCCATTGGTGAATCCAATCACCACCGGCCTTGGAATAAACTTCACCGCCGTGCCCAGGCCGGTCGCGCCCATGATCACCAGCAGCACGCCGGCCATCACCGTGCACATGAACAGCCCGTCCACGCCGTGTACCGCGACAATCCCTGCCACCACCACCACAAACGCGCCGGTCGGGCCGCCAATCTGCATCCTCGAGCCGCCCAGCGCCGAAATCAGAAACCCGGTCACGATCGCGCAGTAAATGCCTGCCTGCGGCGTCAGTCCCGAGGCAATGGCAAACGCCATGGCCAGCGGCAGAGCCACCAATCCCACGGTGACTCCAGCAATCAGATCCAGCAGAAATTTGTGACGGTTGTAGTCGCGCAGGCACAGCACCGACTTCGGAAGCCAATTGTCGTTTAAAGAAATGTTCAGGAACGCACGCGCCATTTTTCCATTATCACGCGGCCAGCGAGAATCCGATAGATGACCGAGGCAGTGCCTCGGTCCTATGAACCGGTTCAACGAAAACAGGTCCGTGACCGCGGGGACAGGAAGTTTGGCGAAGGCGCGTGGTCGTATTTCCAGGCGTGGAGTTTCGATTTGGGAGAAAATTCCGCCGGTTCAGGGTGGGTACCCCCCCCTCCCCCCTGGTCTATTAGAATCATCAGCTTAGGGGCCAAACCGAGTTCTGATCTATTGAGATCAATGGGTTACGGGCAAAATATTATGAAATAAGGAGTTAGGCTTGTTTCGGCGCTGGTGCTCACTGTAGGGGATGACTTTTTCCTCCGCGTCCACGACGCCGCACTCCACTGCACTAAAATCAAGCCATGCTCTTCCTGCGCACCCTGGGATGGCTGGCCTGCGTGGTCTACTCGACCATCCCGCTGTTCTGGCTGATGGTGCACCCGCGCGCGCATCGCTGGCGCCAGAGTGAACGCTCGCCCTTCCGTGTGCTAGTGCCCGCCTGGATCGTCATGTGGATCGGCATGGGAGTGCTGACTGGCCCCTGGCGCGCCGCCGCGCTCTATTCAACCCCTTGGTCGTGGCTCCCCGCCGCCCTCCTGTTCGCCGCAGGCATCACGATCTATTCCAGTTCGGGCGCCCACTTCAGCTGGGCCCAACTAGGAGGCTTGCCTGAAGTTCATGGGAGAAATCGCGACCAGCGTCTGGTCACCACCGGCATTCGCTCTCGTGTCCGCCATCCCGTCTATCTCGCCCATCTCTGCGAAATGCTGGCCTGGAGCGTTGGCACCGGCCTGATAGTCTGCTGGCTGCTCACCGCCTTGGCCATCGCCACCGGCGCCGTGATGATTCGCATGGAAGACGCGGAGTTGGGGAGGAGGTTCGGCGAAGAATTCACGGAGTATCGAGAGCGAGTTCCCGGATTATTGTTTCGACTCCGTGGACGGTAGGATTAGAGTAGTCTGTTTATTTATTTCGGGCTGACAATAATGAGAAGACGTAAGCTCCAGATTTTCCTCTCTTCTACTTACGAAGACCTAGTTGACCATCGCCTGGCGGCGATGGAGGCGATTCTGGCAGCGGGGCACATACCCGCCGCCATGGAGCAGTTCTCCCCGGGCGACGAGACTGCCTGGGACAAGATTAAAAGATGGATTGATGAGTCGGATGCCTTCATCCTGATTCTCGGGGGCCGATATGGGTCAATCAACCCGGAATCTGGGAAGAGCTATGTTGAGATGGAATACGAGTACGCTCTCGAAAAAAAGAAGCCTTTCTTTGCGGTAGTAGTAAGCGATGATCACCACGAGAGACGCCTCAGAAAAATTGGGATCTTGGTAGATGAGCGCGAGAATCCTGAGAAATACAAGGCCTTTAAGGCCGCAGTGACAAAGTGGCACTGCAGGTTCTGGAATAGTCGGAAAGATATCCAGAATGTGATTTTCCAAAAGCTGCCTGAATGGGCGCAGCGCGAAGACCTGGTCGGCTGGGTTCGGGGCGACGAAGCAACGAACCCAGAAACAGCGAATGAACTCGCGCGGCTCTCGCGTGAAAACGCCGATCTGCGTGCCTCCGCAGGTGCAGGCGAAGCCTTCTCAGGCCTCCATCTCGCCGATCTGGTGCGCCTTATGTCAGCCCGCGAGGTTTCGCCGCAGGAGTTGCAGACTGCGTCATCCGGGGATGTCCGGTGGCGGCCCCAGACTTCGCGTGTGCATAATCTGCTGGAAGCGTTCAAGGATATTTTTGGAGTATTAACAGCCGGACGCTACGTATCCCCGAACGGCTCAATCCTCGACGAAATGGGAACCTATGGCCTCGTCGAAAGGGTCGCCAATACCGTATTTCTATCAGCGGACGGCCGCCGTTTCAGAAATCGGCTTCTTGCGAGAGGGGAATGGGCTGAAAGCTGAGCTGATAGCTGGTAGCCCTTTCATGCGCTTCGAACTTTTCATTGCGACTCGCTACCTTCGCGCCAAGAGAAGGCAGGCCTTCATCGGCATCATCACCGGCATCTCCATCGCCGGCGTCGCTGCTGGCGTCGCGTCCCTAGTCGTCGCGATGGCCATCACCAACGGATTTCGCCAGGACCTTCAGCAGCGCCTGCTCGGTTCCACATCGCACATCAGCCTGCAGCGCATCGCCGACGACGGCATCAAAGACTGGCCTGCGCTCATGGACCGCCTCTCCAAACAGCCGCACGTCGTCGCCGCCGCTCCCGCCATTTTCGAACAAGTCCTCATCTCGCGCGGCCCCCGCGCCCGCGGCGCCGTCCTCAAAGGCATGATCCCGAAGTACGAGCGCAAAGTAGGCGACCTGCTAACCACAGTGAAGGAAGGCTCAGCCGAAGCTCTTGAAGATGCTGCCCAGCAAGAGACTCATGTGGGCGCGGGCGACTCGCCCGCGCAGTCCGACAGCACCTCTCCCAACGACTCTCCCGACTCCCTAGCCGCCGTGCAGCAGCGGGTCGCGGCCATGCCACCCATCGTCCTCGGCAAAGATATGGCCGACAATCTCGGCGCTAAAGTCGGAGACTCAGTCCTCGTCACCAGTCCTCAGGGCGAACTCACGCCCTACGGGATGGCGCCGAAATACACGCGCTTCCGCGTCGTCGGCATTTTCAGCTCCGGCTTCTACGACTACGATTCCAGTTGGGCCTTCACCCGCCTTTCCGATGCGCAGCGTCTGTTCGGGCTCGGCGACCTGATCTCGGTGCTGGAATTCAAGATCGATGATCTCGACCGGGCCGACGCAGTCACTTCGCAGATCGAAGACGCTGCCGGCAAAGGTTTCATGGCCACCAACGCGCTCCGGCAAAACAGCGCTCTCTTCAAGGCGCTGAAGACCGAGCGTCTGGTCACCTTCATCACCATCGGCCTCATCGTCTTCGTCGCCGCGCTGAACATTCTGATCTCGCTGATTATGATGGTCATGGAAAAGACGAAGGACATCGCCGTGCTCATGTCGATGGGCACGCGCCGCGCCCAGGTGCGCAACCTCTTTATTGCGCAAGGCGTGCTGATCGGCGTCATCGGTACCGCCATCGGACTCGTCGTCGGATACGCCATCTCTTACGCCGGAGGCCATTACCACGTGCTTTCGCTTTCACCCGAGGTCTACTCCATCGACTACGTCCCCTTCGCTCCGCGGGCGATCGACGGTGTCTGGGTCGCGCTGTTCGCCATTCTGATTTCCTTTATTGCCACGCTCTACCCGTCGTGGTCGGCCGCCCGCATTCTCCCCGCCGAGGCGTTGCGTTATGAGTGACAACTTCTTCGCCCCCGGCCCGTTGGTTTTGGGAAGGGCACGGCTTCAGCCGTGCCGCTCAAGGCAAGAAAGGATGCGGGCTTTAGCCCCTGAGGGAATCGCCGATCATGAATCGCGATCTCGTAACTGCAATCACATCATAGCCGCTCTGCTGGGTGTACCGTCTTCTTCAGGCCCTTGGACCGAAAGGCACACAAAGTGCATCTAACTGACCAAGGATTGATGCTGCGAGTCGAAGGCCTGAAGAAGGTTTTCCGGTCCGGCGAATCGGATCTCGTGCTCTTTGAAAACTTATCGTTCGAAGTCCAGCGTGGTGAAATGCTCGCCATTGTCGGCGAATCCGGGGCAGGGAAGAGTACCTTGTTGCACATCCTGAGCGCCCTTGATCGCGCTTCCGCGGGTGACGTATACTGCGCCAACTTGCGATTGAATTCCTTATCGCACGACGAAGCCGCCGACTTCCGCAACCGGGAGACCGGGTTCGTATGGCAGTTCCACTACCTGCTGCCGGAATTCACGGCCGCAGAAAATGTAGCCATGCCGCTGCTGTTGCGGGGGCAGTCGTGGCCGCAGGTTGAGCCCGAAGCGGCACGCTGGCTGCGTGAGGTCGGACTGGAGCAGCGCGCGCATCACCGCTCCGGCGAACTGTCAGGCGGCGAGCAACAACGGGTGGCTCTGGCCCGCGCGCTCATCACCGGCCCTAAGCTCTTGCTGGCGGATGAGCCCACGGGCGACCTGGACGGGCATACGGCGGAAGCGGTTTTTGAACTGATTGCGCGTTTGCATCGCGAGCACCAACTCACCTCCCTCATTGCTACGCATAACTTGGCGTTCGCCCGCCGCTGCCATCGGGTATTAAAGTTGCAGCGCGGCCGCATGGAAGAGATTCCGCCGGAGTCGCTGCCAGCATGAAGCCAGCCGCGAAGCGGCGAGAGAATAAGGCCCACGGCGTAAGCCGTGGGGAGCGAAGCAGTAAGAAGAATGCGAGCCCCGAAGGGGGCGAAAGAAAGGTTTTTGTGGAAGGGCACGGCTTTAGCCGTGCCGTCAGTGATCCGAAGAGAAACGGGCTTTAGCCCTGAGGAATTGTCGCAAACGTTTTACAACAGTTTCTTTGGTAACGTGATCAAAGGTCTGTAGAATCGTTTCAGAGCTTGGGTTTTAGGGCCCTTTGATTGCATAATATAAAGATAGCTTCAGCTTCAGTTTGGTTGGAACCAGGGATCGTTTTGGTAGGTCGGGCAAGCACAGTTCTTCTCGACCAGGAAGGTCAGGGGGAAGGGCAATATGTTTGAACGCTATACGGAGAAAGCCAGGCGCGTCATCTTTTTCGCACGCTATGAAGCCAGCCAGTTCGGGTCTCCTTATATCGAGACGGAGCATCTGCTTCTCGGACTCCTGCGCGAAGACAAAGCCCTAACCAACCGTTTTCTGCGGTCCCACGCCTCGGTCGAATCGATCCGCAAGCAGATCGAAGGACACACCACGATCCGCGAAAAAGTTTCGACCTCGGTTGATCTTCCGCTCAGCAATGAATGCAAGCGCGTGCTCGCCTACGCCGCCGAGGAAGCCGAGCGCCTGTCGCACCGCCACATCGGCACCGAACATCTGCTGTTAGGTTTGCTGCGCGAAGAAAAATGCTTTGCCGCCGAAATTCTGCACGAGCGCGGCCTGCGCCTGTCGACCATCCGCGAAGAGCTAGCCCGCAGCACCCAGGAAAAAGCTCAGCCCCAGCGCCAGCGCGAAAGTTCGCTGCTGGCCGAATTTTCGCGTGATTTGACCCAGGCCGCCATGGACAACCAACTCGATCCCCTGGTCGGCCGTGAAGGTGAAGTCGATCGCGTGATTCAGATTCTCTGCCGCCGCACCAAGAACAATCCAGTTCTGATCGGCGAGCCCGGCGTGGGGAAAACGGCCATCGTCGAAGGCCTGGCCCAGCGCATCGCCGACGGCGAAGTCCCGTCGTTCCTGGCCGACAAGCGCATCCTGGCTCTCGATCTCTCGCTCATCGTCGCCGGCACCAAGTATCGCGGCCAGTTCGAAGAGCGCCTCAAGACCATCATGAAAGAGCTGATGGAAAATCAGAACTCCATCATCTTCATCGACGAGCTGCACACGCTGGTTGGAGCCGGTTCGGCCGAAGGCTCACTCGACGCCGCCAACATTCTGAAGCCCGCGCTGTCACGCGGAGAAATTCAGTGCATCGGCGCTACCACGCCCGGCGAATATCGCAAGTCGATCGAGAAAGACCGTTCGCTCGAGCGCCGCTTCCAGGCCGTAAAAGTTCCGCCGCCAAACGAGACCGACGCCATCAAAATTCTTTTCGGCATCAAAGATCGCTACGAGAAATTCCACGCCGTCACCTACACCGACGACGCCATCAACTTCGCGGTCTCGCACTCCAACCGCTACATCCCGGATCGCTTCCTGCCCGACAAGGCCATCGATCTGGTCGACGAAGCCGGAGCCCGTGTCAAGCTGCGCCAGACTTCGCTGCCTGAAGAATTAACCGAAGTCCAGAAGCGCATCAAGTTCATCGTGCATCGCATGGAAAACGCCATCGCGAACCACGAGTTCGAAAAAGCGCGCTTCTACTCCGACGAAGAACGCAAGGAGCGCGAGAACCTGCGCGCCCTGCGCGAAAAATATCATCTCGACGAATCTTCTACCGGCGTAGTCAACCGCGAGGACATCGAAGACGTGGTCTCGCGCTGGACCGGCGTTCCCGTCACTTCCATCAAAGAAGAAGAAACGCAGAAACTTCTCCGCATCGAAGAGGAGTTGCACAAGCGCATCATCTCGCAAGACAAATCGATCAGCGCCCTGGCCCGCGCCATCCGCCGTTCCCGTGCCGGCCTGAAAAATCCCAACCGCCCCATCGGCTCGTTCCTGTTCCTCGGTCCCACCGGCGTCGGCAAAACTGAAGTCGCGCGCACTCTGGCGCAATTCATGTTCGGTACCGAGAAAGCTCTGGTCCGCTTCGATATGTCCGAGTTCATGGAGAAGCATTCGGTCTCGAAGCTCATCGGCTCGCCTCCAGGCTACGTCGGCTACGAAGAGGGCGGACAGCTCACCGAGCGCGTCAAGCGTGCTCCCTACTCCGTCGTCCTGCTCGACGAAATCGAGAAGGCGCATCCCGATGTTTTCAACATCCTGCTGCAGGTTTTTGAAGATGGCCAGTTGACCGACGGACTCGGTAACACCGTCGACTTCAAGAACACGATCATCATCATGACCTCGAACATCGGCGCGCGCCATTTGCAGAAGCGCGAGGGTTTCGGCTTCCAGTCGTCGAAGGAAGACGTGATCTCCGATAAGGTCGAAGAACTCGTCAAGGGCGAAGTCAAGCGCACCTTCAATCCCGAGTTCCTGAACCGCCTCGACGAAGTCATCCTGTTCCTGGCCCTGGGCGAGAGCGACCTGATCCAGATTCTCGAGCTCATGGTCACCCAGCTCAACCAGAACCTGGCGCAGAAAGCTATCACCGTCACGGTGGCCGACGACGCCAAGAAGTGGATTCTCAACCAGACGCTCACCGACCGCAGCTACGGCGCGCGCCCGCTACGCCGCGCCCTGCAAAAATACATCGAGGACCCGCTGTCGGAGGCGCTGATTCAAGGCACCATCACCACCCGCCCCGCCTTCATCGAAGTCTTCCTGGAAGACAACAAACTGTTCTACCGCCCCGTAGACGCGGAGAAGACCGAAGGCGTCCTGCTGTACGAGAAGTAGGTTTTGCCTGTGTGGGGCCGGGTCTCTGATCCGGCCGCCGAGTGCAACTCGGCGAGGTTTTCAGCCGTCAGCCCAAAGCTGGCGGCTTTTGCTAGCTCACAACGGCCGACACTTTGCGTTCTTCAATCTCGGCCCGCCACTCCAACCATGACTCCTGCAGTGCTCGAATGTACGGTTTTGCCGGCATTTGTTGCAAAAGATGAAAGGCTTCGTCGCACGCCATTGCAGCTCCGTGGAAGTCCCCTCGCGCACTCTTCAAGGCGATTTCGATTCGAGCCTGCGCAATCGGAGCCCGCGAATGTTGTTTCTCTACCTGCGCTAGCCATTTCTCCGCGAGATGTAGGTCCTGCTTGAACCACGCAGAATACACAAACGCTTCCTGCGCGACTGTACTTCGGAATCGCTTTGTGAGGATTGGTGTAAGCGAAAGGCAACGTTCCAAGAAGCCGGCGGCCTGAGCAGCGTCCTTTCTATCACTCGCGGATAGATAGCCCATCCAGCTTGCGTAGAAGTCGCCGCTCGACTTGTCGGGCATGTAAGTCGCGGCAGTGAGCCACGTCTGTTTCCAATTCCGAGCACGTATTCCCCGGTTGAATTGAGCCCCCAATGCGACGGTACTAATGAATCGTCGTGCGGCAGTCGGGCTACACAACAGGATTTCAATCATGCCACCATCCGTCGAAGCAGTGGGAACCAGGCTGAGCATTGTGAGAAGCAGTGAAATTGCGCCAAATTGCCCCGCGCCTGTAGCGAGCGCGGAATCAGAGGCGGGCATCAGATGGGCTAACGCTATAACTCCGATGACACTCAAGAGGCTCGCTGCCGGTCCGCCGGCAATGTAGATCAGCAGGCGGCGACGAAGCTTTCGCACGGTATTCGCATTCATCCCGGCATAGCCGAGGTACATCATGTCGAGCGAAAAACTCGCTTTCATGAGTCCGTACTCGTGTTCCACCAACAACGGCCCTATTTGAATCGAGTGGAAATGAAAGCCCACCGCCCATCCCGCCAGGAGATGCCCAATCTCGTGCACCCCTATTGCAAGAAAGAATAGAGCCAAAAACACCGCCGGCCAGTGCTCGTGCCAGAGCCCACCGGCCATAGCTAGCAACTCCATCAGGAATATGCCGACCACGAGGGCAACTAACAAAGCCTGAGGCCGGATACTAAGACGTCGGGGCGGCAGCACTCCCGAGTCGAGAATCGGCGTGGATGACGCAACTTCGTGCGGGCCTTGCACAGCGAGGTATGGTAACAGACCCAGGCTGGCGGCTTTTTCTTTTCAGCCAGGGAAACTTCCTGATTGACCCCGGGTTCAACCTGTGATTAGATGCCCAAACAATCGCGGGCTCAGCGCCAGAGTCCGCGCAGGCACCGGGGCGTGCCACACCGAGGTGAATATGAAGTCCACTCTGCATGCGGCCCTGTCTGCGACCGTGCTGGGCCTTCTCGTTCTTACCTTGACCCTAAGCGCCAGCGCACGGGAAATGGTCCTGCCCGCCGGCACTCTTCTGCAATGCACCATGAATGAACCCAACTTCTCCTCGGCCACCGCCGATGTCGGCGATCCCGTGCTCTGCCACCTGCGCGGCGTCACCGAGTTCGGCCAGCAGGCCTTCCCGCGCGGAACCTATCTGGTCGGCCACCTCGAAGCGGAAAAAGATCCGGGCCACTTCTGGGGCAAGGGATATTTGAAACTGCAATTCGATCGCATCGGCCTGCCCAGCGGCGACCTGCCACTCGACGCCAAGCTCATCGGCACGCGGGGCTACAAAGTCGACAAGGAAGGCAAAATCGACGGCAAAGGCCACGCCGTGCGTGACGTCGTCGAATGGATGATCCCGCCGCTATGGCCCTGGAAAGTGATCATGCTGCCCGCGCGCGGCCCGCGTCCCACGCTGAAGGGCGAGACCGTGCTTAGCCTGCGCCTGATGGATGACGTCCAGATCCCGCAGCCGTCGCAAGCCATCAGCCCCGGCTGGCACTTCTTTGGCCACGTGCAGAACGGCTCCTACCAGGACCCGCAGCAGAGCAACTCCCAGTTCCAATTCTCCGTCACTCGCGCAGGTCTTGCGAGCGACGGTACCGTCAGCAGCGGGGTTGCAAGCAGCGCCCTGAATCGCAACGCTCTGGGCACTAATGTTCTAAGTAACGGCGATCAGGTACTCCACCCGGCGCAAGCCTCCTACGCCACCTACGTTTCCCGCGATGTCCCCGCGCAGAACGCAGCCAACATCGTGAGCCTGCCCGGCATGCCCGTCTTCGTTCTCAACAGCGGCGCGGTCTTGTCGGTCAGCGGATACGGCTACCAGGCCGACCGCATCAGCTATACCCTCATCGGCGGAGGTTCCGGCGTAATCAGCGCCAGCGACATCGACTGGAACTCGACCACTCAACTCAACGCCCAGCGCGGCCTCCGTGTGACGCTCCACAACAGCCACGCCACCGCAGGCTCCGCTGGCTTCTAACCAATCGCACGTAGGGGCGGACGCATTCGTCCGCCCCGCGAAGCGAAGCGAGCCAGTTCGAAATGTCTTGAGCCGTCAGCCCAAACCTGCTGTCTTTTCTGCGTCCGAACCCTAAATCGCCCCTCCGTCATCCAATCACAGATGCAGGTCAGATTCGTTCTGAATCCGGCCGCACATTCTTGGGGGAGATCTCTACACATGAAGCGGTTCGAAGGAAAAACGGCAGTCATTACGGGCGGTAACAGCGGCATCGGATTGGCCACAGCGAAACAATTTCACTCGGAAGGGGCGAAAGTCGCCATCTCCGGCCGCGATCAGAAGACTCTCGACGCGGCAGTCAAAACCATTGGCCCCGACACGTTGGCCGTAAGAGCCGACGTCGCCAAACTCGCCGAGCTCGATCAATTCTTCGCCCAGGTCTCCGCTAAATTCGGCAAAATCGATGCGCTCTTCGCCAACGCCGGCATCGCGAAATTTTCTCCCGCAACTACCAGCAGCGAGCAGTTGTTCGATGAGACTTTCGACATCAACGTGAAGGGTCTGTTCTTCACACTGCAGAAGGCGATTCCCCTGCTCAACGACAATGCCGGCATCGTCTTGAACGCCTCCGTCGTCACCACCAAGGGCAATCCCGCAACCAGCGTCTATTCCGCTAGCAAGGCCGCAGTCCGTTCCCTGGCCCGCACCTTCGCCGCCGAACTGTTGGATCGTGGAATCCGCGTCAACGTGGTCAGCCCGGGCCCCATCTACACTCCGATCCTCGAAAAGAGCGGCATGCCCCAAGCCGGCATCGACGCCTTCGTAGATATGGTCAAAACCCGCGTTCCCATGAAACGTCTCGGCACTCCGGAAGAAGTGGCCCACGCAGTTCTCTTCCTCGCTAGCAGCGACGCCTCCTACATCACCGGAGTCGACCTGAATGTTGATGGCGGCCTCGGCCAGATTTGATCCTTGTCGCGAGAGCATACAATCGGCTGCCGAACTCACGCGATCAGTTCGATAAAATAATTCGTCGGAGTGACCATGCCCAAAATCAATCTCGCCGAAAAATTCTCCAAGATTACGGAATACTGGAAGCCCTACATCGCCGCCGAGCTGAACGGCCAGTCCGTCAAGCTCGATAAAATCAAAGGCGAGTTCATCTTCCACCACCACGAGCACGAAGACGAATTGTTTCTCGTCGTCAAAGGCCGCTTCCGCATGCATTACCGCGACAAAGACCTTCGCGAACATCACGAGTGGATCGAGGAAGGAGAGTTCGTGGTTGTCCCCCGCGGCGTCGAACACAAGCCTGCAGCCGATGAAGAATGCTGGTTCCTGCTCTTCGAGCCCTCTTCCACGCTGAACACCGGCAACGTTGTCAACGAACGCACCCACTCCCAACTGGAGCGGGTGTAGTGCCCCCTGCGGAACTGGCTGCCCCACGTCTGCTCCCAGCCTTTCGAAAAGCTGCGAAGCGTCGCAACGGAACATGCTGCCTGAAGACTTGTTCCGATGTGCGGGTGCGTGGCGCGGCCCTGAAAGGGCCGCTCTTCCACGGAATTGTCCGCGGCATCGCTCGTGCGAAGAGGAATGCTGGCGTTAGCGGTCCGGTCGGCGCGCCAACGTGGCAGTGACGTGGAAGAGCGGCGCTTCAGCGCCGCGTTGAGCGCCCGAAATTCAGACGGGCTTTAGGCCCTGAGGTCTGCCCTTTTTCCGCATCTCACGGTAGGATTAGAAGAACTCATGGATCTCACCGTCTACTCCGCCGCCTGGTGCCCCGACTGCCGCGAGGCCAAACGCTTTCTCGACAAGCACCACATCCCCTACCAAGACATCGACGTCCAGACCACCCCCGGCGCCATCGACGAAATCGTCAAACGCACGGGCAAACGTGCCATCCCCCAGTTCGTCATCGACGGCGAATGGGTCCAGCCCTACGATCCTGGTAAAGGCTTTCTCTACGAAAAGATGGCTAAGCGCTTGGGAATCAAGACTCCTTAGGCTGCCCCGATCTCCCGGTTCTCCTCTGTGCCCCTCTGTGTCCTCTGTGGTGAAAGATTTACCCTATCGCACGTACATCGCCTTCAGTACCGTGGCAAACCCGCGTCAGACGGGCGAAGATACCTATTCCATGGCCGATCCCCAAATCCACCGACCTGCCTCTTCCCCCGTCCCTCCAGCCCAGCCCTCGCACGACCCCACCATCGTCAGCGACTGCTGGCAGCAGATGGTGCAGGCCGTCCTGGGAGCTGTGCTGCTTCTGGGGGCACTCGCCATGGTCCACTATTACCTCCCCACCACCGCGCAGGGTGAGCCTCCCACCAATCTCGAAAAACAAGTTCACGAACTCACCGCGCAGGTCGAGCAACTCAGGCAGGACCAGGCCATGCCCGCAGTGGTCTTAAATCGCTATCGCAATTCCATCGGCTACATTTATGGCGTCTACCAGGTCGGCTTCGCGAACCAGCGTCCCGCGGTTCGCGCCCGCGTTTCCGGCACCGGATTTCTGGTCGGCAAAGGTCTGGTTGCCACCAACCGCCACGTCGCCGAGCCCTGGTACGGAGACTCCGAAGCCCAGAAGCTCATCGATCACGGCGCCACCGGATCACTCGAAAGTCTGGTGATTTTTTTCCCCGGCTCGCCCACGCCCGTGACCCTGTTACCCGCGTCGGTTTCGAAGACTTCCGATCTCGCTGTCTTGCGCACCGAAGATCTGCACGCTGAAGAGTCCAGCGTCGTTCGCGATCTCCCTGTGCTGCCTCTCGCCAAATCGCCTGGCGCTCCCGGACAACTGGTCACCGTAATCGGCTATCCCATGGGCATTGCCGGCATGGTCGCGAAATCGCCCAGCGGAATTTACGAGCGTATGGCCTACCGCCACAACGACATCAACGCGGCCAGCGAGTTGGCCGCCTTGTCGCTGATTCGTCCCTCGACCACCTGCGGACATCTCGGCGACGTCGTCGGCGACAAGCTCATCTACGACGCACCCACCGCCCACGGCGGCAGCGGAGGTCCCGTCTTCAACACCAAAGGCGAGGTCATCGGCGTCAACTCCGCCTACATGGACGGCTTCTCCGGTGGCACCCTCGGCGTCTCCGTCGATGCCCTCCGCCCCTTACTCCAGGAAACGCAAAAGCCACGCTAAGGCACGGAGCCCGCACCCAAGGCGTCATCCCGAGCCAGGAATAGAAAAGCCGGGAAGCGATTCGCTCCCCGGCAATCCTCTTACTGATTCAAATCTACAATCTGAAATCAACAATCCACAATCTGCTTCAAAACGCCCAGCGCAGCGAAAACTGAATCAACCGCGGGTTCCCGTTTCGTTCCCAGGATTTTTCCAAAGGAACTGTAGCCGTTCGCCTAACCAAATATTTTCTGTCTAACCCTCGCCAAACTCCCGGTACCGCTCCAGCACGTCGCGCTGCGAAATCACGCCTTCTAACCGCTGCAAGTCGGCGCGATTCACCACCGGCACCAGCGGCCAGCGATCCGCATACCGCAATGCCGATTCCAACGCGTGATCCGGATGCAGGAACGGAACCCGCACGCCGCTCACCGCCGAGTCCAGGCCGATCCCGCCCATTCCCTCCGCCACCATCCGGCGCAGATCCTTTTTCGCAACCGTGCTCCAACCACTCGGAGCCAGCTTCACCAGCAGATCGTCGGCCGATGATTGTTCCGCCAGCTGCAGTGCACTTTCCACCGTTTCCCGCGCCTCGACCACCCGACCGTCGGCACTCTGCATCGCGTCCTCCACGTGCAGCACCCCCTCTTCCCGCTGTTCCTCCATCGACGGCAATTCCAGCCCATCTTGCCGCGTCAGCAAATCGAAAATCGCAATCGGCTGCAGCCCGCGCGCAATTACATACGCAACCGTGTTCGCCAGAATTACCGGCAGAATGATCGAATAATTCCCGCTCACCTCCAGCACCATGAATACCGATGTCATCGGCGCCCGCAAAAATCCCGCAAACAAAACTCCCATGCCCACCAGCGCGTACGTTCCCGGCGACACATTCAGATATGGCAAAAACGCCTGTTCCGCCCCGCCCACCGCAGCTCCCAGCATCGCGCCAATAAATAATGTCGGCGCAAACATCCCACCCGGAGTTCCGCTCACAAACGAAAGCAGCGTGGCCACAATCTTCAGCCCCGCCAGCAGCGCCATAAACTGCCACGTAAACCGCCCGTGCATGGCCTCGTCCATCGCCTCATAGCCTGCGCCCATCACCTGCGGCGCACCCAGCACTGCCATGATGCCGATCAGCAATCCCGCCAGCGCCGGCTGAAAATACTGTGTCCACTGGGGCAGCGCCTTGCACCGCGGCCGCAGCATCGCGATGCCCTCCGAAAATAAAACCGACGCCAGCCCGCCCGCCACGCCCAGAATGCAATACGCGATCAGCTCCGCAGGCCGCTCCATTTGCACCACGGGAATTCGGAACAGCGATTCCGACCCCAGAAACCACCGCATCACCACCACGCTCGATACCGCCGAGAGCACCACCGACCCGAGAATTCCCGCCGTCCAGCGCCCAATCACTTCTTCAATGACGAACAGCACCGCCGAGATCGGCGCATTGAAGGCCGCTGCCAGTCCCGCCGCCGCGCCCACCGGCGCGATCAGACGCATCCGGTCCCGCGACAAGCGCATCTTCCGCCCCAGCACCGAGGCCAGGCTCGCTCCAATCTGCAGCGACGGATCTTCCGGCCCCAGCGAATGTCCCGACCCAATCGCCAGCGCCGCCGTAATGAATTTCCCGATCGCCGTCCGGAACGGAATATATCCGTTGTAGATGTACAGCGCCGCCTTGGTCTGGTTCACGCCGCTGCCCCGCGTCTGCGGGAACACATGAATCACCAGCACTGCAATCACCAACCCAGCCAGCGTCGGCGCCAGCAGAAGACGCGACGTCGTCAGCACCGCTCCCGATCCCAACAAATAAAGCCGGCACCATGCAATGGCAAACCGGAAACACACCACCGCCAGCCCGGAGAAAATTCCGATGAACACCGACAGCACCAGAAAAAAGCGGTCCTCTCGAAACACCGACTGCAAAAGAGCCCGCGGGAGCGCGAGTTGATCGTGGTTGCCGCGGTTCCGGATCGCCTCGATTACCACCGCCGCTTGCGATTATCGTTCAAGTCCAAGTTGCCATTCCCCTCTCAACCTTTGTCGTCCCCGGCGAGCCATGGCACCCTGCTTCATCCCGATGTCATCCGGAGCGCAGTGACTGCTCCGCGAAGCGCAGCGGTCACGCGGTCGAAGGACCCCGTCTGAACCGGCGCGACCACCGGCCCGCAGGGAGTGCGACCAGCCCCCGTCAGTTCCCCTCATGCAACCTCGCAATCAGCAGCAATGCCTGATCCGTCCCCACCGGAGCCCCGCAGGTCGCGCTGGTTTCCCGCTCAATCTCAAACACCAGGTCCATCGCCGACTCCACCAGGTCCGGATCGCGCCGCAACCCCAATTCAGTCACCCGCGGTTTCATCTTCGCCCACGCCTCGGCCAAACTCGGCTGCCCCGACTTTGCCCCAGCCGAATTCTTCTCCGCACTGCACGCCTTGATCCTCTCCCCCGCCGCCGCAAAGGCCTCCACCACAATCCGACTTCGCTCGGCCATCGAAATCTGCCGCTGAAATGGATCCATCGCCAGCACCAAATCCGTGGTCTTCAGCGGGCCGCGCTTTCGGCGTCATCGGAATCAGCTGCCAGCGCGGATTGCAAATACCGGTGAGCCTGCGGATACAGTCCCAGTTCGAACGCCGCCGATCCTGCCCTGGCCAAGGCCGCCCGGTTGTGCCGGTCAGATTTCAGGCTCAGCCGGTAGGCCGCGAACGCCCGTTCATAGTCCAGCGTGCGGACAAACAGATCGCCCACCTGCAGCTGCTGCGCGGCGTCCTCGCCACTATTTTCCGCCAGCGCAATTAACTCCGACTCCGCCTGCGCCCGCGCGTTCGTCCGCAACAGAAACTCAATCAGCTCCAGCCGCGCCTCGCGCCGCTTCCCCTCCTGGTCCTCCGGCCGGTCGCCCGGCTGGTCTCCGTGCCAAGTCGCGTAGATCGCATTGTGGTAATAACGCTGAGCCTGCTCCGTCTGACCTTTTTGCACCGCGATGCGCGCCAGCTCCAGGTTCACCAGCCCATCCTCTGGCTCCCGTTCCCACAAGTTGACCAGATACGTCGAGGCCTCCGCCGTCCGCTTCAGCCCGATCAATGCCTCGGCCAGGTCGAGCTGGTAGGAGTATTCATCCGGCGAGTACAGCAGCGCCGAGCGAAATTCCGTGATCGCGCTGTCAAAGTGCTGCGCCTTCAAGTCAGCCACGCCCCGGCTGAACCACCGGCTCCCCAAAGCCTCCCGCTGCACCTGATACGCCCGCGACAATCCCGTCACCGCCAGAAAACAAATCACCGCCAGCCCCGCCAGCAGCGCCAGCATCACCGGCTGTTGCCGCAAATGAACCCGCATTTCCTCCAGCTTCTCCGAAGCCATCTCATCTCCCCGCGCACTCTATAAAGATTGTCATCCCGACCCGAGCGCGTTCCTCCTCAAGGGGAAGGACAAGCGCAGTAGAGGGACCAGCTGTTTCCGGGAGCGCACTCACCTCGCAACCCCGATCCATCCCGCTTCCCGCACATGTTCATCCTGAAAGCGCAGCAAACGCGCCGCCAGCACCGCAGCCCGTCCCCAATATCCCACCACTTTTCGCTCGTCTCCCCGCTCGACCACCGGCATGCGCCCAATGTTGAAGCGCAACAACTTCGCCGCCGCCTCTGACACCAGTTCATCCTGATATGTCACCACCAGATGGGTGCTGCCTGCCTCTTGCACCGTCATCCCGCCCGACGAATCTTATTCAGCGCGCGCAAAATGTCGCCCCGCGTAATGATGCCTGCCAGCCTGCCCGTGCCGTCCATAATCAACAGCGCCTCATGCCGCGCCACCCCCGGATCGTGTCGCGCAATGCGCTCCGCCAGCGCTCCCACCTTGGTATCGGCCGCGACCACGGGCGCATCCCGCTCCATCGTTTCACCAACCGTGGCCTGCGTCAGAACGTCCGCTTCGTAATCCTGATGCACTCGCAGCCCGCGCCGCGCCAGCTTTTCGGTCATGATCGAACTCGAGGGCATGAAGAGCATGGCGACCCCGTCCGCAATCACCGCGACTAGCATCAGGGGCAGCACCGAGTTGTAATCCCGAGTAATCTCAAAGGCAAAAATGATGAACGCAAATGTCGCTCGCGATGCCGCTCCAAACACCGCGCCCATCGCCACCAGCGCAAATGCTCCCGGCGAAAGATGCGCTCCCGGAAACGTGATTCGCCGCCATCGCGAACAGCCCGCCCATCGCCGCGCTCCACATAAACGTGGGCGCCAGCAGCCCGCCCGACGTTCCCGACGCCAGCGAAATCACCAGCGCTGCGAATTTTGCGATCATCACAATCAGCAGAAGGTTCCACGCAAGCTGCCCGTTCAGAATATCCCCGATCGTGTCATACCCCACGCCAAACACGCGCGGCACGAAGAATCCAATCACGCCCAGGGCCAGCGCTCCCGTCGCCGGCCACCACAATTCGTCGTACGGAAGTTTCTCAAAGAGATCTTCCACCCCATACAGCGCCTTGCTTAACACCACCGCCGCCAGTCCGCAGATCGGTCCCAGCACCAGGTAAAACGGCAGCGACCCTGGAATCCCGAACTCCATCGTCCCCACTTGAAACATGGGGCCGCGACCCAGCAGCTGTATGTGCACCGCCGTCGCCAGCGTGCTCGCAATCACCAGCGGGATGAACGAGCGTGACTTGAATTCGAACAGCAGCAACTCAATCGCAAGAATCACTCCCGCAATGGGAGTGTTAAACGTCGCCGACATTCCCGCGCCCGCGCCGCAGGCCAGCAGCACTTTCCGTTCGACGGCCGTGGTGTGCAGCACCTGCCCCACCAGCGAGCCGATGGCACCTCCGGTTTGAATGATCGGTCCCTCAGCGCCAAACGGCCCGCCCGTCCCAATCGCAATCGCCGCGGAAATCGGTTTCAAAATCGCGACCTTCGGCTCGATGCGGCTGCGGTTGGTCAACACCGCTTCCATCGCCTCCGGAATCCCATGTCCCTTGATCTTCGACGACCCATACTTCGCCATCACCCCCACGATCAGGCCGCCGACCACCGGAACCAGAATCACCCACGCTCCCAGATGATGCGATCCCACGCTTCTGAAAGTTGTTGACCATTCATGAAAAAAGAAGAGGTTGGTAAACAGCCCGATGAGCTTGTACAGGGCGTAAGCCACCAAGCCCGCGATCAGCCCAATAGCGGCAGCCAGAAACGAGACCAGCGCCAACCTAAACTGTGCCGGACCAACCATGTTTCTAGAAAAACTATCCGTCATAAGTTGTTAACTGCGGAAGAGCGGCCCTTCAGGGCCGCGTAAAGTGCTTTCTCAATGGGGCTTTAGCCCCCGAGGTTCCCCAACGGGTGCCCCATTTCTCGTAGCGTCTCTTGCGCGAGAAAGCCGGCCCTGAGCAAAGCCGAAGGGGTGGAGATCTGGGGGCCGAGAAATCATCCCCGCGTCTTCGCCTCTTCCGGCATCAATCGTTGCAGCGCCGCCACCAGACTCGGCGCTGCCCGGCTCAGCTCATCGCGATGATGCAGCGCCAGTTCTTCCAGCACACGGTCCCCCTTGGGCGTTAGCGCCAGCAACACTTCCCGCCGGTCGTCCTGCGCCCGCTCCCGCCGGACGAACCCTCCCTTTTCCAGCCGGTTGATCAACTCCACCGCGCTGTGATGTTGAATCTGCATCCGGTTGGCCAATTCCCGGATCCGCGGCCGCACTCCCTCCGGCATCCCCTTGATCGCCAGCATGAGCTGGTACTGTCCCCGCTCCAGCCCGGCCGCCTGCACCGCCTGCTCGCTGAAGTGTAAAAACTTCCGAATCTGATACCGGAACTCGGCCAGAGCCTGGTAGTCCGACAAGGTCAGCTTCTTCATCTAGCCCGATTGTATCGTGCCGCGATAGTCTCGTTCAGTATATCGTGACACGATAAATATACCAATCAGCCCAAACAATCTGTCCTCGTGAGCGGAGTCGAAGGTCGCTGCCGCGTTCGGGTGCCCCGCCCTTCTCGCGTTTTTCGCGAGAGGGTGGGATCTTGATCCTCAAGTCGTGAGCACCAACTAGCCTCTTTCCCCGCATCCATTTAGAATCCTTAGTCCACAAATTTCGGGTGCCCCCATTTCTCGCGCGTCCTTGTCGCAAGAAAGCTTGCCCTGAGCGAAGTCGAAGGGTGGGGACTTTCCCGAAGGACCACAGGAGAGCCCCAACCGTGATCCCGCGCTACACCCGCCCTGAGATGGCCCGCATCTGGAGCGACGAAAACCGCTTCCGCACCTGGCTCGCCGTCGAAGTCGCCGCCACCGAAACCCTCGCCGAGGCCGGCCTGGTCCCTAAAGAGGCCGCCAAGGCGATCAAAGAGCGCGCCGACTTCCGCGTCGAACGCATCCACGAGATCGAAGCCGAGGTGCGCCACGACGTCATCGCCTTCACCACCGCGGTCGCCGAAATCGTCGGCCCGCACGCCCGCTGGTTTCACTACGGCCTCACTTCCAACGACGTGGTCGACACGGCGCAGGCCCTGCTCATCCGCCAAGCGTCACAAGTCATCGCGCAGGACCTGCAGCGCCTCGCCGAAGTCCTCGAGCGGCGCGCCTGGGAATTCAAAGACACGCCCATGGTGGGCCGCACGCACGGCATCCACGCCGAGCCGATTACTTTCGGCTTCAAAATCGCCAACTGGTATTCCGAAACGCAGCGCAACATCGCACGCTTCCTGGCCGCTGCCGAAGACATGCGCGTCGGCAAGTTCTCTGGCGCAGTCGGAATCTTCGCCCATCTCACGCCTGAGCTCGAAGAAAAAATCTGCGCTCGCCTGGGATTGAAGCCAGCTGCGGTATCGTCGCAGGTTATCCAGCGTGACCGTCACGCCGCGTATCTCGCAACGCTCGCCGTGATCGCCTCGACGTTAGACAAGATCGCCACCGAAGTCCGCCACCTGCAGCGCACCGAAGTGCGCGAGGCTGAAGAGTTCTTCAGCGAAAAGCAAAAAGGATCGTCGGCCATGCCGCACAAGCGCAATCCTGTGAACGCGGAGCAGATCAGCGGCCTGGCGCGCGTGGTGCGCTCGAACGCGCAGGCGGGTTTCGAGAACGTTGCCCTCTGGCACGAGCGCGACATCTCGCACTCGTCCGCCGAGCGCGTCATCCTGCCCGACTCGACCACGCTCGCCGACTACCTCCTCACCAAGACCGCCAACCTGATCGACACGCTGATCGTCTATCCCGAGCGCATGCGCGCGAATCTTGAGAGCACGCACGGCCTCATCTTCAGTGGACAGCTTCTGCTCGACCTGGTCGAGCACGGCGTCAGCCGCGAGGACGCGTATCGTCTGGTGCAATCGCACGCCATGCGTGCCTGGAAAGAGAGCCTCAACTTCCATGACGAGATCCTGGCGGACAAAGAAATCACCACGAAAGTTCCGCGCAAGCAGGTCGAACACGCCTTCGACTTGCCACGCCAACTGAAAAATGTCGACAAGATTTTCGGGCGTGTGTTTGGGAAGAAGAAAGACACCGGCCAAAAGGCAGCGCCCCGGAAACGCGGCCGCAAGAAGTGAGCCGCGGTGAGTTTGTCGGTCTGGGGCGAAGAGCTCACATTTTTTTTCGTGCCCCTGGCTAAAATACTTGTTTTCTTGAGCTTGCGGTTCGGAGATCGGGTGGAGCCAGCGCAAAATCCTGAGCCATAAGGACTTGTTGGCAAAATATTATGACGTAAGGGGTTACGTCGAGGATCGTACCCTGCGCGGGTCATTCTTGCATCGCTGGTCATTCTGGTTTTGGCGGCGTTCCGGACCAAGCTCCTCGTTCCAACCTCTACTATTCACGTTCTGAATTTCTCAGTAAAGGTTGTTCGTCACACAATCGCCCTGAGGAAAACTCCCCAAATTCTGTGGAGAACGAAAATGGTTGGGGCGACCGGGAAGGGCACGGCTTCCAGCCGTGCCAATCAGGACGACGAAAAGGAACCGGCTTCAGCCGCCGAGGGAGCCGCCAGCCGCGAACCCGCAAAAGAATGCAGCCCACGGCGCGAGCCGTGGATCAGCCTTGCTCTGTGCCGCAGTGCCAAGATCAGGAGAAAAAAACCGGGGTACGTCCCGTCTGTCCCCATGTTTCCTTGTCCCCATGTTTCCTGTCCCCATGTTTCCCCCCATGTTTCCCCCGCCCATGTTTCCCCCGCGCCTAATCCCCACCTATCGGAAATCGCGTGTGAGCTAGGGCCCGGAGGGGCGAAAAAGATCCTTTAGGTCGAGCTTGATTGAAACATTGTTGACGAGCTTGGACACTATGCCTTCTCGAGGTTTGAAGCGAATATTAGCCCGTAGTGAGCGTGCGCTCCCCGTCATCTCTAGACCAATCTCACCCTCAACGAGATACCCCTTCTCCTCGAGCGCTTCGATTGTTTCCCCGATCGGCAGCCCTGCTGACGTGAGTTCCGGCGGGCCGAAGGGATGCCCGACTTCAGGAGCTTTGGATAGTTCATTGAGGACGGAGCCTGCCGTCAGCAAGCCTCGGTCTACTAGGCCTAATGCTAGATGGTCTGCCGACGGGAAGAAGAACTGGAGAATCTGATGACGCCGCAGGATATCGCGTATGGCTTCATGATCGCGGCCGTCTTGGATGATCTCAGCCTCCGAGGGGCTCAGATCGTATAAGGGAATGGGACAGACTCCAAGGTGCCTGTCAATCTCGGTGGGATCGAGATTGGCAAGCTTCTCAAAGCTGAAGGTTCCAGTCGGAGGCTTTCCGTCTTGTCTGTCCGTGACTTCAATTTCAATCATCGCCAACTGCTGAACTACCTGCATGATCTGGGCCACCCAATTTATTTTGGCAATGTCGAAACCTGACGTGTATCGGGTGAAGTTCTGATTTATCAGCTCCTGCATTTCAGTCTTTTCCGGGAGTGCCTTTATTTTTTCGACGAACATCTCCTGTGCCAATGTGGCGCCGCCGAAAAAACCTACCATTTGCCTTGCCATATCCCCCAGATTCGCCGCTATCGGTCGCATGACCACGACCTGCACCGACTCGATCACGCGCTGGATGTCGAGCTGCGCGATAGCGGCTGAGCGCGCATCGTGCTCTCCCGAAACGAGCAGCAGCCTCCTCCGACTGTCGTCTACGCCCGCTGCGATTACAGGATGTTCTATGCCAGAAACGCCCCGAACGAAATCTGCGTTGCGAGGCTCGGTTTCAAGAGCCCTTAGCAGATGTGTCCAAAATTCGGATTTGTCGCTGCTGCTCATCGTGGCCTTTCGCCTGTAAATAAAAAGGGGTCACGGCGCGCCGTGACCCCCTTCACAGTACGTCTTCAAATTTCTTGCGACTTGTTGGCCTCAGCGGCTAAAGCCGGTGAGGATTGTTTCCGGTTGCGGCACGGCTGAAGCCGTGCCCTTCCCAAAACCTAAAGTCCTACGAGCAGCCGCTGGTGCTGCCGCAGCTGCCGCAGCGGTAGCAGCTGCCGTTTCTGGTCATGATGCTGCCGCAGAAGCTGCAACTGGGGGCGTCGCCGAGGTCGATGAGGCTGGATAGGGCGTCGGCGGCGTGGATGGGGCCGGACCCGGTTCTCAGGTCTCGGTTTCGGTTCTCAGGGCGCCGTGGAGCCGTTTGCGTCTCCGATTCCTTCCGGGCTCGGATGGCTCCCGGCTCGGGCGGAGGCGGAGATTGTCGAAGAGCAACTGCTGCTGGCCGGTTAGGAAACGCAACTGGAGCCAGCGGAAGATATAGTCCATGATGCTCTTGGCGTAGCCGATGTCGGGATTGCCGGACCATCCGCTGGGTTCGAAGCGGGTGTGGGCGAATTTTTCGCAGAACAGTTTCAGCTCGACGCCGTGTTGCAGGGCGATGGAGACGGCCAGGGCGAAGCTGTCCATGAGGCCGCAGACGGTGGAACCTTCTTTGGCCATGGTGATGAAGAGTTCGCCGGGCTGGCCGTTGGGATAGAGGCCGACGGTGATGTAGCCCTCGTGGTCTCCTACTTTGAATTTGTGGGTGATGGAGGCGCGCTCTTCCTGCAGCTTGTGGCGGACGGCGCGGGGCGGGGCGTTGAGATTCTCTTCTTCGACTTGTGCCGCGGCGGCGAGGCGGGCGTCGTCTTTGGTGGAGTTCGCGGTCTTGGTGCCGGCGGCGGAGAGTGGCTGCGACTTCTTGCAGCCGTCGCGATAGACGGCGACTGCCTTCAGGCCGAGCTTCCAGGCCTGCAGGTAGGCTTCGGCGATGTCGTCGACGCTGGCGTTCTCGGGAAGATTGACGGTTTTCGAGATGGCGCCGGAGATGAAGGGCTGGGCGGCGGCCATCATGCGCAGATGTCCCATGTAAGCGATCGACCGCGTGCCTTTGGCCGGCTTAAACGAGCAATCGAAGACGGCGAGGTGCTCGTCTTTAATATGGGGCGCGCCTTCGATGGTTCCGGTGGCGTCAATGTAGCTGACGATGGCGTCGGCTTGATCGTGGGAGTAGCCGAGCTTGAACAGGGCGGTGGGGACGGTGTTGTTGACGATTTTGATCATGCCGCCGCCGACCAGCTTTTTGTATTTGATCAGGGCGAGGTCGGGCTCGATGCCGGTGGTGTCGCAATCCATCATGAAGCCGATGGTTCCGGTGGGGGCCAGGACTGTTACTTGAGTATTTCTGTAGCCGTGTTTTTCGCCGTGGGCCAGGGCTTCGTCCCAGCATTGTTTGCTGGCTTCGTAGATTGTGGTGGGGACGTTGGATTTGTTGATTCCGTTCACGCTGGCGCGGTGCATGCGGATTACGTCCAGGAACGGTTCGCGGTTGATATACCAGCCGGGGCAGGCGCCGCCGGGCATGGTTGAGTGTGTGCCGGGGGCGCTCGCTTCGCTCGCTGGACGGACGAATGCGTCCGTCCCTACATGGGCTATGCCTGCTCCTAGATTTGTTTCGGACAAGTTCTTCTTTGTCGCTTCTGTGGCGGGGACTAGCGGGGGGCATTGTTCGGCGATGCGGCTGGACTGGAGGTAGGCTTCGCCGCACATGATGGCGGTGACGCAGGAGGCGTAGTCGCGGCCGGCGTCGCTGTCGTACGGTAGGCCTGCGGCCATTAGGAGAGCGCCTAGGTTTGCGTAGCCGAGTCCTAGCGGGCGGTAGTCGTGCGAATTCTTCATGATCGATTCGGTGGGATATCCGGCGTTGTCGACCAGAATTTCCTGGGCAGTGATGAGGATGTCGACGGCGTGGCGGTAGGACTCGACGTCGAAGGTGCCGTTGGGGGCGAACTTCAGCAGGTTCAAGCTGGCCAGGTTGCAGGCGGAATCGTCCAGGAACATGTATTCGCTGCAGGGATTGCTGGCGTTGATGCGGTCGGTGTTTTTCGAAGTGTGCCAGCGGTTGACCGTGGTGTCGTATTGCATGCCGGGATCGCCGCAGTGCCAGGTGGCTTCGGAAATCTTGCGGAGCAGTTCTTTGGCTTTGTACGTCTTGACGACGGAGCCGTCGGTGACGGTGCGGGTGGAGAAGTCGGTGTCGCGGACGACGGCGTACATGAAATCGTCGGTGACGCGGACGCTGTTGTTGGCGTTCTGGAAGAAGATGGAGGAGTAGGCGTCGGAGTCGGGATGGGAGCCGTCGTAGCCCTGGCGACCAGGGCGTGGGCCTTGGCTTCTTCTTTCTGTTTGCACTCGATGAATTCGATGATGTCGGGATGGTCGACGTTGAGAATGACCATCTTGGCGGCGCGGCGAGTTTTGCCGCCGGACTTGATGACGCCGGCGAAAGCGTCGAAACCTTTCATGAAGCTGAGCGGGCCGCTGGCGGTGCCGCCACCGGAGAGGGTTTCGGTGGATCCGCGCAGAGGCGAGAGATTCGTGCCAGTGCCGCTGCCCCACTTGAAGAGCATGCCTTCCGTTTTCGCCAGCGTGAGGATGGAGTCGAGCGAGTCTTTCACCGAGTTGATGAAGCAGGCGGAGCACTGGGGCTTGGAATATCCGGTGACGCCGAATTCGACTTGCTGGGTTTGCGGATTCCAGTGCCAGTTGCGGCCGTCGGAGTTGGGCTCGATGCGGTCGCAGCCTACGTTGAACCAGACGGGGCTGTTGAAGGCGGCGTACTGGCGGACGAGGATGTGAACGAGTTCGTCGTGGAAAGTTGCGCCGTCGTCGGCGGTCTTGAAGTAGCCCTGCGCCATACCCCAGTCGCGAATGGTTTCGGCGACGCGGGCGACGAGCTGGCGGACTCCGGTTTCACGCTCGGGCGTGCCGATCTTGCCGTGCAAGATATTTACTCGCGACGATATTTGTCGCAGTCATGGACCAGTCTTTGGGGACTTCGACTTCTTTCTGCTCGAAGATCACATTGCCCTGGGCGTCGGTGATCTGAGCGAGGCGGAGATCCCATTCGACTTCGTTGTAGGGAGAGACGCCGGGCTTGGTGAAGAGGCGGCGGAAGGAGAGGCCGGGGGCTTTCTTCTTTGAGGTCGTTACGGTGTCGCGGGGACAAGCGGACGGGGTGGCGGTGGATTCGGTGGTGGTCTTCAGTTCTGGCATGGGCTCTCCAGTTAATTAGATTCTATGGGTGTTGCGACCGATTCGGGGCGTCCTTGGTTGGGGGCGCGGAATCGGGAGTGATGCGTGTGTTTCTTAAAGATCTTTGATGCTCGGCGATCGAACGGCTTATTTCAGGCGGCCTGACAGCACGCGGAATCTCTTTCCGCCATCCTCGCCACTAAAAGTGGCGGGCTAAGCGATCGCTCTTCGGGACGAAAGCTGACGCAGCGCTGCGCCACCTTAGAACCTCCGGTTAGAAACCGGAGGGGATTGGGGTGGGACAGTGAAGGTTGGTGGCGGATCCGGAATCGAGCTGCGGGGACGTCGGGGTGCGGGTTGGGTGATGATTTCTCGGGTTGAGTTCGCGCAGCGCTGATGATTCCCTCAGCGGCTAAAGCCGCGGGATATTTGCGCGTTCTAGCGGCACGACTGAAGTCGTGCCCTTCCCGGTTCGAGCGCTTGTGCCTCCCCTCTGCGGTTGCAGCGGCGAAGAGGGATTGCTGGCGGTCATCGGGCTGGGGGATGAACTCGGTGGCGGGAGTTAGTTCCAGGGAGGTGGCGAAATGGGAGCCAATGCCGGTGGCTTTTTCGGCGGAGGAGACCATCCACTGATTGAGGGCGTTGCAGATGCTGCGGCGCTGGGTCGGGTCTTCGACGACGACGAAGCGGACGAAGTAGCGACCGGAGGCCAGGCGATCGAACATGGGATTGCGGCGCGAGAGCATGCGGTCGAGGACGAAGGCCATGTCGTCGTCTTCGAAGAATTGGGTGACGGCTAGCATGCGGCGGGGGAACAAGGCTTCCGGCTTCCGGCTTTCGGCATCTGGAGAGATTGCCTGAGCGGCTAAAGCCGCAATCGAGGGGCTGCCTGACGCGGCGCTAAAGCGCCGCTCTTCCACCCTCGCTTCCGAATTCGCTTTCGCCCTGGCTTCCGCATGCGACCCCAGGTCCATGATTTCTTCGGCTACGGCGAAGACGCCGGGTTTGCTGGGGACGAACAGGAGGCTGTGGGGGGAGTCGCAGCGGAACCAGCGCGACCAGTGCAGGCGGCGATAGTCCAGAGGACGATCGAAACCGTGGCGCGCCAAAGACTCTGTGACCAGACGAGTTAAACCTTCCATTGCGGGCTCCTAAAGTCGTGTTGCGGGTCCTGCTGCCACACCGGAGAAAGGAAATTCTCCTGATCTGCCGGCGGGCAGGTTGAAAGTGTATTCAGTTTGCTGGCGGTACTTTTTACGGCGCTTTCTTAGCTAAAAATCCGCTCTTACTAATGTCGTCCCCCGGGGAGGGTCGGGGAACGGCCACCGCACTTCGCCTGAGCTTCCGGCTTCCGGGGTGTTGCTTGCGGAGAACCTGAAGGTTGAACGTCGTTATCAGTTAAGGTTTTGGGGCGCCTGACTTACGGATCTGGAAGCCATGGCGCCCGAACCTTTCCGTAGCCTGCGGAGGGCGCCGAGTCACCTCTGGCTGGGTGCCGAACCGCATTCTCTTTCCTGACTGCTCTTTCCTGCCTGGAAATTCCGTCCCATTCCCGTGAGTCGGAATTTTCGTGCTTGGGATTGCAAAGTTACTCCCGCAGATTGTGCCTGTCAAGAGGGAAACACTACAGGTTGTATCCCTAGCAATGACGGGCTTGGTGCGGGGTTAGGGTCGCGTTTTCCACATTGTGGAAAACTGGGATTGGGTCAGGTTGGTTGAGAGGGCGCCGGGATTCCTGTTTTGGGACGGGATTTCGCGGCAAGGGTTGGGGTTGCGGGGGAGAGACATCGGTGAGTGCTGGGGGCAAAGTGGGCTCCTTATTTATTCGGGTGTTGCGCTCGAACCATCGGGCTAAAGCCCGTATTCGTCGAGTGGGCGCTAGACGCGGCGCTGAAGCGCCGCTCTTCCACGGTAGCTCCGGCGTCTATGGCGGCTCCGGCATTCAACCTGATGCAGGTGATCACTTGGCACCGGCTCTCGCGATGGCACCGGCGTTCACATCAGGTGCAGGCGCGGAGCGGACGCGCGGCGATCGCTACAGGGTTGGGGAAGTTTGCGGCGGACGCGGGCGGGCGCATCTTCCCGGACCGTGCCGTGACGGGCGATGAGATGGTCATCGACATGGTCATCGACGCGGTCATCGACGTGGCGGCTGCCTACGGGGGGCTTGCCGAGCTTCACTTGTTCGAACTTCATCTGGTCGAGTTTTACTTCTTCGATTTCCAGCGGCTCAAATTTCAGGCGGTCCAGTTTGGGATCGCAGATGGTTTTGTCCGCGACTGATTTTTCTGGGAGTGAGTTGTCTGCCAGCGAAGGTCCGCCGACGCCGGGTTGGTGCGACAAGGACATGGGGACGTAGATGTCCTCGAAGATGCGGCGAGGGGCGATGCTGAGCACGCCGTCGGAGGATTCAACGAGGTAGTCGCCGCGGCGTCCGCAGTGCTGGCGGCCGAGGTGATCGACGAAGCTGAGAGAGGAGCTGAGTTGTTTGGCTTTGACGAGGAAGCGTGTGCGGTAAGTCTTCCATTGCTCTGATTTCATGGCGCGCGGACCCGAGTACGAATCTTTCTGCGTAAATTTTGAAGGCGATCGCCCGCCGGTATTGCCCGGTCGGACGACTTAAATTTTTATGAAGGCGAAAGTGACTGTACGAGCGAAACGGGCGCGGGTCAATTCAGTATTTTTGGTGCAGTTGAGGAAAAAGATGGCCGCGGATTTTCACGGAAGGACATGCGTCAACCGGCGGGCGCGGGATGAGTCGTTGCTGCATTGAATGGCGCTGTTTTTGCGAGAGCCGCGCGGTGTTCGGGAAATCTGGTGGAGCGGGGCGTTGGGTTGTCCACAGGGTGTGCACAGGAAATGCAGAAAGGCGGTGCCGTCGCCCATTGTGAGTTGAGGTCTCGCGAACGAAAGGCCCCACCCTTCGACAAGCTCAGGGCAGGCTCTCTCGCGCCAAGAACGCGCGAGAAATGGGGCACCCGGCGAAACTTTCAACCACAGAGGGCACAGAGGTACACGGAGGAGATTAATGCTTGACGAACCAGGCCAGGAGACGACTTTCGAATTCTTCGGGGGCGGTGCTGAGGGCGCCGCAGTGATCGGCGGCGGGAACTGGCCAGAGTTGGGTGTTGGGGGCGCGGGCATGGATTATTTGCGAATGGCGGACTGGGATGTTGCTGTCGACTTCGCCGTGAATCAGGAGAATGGGGATGCGGTTCGAGGCGGCGGAATTTTCTGGGGAGATTTCATTCATATTCAGGTGGTATTTCAGGCGGGTGCGGAGGAAGGCGACTTCGACCAAGGGGCGGAAAATGGCGCGTCCGACCCAGGGGGCCTAGATGGAAGGGTTGACCCATGCGGTCGTAGGCGATCTCGCGAAAGGTGGCGAAGGGGGATTCGGCGGCTACGGCGCAAAAGTTTGGATGAGTGTCGAGCGACTGGAGGAGCTGTGCGGCGCCCATGGATTCGCCGAGGGCGAAGATGCAGTGGGGATGAAGTTGAGGTTCGAACTCATTGTCCAAGAAATCGACCCACTGGTGGATGTCGTTGCGCTCGAGGAGTCCATAGATCGCGAGTTCACCTTCGCTCGTGCCGTGGGCGCGGGCGTCAGGTAGGAGGATGGTGAATCCGCTGGGCCAGGAAGAGTTGGGCATATCCCGTCATGCCGAGACGGTTGTCGCCGAGGCCGTGGAGGAGGAGGACGGCGTCGTCGTTGTAGTGGTGCGGGATGATGAGCCAGGCGCGGAGGGTGGCGGCGTCGGGAGTGGAGATCGAATCGTCGATGACGTTGGTGTCTAACGTTTTCGCGATCTCCAACGCGGCGATACTTTCCTCCACGGTGAGAGGACGGCGCGCTGGGTGGAGGGTGCCGTCAGCGAGATAGATTCCACCGACGGTGCAGAGGGCGAGGTAGAGGATGACGGCTAGGAGCGCAAGACGGGAGCGGCGGGATAGTGACATGCGCGATAAATGATACGGCGTCGGTGTGCTGGCGGTTCGATTGACTTCGAAGGCGTTTACCACATGGGATACGGAGGGTCACAGAGGAAAACTACTGAGCACTGGAGGGATATAAAAATCCCCACTTCTCGCGCAGAAGGTGCGCGAGAAATGGGGCACCCGGTCGGGCAGGTTTCGTTCTTAGCGGTGGGCTAGTGCTGGCTCATGCGCCGCTTTGCCGGCTTTGAAGGCGGCGTAGCGTTTGTTGATTTCGTCCCAGTTGAGGACGTTCCACCAGGCGGCGAGATATTCGGGACGGCGGTTGTTGTATTTCAGGTAGTAGGCGTGCTCCCAGACGTCGTTGCCGAAGATAGGGTAGAGGCCTTGCGAGATGGGATTGTCCTGATTGGGGGTGCTGAGGATTTGGACTTCGCCGGAGGGCTTGCCGGCGAGCCAGACCCATCCGCTGCCGAACTGCTTGACGCCGGCGTCGTTGAATTTGGTTTGGAAATCTTTGAAGGTGCCGAAGGTCTTGGTGATTACTTCGGCGATGGGGCCGGTGGGATCGCCGCCGCCCTGGGGCTTCATGATCTTCCAGAACATGGTGTGGTTGACGTGGCCTCCGCCATTGTTGCGGACGGCGCCGCGAATGTCTTCAGGGATGGCGTTGAGGTCGCGGATAAGGTCTTCGGCGGATTTGCCGGCGAGTTCGGGATGCTTGTCGATAGCGGCATTCAAATTCGCTACGTAGGCCGCATGGTGCTTGTCGTGGTGCAGGGTCATCGTTTGTTTATCGATGATGGGTTCGAGTGCGTCGTAGGCGTAGGGCAGGGGGGGCAGTTCGTGAGCCATGATTAGGTCCTCCAAAGTTTGAGATGACGGGACGCTGGGTTTCGATGCAAGTGATGAGGGAGATTATAGCGCGGGGGGGAACAGCGGGGGCGGTGGTCGCGGACGAGAAAGCAGGTTCCTCGCTTCGCTCGGAATGACAAGCTGTAAACAACACTGAGATCAGCAAACAGCCTGTCGTTCCGAAATGATCTCTGTTTAGGTTCGGCTGGCTAGGTACTCGCAGACGCGGTGGATGGTGTCGCGCTGGCCTTCGTTTAGAGTGAGGAATTCGAATCCGTAGCGCAGGCCCTGGCGGTAGCGGACGATGGCGCGAACTTTGATGGGATAGGGAGCGAGGGGCAGGGGAATTTCGAGAGTGACGATCTCGCCGGTTTCGAGACTGCCGGTGAGGGTGGCTCCGATGCCGTCCTGGCCCATTTCGGTGGAGCGTCCCCAGCAGGTGCGGAACTCGCCGGCCTGGAACATTTTGACTTGCAGGCGGACGTCGAGGATGAAACGGGGAAAGCGGCGGGTGAAGTTGCCCTTGCCGGCGGGCGCGCTGGCGGGCAAACGCGTGCCGCTTCCGGCGGCAGCGGCAGCAGCGGCTTGAGCTTTTTCTTCCGGAACTTTTTCTTCTTTACTCATGAAAACCTTGACCAAGACCCATGCAATCGGTACCCATGCCCATCAGTGCGGCGTTCGAGTCGGCTCGGTGGAATAGGTTAATTTCCGTGCAGCAGGTATCCGGGCTCGAGTGGGAGTTTTCCGGAAACCTTGACGACTGCGACGCTGCTGTTAATGGCGTAGACGTCCACGACGCCGACTGCGCCGGGGATGGATGCTACTTTCTCGACCAGATCCTCATCGGAATCGACGATCATGACGGCCGGGTGACCGGCGCGGCCCTGGTTGGCAGCGGCGATGACGTCCTTGGCTTGCGCTTCGGGCAGTTCGTAAATTTTTTCCAGCAGTAATTTCATCTCCGGCGTCGATGGGCTGCGCATAATGAAGGTGACCGGCTTGCCATCCGGCCAGCGGCTGGATTGTCCTTTGCAGACCTTCACGAGATCCGGCACAGTGATGGTGGAAAACGAGTTCAGCTTGTTGGAGACGATCGCGAGATCGCGGGCCGACGCCAGGGAGACGTTGGCAAGGACAAACAGACAGACGCTTAGAATCTTACGGTCGAACACGCGCTCTCTCCGGGCAAGGCGAAAATGCGCCTTGCAGTGATTTTATGCAAATTGGCCACCGGCTCAACGGTCACTAAGGTCATGTACCTTCGGAGACAATGGCGAACGGGCAGGGCGTGCAGGGCAGCGATTGCGAACCGTGCAGGGAGAGGCCCTGCTGGCGGCGTGTTTCCGGCGGGGGGAGAGGATTTCGAGCGAAGATAATCTTCGCGGGCGCTCAAGGCTGTGCTGGGGACGGAGTTGATCTATTCACTGTAGAGTAAACGTGGAAGTTTTCAGAATCGCGGTCTCGGACCGGCGAGAGTCGTGGGGGCTTGGCAAGTTGCGGGGGATCGGTTAGGCTATGCCTTCTCCTTGGTAGGAGGAATCATTCTCCCTATGACCAATCGAGTAGCCTACGCTCCACGCGATTTTCAACAGATGTGCAAGCAAGCCGAGCGCGAACACGAGTCGAAAAAACTTGTGCTGCTGATGGAACGAGTGAAGCGACAGATCGCGGCGCGCCAGACTCCGGGAGTGAAAGCGGATGGGTCGAAACCTTCCCTGGGGGCGACCAGCGTGGAAGCCGCATTGCGGCTGCCCAGCCGCTCGGCTCCGCTGGAGAGATAATCCCCGGAACGGATGTTGCTGGTGTGTTTCTTGAATGCCCGGCTTCGTGAATCCCTGATTTTGCCGATCCACTTTTATTTTTATTGATCCACTTTTATCGATCCAGGCGGCGAGGAAAACTTTTCTCTTTGCATGCTTTGGTTTTGCGCTAGAATAAACGCGCTTTGGGTGGACTCGTTTTCTACCGTTGGCGAGTCTGCTGTGCCTTCCCCCAGGAGGTAGTAGATGTACCGGCCTTACTCGAGTTCCCAGCCGGACTCGCGTGTGTTTGACGTAGAGTCTCAACTCCGCAACCTGTCTCAAGATTTCGCCATGGCGTTCAACACCGGAAACTACGATCAGGCCGCGGGCCTGTTCGCCAGTGACGGCGTGCTAATGGCTACGCATGCTGAAGGTGCGCACGGGCAAAAGGCGGTGGAGCGCGCCCTGCGCCAGTTAGGGGAGTCGGGATACGGCGATCTGCGCCTGGAGACTACGCGCGTGGAACATTCCGGCGACATGGCGATGGAGATTGGACGCTTTTCAGTGGTGCGGAAGGCGGACGGACTGGTGCTGCCGGAGCGCGGGAATTATGTGAAGGTGTGGAAGCGGCTGGGCGCCTGGCGGCTGATGGCGGATTGCTGGAGCCGCACAGCGCTGGCGGTGAGCGATCGGGCAGCATAATCGCGGCAAAATGATGAGGTCGGGCCGAGAGTGTGCGGCCAGCCTGGTCCGCTGCGGAATCGAGATTTGCACTTGCATCGCGGCCGGAGCGGGGAGTACGGTCGGTGAACATGGGCCAGGAACTAGCGGCAGCACCGGCGGGGGTTGAGCGCGGACATGGGGCGGGAGCGAGGGCGGTCGATCCAATTCGGGTCGATCCAATTCAGGTCGATCCCATTCACGGCGATCGAATACAAGCTGATCCGGGGCAGTATTGTCCGAACTGCTCAGCGAAGCTGCGGGAAAGCCGGTGCAAGTTGAAGTGTCCGCAGTGCGGTTTTTATTTGAGCTGCTCGGATTTTTACTGAGGAGCTTGAAGCTGTCAGTGACGCGAGGGCCACCCGTGCCCGTGTAAGAAATGAGATTGGGTCTAACTAGACCTTTAGCCAGCCCCGGAACCCCCTGGCGGCATAGTAAGATTCCGCACCGTTGTGATACACGAAAACAGTGTTGAAGCGGCGATCACAAAAGAGCGCGCCGTCGAGTTTTCGGATAGCAGAAGGCGTTTTCACCCAGCTCGACGTTTTCGTGTCGAACTCGCCCAGTGTCTGCAGTTCGCGATATTGTTCTTCCGTCAAAAGCTCGATGCCCATGGCGGCTGCCATATCAACAGCGTTGTTCTTGGGCTTATTTGCTTTTCTGGAATCCAGCGCTTCCCGGTCGTAGCAAAGACTTCTGCGGTCCTTAGGACTCTCGGCGGAGCAATCGTAAAAAACGTATTCACCCGTCTTTTTATCGTGACCAACCACGTCCGGCTCACCGCCGGTTCTTTCCATTTCGTGGAGTGGCCACAGTTTTTCAGTATTGGCTTCCAGCTTTGCCTGCACCTTGGCCCACGCAAGACCTGGATGGCGCTTCATGTTTTTCTCAAAACGCGCCCTTAAGGTTTTGAGTATTTCTTCACATTGTTTCTTTGAGAGAGTTACGCTTGTCATGGCTTTCATCCCTTTCCGAACTTCGTCGTTCATCGATTCGACGATCACAGGTTGGAGTACGAAGCAGCGCCACTCGCCGATCTCTTCGAAAGAAGTCGTCGAACGACATGGCCTTTCCACATCCACAAGCCCGAAAGGATCATTGCAGGAACAAAGACATACCGAGTGCGGAAGGCGTACTGTGGAATCTTGTCAAACGGACTATAGATGTAACCGAGTATCGGAATGCTGAAAACGAGGTGAATCCAGCGAAAAACCGAACGTGTGAAACCTCGGCTCACGGTTATGGCTGTATTGTCTGATGTGGCCATGACGTCACTCCTTTCTAGGTCTCTTCGTCAAGCTTTGCGATCGCCCTCGATCACGATTTTTGAGCCGCCGGCGGCGGCCAGTTGGGCGCTTTGACACCGAACTGCTGGGCGTACTCGGCGTTCAGCCGCTGCCAGCCGGCGAACTTCATGGCATCGGCGCCAGCGATGCGGCCGAGGGGAGTTCCGCTGAGGAGGTACTCCAGCACATCGAAAGAAATGTGCCACCCGGCAGCACCCATCGAGATGAAGCGGCGATCGATCTTGGCCCACAGCGTCAGGCGCGTGCCGCCGCCGGAGGCCTCGAGTTCCCAGCGCATATCGCCATACTCGAGCGCCCTCGGAGCTTCGACTCGCGTGACTTTGGTTGCAATCGGCTGGGGATTTCCAACCCAAGTCAGCTGCACCGTTCCAATCGCACCCAGGCTGGCATCGGTCACGAAAGGAGCCCACTCGCGCAGTTGCGCCGGGTCGGTCAGCGCCTGCCACACTTTTTCCGGCGCGTGTCCGCGCGATCGGATACGCGATCAGCACCACGCTGATGGCCGCCATGGCCCAGGTGTTGCCCGAGAGGTGGCGGTCGAGAGCATCCACGTGAGCGGACCAGGGGCGGCTGACCTGCACGGCACTGGCCGGACCCATTGAATACTGCTCGTGATCGCTCATATCTCCTCCTGCTCTATCTCCTGCTGTATCTCCTGCTGAAGATCACGCCCTACCAGCGCGCCAACTGGGTGAGCTGAATGAGGTTGCCGCAGGTGTCGTTCAGCTTCGCGATGGTCGAGCCGGGCACGTCGGTGGGCGGCATGGTGAACTCGGCGCCGCGCGCTTTGATCCGCGCGTAGTCGCCCTTGACGTCGTCGGTGAAAAACATGATCGCGGGCTGGCCCTGCTGAAAGATCGCCTGCTGATAAGTCTTGGCCGCGGCGTCGTTGTTCAGCGCGAGCTGCAGTTCAACGCCGTCGGGCTCCTCGGGCGAGACCACCGTCAGCCAGCGATAGGGGCCGTTACTGAAATCGGCTTTCTTGGCAAAGCCCAGTACTTCGGTATAAAAGCGCAGGGCCTTATCCTGGTCGTCCACGTATAGGCTGGTCACTTTGATTTTCATTTCGTTCCTCCTTTATCACGTACGCGGTTTGGGCCGCGTTGTCTTCTTCTGGGTATTTTTCTTCGTTGCTGTTTTCTGATCTTTGCAGTCGTAATCCATGCGATCCCGATCCTTGCGATCCTGATCCATCCGATCAAGGTGGCGTTCGAGAGCGTCTACGTGAGCGGACCAGAACCGCCGGAATTGCGCCAGCCAGGAATCGAGCTCCTGAAATGGTTCGGGTTTCAGCCGGTAGAGACGGCGCTGCGCGTCCACCGTAGATTCCACGAAACCGGCGTCGCGCAGCACGCGCAGGTGCTTGGACACGGTGGGTTGCGGCATGCGAAGTTGACGCTCGATCTCTCCCACCGACTGTTCTGACGAGACCAGCAGGGTCAGGATTGCGCGGCGATTTGGCTCGGCAATGATTTCGAATACGGATTCCACTCTCTTCATATACTCCATCGAGCATATACGTGTCAAGGTATATTTACGAGAATGTGAAAACGAGCCCGGTTGGGCCGGCTGAACCGCTTGCCCAAAAGCTGGCTGCGGAGGCCCGCGGGGCTGAAGCCCTCACAGAAAAGACGGGCTTTATCGCAGCGCTGAAAGCGCTGCGCCACCCCAAAACCCAGTTTTTCAAGCAAACCGTGAAGCCGTGTTCTTCACCAGGAGATTCGATTCGTGGAAGGCGGTCTTCACGACGTAGAACCGACGTAGACCGGCGTAAAACCGGTGCAGACCGCTCGCTCGTGCCGGGAGGATTCCGCACGCTGACAGGTCTGGCAGATTCCGTCTACAATTGGGGCCAGCTTGGGGAAATCATAACTTAGGAGACGATTCATGCAACGCAAGGCGAGCGCGGTTTGGAAGGGTGGGTTGAAGGATGGGAAGGGCGTGATTTCGGCGCCGGGTGGGGCCTTGAACAATACCCCGTATTCGTTCACTTCACGATTTGAGAATGGGGCGGGAACGAATCCCGAGGAACTGATTGCGGCGGCGCATGCGGGATGTTTTTCGATGGCGCTGTCGGTGCAGCTGGGCGGCGCGAATCTGACCGCGGAGAGCATTTCGACCAACATCACGCTGACGATGGAGAAGCTGGATTCAGGATGGACGATCACCGAGAGCCACATAGACGTGGTGGGGAAAGTTCCGGGGGCGGATGCGGCGACGTTTCAGAAGTGTGCGGAGGCGGCGGAGAAAGGCTGTCCAGTGTCGAAGGTATTGAACGCGAAGATTACGATGACGGCGAAGCTGGAGTAGGAGCGGGCGACCTGATTCTCGATTTGCTGGAGCCGCTGCTGAGATTAGTTTGAGTTTTAGCTCCTGCGGATTCACACGACGGATGTCATCCCGCAGGAGCGCGCCCTAGCGCTCCGGAGGGACCCTACGAAACCTGTACATTGGTTGCGCTGATGCGAGGAGCGCCCGCGCTGCACGAAGCGCGGGCGTTCCCATCTGCGGCATCAGCGGTGTCGGCGGGCGTAAGGTCCCTCGCCCGGCTGTCGCCGCGCTCAGGATGACAGAGGATCGAGCGGATTTTGAAATGGAGCCACGATCCAGGGGCTAGGTCGGTTTGACAGGCGGCGTCGTGCCTGTAGAATAGATGTCGTAGGTCTTCCTGACACGGCGACGATGGGTCGCCGCTGCAATGAAAGTCCACTTGCCATCGTGGCGGAATTGGCAGACGCGCATGGTTCAGGTCCATGTACTCGCAAGGGTGTGGGGGTTCGAGTCCCTTCGATGGCACCATTGATTTTTCTTTCGCCCCTTCGGGGCTGATTTCTTCATTTGATTCAGTCACCCACGGCTTGCGCCGTGGGCTGCATTCTTGCGCCGCTTCGCGGCTGGCGGGAGTGCTGATGCCGTGCGCGGCCTCGCGAAACAGCAGGTCCCTCCACTGCGCCGTCGCTGGCGCTCCGGCTGCGGTCGGGATGACAGGGCCGAAAAGAATTTCGTACATTCGTGCAAACGTGAAAAAGGCGATCTCTGGTTGGAGATCGCCTTTTTGCTTCGTTTTTACGAAAATCAGGGGATGGTCTACAGCGGCTGGACGTTCTCAGCTTGCCAGCCCTTGGGGCCCTTGGTCACGTCGAACTGCACGGTCTGGCCCTCTTGCAGGCTACGGAAGCCGCCCGCTTGAATCGCCGAGAAATGCACAAAAACGTCTTCGCCGGACTGGCGGCTGATGAAGCCGTAGCCCTTCGCGTCGTTAAACCACTTTACTGTTCCTTGTTCTGCCATGTGTTAGGTGTTCCTTTAATGTGAATCGATTTTACGCTGGAGAGATTCGGAGGTACTGCGAGAGGTTACTGGCTGTTGAGGCGAGAACTGCTCACGTCCGACTCGGACTAACGTACCACTTAATAATACGTGGAGATGAGCGCATTAGCAAGCAGAATGCGAGCGCGGGCCGGGAGCGGCGTCCGACGTCCGGACCTCGGACGTCGGACTATAGACCTCGGACCTTGGAGTGGGGGACGTGTCGTCTGGCACGTGCTCGGCGCGCGAGATCCCTTCGACTTCGCTCAGGGCAGGCTCTTCGCTTCGCCTGAAGAACGGCTCCGCTCAGGGTGACGCCCCGAGAACCTGACACCGGGGTGGAGCTGCGATCTCGGCGCACGATAACGGCAAACAGCGTATACTTGAGTTACTTAACCTCGAAGACCTAAGCCCTATTTACGCCTTCGCGATTGAGAGATCGAGAGGCGTCTTTTCTGCGGCAGGGCGTGCTCCTGAATAATTCAGTCTGGACTCGATGCTCTGGGCCGGGCAGCACGCGTCTGCATCACTCAACCCGTCGCATACTGACGAGTTCGTTTTGAGGAGCTGAGTTCGTGTGGGTCGCGTTGGTTTGCGGTCCCACGCGGAATCGTCCCAGCAGGACAACGGTTCACCAACCTGCCCGAATGACAGGAGTTCAATATGTCCAGAGTTAACGGCGACAAATCGAGATTCAACCGAGTGCGGAAGCAGAATGCCGCGAAGCGGATGCGCAACCGCAAACTGCTGAAGAACGCGGATCTGCCCGCGAAACCGGTTGCCGCAGGAGTGGTGTTGGAGCCGAAGCCGGTGGTGGCATGAGCGCTCCGCTGCTGGGGCTGCCGCTGTCAGCGCTGCCCAGTAAGCTGAAGAACAAGCGCGTGCTGCTGCTGGATGCTTCGGCGACCATGCGCGACCGGCGCGCCGAGTCCATGCGAAAGCTGGGCATGGAAGTGGATTGTGCGGCCGACGTCAGCGAGGCGCGGTCGTGGTGGCGTGCCGATCTTTACAGCCTGGTGCTGATTGACATGGAAAGCGGGCTGGGACACCGGGACAAATTCTGTGACGACATGCGCCGGGCCAAGCCGCCGCAGCAGATTTCGTTTCTGGTGGGGAAGCCGGGCTATCTGGCGGATGTCCCCAACGCGGACCGAGCGCCCCGGGTTCAGGCGAGCGGAGATCAAGCTCCGTGGGGCGACGTGAAGACGGCGCTGGCGGCGGAGCTGCCTGGGGGCGTGACACAACGGTGGGGGATTCTGGAAGCTTCGCGGCGAATTTCGGCGGTGCGGTCGCTGTCGCACGCCCGCTCGCAAGCGACCCAGGACCGGCCAGTGGTGCCGCGCGATATGGAAACCAGGGAAGTGAAGCGGGTGGCCGCGCAGTCCAGAACTTTAGAACCCAGAACTTTGGAAACCCGAGCTTCGGGGAACAGGAATTTAGATGATTTACTTAGAGAGGAACTGCAATGAAGAACCTATACGTAGGTAATTTGCCCCACAGCACGACCGAGTCGGAATTGCGAACGGTGTTCGAGGCGCACGGTGCGGTGGAAAAAGTCAGCATCGTGACGGACCGGGAGACCGGGCGAGCCCGGGGATTCGGGTTCGTAGAAATGACGAATGCCGCCGAAGCCGATAAGGCCATTGCGGCACTGAACGGAACCGAACTGGGTGGGCGCGCGTTGAAGATCAACGAAGCGCAACCCAAGACGGACCGTCCGCGGAGTGGTGGCGGGGGCGGCGGCGGTGGCAAGAAGTTTGGCGGTGGTGGTGGCGGGGGACGCGGGCGCGACGACTATCAGGGACATGCCCGCCAGCCGCGCGAACCACGCTGGTAGTTTCTGGATTTTCGGGAAGATGCCGGACGCGGATCGTGCGGACCGGAGGCGCGAGCAATAAAGATCGAAGCATTAAGAACCAGGAGGAATTGTGAATGCCACGAGGACGATCAACCTTTACTAAACGCCAGAAGGAACAGACGCGGCAACAGAAACAGCGCGAGAAGGCCGAGCGCAGGGTGCAGCGGAAAGAGAACAAGCCGGAAGAGGGTGTCGTCGTCGACGAGATGCAGGAACTGCGCGAGCATGCCGAAGCACAGGCAGCGCTGTTCCGCATCGGGGCCGAGGATGAACCCGGAGCGCCGGAAGTGTTTTTGCCCAGCGGTAAGATCGGGCAGTAATTCAGGTTAGGGGAATCGCCGGAGCTTCAGGGCTCCGGCGATTTTTATTTGGGTTCGGATTGGGTCAATGAGTGTAATCGCCTGCTTACAACAGTTATCATGTTCCCGCCACCATGACCGAGAATTGGAAACCCTACTTCTCCGAATCTTTGCATTCAACGCGGTCGACGTGCACTGCCGTAGAGTTGCGAGTGGTGAATACGTCGAGCGGCAGCGGATCGGTGTCAGTCCAATAATGTGCTGTGCCTCGGTAGGAGCCTTTCGACCAGCCCAGCCGCATTCCATATCCAACATAGCCTGTGCTCCAGATGATTTGGAGGTAACCATCGTCAGTCACCGTCCAAGACGATGGCGACATGTCCCAACGTATTTTTGAGTCCAGATTTCGCGCCACGAATATCCCTCCAGCCGAGTCGGTGTGATATGGAAATGGGCGACTGGTCAGCTGAAATCGCTTTGGCAAAACATCATCGGCGCTGTTCAAAGCCGGATGCCGCGCCACGGCATGCAACACGTAGCACCCTGCAAATTGTTTAGTCAGTGCGTTTTCTTGAGCAGCTACGAGGTTACAGCTGGCGAGGATGACAAGCAGGCAGAGCTTCCGCATCTCAGAATGATACCGGAGCAGTGGCTCAGCTATTGCAAAATCGCCATTACACTCATCATGCCCCTGACCGGGGGTTCTGAGTGTAATCGCCTGGTTACAACAGTCGTCGTGCTGTGTGCCACGGAAAGACACAACCCTCGCATATCCTAAAAAGGCTCGCCCGGCCCGCACTGTCGCTCTTTGCCGAGTAGAATCTTCGGAGCACTCGCGCCGCGGTTTTACAGGAGAAAAAGAAGCATGCAAAAGCCGCTAATGGGAACTGTTTTCCTTGTGCTTCTGGCACTCGGTTTCATTCAAGCATCCTCAGGCCAAGAAATTGGCAAAATCCCCCTGCCCCCGCCGGAGATGGCCGACGTAAGACCGCCGCACTTAACCGGAAGCGATCCGAAGCCGGAGGACGCCACGAAGGCGATTCTCGCCGCCTTTGACAAATACGAAGTCGTTGGAATCGGCGCGGCACACGGAAATCAGGACCTCGACGATTTTATTCTCAACCTTATCCGCAATCCCGGCCTTCCGAGCAAGATCAACGATGTCGTAGTGGAATGCGGCAATTCCTTAGACCAGCCCACCCTCGACCGTTATATTGCCGGCGACGATGTGCCGCTGGGCGAAGTCCGCAAGGTGTGGCGCAATACGACTCAGCCGATGTGTGGCGTCACGGCGTTTTACGAGCAGCTTTTTCCCCTGGTGCGGCGTATCAATCAGAAACTTCCTCCGGGGAAAAAACTTCGCGTTCTGGGCGGCGATCCTCCGATTGATTGGACCAAGGCGAAGGAGGACCACAGGCAATTCATGATGCGCGATCCTGCGATCGCCTCGGTGATGAAGAAAGAGGTGCTCTCGAAACACCGTAAGGCGCTTATGCTTTTTGGGGTGGGGCATCTTTATCATCGGGGAGAACTGGAAGGCGATGGAACTGCCGTGGAACTTTATGAGAAAGATTATGCGGGCGTTACCCTGGTGATCGCTGATCACGAGGGGTTTGGCAACGGGTCGCCCTTCGCTAAGTACAACAACGAACTCGAAGCGCGGATGGCTTCCTGGCCGGTTCCGTCGCTCGTGCAGCAGATGGCTGGAACCTGGCTGGCGGACCTGCTCGACAAGACTTACTCTTCCGGAAATGTCTTCTTCGGGAAAGGGCCGGGCGGCAAGCCGTTAGAGCCGATTCCGACTGAGGAGAAAAGGTTTTCAAAAATGGCGGATGCCTATCTCTACCTTGGCCCGCGGGACTTGTTACTGAGCGAGCCGAGACCGGTTGAGACTTTCTTGAACAAGGATTACATGGCGGAACTGCAACGGCGAGCTGCCGTCATGGGGGGAGGGCCGGTATGGGATGAGGCGGATCCGGCAAAAATTTCCGACCGCGATTACACGCCGTTCTTGTACGACGAGATGCAGAAGGATCTGAAGCCTGGGAAGATGCAGTTCTTCGGTCCGGGTTCGCCTGCGCCCGAAGCACCGCAGAGATGAGTCTTTCTTCGACACCTTTACTACCCGGTCCGCAACCGTGAAGCTGCGGAAATCCAGACTCGGGTGGTTATCTTGCGCCGAGGGACACGCTAAGCGCTGTCACATATACCGCTGGCGATGGTTGGCGTAACATCGCCATTACACTCATTGACCTTGGTCGCGGCTCAATGCCCGCGGAGCGAATCGAAGCTGACGAACGACGGCCGAGGTGATTAGCGATAACTCTTGAGTAGGGGAAATCCCCACCTTTCGCAAAGTGCGCGAGAAATGGGGCACCCGTTTTCCCATGAACTTCTCACTTTTCAAACTAATTCTTAGACGAAGACCTCGCCGGGTAGGGCTGTCAGGGTGCGGGAGGCCAGGGTGTTTTGGACGGAGCGGCGGGGCTGGGTTGCGCCCGAGGGGTCCATCTGCATGCGCTCGATGCGGAGTTTCAGGGTGCGCTCGATGTTGCGGAGTTCGACGATTTCAACTCCGGCGGCCAGGGTGGTGGCGCGGCCCGACAATCCGGCGCGTCCGGTGCGGCCGACGCGGTGAATGAAGTCTTCCGCCATCTTGGGCAGGTCATAGTTGATGACGTGGGCGACGTCGTCGCAATGCAGGCCACGAGAGGCGATGTCGGTTGCGACCAGCACCTGGAAACGGCCTTCCTGGAATCCGCTGAGGGCGCCATTGCGCTGGGACTGGGAACGATCGCCGTGAATCATGGTGGCGGTGAAGCCGTCGCGGGCCAGTTCCTGGGCGAGGCGCTGGGCGCCGCGCTTGGTGCGGGTGAAGATGAGCGTCTGACCTTTTTCGCCGTAGAGAAGCTGGCGGAGCACGTCGAGCTTTTCGCCGGGACGGACTTCGTAGGCTTTCAGTTCCACGCTTTCGGCCGGCTTCAGGACCGAGCCCAGAGCGACTCGGACGGGATCGCGCATGTATTCATGCACGAGTCCGGCGACGGAGGCTTCGAGCGTGGCCGAGAAACACAGAGTCTGACGAGTCTTCGGCAAAAGAGCCAAAATGCGGCGGATGGCGGGAAGAAATCCCATGTCAAGCATGCGATCGGCTTCGTCGAGCACGAGCAGCTTGATGTGACGCAGGTCGGCGAAGCGGCGGTCGTTAAGGTCCTGCAGGCGACCGGGAGTGGCGATGATGAGAGAAGAGCCGCGCAGGCCCTGGATCTGGGCTTTCTCAGACACGCCGCCGATGACCAGCGAGGCCTGGGGCATGTTCTTGGAGCGCAGGCTCTCATACACCTCGTGAACCTGCATGGCCAGCTCGCGTGTGGGCAGAAGCACCAGAGCGCTGGCGTGGGCTGAGGGTTCGTTGCGGAGCATTTCGATGACCGGGATGAGAAAGGCGAGAGTTTTGCCGGTTCCGGTCTGGGCGGTGCCGATAACGTCTTTGCCTTCGAGAGCGGGCTGGATGGCGCGCTCCTGGATGGGCGTTAAGGTAATGAATTGAGCTGCCGCTAACTTTTGCTGCAAGGGAGCAGACAAGGGCAGTTCTGTAAATGTGGTCATTCTAGGTTGTTTCTTTCTGGAGGGGCCTGATCGTCATAGTGCACGCCATAATATGCACGTCGTATGCACGTGATATACAGGTCGATACACGAATACACGGGAAGCGTTCATGCCGCTCGCATTCAATTTGATTTCACGCTGGAACTGAACGGCGGGCAGGAAAGGCGGAGATGAATCTGATCCAACGAGGGACCACCGCGTCACGAGCAAACCGTGGAAAAAGCGTCAACGACAGTATAGCACAGAGCGAGGACGTGCCCAGTGACGACGGTAACGGATGGTAGCTAGCTTGATGCCAAAAGATATTCTCTGTCGATTAGTCTTGAACGCGAGGGAGACAAGCATCTAACTTCCTTTCTTGGGACAGTCCCTGCAAAGAAAGAATCGCTAAGGAAGCTGTCCTAGGCTAGAATTAACGTTCCCGTACCTCAGACTACGAATGGCCGAAACAAAACTCTCTTGCTTCTGGCATCGACCGGACCTTGGCCGGGATACACAGGCCGCGGTTTCTCTTCACGGTCACACCAACCGCTCCAAGGAAAGCCTGCAGTTCATACCAGAGCTGGCCCGCAAGGGGCCCATGCTGCATCAAGCTCTGCAAAAGCAATGCAAGAAGGCCCGCATCCCGGTGGACTTCTCGCGGGCTTACTGGACTCCGCCGCTGACGCCGAAGCTGGCGTACGAGACGGAAAGAAATCAGATCGAGAATACGCTCGGGCTGAAGAGCCTGGTCTCGCTGACGGATCACGACAACATTGAAGCGCCGCTGATGCTGCGGGCGGAGCGGGAAACGGCAAAGACGCCGATCTCGCTGGAGTGGAGCGTCCCGTTCCAGGGAACGATTTTTCACCTGGGCGTGCACAATCTGCCCAGCCGTCACGCGCTGGCCATGATGGACGAGCTGGCCGGGTATACCCGGAATCCAAATGACCGGCGTTTGATCGAGCTGTTGGCTATGCTCGACGAGTTGCCGACTGTGCTGGTGGTGTTCAATCACCCGCTGTGGACGCAGAGCTGCGTGGGAGTGCACCGGGAGGGCCAGGTGCTGGATCGATTCTTGAGCGGTGCGGCGCATTTTCTGCATGCCTTTGAAATCAACGCCGCGCGCAGCACCAGGGAAAACAACCGGGTGCGTAAACTGGCGGAGCATTGGCAACGGCCGCTGGTTTCCGGCGGAGATCGGCATGGATGCGAAGCCAGCGGGGCGCTGAACCTGACCGCGGCTGAAACCTTTGGCGAATTTGTGAGTGAAATTCGGGCAGGAACAGCGCAGCCACGTGCTGCTGATGCCGCAGTATACGGAGCCGGTAAACATCCGGACTACGCGAACGCTGCTGGATGTGATCCGCAATTACCCGGAGTATCCGATTGGTTCGCAGCGGTGGGATGAACGGATTTTTCATCCCGACGCGAACGGGGGGCCGGACCGGCCGATCTCGACGCTATGGAAGGCGCCGCCGCGCTATGTGGAACAGATCTTGTCGGGCGTGCGTCTGCTGGAGATTGCGACGGTACAACGGGCGATGGAGCGGATGTTCCGGCGCGGGATGGTTCGGGAACTGCCTCAGGAAAGATCGACGGAGACGATTGCGGCCGAGGCCGTGTCACCCAAGGCGGTATCGTCCGAGGCGCTGTCGTGAAGAAAGAAAATGCGCGAGTCGCGTATTTTCCCTGCGTCTACCATGAAATAGACGGCGTGGCCCAGACCAGCCGGCACTTCGAAGCTTTCGCGCTCCGCCAGCAGAGGCCATTTTTGATGGTGCATGCGGGCCCGCGGCACGAGGTGGTGAGCTCCGGGCCGGTTACTCGCGTTCAACTGGAGCGTGGTCCGGTGAAATTTGCGCTCGACCGGGCGCACGATTACGATCTGCTCTTCCTGCGACATTACCGGAAACTGGAACCGCTGCTGCGCGACTTCCGTCCCGATGTGGTGCAAATCACGGGGCCGAGCGATGCGGGCACGCTGGGAGCGTATGTCGCCTACAAGATGAAGATTCCGCTGGCGGCGACGTGGCAAACCAATATTCACGAGTTTGCGCGGCGGCGCATGGCGGCGGCGGTGTCGGCCCTGCCCGAGGCGGTCGCTGGAAAACTGGCGGAGGTAACGGAACGCCTGAGTTTTCGGGCGTCCGCGCGGTTCTATAAAATTCCGCGGCTGCTGTTTGCGCCTAATCAGGAAATGATTCGAGTGCTGGAGGCCGCGACGGGCAAGCCTTGCTACCTGATGTCGCACGCCGTGGACACGGCGGTTTACAGCCCCGCCCATCGCGACCGGAAGGATGGACCGTTTCGCATCGGTTACGTGGGACGGCTCACTCCGGAGAAAAGCGTGCGCTCGCTGGCCCGGCTGGAGCAGGCGCTGATCGAGCGGGGCTGCCGCGATTTTCATTTCGTGGTAGTGGGGGACGGCGGGGAGCAGGAATGGCTGCGGAGGAATATGCGGCAGGCGGAGTTCACCGGAGTACTGACCGGACCTGAGCTGGCCCGTGCCTTCGCCAACTTCGATATGCTGGCTTTTCCGTCGGAAACCGACACGTTTGGTTTGGTCGTGCTGGAGGCGTTTGCTTCGGGAGTGCCGGCGGTGGTGACCGATCGCGGCGGGCCGCAGTTTACGGTGCGGCACGGGAGTTCCGGGTACGTTGCGCACGACTTCGAGGAGTTCGTCGCCTACACTGCGGGGCTGATGGCACAGCCCGACTTGCTCTCAGCCATGCGAGTGGCAGCGCGCCGGCAGGCCATGGAAACTTCGTGGGACCGCATTTTTGAAGGTATGTACGAAACCTATGAGCGCTGCTTGAGCAGCGTCCCGGTGGCCAGTCATCGTGTTTTGGATGTGGCCACGACCTGACGGGCGGCATCCCGCGTTGGGTCTTTCCGAAATCAACATGACGAATACGCTCTTTCCGGCATTGATGGCGACGTGTGCTCGCTGCGAAGTTGCTAGGCAAGGGGCTTGAAATGGAGCACAATCAGGGGCGGCACGGGGAGGGGCGGCTGATTTGAAGATCTCGCAGAAAGGGCTGTACGCGCTGCAGGCGATGATGACGCTGGCCCGGCGGCGCGATCAGGGCGCGATCAAGATCCGGGATATCGCGGCGGAGAGCGGTTTGCCGGAAAAGTTCCTGGAACTGATTCTGCTGGAATTGAAGAATGCGCGCATTGTGGACAGCGTGCGCGGGGCGCGGGGCGGCTACCAACTGAGGCGCGATCCGGCAGAGATTCCGTTGAGCGACATTATCCGGCTGGTGGATGGTCCGCTGGCACCCCTGGGCGATGCCGAGCAATTGCGCGGTTTGATTGCGAAAGACGCCAGTCACCGCGCGCTTTATCAAGTATTTCTGGCGGTGCGGGATGCCGCGGCGCAGATTCTGGAACACACCACCATCGCCGATATTGTGGGAGGCTCGGGGAAACAGAGCCCCGGCGCAAAAACCAAGGCCAGGGCGGAACCAAGAAATCCACCGGAGCGTAACTCACGCGGACCGAACCCGCCGTGCGCTCCGGTGGCACGCTTCACAATCTAAACCTGGATCAATCTAAGCTTAAATCATGCTTTCCAACCGGACGTAGCTGGCTTCCATGCCGCGTTCCACCTGGCTTCGAGCAGCGCGTTGAGGACGGGGAGCTGCGTTCCGCCTTGTTCCACCGGTCCCCCCTGGCCGGAAGAGCCCGCGATCAGCTTGACCGCCGTCGTGAACGAGCGCGGCTGGAGCAGCGTGAAGAGGCAGACGAGCAGGAAGAAGCCCCCGAAGACCCACAGGAACAGCTTCCGCCGCCGTACCACGGCTTTCCAGAGCCGCTGTACGTCAACGTCCCGGCCGAAAGGGTCCTGGACGTGCTCGCCCGAGCCGGGGCGCCGAAGCTGGGCGGGGACGATTCGGGGATTCGGTTCAGCATCAGGGCACGAACAAGCGCAGGATGCTGAAGATGCCGACGGCCGGCGAAAGCGCGTCACCCCGGCCTTTGCCCTGCGGGACGTAGACGGTGTCGCCCTTTTGCAGGATGGGGTCCTTGGCGAGATCGCCGCTCTTGTCGATGTCGTACAAGTTGTAGGTCTTCGTCTGCACTTTCCCGTTGGCGGCAAGCCGCTGGAGGGTGACGTGATTCAGGTCCGAGTTCGAGTTCGCGCTG
>CAWDBW010000040.1:0-38994 GCA_963800405.1 uncultured Acidobacteriota bacterium
TTCGCGGCAGTCACGCCTGAGCACCTCGCCTGGAACACCGCCGCGTCGTTCACCACCAACACCAACTGGCAGGCCTATTCCGGCGAGACCACCATGAGCTATTTCACCCAAATGGCTGGTCTCGCATTTCACAACTTCGCCTCGGCGGCCACTGGCATCGTGCTGGCGATCGCCTTCATTCGCGGCATTGCCCGCCGCCAGATGCAGACTCTCGGAAATTTCTGGGTCGACTTCGTGCGCTGCTGCCTGTGGGTGTTGTTGCCATTTTGCATTGTAGGAGCGCTGTTCCTGGTGTCGCAGGGAGTGGTGCAGAACCTCAGACCCTATGATACGGTGAAACTGGTCGAGCCGCAGCAAGTGCAGCGCGTGGGCGCTGACGGCAAGCCCGTCGTCGACGCTGCCGGCAAGCCGGTAATGGACCCCGTCACCACTCAGACCATCGCGCAGGGCCCGGTCGCCTCGCAGGAGATCATCAAAGAATACGGTACGAACGGCGGCGGATTCTTTAACGCGAACAGCGCCCATCCCTTCGAGAATCCCTCGCCCATTACCAACCTCTTCCAGATGTTTTGCATTTTCGCCATCGGCGCCGGGCTCACCTACTCGCTCGGTCGCATGACCGGCTCTCCCGCCCACGGATGGGCCGTCTGGTCGGCCATGGCAATCCTGTTTCTTGCCGGAGTCACGGTTGCCTATTGGGCGGAGGCGCAAGGCAATCCGTTGTATCCCTCCACCATCGCGCAACACGCCACTGGTTCTCAACCCGGCGGCAACATGGAGGGCAAAGAAACTCGCTTTGGCATCGCGAACTCCGCTCTGTTCGCCACCGTTACCACCGACGCCAGTTGCGGCGCCATTAACGGCTGGCATGACTCCTTCACGCCACTGGGCGGCATGGTTCCGCTCGTGAACATTATGCTCAGCGAAGTTATCTTCGGCGGCGTCGGCTCCGGCATGTACGGTATGTTGATCTACATCGTGCTGGCCGTATTCATTGCCGGACTCATGGTCGGCCGCACACCGGAATATCTAGGTAAGAAGATCGAGGCCTACGACGTAAAGATGGCGATGCTGGTCTCGCTAGTCTTCCCGCTGATCATTCTTTCGCTCACCGGAATCTCGGTAGTTAAGGGCTTCGGGACGGCGGCGATCTTCAATCCTGGACCGCACGGCCTCAGCGAAATTCTCTACGCTTTTGTCTCGTCCGCCGGCAACAACGGCTCCGCTTTCGGAGGCCTTAGCCCGATCAACACGCTGTGGTATGACACTGCCACCGGCATCACCATGCTCCTGGGCCGGTTCTTCATGATCACTCCCATGCTGGCCATCGCCGGCAACCTGGCGCAGAAAAAATACGTGCCGCCATCGTTGGGCACCTTTCCGGTCACCACACCGCTGTTCACGCTGTTGCTGATCAGCGTCATTCTGATTCTGGGCGCGCTCACGTTTTTCCCGGCGCTCAGTCTGGGGCCGATTCTCGAACACCTTCTCATGAACGTGGGAAAGACTTTCTAGAAAAACTATGGCTAGCAATCGCAAATCGGTTTGGGATCTGAACCTTGTTCGCAACGCCGCCTGGAGCTCTCTGCTCAAGCTCAACCCACGAAATATGATGGGGAATCCGGTCATGTTCGTGGTCGAGATCGGCAGCGTGATCACCACCGTTCTCCTGATTCTCCATCCGCACGCGGACTTTAGCTTCAACCTGCAGATCACCTTGTGGCTGTGGTTCACGGTTTTATTCGCCAACTTTGCCGAAGCCATGGCCGAGGGCCGCGGCAAAGCGCAGGCAGAGACGCTGCGCCGGGCCCGGTCAGAGACGATTGCCCGCCGCATTGATTGCAACGGCAAGATCGAAGAGATTCCCAGCGCCAAGCTGCGCGCCGGCGACATGGTTTCCGTGACTGCCGGAGAACTCATCCCCGGCGACGGAGAAATCGTCGAAGGCGTAGCGTCAGTCGACGAATCGGCCATCACCGGCGAGTCTGCGCCGGTAATTCGCGAAGCCGGCGGCGACCGCTCGGCCGTCACCGGCGGCACCCGCGTTCTCAGCGATTTCATCAAAGTGAAAATCACTTCGAATCCGGGCGAGACTTTTCTCGACCGCATGATCGCGCTGGTGGAAGGCGCGTCGCGGCAGAAGACTCCCAATGAAATCGCGCTCAACATCCTGCTGGCTGGGCTGACCATCATCTTTTTGTTAGCCGTGGTTACCCTGCAGCCGTTTGCCATCTATTCCGGATCGCCGCAGACCGTGTTTGTGCTGGTCTCGTTGCTGGTGTGCCTGATTCCCACCACCATTGGCGGCCTCTTGTCGGCGATTGGCATCGCTGGCATGGACCGCCTGGTGCAGCACAACGTGCTCGCGATGTCGGGCCGCGCCGTCGAAGCCGCCGGAGACGTGAACACGCTGCTGCTCGACAAAACCGGCACCATCACTTTCGGCAATCGCCAGGCCACAGAATTCATACCCGCTCCCGGAGTCACCGAAGCCGAGATGGCCGACGCCGCGCAACTCTCCTCGCTGGCCGACGAAACTCCCGAGGGGCGCTCCATCGTGGTGCTGGCTAAGGAAAAATACCAGCTGCGCGGCCGCGAATTCGCCGCCCACGAGGCGGAATTTATTCCCTTCACCGCGCAGACCCGCATGTCCGGCGTCAATCTGGATGGCCGCCAGATCCGCAAAGGTGCTACCGAATCCATCGCGCATTACCTCGAACAGAACGGTTCGTCCATGCCCCAGGAAGTGCGTGCTTCCGTCGAGCGCATCGCCTCTTCCGGCGGCACGCCGCTTGTGGTTTCCGAGAACCGCCGCGCCATGGGCGTGATTCACCTGAAAGATGTGGTCAAGGGTGGAATCCGCGACCGCTTCGCTCAACTTCGCGCCATGGGTATTCGCACCGTGATGATCACCGGCGACAATCCGCTCACCGCCGCCGCCATCGCGCGCGAAGCCGGCGTCGACGACTTCCTCGCTCAGGCCACTCCCGAGGACAAACTAAAGCTGATCCGCAGCGAGCAGGCCGGTGGCAAACTCGTCGCCATGACCGGCGACGGCACCAACGACGCTCCCGCGCTCGCCCAGGCCGACGTGGGCGTCGCCATGAACACCGGCACGCAAGCCGCCAAAGAAGCCGGAAACATGGTCGACCTCGACTCCAATCCCACCAAGCTGATTGAGGTCGTCGAAATCGGAAAGCAGTTGCTCATGACGCGGGGCGCGCTCACCACGTTCTCCATCGCCAACGACGTGGCCAAGTATTTTGCCATCATTCCTGCCATGTTCGCCGTAACCTTCCCGGTGCTCAACGCGCTGAACATCATGCATCTTAAGACGCCGCAATCGGCGGTGCTTTCGGCGGTCATTTTCAACGCGCTGATCATCATCGCGCTCATTCCGCTGGCGCTGCGCGGCGTGAAATACCGCGCCATGAACGCCGAGGCCCTGCTGCGCCGCAACCTCTTTATCTACGGAGTCGGCGGATTGATCGCGCCCTTCGTGGGCATCAAACTGATCGACATGCTGATCACGGCGGCCCACTTGGCCTGAGGATTGACTCGAATGAAAAAACATCTCATCACCGCATTCCTGATGACCATCGCCACCACGATTCTGCTGGGCGTGCTTTATCCGCTGCTGATTACCGCGCTGGCGCAGGTGCTATTCAAAGACAAGGCCAACGGCCAGCTCATTACTCGCAACGGAGAAGCGGTCGGCTCCCGCATCATCGCCCAGCCGTTCACGTCAGCGAAATATTTCCACCCGCGCCCCTCGGCCGCAGGCAATGGATATGACGCCGCCAACTCCGGCGGCACCAACTTCGCTCCCACCAACCAAAAGCTCATCGACCGCATTCAGGCCGACGCCAAAACTCTGCACGAGGAGAATCCCTCGCAATCGATTCCCGTGGATCTGCTCACCACTTCCGCCTCAGGCCTGGATCCTGAGATTTCTCCGGCGGCGGCGGAGTTCCAAGTCGCACGCGTAGCTCGCGCCCGCGGCATTCCTGAATCCGCGATTCGCTCCCTGGTTCAGAAATATACCTATCAGCGGGATCTGGGCCTGCTCGGCGAGGCCAGGGTCAACGTCCTCGAACTGAATCTTGCGCTGGACGGTCTAGCCGCGAAGCCCTAAGGGCTGGGAATCATTCTTCCAGTAGAGTCATCCTGAGCGCAGATTTTCTGGGCGGAGGGAAGAGCCTGCTCTGGGCGAAACCGAAGGGGATTTCAAGCGAGACGGCCCGGAAGCCAGACGATGCTCGCTCCTGTTGGTGCCATTAAATCTACGTGAGATAATGAGGCAACTTCGCCGTGGCCGCGTAGCTCAGATGGCCCCGTAGCTCAGATGGATAGAGCAGCGGTTTCCTAAACCGAAGGTCGCGTGTTCGACTCACGCCGGGGCCACCATCCCTTCCCAAATCTGTTCCCGCTGATGCAAGGATGTAACCCTGGCGCGCGATCCCTGCCAGACCGCGTGAAGTGCGGCGGAACCGGAATCGTCCGCCGCACCTCACGTCTAGCCTTTAGATCAGAACTCCACTCTAGCCGAGATCTGCAGAACACGGTAAGAGTCTTGAGAGTTTCTAATCGAGCTGCCAACCGTGCTGGAAATGGTGCCGTATACACAGGTCACACTCGTGATATCCGAACACGGGTTATTGAAGTTGGGGTGGTTGAACACGTTGAAGGCGTCCCCGCGAAGTTTCAGCGAGACCCTGTCCGTCGCGAGTGGAATAGTCTTGCCCAGCCCCATATCCATGTCGAAGTATCCCGGGCCGCGCAAATTGTTGCGGGAGCCGATGTTGAAGCCCAGCGGACCGGTATAGTCTGCGTTCGCCTGCGTCGGATTGGCATAGCCGTACAGGGGTTGGCCCTTACCGCCGTTGAGATGTATTTTGACGTCCGCAGGCGGTCCCGTCAGAATGGCCGGCGCATTATTAGCATAGCCGGCTACGAAAGCGAGCGAACTGGCAAAGTAGGCGTTCCCGCTATGCCAGTTGGGCAGGCCGCTCACGGTCCAGCCGCCGACAATATAGTCGAGCCAGCGCGGCGCCGTGGCAGCAATGCTCTTTCCCCGGCCAAACGGCAGGTCGTAAATGAAGTTGCCGTTGAAGTAGTGGGTCACATCGAAGTCGGAGTTGCCTCGGCACTCCCGCGGCCGCAGTTGGTCGCAGATGAAGCCATACCCGCCAATGGCCGGGGCGTTGGCGATCACCGAGACGTTGTCCATCGAGTGCGACCAGGTGTAGTTCAAATCAAATTGCAAGCCATAGCCGACGTTCTTGTGCAGCGTGGCCAGCAGCCCGTTGTAGTTCGAGTTCCCCTCATTGTTATAAAACGTGTTCTCGGAGAATTGAGCTGCCATGCCGACGTTCGGGGGTAGGAGCCCAAAACTCGAAAGGGCCTCGGTAGTATCTGCGAAATCGCCGCGCCCCACGTACGGAGTAAGGAAATACGTAACGATAGACGTATTGTTAGGGAATCCGATGGATTGGCCGAACCCCGGCGGTAGCACGTTCTCATACCAGGGCTGCGCCGTTACTGCGAGCGGATTCACACCCTGACGAAGCTGCGTTGTGATGTTCGCAAAGGCGTTCGACATCAGCTGGCCCGACACAGGATCTTTGAATTCGATCAACTGCTCGGCGTCCACCTGCGAGAGCAGCCGCCTGCCCAGCCGGCCGACATAACTGGCCCTCAGAAGGAACCCCCCCTTAATCTGGCGTTCAAACCCGAAGTTGTACTGAATCGAGTAGGGAGTCTTCAGGTGCGGATCGATACTCTCGTTGAAGGCTTGACCATTGGCCAAGCCAAACGGAACCGCGCTCGATCCTGAGCCGCTTACGAACGGGTAGAACGGCGTGGTAATCGCAGGCGGCGTGGGGAATGTGGGTGGATTGTTCAGACCGCTGAATCGCACAGCCCCCCCGCCCCCAAGAAGCGTCGCCTCGGGATCGTTCGCCACCCCTAGCGGGTTCGTCTGGCCAGCCTGGAACAGATAGGAATACTGCGACTGCTGGTATTGCACAGCATTGACGACCGTCTGATCGTACAGGACGCCCGCGCCGATGTTGAATACGGTTTTAGAGTCGAATTGGTACGCGGCGGCAAGCCTAGGCCCGAAATTCTTGTACGTAGGGTTGAAATATCCCGGCGCATGATTGGCCTTCCCGCCAAGACTGTAGGAGATCAACGGCACCACGAGGTTGCCCGACAGGCTGGCTGCGCTCTGCGCCACACGGTCGGCAAAGTAGCTGTTGAAATCGGTGCTTTGCACCGACTCAAGACCGTGTATTTCATAGGGCGTACTGTAATTCACCCAGCGAAGCCCGTAGGAGAGGGTGAGCTTGGGCGTAAGCTTCCACGTGTCCCCAAAATAAAGCTCCGTCTCATAGTACTTATACTGCGTTCTCGAGCCCGTGCCTTGGGCGAAGGCGGTGCCCTGCGCGTTGTAGTTGAAGGTGGAACTAACCGCCGTATAGGGTGCGAGCGCCAGGGCAAAAGCGGGATCGTAGAGTCCGACCGCGTTTGTGTTGCATGGCCCGGTGGAAGCTGGCGTGCATATATCGGCAGGCCGCAAGGTGGAATCCAGATTCGGCATAAGCCCACCCAAGCCAATGGTGGGGGAGTTGTAATCCAGCACGGTATATCCGCCAGGGCTGGGCCATTTAAACGTTCCGCCGAATCGGAAGCTATGCTTGCCTTTGTCCCAGCTGAAGTCGTCACGAACTACTGGAACGGGGTAGCTCCGGCCTTGCTGGTTGATGGCATTCTCGTAGGGACCGGAAAGAATCGTTCCTCCCGCACCGGTTCCGCCGAGGCTGTTGCCGTATTGCGTTGACCCGGTCGGATTGTAGGTGTTGGGGAAATTGTAGCTTTGATACGTCTCCCCGTATGATGCCTGGTTCACCATCGTGTTGCTGATCGTCCAGACGTGCCCCACCACCCAGCGGTAGCTTCGGTCGGCGAACGGAGCGGTGATCGGATCACCGGGGAATTGAACTGGGTTTTCGATGGCGTTTTCTCGAGTGACGTACCCCACCCCGTAAAGCTTCATCTTGTCATTCAGGTTGTAGTCCACCCTCTCGGTATAAACGTCGGTGGTTGTATGAGAGGGCGCGTTGAAACGGAAGCCAGCCGTATTGATCAGATCGCCGGTCACCCCGGAAAAATCATTGGCGTGCGGATAGCGGGTGGCAAAAAGCCCGGTGGTGGGGTCGAACAAAGACGCATTGAAGCCGATTCCCGCTGGATCGAGAGTCTGTACCTGCGCCGCGTTCAAGGTCCCAACACCTCCGGCGTCGTTGTAGTACGAAAGAATACCGCTCCGGTAAGAATCCAACGGAACGGTGCGGTCCACTAGACCCGAACTGACCTGTCGAAGTGCGTAGTAATCGAAAAAGAAGAAGAGCTTGTCTTTAATGATCGGCCCGCCGATATTGCCGCCAAACTGGTTCCGGTTGAGGGGCGGCCTCGGTACTTGGGGCGAAGCATTGTTGTTGAACCAGTCGTTGGCCTCGAGGCCGCGGTCGCGATAGTACTCCGACACCGAACCGTGGAAGGTGTTGGTGCCACTTCGGGTTACGAGTTCGTACTGGCCGCCGCCTCCGCCTCCTTCAGCGGAAAGAAAGCCGCCAGCAACTCCACGGAACTCCTGCACCGAGTCCACCGGAGCGTTGCCGACAATTGCCCCAAACTCACCGGTAGCATAGTCATTGACGTCGAGACCGTCGACGGTGACGCGGTTCTGGTCGGTGCGTGCGCCCGTGACCGCTCCGTCAAGGGTCACTCCCGGCTGCTGGACGAAGAGCGCCGCGGGGCTGCCTCGTAACTGAATCGGCAAGTCATTCAAAAACTGGACTTGAAAGTTGTTGCCTACCGTCGAATCGGTGGTGTCGAGAGTCACAGTTTCGCTGGCTGCCGACACCTCCACGGTTTCGCGTGCTCCTCCGATGATCAGTTGAGCGTTCTGCACGCGCGTGGCGTCCACGTTCAGGTAAAGGCCGGAGATGACCACCGTCTTGAAACCAGCGTGCTCGAATTCGATCTTGTAGCCGGGGCCCGGCTTGACCTGATTGATGGTGTAAGACCCCGCGCTGTTGCTGGTGGCCTTATAGGCGGTGCCGGTCTGTGGATCCTTCAGCGTCACGTTGACGTCTGCGACGACGGCGCCGGTCTGGTCGGTGACCACGCCCGTGATGGAGGCCACATCCTGCGCCTGCATCACCGCGGAAATGGAAAGAACTAAACCTAGGACAACAATTCCAGACATCCAGCGTCGAGCCACCATTACTTCCTCCTGTCAGATCAATAACAAGTGAGCAGACATCATAATACAAACCTGATGTCAGTGAGTGTTCTTGAGGTCAACAATGTCAGACATTGTTGACCTCGTTGGCAACTGTTTCGGGCGTGTTATTCGAGTTTTGTATACCGTGAGCCAGTATGCCATTTCAAGGCAAATCTTGCGCAGTACCACCCTGGATGACTCCCGGTCCCGGCCCGGGCCCACGATTCGGAGGGCTCAGGGTGGACAAGTCCCCGAATCTCTCAGGTTCCCGGCGGCGTTTGCCCGCCGGATTCCTCGGCCTGGTGACTCTCGACCGACAGCTTCCGCAACGACAAGCGTTCATGATGCGCCAGCAACAGCCCCACCGGCACCACCGCCGCAAAGGTCACCAGCCATAGCAGAATCCCGCAACTGGCCGCCAGTTCCGGCGGCACGTCGAATACGCTCGACAAGGTCGTAATCGTTGCAATCTGCGACCCACCGCCCACCGCCGGCAGTTGCAGCATCGAGCCCAGCATGCTCGAAAACATCAGGATCAAGAGCTGCGAAACCGGAATCGCCAGTGCATCCACCCCGTAGGAATGGGTTACTTCCTGGTACGCCAGAGCAATCACGTACCACATGCCTACTGACACCAAGGAGAGCGATAGCAGCGAGAACGGCCCGTGAATCGTGTTCAGCCCCATGCCGAACTCGCGCACTTTCTGCCCCAGCTTGTGACCGAAATTGGACGACAGATGCGAGAATCGCTGCTCCACCCACACCGCCACCCGCTCGCCGTTGCGGCGAATCACAATGGCCGCAATCGTGGTTGCCGTCACGGCGGCCGTCAACCCAAACCCCAGCTCCCGGAAGCGAAGATAGTACTCAGGATGCGGAATCGAGGGCAGCGCGCTGGGCAGAAAAATCGCCAGCAGCATCAGCACCGTGAAAGCGCCTATATCAAAAATGCGTTCTACGCCCCACACCGCCAATTGCGAAGAAATCGGCAGGTCGGTCCGCCGCGCGATCAGATACGGACGAATGAATTCCCCCGCCCGCCCCAGCAGCGCCAGTCCTGTGAACCCCACCAGGGTCGGAGAGACCAGATCAAGCGTCCGGGTTTTCGGTCGCACCGGCTTCAGAAAAATTTTCCAGCGCCATGCCCGCATTCCGTACGCCAGGTAGATCCACGCAACCCCGTGCAGCACGTGCCACTTGTTGATCCGGTGAGTCTGGCTCCAGAACGTGGGCCAGTCAAAAGTCCGCCAGTGGCGATATTGCAGGTAAACCAGAACGGCCAGGATGAGGAACACCACGACGCTGGCCAGAATGCGCTTTTTATCCATGAATGGGGAAACCCCGCCGCGGCCCCTACGCAACGGGCAGCGGGAAACGGCAGCTCCAAGGTAAATGACCGCGCTAAAGGGGTCAAACACGAAGCGAGGAGGTGATGGGTCAGTTTGAGCAAATTTCATTTTGTCATTCCGAATCGGGCCGAAAGCCGCGGAACCCGCTGTTCGCCGAGCAACCGCAGGTTCCTCGCGCGATAAGACCGCGCTTCGGAATGACGACTTTCAAACTGCCAAACTAAAGGGATGGAGAGATTAGCCGCCCTCTTGGGGGCAACGCTTTATGGCGAGTCGCGAATGATACCTATTCGCGTTCCTGTTCCGCACTCGCCTGGTCGCCGTGCCGGAGCGAGCGCTGTTCTCGTCGCAACGTGGGCATTGGATTTCCTGGAGGGAGCGGCCGGCCGCGAAGCTTCCTTGGCAGCTTTTTCTTGTTGAAGTCCGTCACGACCCGCGCCACATACGCCCGCGTCTCGTAGTAAGGAGGCACGCCGCCAAACTGTTCGACCCGCAGCGGGCCCGCGTTGTAGGCCGCCAGCGCCTTTACCAGGTCGAAGTTATAACGTTCCAGCAGTTCCCGCAGATACTTCGTTCCTCCTTCGACGTTGGCCTCCGGATCGAAGGCGTTGGGCACGCCCAGTTCGACGCGGTCCCCGGCATCAACTGCATCAGCCCTTGCGCGCCTTTCGGAGACACCGCTCGCAGGTTGAAGTCCGCTCTCCGCTTTGATCACGCTGCTTACCAGGTCGGGATCGAGCCAATACCGCTGGCTGGCAGAATTCACCACTTCATCCAGATTCAGCGAACTGCTTGGGGCGGAGCCACGGGATCCGGGTGTCCCATTTCTCGCGTAATTTGCGAGAAGTGGGGATTTTGTCTCCAGTGGAATTCCAGGCCGCGGGTCGGGAGCCGGCAACTCCGGCGCGGCCTCAAAATGTTCAATCTCGGCCGTGGGCACGTCCACGAAACTCGAGCCGTCGGCCGTCACATACAACCGCGTCGTATCGCCGATAATTTCCCGCCGCTCATGCCGGATCGAAAACCCGTTGCGCAGCACGGCAACTTCGCCGGCAAAGCAGGGAAGCGTCGCCGTCAAAAGCGCCAGCAGCAACAAAATCGAACCACGGAGTTTAAGCGCGAGCCTCATCCAAAATTCACAACTACTGACCACTAGCCGCTAATCACTGCTTCGACCGCTGCCGCAATGCCGCAAGCGTCGTTGCCCAGGGTCACGGTCCACCCGCGATTGCGCAGCTCTTCGCAGGCATTCCCCATGATAACCGGATGCCCCGCAAACTCAAGCATCTCAACGTCATTATGGTTGTCACCAACGGCCATGACCTGCTCGCGGCGGTAGCCGCGATGGGCCGCCCAGCGCTCCAGCGCATGCCCTTTCGAACAGCCGGCGTTCAGCACGTCGACCATCGACAAATCCCGCTCGGGATACTCCGTGCGCAGCACAGTGACGGTACCGTCCATGCCAGCGCGGTCAAGCGCCGCCAGCGCCTGGCTCATCCGCGCCATCGTGCCGCAGAACATCGCCTGTACCGGATTGCTCACCAGTGCGTCTTCAAGCGGCACCACGAACTCGATGTACTCCATGTTCTTCTCGAGCCAGCGCCGGATGCTGGCTCCGAGTTCGTCGAGCCTTTCGAGCACAATGGCGCCCTTGGTCTCTTTATCAAACGTCAGAACGGTGCTGCCACGGAACTCTTGCATGGCGCCACAGAGCCGGCGACAGGTTTCTGCCGGCATCAGGTCGCGATGAAAGGTCTCGCCGGTCAATGACCTAGTGACCGCCCCATTCGAGCTGATCAGCCACAAATCGAATCCCAGCTGCTGGGCGATGGGTAGGGCAAAAGTGTGCCGACGGCCGGTCACCAGCACAATCTCGATGCCCGCGGCGTGCGCGCGCCGTATCGCCATCAGATCGCCTTCAGAGATTTTGAATTGTGGATTGAGCAGCGTGCCGTCGATGTCGGTCGCCAGCAGCCGGATGGCAGGTGGGGAAATCTTCACTACTCATTTTAGCATCGGCTCGGGAGGTGCACGGTGGGAAGGGCACGACTTCCAGTCGTGCCGCATAAACGGCAATGAGAAGGGCTTTAGCCCCTGAGGGCCCAGTCCCTTCGCTACGCCGGAAGCCGCGCCAGCAGCGCGTCGGCTTTGCGGAACCAGGGCCGTTCGCGGCGGCGAAGATATCCAGGCATGGTTGGCTTCTTGGCGAGAATCTTCTGCGCCCACTCGCGGGCTTCGGCGGCGCGTCCCTGCGACTGCAGGAACAGCGCATAGTGGTAATAAGTTTCCGAAATGGTCGAAATGCGCGTAGCCTCGCGAAACATCCCGTCCGCTTTGTCGTTCTGGCCGGTCTGCGCGTAGGCCCAAGCCAGCAATCCCTTGGCCCGGTGGAAGTCGTAGTCGGGATCGGACGTGACGGCCCGTTCCATATCCGGCACAGCCGCGGCAAAATCTCCGAGTTCGATCTCGGCAATGCCGCGGCGATAGAACGGGTCGGGGTGATCGGTGCGCGAGGAAATCGCCTTGTCGTAGCTGGCGCGGGCTTTCGCGAAGTTGCCGTCATCGAGGTAAAGCAGCCCGAGTTCTTCATAGTTTCCCGCCGAAGGATTGTCGAGGATAATGCGCTCCAGTTCCTGAATGCGGCGCCGCCGCGGAAAGACCTGAAACGAATCGCGCAACAGCCCGGCGTCCGGAATCACTTCTACAACGATATAGACTGGCCGCTCCCACCCAAGAAAACAGCAGAATGACCCAAAGCCAATAAAAGTTTGGCCGACGGCGGATGAAGTGGACGATGGCCACAATCCGCAGCAGGATGGACCACCACGAAAACGCGAAGAACAGAAATGATCCCATGGCGAAATCGCACTATAGCACGCGGGCAGGTTGCGTCGGAGCGCGGGATCGGTCGATTATTTTTTTTGTGTCGGGTGGATAAGATATTTAGTTTCTTTGGGTTGCGGGAAATTGATAGGAACGCGCGGTGGCAAGGTATTCGAAGGAAAGGAGTTATCGGCAAAATCCTGGGGAATAAGGAGTTAGGCGAGGTGCGGAGGGAGGTTGCCGCGCTTCCGGTCGATGGCCTGGATGTTCTGCGCACAGTTTCCAGTATGGGCTTTCTAAATCCTCAGTAAAGGTTGTTCGTCACAATTACGGAGAATATTTTTGTGGAGCGCTGTGGAAAAGGTTTGAAGGGGGCAGGCGTCCCTCCAGGACGCGGTTCCATTTTCGCGCAGGCAACCCGGCGTTGAAAACGCCGGGCTATTGTCAGAGGTCCCTCCGGGACCTGCGGCGGTCTAATCGCGGTCGAGTCCGGGGCAAGCCCCGGTCGAGCATCCGGTCAAGTTCTCACGGCGAAGTTCGGATGCATCCTTCTTAGAACGGCGGGCGATAGGCGATGGGGCATAAGAGCTGCGTGCCACAGGCCCCAAACTGGGAATGAAAAAGCGTCCGGAGGACGTCTGATAGTAGCCCGGCGTTTCAACGCCGGGTAGGCTTGAGAGGTAGGATCGCGTCCTGTAGGGACGCCTGAGGTGGTAGGTGTCGCACACATACATTTCTGATCTTGTGCATTGCGTTTTTTCTACGAAGCAACGGCGCAATCTGATTACGGAGGCCGTTCGAGATGATTTGTGGGCGTTTCTTGGAGGGATCGCGCGTAAGAATGGATTCAAGGCACTGATCGTTGGGGGCACGGAAAATCATGTGCACATTTTGTTGTCGTTGCCCGCGACGATGCCGTTGGCGAAGGCCGTGCAGTTATTCAAGGGAGCATCGTCGCGGTGGATGAACGAAAAAGGTTTGGGGGATTTTGCGTGGCAGGAAGGATATGGGGCGTTCACGGTAGGGATTTCGCAGAAGGATCACACGATAAGGTACATCCGTTCGCAGGCAGAGCATCATCGCAAGCGGAGTTTCGAGGAGGAGTTTTTGGGGTTCTTGAAGAAGCATGGCGTGGAATATGACCCGCGGTATGTGTGGGGGTGATTCAGGCGTCCCTCCGGGACGCGGGTCCATTTTTGCGCGGGCTAACCGGCGTTAAAAACGCCGGGCTATTGTCAGATGGTCCCTCCGGGACCTGCGGCGGTGGCGCCGAACCGCAGTGGGGTTCGTTACAGCACCGAACTGCGGACGCAAACCGACGAAATCATCATTGAAGGATTCGGGGCCGCGCGATGCCCCGGTCCCATAGGGACCACCGAAAATAGCCCGCCAGTTCCAATGGCGGGAACGCGCAACCTCAAGAAACAACCGTGTCCCGTAGGGACACCTGAGCCAACCAGAGAGACCTCGGCAGCATCGATTCCTGCACAACGAAAAGCGCGTTAAGCGGGCTACCCGTCCTCATTTGCTAGGCCGAATGTTTTGATTCAGAAGCGAACGAAGCTCGCTAAGTTGCTCGGCGGCAATTGCGCGCTTCGGGAGGATGTTGAAGCAAGCAGGAGAGGTGTAGAAGAGTATCTGATTCTTACCTTCCAACCAGCGGATGTAGTTCTTCCATTCAACATCAGCGGAACCGCCGTTCCACCGCCAGTGTGTGCCTGCGGCATCAAACACCACGGTTCGCGGGCCATGCGCTCCGGGCTGTTTTAAGAACTGCTTTCGGGCGGTCAACGACAATGGAAGTCCTCCTATGACCACCAGCAATATTGCCACGAACACGAAGAGCGGTAGAAGCGTTCGGATGTTGCCGGTACGTATCGCTCCGAAAAGAAGAAACGCCGAGCTAAGGATCAGCGCCCACCAGACGATTTGCCTGATCCACTTCGCAGCAGAGCGCCGATTTCGATGAGCGGCGAAGGACTCGGTGAAGTCCCTTTGAGCTAGTTCGTAGGTTATCTCCATGGCCAGCGCATTCTGCCAAAGATAGAAACCTTGGCGCAATGAAAATCCCCATCCGGGCGAAGCTTATGGGGAGCACCGCTCGGGTATCAGGTCAACTTTTGGGGATGATTGTGGGGGTGATTCAGGCGTCCCTCCGGGACGCGGGTCCATTTTTGCGCGGGCTACCCGGCGTTGAAAACGCCGGGCTATTTTCGGACGGTCCCTCCGGGACCTCGGAAAAACAGAAAGCCCCGCTCTTGCGAGCGGGGCTTAATTTTCCATCTAGGTATTTGCGCCGAAGGCGCGTCTGCCTGGACGGCTAGTCCTAGTACATGTCGCCCATGCCGCCGCCGCCACCGTGTCCGCCGCCGGCGGGAGCTTCCTTCTTTTCAGGAATCTCCGCGATCAGGGCTTCGGTGGTGAGCATCAGGCTGGCGATGGAGCCGGCGTTCTGCAGGGCGGTGCGCACGACCTTGGTGGGGTCGAGCACGCCGGCCTTGACCAGGTCCTCGTACTCGTTGGAGAAGGCGTTGAAGCCGAAGTTCGTCTCCTTGGAATCGAGCACCTTGCCCAGAACCACAGCACCTTCTTCGCCGGCGTTCTCGACGATCTGGCGCAGGGGCTCGGTGATGGCGCGCTTGACGATGTTGACGCCGATCTGCTCATCGCCTTCGGCCTTCAACTTGTCGAGTACGCTGGCGCAACGGGCCAGTGCTACGCCGCCGCCGGGGACGATGCCTTCTTCCACGGCTGCGCGCGTCGCATGCATCGCGTCTTCCACGCGGGCTTTCTTTTCCTTCATTTCGGTTTCGGTTGCGGCGCCGACTTTGATGACGGCTACGCCACCGACCAGCTTGGCCAACCGCTCCTGCAGCTTCTCGCGGTCGTAGTCGCTGGTGGTCTTGTCGATCTGGCTGCGAATTTCTTTTACGCGGCCTTCGATTTCAGCGTGCTTGCCCTTGCCTTCGACCACCGTGGTGTTGTCCTTGTCGATGGTGATCTTCTTGGCCTGGCCGAGGTCGCCGATCTGCACGTTCTCGAGCTTAATGCCGAAGTCTTCCGTGATGGCCTTGCCGCCGGTCAGGATCGCGATATCCTGCAGCATAGCTTTGCGGCGATCGCCGAAGCCGGGAGCCTTGACGGCCGCGACTTGCAGCGTTCCCCGCAGCTTGTTGACGACGAGGGTGGCGAGCGCTTCGCCTTCCACGTCTTCAGCGATGATCAGGAGCGGCTTGCCGGACTTTGCAATTTGTTCGAGGAGAGGGAGCAGGTCCTTCATCGAGCTGATCTTCTTTTCGTTGATCAGGATGTAGGCGTTCTCGAGGGCGACTTCCATGCGCTCGGGATCGGTGACGAAGTAGGGCGAGAGGTAGCCGCGGTCGAACTGCATGCCTTCGACCACTTCGAGCTGAGTTTCGAGCGTCTTCGACTCTTCGACGGTGATGACGCCGTCTTTGCCAACCTTCTTCATGGCCTCGGCGATGATCTTGCCGATGGTCTCGTCATTGTTGGCGGAAATGGTGCCGACCTGGGCAATCATTTCGCCGGTAACGGGCTTCGACAGTTTGTCGAGTTCGCCGTTGACGCGGTTGCCTTCCTTGTCGATTTTGCCGGTGATGACGGTGACGGCCTTCTCGATGCCGCGCTTCAGGGCCATCGGATTGGCGCCGGCAGCCACGGTCTTGACGCCTTCGCGGAAAATGGCCTGGGCGAGAACGGTAGCGGTAGTGGTGCCGTCGCCGGCGATGTCAGAAGTCTTGGAAGCGACTTCACGAACCATCTGCGCGCCCATGTTTTCGAGGCCGTCGCGGAGTTCGATTTCTTTGGCTACGGTGACGCCGTCTTTGGTGATGGTCGGCGAACCGAACTTCTTCTCGATAACTACGTTGCGGCCCTTGGGGCCGAGTGTGACCTTTACGGCATCGGCCAGGACATTAACGCCCCGGAGGATCGCCTGCCGTGATTCTTCTCCATGAATGATTTGCTTTGCCATTGTGCTTATCTCCTTCAGTTTTCTTTGCAGGATTGGCCTGCGGGATTTCTTCAGCGGCTGTTTGCTAATCAGCTTCTAGCGGCTAGCTTCTAGCCAAAACAACTTGCATAGGTCCTGCGCGCAAAGAACGCGCTCAGGATGACAATGCTTAGTTACTTCTTGCTGCCGGCGAGTTCTTTCTTGGCCGGAGCGGCGGCGCCGGTGAGGACGCCGAGGACTTCTTCTTCTTTCATGATGATGTACTCTTCGCCATCAATCTTGATCTCGGTGCCGGAGTACTTGCCGAACAGGATGCGGTCGCCCTCGTGGACGGCCAGAGGGAAGGTCTTGCCCTCGTCGTTGGTGCGGCCTTTGCCGGTGGAGATGACTTCGCCTTCCTGTGGCTTGTCTTTGGCCGAGTCGGGGATGATGATGCCGCCACGAGTGGTGGAAGCTTCTTCCACGCGACGGACCAGAATGCGGTCATGGAGTGGTGAAAATTTCGCCATGGTGTGTTACTCCTTTCAAGGATTAGAGGTGTTGTCTGCTTTGAGTTTCTGCTTAAACCTATGATTTGGTTGGGTTAGGCAGCGCTGTTAGCACTTGTGCCTTACGAGTGCTAATTCTAAGACATGAGTGCGGAGTTGTCAAGGGGAGGGTGAATTTTTCCGGAGGTCGGCGTGCCCGAAGCGGGAAAAATGGGGAACGTCCCGTCCCTGGTTTCCTGAGTCGGATTACCACGAACCTCGACAGGTTTTTCGCGGAGAGCTTATCACGCGACCCGGCGCGCCCAGTTCAGCATTCCCCGCTTCGTTGGTCAATACCGAAGAATGATGACGGAACAAGGGTAGAGGTCTGTGGTGCCCATTCGTTCGAAAACCCGCGACGAGTGGGGCAGCGTGGCGTGGGCATGGCGCAAGCGAAATATAGTCTATGAACGGGCCAGGCCCCCTAGGGAGGGTTCGCCGCAGCCTACCCGTGAAACTGCCACGGGTGGGGCATCCGGTGTCGTGTTAGGGCACGGCTGGGCCAGCCCCCGGCGCGCCCTCCGGAGGAACGAGTCTCCACGAAAATAAGGGCGTCACATCAGGTTTGGCGCTATGATTTCCGGCCATGGCGACACTTGATCCAGCGGCGGAATGGCGGCGGCTGTCGGAGCATTATCGGCAGATGAGCGACGGTGAGCTTGTGGCCCTGGCTCGGACTAAGTCGGAGTTGACCGAGGTTGCTCAGCAGGCTTTGGCGGATGAAATTCGGCAGCGGCGGCTGAACGTGGAGCCGGAAGCGGCTCCGCCTCCGCCGCCAATGCCGGAGACGCCGGCGGACTCTCCGTACTACGAGGATCGGCAAATAGTGCAGATCGCCGTGGTGTGGAGTTTGGCGGATGCGCTTCAATTGCAGCGGTTGCTGGATCAGGCGGCGATTCCGTTTTTCATGGGGACGGAAAAAGCTACGAGCGTTGATGCTGTGAGGTCAAACTTCGCTGACGGTGTACCGGTTGGGGTTATGAGAATTGGTTGGCCTTGGGCGAGCCAGGTGCTGCACCACTACCAGCCTGTGAACGATCCGGAGCCAATCCCTGAAGAACTTGGTGACGTTACGGTGCGCTGTCCGAAGTGTCATTCCGAGGACGTCATTCTTGACGAGCCGGTCGGTGAGCCTGCTGCGACTGAAACGGATTTCCGTCAGCAATATGAGTGGACCTGCGGTGCGTGCGGTCATCGGTGGAAGGATGACGGGGTCGTGGGGGAATAGGGGGCGTGGTCGGCCCTGCGGAAAAAGACTTGAGGTTCGCGGTACCCACCCTTCGAAAATCGCGAAGGGTGGGGCAGCCTAGGTCGTGCTACTGCAAACTGCCGGGAATCTCTCTTCGTACTTGCGGGTCCACAAGGCGGTGGCCGAGATTAAATGGACGAATCGGTTTGCAAACTCGGAGCTTGAGGAAGGACGACGTGCAGACTATTGTTTGTTTACGCTGTCGGCGGGAGATTGAGGCGGGGCACAAGTCGGTGGCGGTGTATATGTTCGCGCAGACCGTGGGAGTGAAGCCCCGGCAGAAGTCGGGGGCGCAGCGGATTTGTTTTTGTCCGCAGTGCGCGGTGTCGCTGGCCATGGGGATGCCGCCGGAGGGTGCGCTGAACCTGGCGGCGTGGGATATGATTCGCGACCTGGTGAGCGCGGAGCCGTCGCTGAATCAGGCGGCCTGGGAGAGCTTGCGGCGGGGCGAGATGGCGCTGCTGGGGTCGGGCGAGGAGTCGGAGGCTAAGGTGAGGTTTCGACGGGCGGGGTAAACTGAGGCAGGGTTCAACCGTCAACGTCAACCATCAGGCGTCAAGCATCAAATATGCCTCCCACAATTGGTAACGGCAAAATCTGCTTCATCCAGATTCCCACTACGGATATCGCGCGCTCGGCGGACTTCTACAAATGCGTCTTCGGCTGGAACATTCGCCTGCGCGAGGATGGCCGGACCGCTTTTGACGACGGGGTTGGCGAGGTGAGCGGGGAATGGGTTCTGGGGCGGCCGCCTTCCTCCGAGCTCGGGCTGCTGATGTACATCATGGTCGACGACGTGGCCGCAAGCGTGGAAGCGATCCTGGCCAACGGGGGTGAGATTGTGCAGCCGATCGGTGCCGACGCGCCGGAAATTACGGCGAGATTCCGTGATCCAGGTGGAAACGTGATGGCGATTTATCAGGAGCCGGCGTGAAGGCCTAGTTGATTGGAAAGTAAGAATCCCCACCCTTTCGCGAAGAACGCGACAAGGGTGGGGCACCCTTCATAGAGTTCTTATTGTGGCTTCTGGTCGGCTTCGGGTTTCTTCTTGGCCAGGGAGCGGACGTAGTTGACCAGGTCCCAGTTCTCTTCGGTCTTGACGCGCGGGCCTTCGGCTGGCATGTCGTTGTGGCCGTTCTTGATGATGTAGAAGATCTCGCCGTCGGTGCGGTCTTTGAGCGTGTCGGGATTGGTGAAGTCGGCAAGCTTTAGCTTCATGTCGGTTGCGGTCTCACCTTTGCCGTCGCCGTCTTTGCCGTGGCACATGACACAATCGATGGTCCACCACTTCTTGGCGCGGGCCAGGGATTCGGCACTGGACTTCACCGGATTGGGCTCGCGGGCGGCCTCCACCGGGATCGACGCGTAGGTTGGACTCGTGGGTGGAGTTTTGGAGGTTGAGGGCTGCTGCGCGGATACGGACGGCGCTAAGAGAAAAATGGCGGGAAGAACCAGTGTGAATCTTGCCACAGGAACCTCCTCTTAAGACTCAAGAGTGGATTACGGGAGAATTGTAGCACCGAGCGAGCGCGACTCTGTGACGGAAATCACAGAGAGCCGTTGCTCCAAGCGGTTCGCTCCCGGCGTCGTCCGGAAATGGCGCAGACGGAGACGTAGCTAGCTACGGCTCTACGAGCGGGTCGCGTATTATGTTTCAGACCTATGAATAAGAAACTTCGGGTGTTCGCCACTTGCGACATTGGGGAAGCGATTGAACTGCTGCGGCGGCGGGGATATGACGTGGAAGTGTATCCGCATCCGGAGCCGCCGGCGAAAAGTTTGATTGTCGAGAAGGTGAAGTCCGGCATAGACGGGTTGATCACGACGCTGCGCGATCCGATTGATGCGGAGGTATTTGAGGCGGGTCAGGGGACGCTGAAAGTGGTGGCGCAGTATGCGGTGGGATTTGACAACATTAACCGCGCGGACGCCAACCGCTACAAGATTCCGTTTAGCAATACGGCCGATGTGTTGACGGAAGCGACGGCGGAGTTTGCATTCTTCATGATGGGGACGCTGGCGCGGAAAATGTGGCCGGCGGAGCATCTGACGCGCGAACTCAAGTGGGGATACTGGCATCCTTACTTGCCGTTTTTGGGAGATGAGGTTACCGGCAAGACCGTCGCGGTAATCGGGACAGGGCGCATCGGGTTGGCGTTCATCAAGAAATGCGTGGGGTTCGATATGAACGTGTTGTGCTACGACCCGGCGTATGAGAACCATGAATTTGTGAAGACGATTCAGGAGATCAACGACCTGCGGCACGCGCGGGGGCTAACTAAAGAGAAGGCGTGGATCAAGTACGTGCCGTTCGAGGAGGCGCTGCGCGGGGCGGACTTTGTGAGCGTGCATGTGCCGCTGCTGCGGGCGGGCGAGAGCGCGACGCCAACCTATCATTTGTTCAACGAAAAGAATCTGCGGCTGATGAAGCCGACGGCGTATCTGGTGAATACTTCGCGGGGGCCGGTGATTGATGAGGCGGCGCTGGCGCGGGCGCTGCGCGAAAACTGGATTGCTGGAGCGGCGCTGGATGTTTATGAGAAGGAACCGTTGCCGGTGGATTCTCCGTTGCGCGATCGGGCGATTGCGGATCGCTGCCGCTTGATGCCGCATTTTGCCAGCGCGGCGCGGATTACGCGGCTTTCGACCGATCCGGATAAAGGCATGGCGGGACGGTGCGTGCAGGGGCTGATCGACGTGCTGGAGGGCAATTACGGCGGCGATATCACGAAAATGCCGTATGTGGTGAATAAGGAAGCGTTTGCGAAGCCGTCTTAATTTGAGAAGAGATTGAGAGGAATCGGGCGGGCAGCGGTGTTTATATTTGAGGCATCCGAATGTTTCATGGTGGCGCGGACCGCGGTTGCGGGTACAATATGGGCTTCAAGTTATCGAGTTCAAGGATAGGCATGAATAAAAGACTTTTGCAGATTGTGCCTTGCGTGCTGCTTTGCGCTTCGGCTTGGGCAATCGATTCCGAGGGCCAGCCGCAGTTGATGAAGTTGGAGCCCGCGCCCAAGGAAGTGCAGATCCGCGACGGCGGGTTTCGGGTGGGCCGGCGGACGAAAATTTTTGTGTTGCGTGGCCACCAGTCGGAGGATCGCATTGCTGCGGAAACGCTGGCCGAGGAAGTAGCGGACCAGTCGGGGCTGAAACTCAACATCCTCGGCATGAAACCGGCGGGCAAGGCGGAGGGCGGTGCGATTGTGCTGGCGCGCTTGCAGGACTCGCGGGTGCGGCACTTTCTGGCGCGCAACGGATTGCGGGCCGATGACCTGGTCGGTGACGACGGCTATCTGCTGTTCTCGGACAAGACGCATCTGATCGTGGCGGCCAAGACGGGGCAGGGATTGTTTTATGGCGTGCAGACGCTGCGCCAGCTGTTGAAGCCGGCGGGCAAGGGATTGATTTGTCCAGCGGTGGGAATTCGCGACTGGCCTAGCCTGTCGAGCACGCCGGAGATGGCTAAGCGGGAGTTTGTCGCGCCGGGTTGGTAGGTCTGTATTTCGTTCCAGGCTCAGGCGTCCCTCCGGGACGCCATTTTATTTTTCGCGAGCGCTCCCGGCGTTGAAACGCCGGGCTATTTTCAATTGCGCCTCCGGCGCATGTCCCGCCCTTTTTCAGCATGACATAGAATCCCTCCATGGCCCTGGTGATCCATGTTTTCTGAACGAACCAATTGGAAGCTGGCGCAGAACCGGTTTACGCGGGCGGTGGAAGAAGCGCGCGCGGGCCGGGCGCGGGTGCTCGATTTGACGGTTTCGAATCCTACCCGGGCGGGGCTGCGTTATGACGAGGCGGCGATTCTGGGAGCGCTGGCTTCGCCGCGGGCGCTGGATTACGATCCGCAGTCGAAGGGGCTGCTGGCGGCGCGGGAGGGTGTGAGCGGATATTACCGCGACAGGAGTGGTCGTGGCGGGAGAGACGCTGCGGGCAACGTCTCTACGCTGGACGATGTGGATGCGGAACGGATCGTTTTGACTACCAGTACGAGCGAGGGGTATTCGTTTGTGTTTCGGTTGCTGTGCAACGCGGGGGATGAGTTGCTGGTGCCGAAGCCGAGTTATCCGCTGTTTGAGTTTTTGGCGGATTTGCAGGATGTGCGGCTGGTGCCGTATCCGCTGATTTATGACCATGGGTGGCAGATGGATTTTCCCTCGCTGGAGCGCGCGGTGACGGAGCGGACGCGGGGCGTGGTGGTGGTGCATCCCAATAATCCGACCGGATCGTTTGTGTCAGCGGGGGAAGTGGGGATGCTGAATGCATTTTGCCGCGAGCATGGGCTGGCGGTGATTGCGGATGAAGTGTTTCTGGATTATGGGCTGGAGACTTCGGGGGCTAAAGCCCCGGTTCATGGCGAGGACATTGGCAGCGCTGAAAGCGCTGCGCCACCCAAAAGAGGCTCGAGTGACGCGGCGCTGTCTATCGACACAAGGTCCCTCCACGCGTCTGGGGATCGGCGTTCGCCGATCCCCAGACTTGGTCGGGATGACAGAGAAGATGAGACAGCAGAGGACAGAGCGGGGGACGCGGATGACAGCGCTGAGGAGCTAACGGCACACGCCTCGTTTGCAGGGAATCATTCGGTGCTGACGTTTACGTTGAGCGGGCTGTCGAAGATTGCGGCTTTGCCGCAGATGAAAGTCGCGTGGGTGGTGACCAGCGGACCGCGGGAGTTGGCGGCGGAGGCTATGGGGCGGCTGGAGGTGATTGCTGATACTTATTTGTCGATGAATGCGCCGGTGCAGTGGGCCGTGCCGGCGCTGCTGCAGCAGCGGAAAGATATTCAGCAGCAGTTGCTAGAGCGGGTTCGAGCGAATCTTGCGGAGTTGGATCGGCAACTGGCGGGGCAGCAGGCTTGTTCGCGGCTGGATGTGGAAGGCGGATGGTACGCGGTGTTGCGGGTCCCGGTGACGCGGTCGGATGAGGAGTTGGCGATTGAGTTGGTGCGGGAGAAAGCGGTGGTGGTGCATCCCGGGCATTTTTATGATTTTCCGGGGGATGGGTATTTGGTGTTGAGCTTGATTGCGGCGACCGAAGAATTCAAGGAAGGCATGGGCAGAGTCTTGGCATTTTTGAATTCCTGATGTGAACATTCATTCGTGAAAGTCTATGGCTTACGCGTGGTTCATTTTGCTGGTGGCGCTGTCGCTGGCGGCGCTTTGGCTGTTGGTGCTGCAGGGAACGCCTGTGGGGCGACTGGTAAAGGAACGTATTCCAGATCGTCCGCGGCGGCGGCTGTTGGCGGCTGCGGTCAGCTTCTTTTTTACGTTTGCCGCGGTGCGGGCGGTGGTTTATGCGGTGCTGCATAAGATTCCGCCGTTTCACTTTATTCAGCATGACGGGCGGCACATTCATCATCTGGTGTTTGGGATTATTATTTTGCTGATAGTGGGGTATGGATGGCTGTGCGAGATCGGCGTCGGGACGGACGACTCGTCGGTGCTGCTCAGCCGGCTGATGGCGATTCTGTATGGCGTGGGCGCGGCGCTTACTCTGGACGAATTTGCGCTGTGGCTGAATCTGGAAGATGTTTATTGGGCTCCGCAGGGACGGGCGAGTATTGATGCGGTGATTTTGTTTGGAGCGCTGCTGGCGATTGGGGCTTGGGGGTTTCCGATTTTTAGGCGGAGGAAATAGGCAGGGCCTAAAGGCCACTTCTTTTTTTGGAACGCTAACGCGGCCCTGAAGGGCCGCTCTTCCACGGAGCGCGAAGCCTCATCGCTTGACTAGGAACGGATTGCTCTCGCGCTCCTCTCCAATCGTCGTCAGCTCGCCGTGGCCGGGGATTACTACGGTTTCGTCTGGCAGGGCCATTACTGTGTCGTGCAGGGAGCGCATGATTTTCTGCATCGAGCCTCCGGGGAGGTCGGTGCGGCCGATGGAGCCGGCGAAGAGGGTGTCGCCGGCGATGAGCTTTTTTTCGGCTTCGAAATAGAGGCAGATGCTGCCTTCGGTGTGGCCGGGGGTGTGGAGGATCTGGGCGGTGTGGGATCCGGCGGCGACGGTTTCTCCGGTGGTGACGCTGCGGTCAATTTCTACCTTTCCGGGCGTGGGGACGCCGATCCAGGCGGCTTGCACGTCTAACATTTTCAGAAGAGCGTAATCGTTCTGGTTGAGCAGGATAGGGGCGCCCGTGGCGGCGCGGAGCTTCATCGCTCCGCCGACGTGGTCGATGTGGGCGTGGGTGATGACGATTTGCTTGACCTGCACCTTGTGTTTGCGGATTATGCCGAGGACTTCGTCGATGTTATCGCCGGGGTCGATGACCATGGCTTCGTGCGTGGTCTCGTCGCCGATGATGGAGCAGTTGCATTGCAGCGGGCCGACGGGGAGGATTTCGTGGATCATGGTTTCATTGTAACGAGTGGAGCTTGGGATCGTGTTTCGCTTGAATGGGACGTCAAAATCCCCACCCTCTTTCGTAGAGAACGCGAAAGCAAGGATGGGGCACCCGGTACTTGCCGTGGCGGGTTCACTGGGGAGACAATACGGGCCGTGATGGGGAGGGATTGTGGCGAAATACCGGCAGCATGGATATCAGGATCGCGATCGTGAGCCGCGCAGGCAGGAGCCGCGGAAGCCGCCAGAGGAACGCAAGGGCGGTCCACCGAAGTGGGACCATGCGCTGGGGCCGCGGCCGGTTAATCTGCCGGGGACGCACGCGGTTTCACGATGCACGCAGTGCGGGACTTTGTTGCAGGCGACGGCGGGGGACGGAAGTGTCCCAAGTGCGGGTTTGAGCTGCATTCGTGCAAGCAGTGCACCTATTTTGATCCGGGGAGCCGGTTTGAGTGCATGCAGCCAGTGAAGGAGCGGATCGCGAAGAAGGACCAGCGGAATGCGTGCGAGTTGTATGAGATTCGCGTGACTCGGGAGAAGGAGACTTCGACTCCGGCGAGCCTGCGGCCGAATGATGCGCGGGCGGCGTTTGATAATTTGTTTAAGAAGTAGCAATCCTCAGGTCGTTTCTGGAATTCCTTTTAAGGCCTCAGGCCGTGTCGGCTTGCATGGGGTCCTTCGCTTCGCTCAGGATGACAGCCTTAACCGAGCCTCGGGCGATTACGGCTTTCGCGTCGGTCTTAGCAGGATCTCACTCATAAAGGATTGCGGGGACTGGGTCACGAGCATGGCCACGGCGTGGGCGATGTCTTCGGGCTGGAGCATTTTTGTGGGATCTTTGCCGGCGTGGGGGGTGAGTTCGGTTTCGGTGGAACCGGGGCAGATGACCGACACGCGGATATTGTGCTGGCGCAGTTCTTCGGCGACGGAGTAGGTGAGGCCGTTGAGTCCCCACTTGGAGGCGGCGTAGGCGGCGCCGTTGGGCAGAGGGTTTTTTCCGGCGAGGGACGAGATGTTGATGATGTGGCCAGAGTAGCCGCGGATCATCAGCGGGGCGAAGGCGCGGATGGCGAAAAAAACTCCGCGCAAGTTCGTGTTGAGAATTCGATCCCAGTCTTCGGGGAGAAGCATGTGGAGGGGCTCGTTGAGGCCGGCGACGCCGGCGTTGTTGACTAGGATGTCGACGCGGCCGAAGGTGCTGTCGACGCGGGTGGCGGCGTATTCCAGCTGGTGCAGAAGGGTCACGTCGCAGGGAATGACTTCGGTCTTGCCCCCGGCCTCGAGGATGGTGCGGGCGGTGGCGTCGAGGGTGGACTGGGTGCGTCCGCAGAGTACGGCGGTGGCGCCGAAGTGGGCGAGCACGCGGGCAATGGCTGCCCCGATTCCGCGGCCAGCTCCGGTGACCACTGCGACTTGCCCATCTAAGGGCCGTCCGGTGTCCATATCAGAGAATCTCCTGCGCGTTGGTTTCAGGCTGGCAGGGCGAATGGGACCATCCGCTCTGTCGGCAATGCGCATCTTAACAATATTGTTCAACATGCGCATGCTGGAACAAGCAAGCCGAACCATGACGTTGAACAAACGACGTTGAGCAACGGCTTGAACAACGATGTGGAACAATAAAGTGGAGGTCGAACCGGAAGTCGCTTGCCTTCGGCAGAAGAGGTACTTATAATCCGGCCAACCGGGAAACAGGGTCAGGCGCCTTTGGCGTTCGAGCAGGTTACCCCTTGTCCCCGGGGCCCTGTCAGGAAGCCCGGCATTCCAAAGCAGGATCCGAACGCAAAGCGGTCCAGGCGGAATGCAGTTGCTGCTAAGTATTGAAAAAAGTTTCTGGGAAAAGCTGTTTCCCGAAGATCCCATTTCCCGAAGAACCAAGGAGCCTACTGATGAAAAAGATTCTGCTTACGGTTGTGCTTGGGGTGGCTGTGGTCGCGATGGCAGGCATTGCAGCGCAGACCGCTCAAGGACAATCGGCTACGCCGCCGACCTCGAGCACGAACCCTCCCACGGCGAGCACGAACCCGCCAACCGGCAGCGTGAAGCCGCCGACTGGGAGTGTGAACCCGCCGACGGGTCAGGCGGCGCAGAGCACGCCGGCGGCTGCGCCGGTCATTAAGGATCCTGCCGAATACAACGCTTATGTGGGAGCGGTCGACCCCGCGAAAGATGCCAACGCGAGAATCAGCGGGTTGGAAGCGTTCGTCACGCAGTATCCCAACAGCGTCATGAAGAATCAGGCGCTGGAAATTCTGATGGGCACTTATCAGCAGGCGGGAAATGCGAAGAAGACCATGGAAACGGCCACGAAGCTGGTGACGGCCGATACCTGCAACGTGCGCGGATTGGCGCTGCTGGCCTACTTTGACCGGGTGATGGCGCAAGGCGGAGATCCGAACGCGAAGCAACTGCTGGTCGATGGCAAGAAATATGGGCAGCAGGGTCTAGATTGCCTTCCCAAGGCCACCAAGCCTGAAGGCACTACTCCAGACGATTTCAAGAAGCAGACAGACCAGATGAACGCGATCTTCCACGCGGCTTTGGGGATTGCGGAGCTGCAGGACAAAGATTACGCCAATTCAGCCAAAGACTTGAGGATCGCGGTGGACGGGAATCCCACGGACTTCAGCGTGGTGTATCCGCTGGCGCTGGCGTATCTAGGGCAGACGCCGCCTGACTATCAGAACGGAATCTGGTTCGCGGCGCGGGCGGCGGCGGTGGCTCCGGCGGCGGCCCAGGCACAGATTGAGAAATATGCGCGCTCGCAGTATGTGAAATTCCACTCGGCCGACGACGGCTGGGCGGAGGTGCTGGCGGCGGCCAAGGGCAACAGCGCGCAGGTTCCGATTAAACCGGCGCCGACCCCGGCCGAGCAGGTGCATGCCTTGGTACTTTCCAAGAAGCCGGAAGAGCTGAACTTTGCGGAATGGCAATTCGTGTTCACCAACGGCGCGCAAGAAGATCAGGACACGGTCTGGAACGCTATCAAGGGTAAAGCGGTGCAGATGAATGGCACCGTGATCAGCACCACCCCGACCGAGTTCATGATTGCGGGTAGTTCGGATGACATCGACGCCAAGAAGGCGGATATCACGCTGAAGTTTGAAGACAAGGTTCCGAAACTAATGATTCCGAAAGACGGAGCCAGCTTTGACTTCCAGGGCGAGCCGGCGTCGTACACGCCGAATCCCTTCATGATGGTTATGGAGAAGGGGCAATTGCTGAGGAAGGCGACGCCCAAGCCGACGACGCCGGTGCATCACAAGCCGGCGGCTGCTCCCGCGCAGTAGCGACGAATTGGTGGTGAGAAAAGGCAGCCCGTGAGGGCTGCCTTTATTTTTTGCGCTCCGGCGCATTTTTCCCATACCCAATGTCATCCTGAACGCTGGCGGAAGGCAGCGTGAGGGACCTTACGTCGGTTGGCGGCTATGATGCGGTAGGGTGGGATCAATTGCGACGCAGGCGGTTGCTCAGCCCGCCTGACTGCACTGCCACTGGACCTGCCTCGTACGGTCCCTCGCCGCGGCTTCGCCACGGTTCAGGATGACAGGGTGCGAGAGACTCCGCTAGCGGACGATTTTCTTTTCCAGCGTGACGGGGCGGGCGCTGCGGGGCGGGCGCTTGACGCCGTCGCGGAGCTGGCGAACGTCGATCTTGAGCTCGCTGATGGTGCGGCTGAGCGTGTTGCGGTGCATGCCCAGCTCGCGGGCGGCGCGGCACTGGTTGCCTTTGTTTTCTTCGAGCACGGTCAGGATGAAACGCTTTTTGAATTCACGCACGCCTTCGGAATAAAGAATATTGCTGCGGTACATTTGCAGTACGAGTGCTTCCAATTGATCTTTCACGATGCATTTCTCTCTTTGCTATGAATTTTTCACTGCACCGCGGCCTATTTCGGCGGGGAAGCAGGGATGCCGGATAGCTTCTGTGGAGCCTGATGGAGCAGATCGAGACCCTGAAAGAAACGGGCACGCAACTCGGCGGGAGCGAGCCAGATCGCGGCCCGGCCGACCGCCAGGAAGTAAGGCGCGAGTTGCGAGTTCTGCAACAGGCCCGAAGCTGGCTTGAATGCCGTCATACCCATCAGGATCACCGCTACCATGAGTCCGCCCTTCAGCAAGCCCAAAACTGCGCCGAGGAAACGGTCAAATCCGCTGAGTCCGGATTCTTTCATCACCCAGCGTGCGATCCTGGCGGCGATGCCGAACAGGAGCACGATGGCGAAAAAGATGACGAGAAAACCGAGAACCTCAGCTAACCACTGGTTCTTCAAAAACGATTCCAGCCACTCCGCGACGCCGCGGTATTTCCACGCAGCCACGATGTAGCCTACAACCAGCCCGGCCAGGGTCAGAGCTTCGGAAAAGAAGCCCTGCATGGCGGCTGCAATCACGTTCACCAGCACTAACGCACAAATCATCCAGTCCGCAAGGGTCATAAACGGCTCCCGCGGCCAGAGATCGTACCAGAAACCCAGTTCCACATCCAACCGCTAAACGCCCAGCTGTTATACATCCAGCTTGCGCCCCGTGAGCTGGAAATACGCCTCGAGATATTTGTCGCTGGTGCGGCGAGCCACGTCCGGCGGCAGGGCTGGAGCGGGCGGCTGCTTGTTCCAGTGAATCTGTTCGAGGTAGTCGCGAACGTACTGCTTGTCGTAAGAATCCTGCGGCCGTCCCGGAGCGTACTTGTCGGCGGGCCAGAAGCGGGAAGAATCGGGAGTGAGGACTTCATCGGCCAGAGTGATGCCCTTGGCGGTGCGTCCAAATTCAAACTTGGTGTCGGCAATGATGATGCCGCGCCGCAGAGCGTAGGCTGCGGCCTTCTTGTAGACGCGCAGCGTCAGGTCACGCAAATGGGCGGCGGTCTCGACGCCAACCAGCTCGCACATCTGGTCGAAAGTAATATTCTCGTCGTGTCCGGTCGTAGCTTTGGTGGACGGCGTGAAGATGGGCTCGGGAAATGCGTCGGATTCCTTAAGGCCCGCGGGAAGAGCGATGCCGCAGACCTTTCCGGTGGCCTTGTATTCCTTCCAGGCGGAACCGGAGATGTATCCGCGCACGACGCACTCGACCGGAAACATTTCAGCGCGCTGCACCAGCATGGAACGTCCGCGCAACTGGTCGGCGTACTTGCCGACGGCCGGCGGATATTTAGTCACGTCGGCGGTGATGAGGTGGTTGGGAACGATTTCGGCCAAGTAATCGAACCAGAAAAGCGAAATCTGGTTGAGCACGTGTCCCTTGTGCGGGATGCCGGTGGCCAGGATGTAATCGAAGGCCGAGATACGGTCGGTGGCGACGAAAAGCAGCTGCTGGTCGCCGACCGAGTAGACGTCGCGGACTTTGCCGCTGGCGTGCAGGTGGAGATCGGGGAAGTCAGTTTGCAAGAGAACGGAATCGAGAAGTTCGGTGCTCATGATGAAATTTTACAGGGAAGGAGCGATGCGTATTCTAGCTGGTCAGAAAAAAATGTCAACGATTCTGATCACGTTGCCGGGCACGAGGGGATGTCCATTTAAGGGAAAGAAGTTGACAGGGAGCGAATGGGCGAGAAACCGCGCGGGACAAGGGGTTTGGCGCAATGCGGTTGTGGAAAAGCTGAGGATGGGAGTGGATAAGAGGGGCGATTTGTTTCCGCGCTTCCGCGTGAATGTCATCCTGAACCGCGGCGAAGCCGCGGTGAGGGACCTTACGATGCGTGCGTAGTGCCGGTGCGGAAGCGGGGATGAGTAAGTGGTAACTTGGGGCTGATCCGACCTGCTGCATCTTGGTGGCTGGCGGACGTTGGGTCCTTCACGCCGGCTTGCGCCGGCGTGAAGGATGACATCGGACAGAGGAAAACCTAAGCGGGCGCTCCGAAACGTACGGAGACCAATTTCGACACGCCGGGTTCCTGCATGGTCACGCCGTAGAGCACTGGGGCGATGCTCATGGTTTTCTTGCTATGGGTGATGAGCACGAACTGGGTCTTGACGCTCATTTCCTTGACGAGGTCGGTGAAGCGGCCGATGTTGGCCTCGTCGAGCGGGGCGTCGACTTCATCGAGGATACAGAACGGGCTGGGCGCGTACTGGAAAATTCCGACGAGCAACGCGAGCGCGGTGAGCGCTTTTTCTCCGCCGGAGAGCAGCAGCACGCTCTGCAGGCGCTTGCCCGGAGGCGAGGCCACGACGTCGATGCCGCTCTCGGCGCTGTTTTCTTCGTCGGTCAACTTCATGAAGGCGTGGCCGCCGCCGAAAAGCTTCTTGAATGTGGCCTGGAAATTTTCGTTGATCTTGGAAAATGCCTCTTCAAACTTCTGACGCGAGATTTGATCGATCTCTTTGATGGTGGCCGTCGTGTTCTCGATGGAAGAGATGAGGTCTTTGCGCTGGGTCTCGAGGAATTCGTGGCGAGCGGCCGTCTCTTTATATTCTTCCAGAGCCATCATGTTGACCGGGCCCATGGCTTCGAGCTTGGCGCGCATGTCGCGGTAGAGTTGATCCTCCGCGGCGAGTTCGTCGCCGGTAACGGGAGTCAGCTGCGGCGGCTGTCTCGACCGTCGTCATCTCGGTCATCTTCGTTTCAGCCATCAGTGCGGCGCGTTCGATGCCGAGTTCGTTGAGGCAAATCTCGGACATGTATTGCGCGTCGGATTGGAGCTTGGCGGCGGCGGCGGATAAGTCGCCGCGGCGGTCGCGAGCCTGATCGAGCAGCAGGCGGCTCTCGCGCAGGAGTTCGTCGATTTCGGCGAGGCGGGCGCGGAGCTGTTCGGTTTCAAACTGCAGCAGGCCTTCGCGAGCTTGCGCGGCGTTTCGTTCGGCGTCGAGGTCGGCGGCGTGCTGCGCGAGTTGCTCGTTTTCGGATTCGCGCTGCAGCTTTTCGGAGGCGGCAGATTCGATCTGCGAAGCCAGTGCGTGGACGCGGTCGCCCATCTCGGCGAAGAGAGATTCGATGCGCTGCAACACGGCGGCGGCCGAGCGGTGCCGTTCTTCAAGCGTGGCTACGCGAGCCGCATGCTGCGACGTGGTCTGGGCGGATTCTTCACGGCGCTGGCGGAGCGTGGTGAGCGATTCCTGGGCCGCGGCGATCTGCTGTTCGAGCTGAGCGCGCTGTTCGTCCACGATTGCGATTTCAGATTGCCGGGCGCAGACAATGCTCTCCTGCTCGGCGCGTTCGGATGCGAGGCGCTGCAGTTCGAGTTGGGAAACGTTGAGGCGCTCGCGGACGCGGGTCATCTCCGACTCGAGCTGCTGCAGCATGTGGCCGGACGTCATGGCCTGATGTTCGGCTTCGCGCTTTTCGCCGTCGAGCCGATCGAGCAGGGAACTGAGATCCTTGATTTCGCGGCCCAGAGTGAGCACGCGCATTTCTTCGTCGCGCAGGGCACGTTCGAGATCTTCAAGCTGGCGGAGAACTTCGCGCAGCTCGCGCTTCATCGAGAGCGGCCCTTCGGCGCGCTGCTTGCCGCCGGTGACGGTGACGTTGTGGAAGCACTCACCGGCCTGGGAGAGGAAAAAGGCGTCGGGATTTTCGAGAGCCAGTCCGCGAGCCACGCCGGATTCAGGAACGATGTAACCATCCCGCAGCTTGGGCAGAATGACTTCCAGCGATTTGCCGAAACCGTTCAGCACGCGAATCGTATTTTTCAGCGGAGTGATTTGCGCGGCGGGCGGAGCGCAGTGCGCGGCTTCATCGAGGATGAAGGAAAACTTGGCTTGCGCGTCTTCGGGATGGACGAGGAACGTGGCGCGGCCGTCGACGCCGGTGCGCAGCATGCGCAGGCCTTCGTCGGCCGCGTCCCAGGATTTCACGACGACGTAGTTCAGTTCGTCGCGCAGAAAATCTTCCACGACGTGCTCGTAGCGCGGCTCCACTTCGAGGAAGTCGGCGAGAACGCCGACGGGCGCTAGGCCGGATTGCATCACGCCAGACTGAAAGAGGCGGCGAACGGATTCGGTGGAGTATCCGTGCTCAGCGATGACGGCTTCGAGCGAACCCTTCTTGCCGAGGGCGGTCGCGTATTCGGCGCGCAGCACGTCGAGATTAGTTTTAGCGCGAGTTTCTTCCAGCTTTTTTTGTTCGATCAAACGGCGGAGCTGGCTGATTTCTTCGGTGATGCCGCTGACGCGCTGGGTGACGCTTTCAAATTCGAGGGCGAGTTGGCCGCGCTGTCCGCCGAAAGCTTCGACCTGTGTATTGGCGTTGGCGATTTCGGCTTCAAGGCGGCGGGCTTCGCGATCGGCTCCGGCCAGGCGCTCTTCGGCTTGCGCGAGTTGGTTGCGCAGGCGCGAGGCGGACGAGACTGTGTCGAAAATGGCGACGCGCGATTCTTCCTGCTGGCGTTCGATCTCGGCGAGACTGGCGGCCGCGGCTGCGGCGTCTTGTTGGCAGAGGGCGAAGTCGCTCTGGGCGGCGGCCAGGTCGGCTGCGGCGGATTCGAGAATCTGGCGATTGGACTCGCGCTCGGATTCAAGCGCGGTCAGGCGATGGCGAGCCTGCGCCAGTTCGGCTTCAGCCGATGCGGTCCGCACGAGTAATTCTGCGCAACGCTCTTCGTTGTGGCGACGGCGGGCGTGGGCGCGGTCGATTTCGAGAGCGATTTGGCTGATGCGCTCGCGGTTCTCGCGCTGCTCGGCTTCGATGGTGTAGCCGCGCTGCGTGCGCTCGGCGTGCTCGGCTTCGAATTGCTGCACGGCTTCCGTGCGGTGCTGCATTTCCTCGGCGAGGGCATTGAGCTGGGAGTCGATTTCGGCGCTTTCCTGCTCGTTGGCGGCGAACTTGCTGACCAGCACGAGGCGCAGCTTGGCGCGCATTTCTTCGCGCAGGCGCGCGTAACGTTCCGCCTTGGAGGCCTGACGTTTCAAAGAATTCATCTGGCGCGTGACCTCGTCGAAGATGTCGTTGATGCGCGACAGGTTCAGCTTGGCGTCTTCCAGACGGGCTTCGGCCAGGCGCTTCTTGGTTTTGAACTTTGTGATTCCGGCAGCTTCTTCGAGGATCGCGCGGCGGTCGGTGGGGCGGCTGCTGAGGATTTGGCCAATACGTCCCTGCTCGATGAGCGCGTAGGATTCAGGGCCGAGGCCGGTGCCCATGAATAATTCCTGAATGTCGCGCAGGCGGCAGAGTTTGCCGTTCAGGAGATATTCGCTGTCGCCGGAGCGGAACAGACGGCGGGTGACGACGATTTCTCCGTGGCGGAACTGCTGCTGGTTGAACTTGCGGCGGCGGATTTTTAACACGACGCACGGGGCGGCAGTGCCGACCGATGCCGCGGTTGCGGGCGCGGTCACGTTATGGGCGGGCAGCGCGAAAATCGGTTCGTCGTCGGGGAAGGCAACGGCATGGATATTCACTTTCGAGCGTGGGACTTCGACTTCTTCGGTCTTGCCGGGCTGGGCATCTTCGACGGCTCGCTCGGTGGCTTGGGCGGCGCGGGCGCGGATGGAGGCTTCGTCCCAGTCGTCGGTGATGTCGGAATCGTCGGAGTCAGAATCCCCACCCTGTCGCGAAGAACGCGACAAGGATCGGGCACCCGGTTCTGGCTGCGGCATTTCATCTTGAAGATCGATTTCGGTGGGAGCGTTGGCGTCGGGACCGGCGTAGGCTTCGGGGTCGATGAGGGTGAGAGAGACTTCGGCCATGCCGGTGGGTTTGCGGTCGCGGGTTCCGGCGAAGATTACGTCTTCCATGCGGGCGCCGCGCAGGGTCTTGGCCGACTGCTCGCCGAGCACCCAGGAGATGGCGTCGGAAATATTCGACTTGCCGCAGCCGTTGGGGCCGATGATGGCCGCCACACCGTCCCCGTGGAACTTGAGTTCGGTGCGGTCACAGAACGACTTGAACCCGAGAATCTGAAGACGCTTCAGTTTGAGCAACGTAAACTCCTTGGAAACCAGGGGCTAGGGATTCGTGGCCAGTTGGTAGCCGGCTGGCTCGCGCGCCCTCTGCCGACTACTTGAACATGCGTGTTTACCAAAGGGATACCTCCCCTGAGGTTCGATGCGGGCTGGACCACTTTTTGGCGACGCTGCTCACCACAGGCTGGACGGGCGAGCACAAAGTTAAGCTACTGTAACGGTGAAATTGGGGCGGGGTCAAGCAATATAACACCATATATGGTGTGGGCTTGCAAAGGACCGCGCTGGGTTGCACAGACATTGCGACAAATGGCCGGATTTGGGGTGGAGACAGGAAGGAGGTGGGAGGAACCGCGAGAGCAAGATAATGCTAGCGCAGGCGGCTAGGGAGCGCAATGGGATGGAGAGTGCCTATTGCGTGTCTGCCCCGGTCCCACGGCGACGACAAAATAAGTAGCCGGCGTCGTGCCGACATTCTTGATGCCGTGCTCGTCGTTGGAATGGACAAATCCTACCGAGCCGGGCCCCATCACATGGCTTGTGCCATTGATCGTGAGCTGCACCGTACCGTCGCGAATGAGCCACATTTCGCTGTGGACGTGGCGATTTGGAGGGTGCGGCATCGCACCTGCAGGCAACGTAGTTTCGTGTACCTCCAACGACTCGGCGGTGGCCAGTCTACCTTTTAGAACCGGGCGGAACTCCGCGCCGTTTGCCGTGCTCATCGGCAGATCGTTGAAGGGATATGTGGCTGAGGGCAGGGAATTGTCTTTGCCTGCGGGTGGCGAAGCTTGGTTCGCCAAAGCTTGTAATTCAACCGCGCTGGAAACTAAACCGGATAGTAAAAAAAGCGCTTCTCGTCGAGTGGCATTCGGGTCCTCCTGAGAAAACAAGTTCTTAGCGGGGATAGCAGAAGATTCGGTGGGGAGTCAATGAGTGATATGGCGATGTTTCGCCAAGTACGACGTGGAGTAAGATACTGGAAGGTGCTCCGATGTCCCGCATCGTCAGAAGATGCAAGCTCCTCCGCTTCTCAGTCCTATTGCTCTGGCCTCCGCTGTTTGGCCAGTCCGCGCCTCCTGTAACTCAACCGACGATGTTTCACATCAGCGGAACGATCTCTGCGCCATGGAGTGGCCATTTCGCAGTAGTTTTTTCGGGTGCTTCATCGAAGACGGTGATAACGAACGAGGCTGGAGCTTACGAGGTCGATCTTCCCTTGGGCCTTTGGACCATGACGGTGGTTGCTCACGGTCCTGACGGAAAGATATTCTCCAAACCGATCTATTATCGCCGCCCGCCATTTCGTGTAACCGCGCCAACCAGTATGGTCTTCGACATTTCCTTGCCGCAAGGAACGTTGTGCACCATCTTGGTGTTTGGCCGGGATGGAGGCCCCCCAACGCAAGAGGAGTTGGATCACGAGAAGGCACGGTGCGCTGGCGAGGAATTCTTTTCCGTCCCGTCAGATAGTGTGCCGTTCGAAGTGCACCTCTGGGGAGGATCGAAATTCGCAGCATGTTCGTGGGTGAACGATCATGGTGGGGTCTGTAAACGCGCATTTGCCACATACAACACCCTGTCGGTGCAAGCGGACGACGTTGCTTATGATCCGGGTGAGAGCATCCTTGAAGCACGTGGCAATGTTGTGACCCAAGACGAGTCTGGCGAGCGCAAAGCGGCCTCAATGATCTTCTACGTTCACGATGGGCAGGCCATCCTGATGCACCAAGACCGTTGATGTAATCAGACGATCACACTCATTGGCCCTCGGAGGAACCTCAATCGGCTGGGCTTCAGTTGAGGGTGTAGGGATCCTTCGACTGCGCTGAGGCATTCGCTATGCGAATGCCTCAGCTTCGCTCAGGATGACAATTCGATCGAACGACTATTTTTCTCCCAGCTTTTCGAAGAAGCGGCAGATGGTTTCAATGCCGCGGTGGAAGTTGGGGATGTGGAACTTCTCGTTGGGGGCGTGGAGATTGTCGTCGGGGAGGCCGAAGCCCATCATCACGCTGGGAATTTTCAGTTCATCCTGAAAGCCGGTGACGATCGGAATCGAGCCGCCGCTGCGGATGAAGACCGTATCTTTCTTGAAAGTGTCATGCAGAGCTTCAGTGGCGGCTTTGATGTAAGGGTTGTCGGTGCCGACCACGGCGGCGGGGCCCTTGCTGTGAACTTTGATTGTCGTCTCGATGCCTTTGGGCGTGAGCTTCTTCACATACGCCGTGTATTTTTTCAGGATGTCGTCGGCGTCCTGGTTAGGGACAAGGCGCATGGAAACTTTCGCGGCAGCTTTGGCGGGGATCACGGTCTTGGCGCCGGCGGCGATGAAGCCTCCGGGCATGCCGTGGACTTCGAGGGTGGGGCGCGCCCAAGTGCGGTAGAGGACCGAGTAGCCGGGCTCTCCGGTGAGGACTTTGGAGCCGACTTCGGTCTTGCGGTATTTTTCTTCGTTGAAGGGCAGACGCTTCCAGGCGTTGAGTTCGGCTTTGGTGGGAGCCTTCACCCTTTGCGTAGAAGCCGGGGATGAGGATTTTGCCCTTGGCGTCTTTTAGTTTGCTGATGATTTCGATGAGGGCGAAGAACGGATTGGGGGCTGCGCCGCCATACACGCCGGAGTGCAGGTCGGTTTTGGCGCCGCGAGCTTCGATCTCGGTGTAGACCAGGCCGCGCAGGCCGACGCAGAGTGTGGGAAGATTGGGCGCGAAGAGTTCGGTGTCGCAGACCAGCGCGAAGTCGGCTTTCAGCTTGGCTTTTCTGCACGTCGGATGTATTCATCGATGGACTCACCGCCGACTTCCTTGACGGTGTCAGGATCAAACGATATTCGTTTTTTCGTTATGGATTGTATTTCTATTTCTCCAAAATCGTGGCGTACGTCTTTAAGTTATTGGAAGAGCCTTCCTTTTTCCGAACGTTTGGATATCCCAATGATATCCCGGATATCCTGCGATATGTTTTGTTCATCAATTGGTTTTTAATCGAATTGTATTGTACGCATTCACAATTGCCAACGTATTCTTTTTTCTATTTCCATAGTTTGCAATTCACAGATTCGACGTGGCAAAAATCGTCTTGTATTGATACAACATGTATATTGTATTACGAAAAGTTATTGAAATGGTATTTTTTCCATAACATTTCATACTCATTGAAAATTTGTTTCATATAAATTTTCGATCTTTTTTCACAGTCCGCTATTCAGAGATGGTTTTCATTTTGATCTGTTTCTGTATTTGCATCACATTGTTTTCAAACCGAATTGTACCGATCCCAAATCTGCCATCAAATAATCAACAAAAATTATTATTTCTTTTTTTCTTCAGGCAGGAGAGTAGTCAAGGTCATACTCTCATCATTCCAGCATTACCATTTGAATTATGTGATTGTTCGTTTTCATAAATCCAATCACAAAACTGCACGGAATGAATTAGAAAAAATAAATCACGAATAAATAAAAGGAAAATAATAATAAATGCATTAAAAACATTTCGATTTTTGATTCGAATAAAGTAAAATTTTTCATGATGGATCAAAACATATTAAAAAATTTGAATGACAAAATAAAATATAAATATTGGTCATGGATATTTCATTAACAATAATAACAAAATAAAATTCAAGAATAAACATCCATTTGATATTGAAAAATCATATGGATGCATTTTCCGCAGATATCACATTGGAAAATTTTAAACTTATATTTTGTTCATGAACAAATCGCAATAGTTATTTCTTGATTTTATTCGATTTCAAGATTGGAATAGAATTTAAAAATGATAAAAAACAATCGAAATGATAACGATTTATATCCGTTGAAATAAATTCAATATTTTTTATATCAATTGAACAATCTTGTTTACATTGCATTAAATAAGGATATACATTTTATATTTCATGATTAACATGCTATAAAATCATATTTATCCAATTTATTTCCGAACAGATGATGATGAAAAAGAGGTTTCTTGTTAATCAACAAATTTGTTGCCGTTTTCCATCACATTTTTTGCTTTGTGATGCAATGACAATGTTTTTTTGGAACTTTTCCACCCATTTTGGAATAGTTCTCAAAAATGCATACTTTGTCAATCCTTTTGGTTTCTTTCTTGTCCATCCATATTTCACCATTCTTTTTCCGGAAAGATTTTTTTCAGTTCTTGTTGGGGTCGAATTTTGTACACCTTTTTTCACAAGATCGAGGGAAGACTTGACGGTGTCAGGATCAAACGATATTCGTTTTTTCGTTATGGATTGTATTTCTATTTCTCCAAAATCGTGGCGTACGTCTTTAAGTTATTGGAAGAGCCTTCCTTTTTCCGAACGTTTGGATTCCCAATCATATCCCGGATATCCTGCGATATGTTTTGTTCATCAATTGGTTTTTAATCGAATTGTATTGTACGCATTCACAATTGCCAACGTATTCTTTTTTCTTGATTTCCATAGTTTGCAATTCACAGATTCGACGTGGCAAAAATCGTCTTGTATTGATACAACATGTATATTGTATTACGAAAAGTTATTGAAATGGTATTTTTTCCCATAACATTTCATACTCATTGAAAATTTGTTTCATATAAATTTTCGATCTTTT
>CAWDBW010000041.1:0-18921 GCA_963800405.1 uncultured Acidobacteriota bacterium
CCAAGTCCCTCAACAACTCGGCTAGAGCGGCTTACGGCCGGATCTCAATCGGCGTTCCATCCGCTACCGCCCGCCAGATTTCGTCGATCTCTTGGTCCATGACTGCGATGCAGCCATCCGTCCAGTCTCTCAGACGATGGGCCGCGCCCACAGAGCGATAACCGTTCGGCAAGCCGTGCACAAAAACATCTCCGCCAGGAGAGACGCCCTTCTGCCGCGCGGCCGCCCGGTCCCTCGCGCTCGGATACGAAATATGGATCGACTTGTAGAACTGGCTGTGCGGGTTGCGAAAATCGAGAATGTAGATCCCCTCCGGTGTCTTGTGATCGCCCTGTTGCGTCTTCTGCCCGACCGGCTCACCGCCCAGGGCGACCTTGTACGTCTTGATCACCATGCCGTGGTTCAGCAGTTGCAGAGTTCGCTCTTTCTTGAGCACAACGACGCGGTCCGCATGCAACGGCATGGGCGCCGTCTGCGCCGTGCCCAGCCCGGCCAGCAAGCCGACCACTAAGGCAGTGAGAACTCGGATGCGCATGACCGGGATTATAGATCGCGCGAATTCCTCAGAGTGCTACGCTGGTGGTGTGAGGTCCCGAACCAATACTGCCCGCGCGATCAGCCTTAGAGCACTTGCACTTTGGTTGATGATGATGCCCGCGGCCTTGCTGCCGGCAAACGCCGCCACCTGGTCCATCCACGCCGAGCCTACCCATTTGGTTAACGGCGGGCCCGTTCTGTTCCGGGTGAAGTCCCCCATCCGACTCGAATCACTCGGCGGAACCTGGCTCGGCCACCAACTGACGTTCAGTTACGACACTTCGACAAAAACCTGGTTTTCCCTTGCTGGCATCAGCATCGAAACCGCTCCCGGCACGTACACTCTCGAAGTAACGGCCGAGCCGGTCAACACCAAAACCCTCAAGGTCACGCACGCGTTCGCCGTTGCCCGCGCTCACTATCCTCAGATTAAGGTGGAACTCACGGTGGAAAAGAAATTCACCGAGCCCACGCCGGAACAGCAGGAACAGATCGCCGAAGGAGTAAAGGTCAAGCAGGACTACCTGAGCCGCGTCACGCCAACTCGCGAGTGGGACGGAAACTTCACGGCTCCCGCCGACGCCGCGATTTCCGACGTCTTCGGCTCGCAACGAATCTTCAACGGCAAGGCGCAGAGTCCGCATCAGGGTCTCGACTTTCGCGTCCCCACGGGAACGCCGGTCGCGGCCATGAATTCTGGCACGGTGCTGCTGGCACGCTTCCTCTATTACGAAGGCGGATTCGTCGTCATCGACCATGGCCAGGGCTTTCTGACTCTCTATCTGCATCTTTCCGAATTCAAAGTGAAGGAAGGCGACGCGGTCAAAGGTGGCCAGATCATCGCCCTGAGCGGCGGCACTGGACGAGCTACCGGCCCTCATCTGCACGTCGCCGTGCGCTGGCAGGGAACTTACCTCGACCCTGCGCGCTTGATGCAATTGCCGCTGCCATGAAGAAAATCGTTGGGCGGGGTCCGTGGGCTTGATGCCTGCGGGTATGGCTCGCAATTTTTTTTCTCGGTCGCGGCAAAATCCTGATTCTTTTACAGTTACGGGGACGGGGTATGCTTCTGGTCGGCAAAATCTTGATTCGATTGGGCTTGCGGCTAAAATCTTGAGGAATAAGGGGTTAGGGATGCCTACTCTGCGGCCCGGTCGGAGGGCGGGACTGGCGTCGGATTGCTTTGAATCGGTACGCACAGTCCCATTGTGGACTTTCCATATCCTCGGTCAAGGTTGTTCGTCACAAGATCGGAGAATATTTATGTGGGGGCTGTGCAAAAGCTGAGTGCTATCGACTCTCCGTCCGGGGAACATTGGGGCGGGAGGAACGGTTTCGAACCGTCATCTCCGGGATGGAGCCCCGGCGCATTGCCGTGGTTATGCTACTCCCGCGCACGGCCCGCCTGACTTTATCGTGGGGCTGTGCTTAAAGTCAAAATCGGGTCTGAAGAGTATTTCGCGTTGAAGTGACACAAATTGTCAACGTCTTCAACGCAATTCCGCGAGCTGCCGCCACCTAGGGTATGACGCTCCGCTGAAAACAAAGCACTTGTAGTGCGACCTCCCTGCCTGAGCGCTCTTCTTGGTTGGCCCGCCGCTTGCAAGAAGAATCGGGTACCGCGTCCTAAGAACGCAGACGATGTCGCTAATTCTTGCCGGAGATCGAATTTGATCATGCGTAAACAAAAGGGCTTTTCACTCATCGAGTTGCTGATCGTAGTGGCCATCATCCTGATCATCGCAGCCATCGCGATACCGAACTTGCTGCGCGCCCGCATGGCGGCCAACGAGTCGTCTGCTGTCGCATCTATTCGTACCATCAACACAGCGGAAGTCACCTACAACACCGGTTATCCCACGGTCGGGTTTGCTCCCGCACTGGTGAACCTCGGCGGCGCGTTGGGCGCGGCTTGCGTGCCCAGCTCGACCACAGCTTGCTTGATCGACGCGGTGCTCGCTCACAACGGTAACCCCGCAGGCGGCGGAAAGAGCGGCTACCAATTCACCTCGGGCGCTGGTACGGTTGTGAGTGGCGTGAACGCTGGCTACACGATCAAGGGCGTTCCGAACACGATCAACCAGACTGGCATTCGCGGCTTCTGTGCTGAGGAAGATGCAGTGGTTCGCGTCGACCCGGCCGGCGTCTGCTCGGTTACGGAAGCGGGCATCTTGACCTTCAACCCGCTTAATCAGTAACGCCCCGGCTACTGGGGCACGCAGGAGCTACCCACAAAAGCCGTTATCGGAACTAAGTTGGGGTTGGGTACCTCGGGGGAGGGCTGCCCAACAAAGCGTCCCACAACTCGAAAGAGTCTAGGGGCGCTTTCGTTTTAGGGAGCATGGAATCTATTGCAAACCGGAAATCAATGGCTGTTAGCAGGCGATTTATCAACAACGAGCATGCTGCGAATGCCCTCCCGTCCCAGAATCGAGCGGAAGGGCATCCCTGTTGCGCTCAGACCTCGGGAGAGGATCCGCTGCTGCTTGTCGTCCACTACGGAAGCAGCGACTATGGAGGCTTCATTGAATGCTGAATACTTCTATCCTGTGCTGGCGAACAATCCACGGTACGCTACTCCGTAGAGGTTCCCACTTTCATCAAGAACGATAACCATGGAGACCCTCACCGTCGCGCGCGGGCTAGCCCAGAGCCATGCCGAGCGTATACGTCGGGATCGCCCAGGTGTGCAGGTACTCGCGGCCGAGCGCGGCTTTCATCTCCTCGAGTTTGGGGTCATTCTGCCATCGCGACATGGGGAGGAACTCAAAGCCCGGACGAGGCCCGCCGGTGGTCCAGCCGCTCAAGTATTGCTTGCGAACCGGACCGCCGATGTTGACGCCGCCGGCCGGGTCCTGGTTAACCATGAGGTTAAACTTGAGCCCCCTGCCGCCGGTGGCGATGAACGTGTTCGCGTCGTAAATGCCGCTGCTGAAGGTCACCAGGTTCACCTCGGCCAGCGCCGACGCGACATCCGCCTGGAGCAAGATTCTGGTGACGATGTTGGCGCCCAATCCGGTCTTGCTGATGAATGGGCCCAGTTCGCCGCCTGCTCCGGCGGACCGAACAGGCATCAAGAGAGCCATGGACGATCGGCTGGTGGCCACCTGATGACCCCAACGGCGCAGCACAAAACGATCGCGGACATCGAGGAGGAGGGCCTTGGACATCGGGTTGCCGAAACCAAGTTTGGAATAGTAGGCCCAGTTCTGTCCGAAGCCATGCGAGATGACCACCATCAGGCTGGTGGCCCTATTGCTGAACGGGAGCATCAGCCAGTAGGTACGCTCGACACTGCCGATCTTGGCCGCAAATACGCGAAGGTTGACGGCCGGGCCGGGCGCGGCAGGATTGAAGTCGAACGCGTTGTTTGGGTCACCGGGCTTGAAGGTGGACATCGAGACGGTCGGCTCTGCCCCGGTTCGGAAGGTAAACTTATCGACGCCGAAGATCTCGCTGGTGACATCGCGGACCACCAATTCGTGTGCGGGCTGCGTCGCGAAGCGGAATTCGACGTTGAACTGGTCGGCCGGCGGCTTGCTGAGATCGTCGGTTGCCATGATGGTATCGGTCAGGGAGGACTTGGTCGCCAGGACGCTGGGATTTACCCGAAGGTCATAAAGCCGAACGCCACCCCTGGTATCGCCGGGAATGATCGCAATGTCATTGCCGGTATTGGTGACCACCAGGTCCCGGCCAGCCGCATCTTGGAGGTTGAGCCCGACGGTGAGAGTGCCGCCCCTGACTGTAACGGTGGTATTGGAGATGGTCTGCCCGCCGGGCACATTCTGGAAATGCGGCATGATTCGCCCCTACCCTGTCCCGGCGCAAATCGTTTCGCCCCTGGGATTTGCACTCTGGGTGGCCAGCAGTGTACACGCAATCGGTCCCCGCTGCTGAGCTTTTCTCACCAATGGGCAGCTGACGTTATCAGACCATGCACTCAAAGCTGAACAGCGATAGTGCGTCGGGGCCTTCGGTTCCGCGCGCGCTAGGCGGAAAACTTGTTTCTGCCGCGCAGGCCTTCCTGCAGCGCTTCTTTCAATCCCAGGTTGCGGATCAGGCGGTGCAGATAATTTGGATGGACGCCCAGAATTCCCGCGGCCTCGACGTAATTCCCGCCTGTCTGTTCCACCGCATCGAGAATCAACTGCTTTTTTAATTCCTTCACGCTGGCGTGGTATTTGCCTTCGTGCATCTCCGCCGGCGATTCCTGCTCCAGCAGAGATTCCGGCAGATCCTCCAGCCGTACCGTGTCGGCCGATCCCATGACCAGGGCGCGTTCGATGGCGTTCTCCAGTTCGCGCACGTTGCCCGGCCACTCGTAATTCACCAGAGCCGCCATGGCCTCACGAGCCACCGGTTTCGGCTTCACCTTGCTGCGCTTGGCACACTTCTGCAAGAAATGCCGGGCCAGCACGGGAATGTCTTCGCGCCGCTCGCGCAGCGGAGGCATGGTCAGCCGCACCACTGCCAGCCGGTAATACAAATCCTGGCGGAACTCACCCTGGCGCACGGCCTCATTCAAATCGCGATTGGTGGCGGCGATTACGCGGATGTCCACTTTGATGGTATGGGTCCCGCCCACGCGTTCAAACTCGCGCTCCTGCAAAACGCGCAGCAGCTTGACCTGCAGCGCCGGAGCCAGCTCTCCGATCTCGTCGAGAAACACCGTGCCGCCCTCGGCGACTTCCAGCCGCCCTTTTTTCTGCACGGCCGCGCCGGTGAAGGCGCCGCGCTCGTGACCGAACAGATCGCTCTCCAGCAGAGTTTCAGGGATGGCCGCGCAGTTGATCGCCACAAACGGCTTGCTCGCGCGATGACTGTTGCGATGCAGCGCCCGGGCTGCCAGTTCCTTGCCCGTACCGCTCTCGCCTTCAATCAGCACGGTTGATTCGGTGGGCGCGACTCTGGCCAGAAATTGAAAAATCTCTTTCATCCGGGCGCCTTCTCCCACCAGGCTCCGTTCCTGCCGGACTTCGGTCGAGAGCCGCTGGTTTTCCTGCTCGAGCCATTGCAGCCGCCGCGCATTGTCCAGGGCTACTGCGGAAATCCCGGCAATCGCCGCCACGAGTTGTAAGTGATCTTCTTGAAGCCGGTTGGTTGCATTCGTGCTGTCGAGATATATGCACCCAATCACCCGCTGGAACACAGTCAAGGGGACACACAACAGCGATCGCACCTCGGAATCCGCCAGGCTTTCCACGTCGCGCAGGGCGCCGCTGGCAGCCACGTCCACGCCCAGAATCGCCACGTTGTCCTTCATCACCTGGCGGGCAATGGTCCGGCTCACGCGCACCAGTTGGGGCTGACCGGCCTGCCGCGTCCGGGCATAGAGGCAGTTGAACTCCAGGCCCGCGCCCTCAGTCAAGAGAATCGCGCCCCGCCCGGCGGGGATCACTTCAAAAATCAAATCCAACAGTTGCGCCTGCAACTCCTCCAAATCTCGGATGGCATGCACCACGCGGCTGATCTTGAGCAGGGCGTTCAAGTTGCGAGCCACCGGCGAGGCCGCCGGCAACTCACGGAGCAGCCGGTCCGGTTGCAGATAGAGCACTTCCTTGGGATGAATCAGTTTGGTCTCAGCCGTGGGCTGGCTGTCATCGAACTCGACGCGGCTGGCGGGAACCGCCTGGTCCTCGTCTTCCAGCAGAAACAAGAACACCGAGTCGCCGGTGGCAATCTGGTCTCCGTGACGCAGCCACTGTTCCTTGATGGCCAGTCCGTTTACCAGAGTTCCGTTGCGGCTGTCCATATCCTTGATCTGAAAACGTCCGTCTTCCTCCCGGCGGATCAGGCAATGTTTTCGTGAAACCGAGGCGTCGGGCACCGAAACCGCGTTCGTCGGATCGCGGCCCAGCGCGGCCTCTGCGTCGGGTAGGGGGAGGGTTGAGTCTTTCGAGGGGCCGGCAATCACCAGGAGTCTAGGGCGCAATCAGGGGGTCTCCCATTCCGTGGAGAATTCTTATCACAGCGCGGGCAGAAATGCATGCGCGGCGTGAATCGTTTCCAATATCCGAACGGCTAGCGCGACTATCCGATCAGATAGCGATCGCCACTCCGGGAGGGCGGGGCGCGAAATCCTCGGAGAATTTATGAACTAGCTTCAATAAGCTGTAAACAAAAGGGTTGCACCGGCTCGCGGCGTGTAGATAGAGTTCGCCGCAAGATTGGACTTCCGCATGCAATAAAAGAAAGCGGACGCTCGGCAAAAGCGACGGGGGAAGCGCTTTCAATCAGTTCTAGCCGAGATTTCCGGTCAGAAGCTCGGGGGACCCCCTCATCGAGCTTCTGACTCTTTTTGTTGGCGAAGACCGCTGACCTTTCCCCATCCCGGTAACCGACTTCCCTTATTTCTAACTCGTAGTAGAATCCGTGGCGGACAATCGGAGACATTGGCGATGCGATCCATAGTCATGATCTGCATATGGCTGGCTGCCGTTTCGAGTGCCATGGCCGCCGACACGAAGGCGGAAGACATCGTTGCCCAACACCTGGATTCCATCGGCACGGCGGAGGCGCGGGCGGCGGTGAACTCGCTGGCGGTGCAGGGTACGCTGCGGTTCAAGATCATAGCCGGCGGCGCGGGCGAAAGCTCAGGCAGCTGGCAGCGCTTATCCGACGGGCGCAAGTCGAAGTTTGTAATGAAGTTCGGCGACAACAAGTGGTGGGGAGAGCAATTTGTTTTTGACGGCAATAAAGCTTCTGTTGCAGCCCCTACCTCGTCGCATCGCTGGAGCGCGTTCGGAGCCTTCGTCGCGGGCCAGGAAAACATTGTCAAAGAAGGCTTGTTGGGCGGAGCACTTAGCACCACCTGGGCCCTCGAGAGTATCAACGATCATCACATCAAACTGGAAAATCTCGGCCGCAAGAAAGTTGACGATCGGGAATTGGATGCCGTCGGTTATCTCTCAAAGAATAACGGCAACATGATCGTTAAGATGTATTTCGACCCTGCGACTCATCACCACGTAATGACGGTCTATACCATAGAGATGGCGGCTAATATCGCGCACAACGACATACAGAATGCCCGGCAGCAGACGATCCACTATGTTCTCGAGGAGCGCTTCAGTGATTTCCAGACTGACAACGGCATTACCCTGCCCCGGCAGTACGATCTTCGGTTCAGTCAGCAACTGCAGAACGGTGCAACCACGGCCTACGAATGGGCGATGATCGCAGACAAGGTTCTCGAAAATCCCAACATCGCCCCGGCAAACTTCGAGGAGAAATAAATTTCGAAGTTGGACGCCTCTTCGAAGCGTATTCCTCAACTCGCCGCGGACTCGCTCTTCATGGCCGGCTCAGCGGGCTCGATCAGGACGGCTCCTCCGCTATAAGTTACGCTCCTCCCGGAAATCGCGGGCACTCGCTCTCCCGGCACGAGAATCCCGACCAGGTTCAGTGGATCGGCGGCGGAAAGCGTCACCGTCTCGCCGATCGTCTCTCCGCTCGTCTCTCGGCTCATGGGCAAGCCCCGCAACGCGCGCAACGATTCCACCGCGACCGGCAGCGCGAACTGCTCGCCCAGAAAGCCATCGACAAAGCGCCCGCCGCGGATCTCGCCGCGATCTTCGAGACGCCGGAATCCCATCAGCAACTCGCGCCAGGTGGGCAAGTTCGACTCCCGCACGAGTAAGTCGCGAATCACAATTCCATAACGGCGCAGCAGCATCCAGCACGCAGCCTCGACCGCTCGCGGCCGTTCGGCAGCGACATCCGCATGCAGCAGCGCCCAGCGCCCGGAACTGTGCCGCGGACGCGTGCTGCGCCCGCTGCCCTGCCCCGCCCGCCGCTTCGGATCAATCAACGCCCGCAGATTGTCGAACCCATCGGCCGTGACCAGACCGGCAGCGACCAACTCCCAAAGCCCCGTCTCGATCTCCGCCTTAAGCTTGCCCGTTCCGCGCACAATGTCGGCAAAAAACGACGCTCCCCGCTGCCGCAAAAATTCGAGCACCAGTTGTGCTCCATGACTCAACCCGCTGCTCACAGGGTGCCCCGACCTTGTCGCGGGGTTTGCGACAGAGCCTGCCGTGAGCCTGTCGAAGGGGTGGGGGGTTTGACGTATAGCCATCCAGTCCGCCTCTTCGCGCACGAAAAGTGTGATTGGAGCCACACTGGTCGGAATCACCCGCCGTTGCCGCGGTGCCGCGCCATCAGAAGACCCGTTCGCCGACCCTCCCGCATCCACCGTCGCCGGATGCGGCGACAACCTTCCCCACCCCACCGCCCCCGTCAAACAAAGCTGATCCAACCACTTCGGATCGTAATCGGCGATTCGTCGCGCCAGCACTTGCCGCTCCCAGGCATTGGCCGGAATCTCAAATCCCTGCAACTGCTGCACGACTTCCAGCGTCCCCCGCTCGCCCGCAACCTGCGTTCCCGGAGCCACATGCTGCCAGCGCAACAGCCAGCGCATAAAAGCCGCAGCCGTGACGGGCTCAATCTGCTTGCGCAACATCCCGACGGTCAGCCGGTGAATCCGCGCCAGCAACCGCCGCTCGCACCATTCGATTTCAGGCTCATGCGCAGGCTCGTGTGGGAGCGGGCGACTCGCCCGCGCGGCAGCGCCACTGAAACTGCCCCGCAGCACAGTCCCGCTAGCCTCCATCCGCAGCAACGCCTTCTCGATATCGGAAGCAGGCAGCCCGATGATTTCCCCCAGCTGCGAAGCCGTCGCCGGACCCAGATGCGACATCCATCCCGTCACCAGCGTGAGCACGGCATCGTCGCGAGAACTCTGCGCAGTCTCCACATCCGCCAAAGTCTGCTCAAACACGGCCGAAGGAAACAGCGCCGCAAAGCTGCGCCCTCGCTCCGCAGCTACCCAGTGCCACCGCCCGTCAACAGAAGCGCGCCCAGCCCGGCCTTCATCAACTAGCCTTTCAAAGTAACCGCTCCATCGCGGACTCGAACCCTGGTGCCCCATTTCTCGCGCGCTTTCTGCGCGAGCGGTGAGGAATTCCTCCACTCCATCGAATCCCTCCGGCAGCGCCACCAGCGTATGCAGCACGTCGTGCAGTTCGTCCGCATCGCGCACATCCGGCCAAGCCTCCTCCCGCACCTGCGCGATCGCCCCCGGGTCCAGCCCGCCCACTTCCTCGAGCACCGATTCCGGCAGCACGCGCCGCATGTTGACCGCGCGCGCCCGCCGCTCCTCCAGCGGCGCATCGTCCAGATACGCATACGGATTCGCATTCAGAATCTCGTGCGAAAATTGCGACGGCACCGGCGTATCCACGGCGATCACGCGGATCTCACCGGACGCCATGCCGCGCAACAGCGTTTTCAATCCTTCAACATCCATCGCTTCGGTGAGCACGTCCTTCATCACTTCGCCCACCAGCGGATGATCCGGAATCTGCCGCTCGCCCTCAATGTTCTCGAAACACGCTGCCGCGTCCGGAAACACCGACGCCAGCAGATCGTCGGACCGCATGCGCTGAATCTGCGGCGGAACTTTCTTTCCATTTTGGAAGCGCAGCAGGGCCAGTGCCCGGTTCGCATCCCAGCGCCAGCGCGTCGCAAAGATTGGAGAATCCAGCGCGGCCTGCTCCAGAATCGGCTGCACCGTATCGGCCTGCAGAAAGTGAAATACATCGCCCAGCGGAAAACTGTGCTGCTCGGCCAGCGCGATATTCAAACCGTTATCGGTGGCGGCCGCCTGCAACTCAAAATTGAATCCGCGGCAAAACCGCTTGCGCAGCGAGAGACCCCACGCCTTGTTGATCCGCCCGCCGAATGGAGCGTGGATCACCAACTGCATTCCGCCACCCTCATCGAAGAACCGTTCCGCAATTACGGTCGTCTGCGTCGGCACCGCGCCCAGCACGGCGCGCCCTTGCAGCACATACTCAATCACTTGCTCGGCGCCGGAATCATCCAGCCCACATTCTTCTTTGAGCCACGCGACCGTCGCGGCCACTTCCGGCTGCGTCGCAGAAAATCCCACCGGCGAAGTTCTCAGCAGACTCTGGCTGATTTTTTCTCGCAACTCGCCCACATGTGCCGACAATTCCTGCGTCCGCGCCGGAGCCTCGCCGCGCCAGAAGGGCACGCTCGGCGGCGCTCCGTGCGCATCCTGCACCAGCATCCGCCCCGCGTTGGTCTCGATGCGACGAATCATCCACGAAGTGTTGCCCAGCAGCATGATGTCGCCGCGATTGCTCTCGACCGCAAAGTCTTCGTCCACCGTGCCCACCATCACACCATCCGGCTCGGCCACCACCGTATACAAGGAATTGTCGGGGATCGCGCCGCCGCTGGTAATGGCCGCCAGCCGCGCTCCACGCCGCGCCCGCAACTTTCCGTTCACGCGATCGCGATGCACATATGCCCCGTACCGTCCGCGCTTCGCCGCAATCCCTTCCGACAACATTTCCAGAATCGAATCGAACGTCTCCCGCTTCAGCCCGCGATACGGATAAGCGCGCCGCGCCAGCGCGAACATGGCATCTTCATCCCACTCTTCCGCCGCGCACGCCGCCACAATCTGTTGCGCCAGCACATCCAGTGGCGACTCCGGAATGATCAGCCGGTCCAGATCTCCCTGCTTGATCGCCCGCACCAGGGCTGCGCACTCCACCAGATCGTCGCGCGTGGTGACAAAGAGCCGTCCCTTCGGCACCGCGCCCCGCCAGTGACCGGAACGCCCCACGCGCTGGAGCGCGACCGCAATCGCACGGCAGGAATTGATCTGCACCACCAAATCGACCGTGCCCACATCAATTCCCAGTTCGAGCGAGGCCGTAGCCACCAGCACCCGCACCTGGCCTTCCTTCAATTTCTTCTCTGCCGCGAGGCGCAGCTTGCGCGATAGCGAGCCATGATGCGCCGCGACATTTTCCTCGCCCATGCGCTCGCCCAACTCGTGGCACAGCCGCTCCGCCATCCGCCGGGTATTCACAAACACCAGCGTCGACCGATGCTCAGCCACCAGCGCCACCAACCGGTCATAAATCGCGTCCCACAATTCATTCGACGCCACCGGCCCCAGCGGCATGGGCGGAACTTCGATTCCCAGATCCAATTTCCGCTTGTGCCCAATGTCGACGATGACCGGATCTTTTCTTCCGCTACCGGTCAGAAAATGCGCCACTTCTTCAATCGGCTTCTGCGTCGCGGACAGCCCGATTCGAACCGGCGGCCTGTGACACAGCGTCTCCAACCTCTCCAGCGAGAGCGCCAGATGCGCCCCGCGTTTATCGTCCGCGACAGCATGAATTTCGTCGACGATTACCGTCTCCACATCGCGCAGGATCGCGCGACTCCTGTCAGCAGTCAGCAGAATGTAGAGCGACTCCGGCGTCGTCACCAGAATGTGCGGCGGCCGTTTCAGCATGGCCCGCCGCTCCGGCTGCAGCGTGTCACCGGTGCGCACCGCCGTGCGAATCTCCGGCATCAGCAGCCCGCGCTCGCCCGCCAGAGCGAGAATCTCCCCCAGCGGGCCTTCGAGGTTTTTTTGAATGTCGTTGCCCAGTGCTTTGAGCGGAGAGACGTAGAGCACTTCGGTGCGGTCAGACAACTCGCCAGCCAGCGCTTTGCGCACCAGCCGGTCAATGCAGGCGAGAAACGCCGCCAGAGTTTTTCCCGACCCGGTGGGCGCCGAAATCAGCGTGGTGCGCCCGGCCAGAATGTGCGGCCACCCCTGCTCCTGCGGCTCGGTCGGGGTGCCAAACTTGCCCACAAACCAATCCGCCACCAGCGGGTGTGCCCAGGTCAGCGAGTTAGGAAGGGACGGCATCGGGATATTCTAGCCGGAAATCCTACTTTCGCCAACCATTCGCCTAAACAAGAAAAAGCCCGCCACCGCTTTGCCGAGTCGATGAGTGTTATCGCCTGTTAGCGACAGTTAGGAAATCGCTTCATGTGGGTGGGCCGCAAACCAGCTAACTGGCGTGACCCGCGTCACCGACATCCTCTAGTCTCGCAGGTAAAATGCCCGCGAAAAGATTTTCTCGCCTCCGCGGAGCAGTTCCCACCAGTCGAGACGCACACCCGCTGAGGGGAGCTGATTTGCACGTTTCTAAGAACTCGCACAGCGCGAGCTCACTCTGTCCAAACAAACCTGGAGACACGCGCTGCGACCGTTTCTCAGCGACTTGCGTTGTGACGCCAATTGTCGAGCTCCAAGAGGGAGGAATCCAAGAAACGAAGTCTGGAACTTTCCGGAATTGACCGCCTGCGCTCCGACATAAAGACAGAAAGATAGGGAGATGACCATGGCGAAAGTTGGGTTATTGAGAAAGGCATGCATCCTTTCAGTGGTTTGTGTGGCAATGGTGATTGCTGCGCCCGCACAGTCCTTTTGTGATTTGTTCAGTTTCGACAATACTGACGGTGCCTATCCGGTGGCCGAACTGATTCAAGGCACCGACGGCAACTTCTACGGGACAACTCGCGGGGGCGGGGCCTACGGCCTCGGCGAGGTCTTCGAAATCACCCCCACGGGTACGATGACGACACTGCACAGCTTCGAGGGCCCGGAAGGCGGCGAGCCGGTCGCCGGGCTGATTCAAGCCAGCGACGGCAACTTCTACGGGACAACCCTGCGGGGCGGGGCCTACGGCGGGGGCGCGGTCTTCAAAATGTCTCCCGGGGGCACGTTGACTACGCTGTACAGCTTTTGCGCCCAAACGGGTTGCCCTGACGGGGAAGAGCCGGAAGCCGGGCTGATTCAAGCCACCGACGGGGACTTCTACGGGACGACCCGGGATGGCGGCGGGAGCTACCGGTACGGCACGATCTTTAAAATCACCTCTGCGGGCACACTGACCACCCTTTACGTGTTTTCCATGATCGACGGCGGCTACCCAGTCGCTGGACTGATTCAAGCCAGCGATGGCAACTTCTACGGGACAACCAGCGATGGCGGAGCCTCCGCCATTTGTTATGGCACAATCTTCAAGATCACTCCCGCTGGCTCGCTGACCACGCTTCACAGCTTCGGCACATTGCCTAAGTGCTCTGACGGAGGCGAGCCCCAGGCCAAACTGATTCAGGCGAACGACGGCAACTTCTACGGGACAACTATGATAGGCGGGGCAAACCATGGCACGGTCTTCCGAATCACTCCCTCGGGCACACTGACGACACTTCATAGCTTTTGCCAATCGAACTGCGCGGATGGCGCCTCGCCCCTGGCCGGCCTGATTCAAGCTAGCGACGGGAACTTGTACGGGACAACGCAGTACGGCGCCAACGGCTATAATAGCGTCGCGAACGGCTATGGCACAGCGTTCGAAGTCACCACCACAGGCACCCTGATCACGCTGTACAGCTTTTGCGCCCAAGTGAACTGCGCTGACGGTGCCTTACCGCAGGCCGCGTTGGTTCAAGCCACCGACGGGAGCTTCTACGGGACAGCTGGCTATCTGGGGGCCGATGACTACGGCACGGTATTCCGCTTAGCCGTGGCGCCTGCGGTTACCCTCGCGCCCGGCGCCTTGAACTTCGGCAACCAGGCCCTCGACCAGCCCAGCCCGGCCAGGACGGTAATGTTCAAGAACAGCGGCACGGCGTTGCTGATGCTTACCCCTATTGCCATCGAGGGCAGCAACTTCGCGATTTCTGCGAACACCTGCGGCGCCACGCTCGCACCGGGCAAGACATGCACGGTGCACATTACCTTCACGCCGGTGCTGTTGGGCAATTTTACGGGAACAGTCACCTTTACCGATAACGCCTCCAACAGCCCGCAGACGGTGACTTTATCGGGCACGGGTTCTGATCCTGTGACTCTGGCGCCCGCCAGTGTCGGCTATGGGTCGCAGGCGGCGGGCACGACCAGCACAGCCAAGACGTTTAGCGTAACCAACAACCAGAGCGTAGAGTTGACCGGCTTCACAGTCTCGACGACCGGTGACTTTGCCGTGTCGACAAATACCTGCCCGGTCGACCTGAGGCCGCAGGGCAAATGTGCGATCAGCGTCACCTTTACTCCCACGGCATTGGGCAACAGAACGGGGACGCTGAGCGTGAGCGATAGCGCCAGCAACAGCCCGCAGACGGCGGCGCTCACGGGTACTGGGCTCTTGCCTGCCGCGCTGACTCCGGCGAGCGCCACCTATTCGTCGCAGACCGTGGGCACAACCAGCTTGGCGAAAACCTTTACCTTGACCAACAACCAGACCGTGGCGCTGACTATCGTTGCGATCTCGACTAGTGGAGACTTTGCGGTGTCGGCAACCACATGCACGACCAGCCTCGTCGCCAAGAGCAAATGCACGATCAGTGTCACGTTCACGCCGACGGCAACGGGAACGCAGACTGGACAGCTAAGCGCAAGTTTTAGCGCCAATAACAGCCCACAAACCTCGGACTTAACGGGCACTGGGAAGTAAAGTCGGTCCAGTTCTCATGATCCAATCTCCCCAAAAATACGGGGGGTGTTCGGCATGAGTTAAGGAGCCACAACATGGTCCAAAGTTTCGGACTTTCTCCTGCCTCGATTATGTGTCTGCGTCGTGCTATTCCGATAGTTGGCGAAAAATCCCGATTGCACTCATCATGACTACTGAACCCGACCTACCTGCATCTTTCTTGCGAACTCTCCTATAAGCAGGTCGAACTCGTCCGCCCTTTCGCGCCCACACGCGGCTTCGATGGCCGTGAGCATGGTCGAATTGAGTGCATTAAAACCGTCGCCGATGCTCTTGGGTGCACACTTGGCCATTACTTCACCCACCTCAACAGCCAAACTGTGGGTTCGTTCAGATCGCTCTCCAACCATCGTCACAGTTCTTGGCTGGACTTTCGCCGCGCCGGGCAGGGGAATCAAACCAACTGCCCGATCACGCTCCGTCGGTGCTAGGAACGTGCTCACCTGTTCGAAGAAGCGGGAGAACTCCTCCCTTGGGCCGTACATGCGTCCGAGGGAATTGAGCATCACCATCGTGAGTGCGTCAAGGGCGTCGGAGAGACTGGTTTCGCTCTTGACCAGAAGCTTCATGATCTCGTCGCCGACGCGTAGCTTTTCAGGACGTTCCTTTTCGGTGCCGCGTATGAATTTTCGAATCCATGTGCCCGTCCGATTAACCTGCTTTTCTATTCTCGAATCCATATTCACATCCTTCGGTTCGTCCGCATTCTGTAAGACAATCGCGCAGATTCTACTACGTTCCTATGCAGCGAATCGTGTTCTCCGAAATCGGTTCTTGAAACATCCCGATTACGCTCATCATGCCCCTGCCGGGGGTTCTGGGACGCCTGCTCATGCCACTTACGATGCCTTGGAGAGCATCGCGAATTGCTGAATCTGCCATTGGCTACTAGAATGGCTGCCGCTTCAATCCGTTCGAAAGTTTGCTTCTCAATGAGGAGACAACATGAAAACAAGAGCGACTGTATTGACCCTAGCTCTAGGTTTGATTGCAGTGGCGGTGAGCTTTGCCAGCAGCCCCAACATGGGCACCTGGAAGTTGAACGAGGCCAAGTCGAAGGTTCCCGCGATGGCGCCGAAGAACAACACGGTGGTTTACGAGGCTGTGGGTGACAAGGTGAAGGTCACCGTCGATGGCACCGATGCCGCAGGTAAACCCTCGCACAACGAGTGGACGGGAAAGTTCGACGGGAAAGACTACCCACTCACCGGCGATCCGAATGCCGACACGCGGTCGTACAAGAAGGTTGATGATCGCACCACCGAACTAACCAACAAGAAAGCCGGCAAGGTTACTGCGACCGGTAAAATTGTCATATCGGCGGACGGCAAGAGCCGCACCGTGACCGTCAGCGGAATCGATCCGAGTGGGAAGAAGGTCGAATACACTGCGGTGTATGACAAGCAGTAGCGGGATCTCTCCAAGCATCTGAAGGCATGGCAATGCCCTTCCGCTCGCTGGTGGACGGGAGGGCATTTCGCAACTCAGTAGGAACCCATTACACTCATTGCCCGATGCCCAAACTCTCCGCCCAGGCCCGCGCCCGCAAAATCAAACTCCTGCTTTTCGACGTCGACGGCGTGCTCACCGACGGCAAGCTATTCTTCGTCCCCGTAGGATCGCGGCACACGGAGGGTACAGCGTCCACGGAGCAGAGCGCTCAGGACCAGATCGAGGTGAAAGGATTCCACGCCCACGACGGCGTCGGGACTTCGCTGGCACGCATCGCCGGGCTTAAGACTGGACTGATCACCCGGCGGGTCTCGGAAACGGTTGCGCTGCGCGCCCGCGACTTAAAGCTCAACCACATTCATCAAGGCATTCAAGACAAGCGCGCCTGCTTCGAAGAAATCGTGAAGCAGGAGGGCCTCAAGCCCGAGGAGGCCGCTTTCATGGGCGACGACGTCATCGACCTGCCCGCCATGCGCGCCGCGGGCCTGGCCATCGCCGTGAAAAACGCCCGGGCCGAAGTGAAAAAAGAAGCTCACTACGTCACGCCCCACGCTGGCGGCGATGGCGCCCTGCGCGATGCCGTCGAGTTTATCCTGAAAGCTCAAGGCAGATGGAAGAAAGTCCTGAAGGCCTACATCGGCGAACACAGCCCGAGAAGAAGCTCTTAGCCTTTAGCTCTTGGCTTTTAGCTTGAACCGGGATGGCCGCGCACCAAGTCGGTCGGGTCGCTCTTGCTTTTGAGCCAAGGGCTAGAGGCTAAGAGCCTTCAAGAAAAAACCCACCGGATGCTTGCTTGGGGCGTGCTCGGGTCAGCATCCGATGGGCTACCGTTTCTCCTTACTCACCCTGTTGTTTTCAGGAGTATGTAGAAGAATTAAACACCGGAATGCGGCGAAGTTCCGTCTATTTTTGTAAACCTATGTAAAATCTGTCTCACGCAAACCGCAGCACGCGGGTACGCAGTTCGGGCTTGCGCGGAAATTTATTCGGGCAAGGCAGGAGGTTTGGCCGCCATCAATTCCGTGAAGCGCTTGTCTTTTCGTAATTCAGCGAATTCCACATCTTTATAAACATCTTTGAAATCTTTGTAGCCCTCTTCCATCGCCTTCTTCAGATATTCGATCGACTGATCTGAGTAACCCAGTTTGGCGTAGAGCCGGGCCACGGTGAAGTCGTAGTGGGCGCGATCGCCCGGGCTGGGCAACTGCGCCTGAACCCCGGAGCGCGAACTTCGGCCAAATACTTCGGGATCGAGTTCAATCGCACGTTCGTAGGCGAGAGCCGCCGGTTCGAATTCCTTCTTGGAAAACAGCGCCGCTCCTAGATTGTTGAAGAACGATGCCGAAGTGCCATCGAGCGCGATCGCCTTCCGGTATTGCTTAATGGCAGCGCCGTACCTTCCCGCTTCGTACAACGCGACGCCTAAATTGCTGTAGGGATCGGCAAACTTGCGATCCGCCTTGATCGCGAGCTCGCAGGAACTCTTCGCATCTCGCCAGCGCTGCATCATCAGTTGCGTCCGGCAGACCTTGTTCAGAATATGCGCATTGTTCGGGACTTCTTCAGGGCCGCGCGATAATAGTCAATGGCATCCGGGTACAGCTTCTCCGCGTGCAGTTCGTCGGCCCGCGCCTCCAGATCGGCCGCAGTGGCATCCGGCGATGGCGGGTCGGTCTACCGCAGCAACGGCGGCTTGACCTGAACTTGTTCGGAGTGAGAGACCTGCGCCCACGAGATATTCGACAGGGCACAAAGGCAGAAGGTGAGAAGTGAGACGGGAACCAGCAGACTTCTTGGGCAGGACAACATAGGCCACCCCCAGCTAGTGCACACATTCTGGCACAGTTTCGGGCGTCCGGCGAAGAAATTTGTGAAGGGGCTTAGGTCGCGCGTCAGGTCTTGGGCCTTGGGTCTTAGTCGTACCTTCAAGTCGTGGGTCTTACAGGTCGTGGGTCTTAGGGAAGCTCTGATTAAGTTCCAGCAGAAGCCTAAACCACAGAGGCCACAGAGGAAACCGGAGGCTTAATGAGAGCTTCCTTAGGTGATCCAGAGCGTGATCACATCCGGCGGCCGCATCAGCGGCAATTTCGACGCCGGAAGCCAGCAACCACTTGCCATCCTGCTGCGCGCCGGCGCGCTGCCCGCGCCGCTGACGGTGGTGGAGGAACGCACCGTGGGGCCGGAGCTGGGGGCCGATTTCATCCGCGACGGCGCGCTGGCGCTGCCCGCCGGGTTCCTGCTGGTGGTCGGCTTCATGGGCACGTTCTACGGCCTGTTCGGCTGGTACGCGAACGTCGCCCTGGTGGTGAACCTGGTGCCGATGCTGGCCATCCTTTCGCTGTTCGAGGACACGCTCACGCTGCCCGGCATGGCCGGTTTTGCTGCTCACCCTCGGCATGGCGGTGGATGCCAACATCCTGACGCGACCAGTGGCATCCGGGGAAGAGAGCAAAAAAACGGCCTGCTCCCCTCGTCAGCCGCCATGGAAACTCGGGTTCCGGCCGCGCCTACGCCACCATCGTGGACAGCAACGTGACCGCGTTCC
>CAWDBW010000042.1:0-4569 GCA_963800405.1 uncultured Acidobacteriota bacterium
ACTCTATGCCTGGTTCAGTTACGTAGCTACCGGGTGGCGAAATCGCATCGCCCATCTTCTTGCCGGGCGGCCAGGCCTTCGGATTTGCGCCGCATAACTCGACAATTCCGCATCGCCGGGCCAAACTTCGATATCCAGACATTATCGTCACCGTCCACGGCAGTCGCCCACGGACCAACCAAACCGTGACCGCTGATCGGCGAGCACGAAGCTTCCTTGCCATCGGGACAAAGGACCGTAATGCTGCCTCCCTCGGGGGCAGTGCGAAGATCGGACAAGGCCCGCGTGATGATGGGGTCCGGGTTGTCGCCCTTTCCCCACTGCCTGGATCATCTGCTCCAAAACGGCCTTGCCTTTATCCGAGGTCCCCAGACGGCATGTGACCCAGACGTTACCCTTGCTGTCAACGGCAAGTCCGCTGGGGCTAAAGCCCGTCTTGAAGGTTTCGACCTTTCCCGGACTCGGATCGGACGCCGGGAATCGGCTCACCCAATCGCCGGCGGCATTGCTGACCCAAATGCGGTCTTGTTGGTCAATCGCGAGATGGAATGGCCCCAGGAGATGGCCTGGGTTTTCTTTGGGGTTGCGGGTCTTGTTCACAAACAGCAAATGCCCTTTGGCGGGATCTCCTTTGGGCATGAAAACCACCAGGCTGTGTTCCAAGTCGAGCGCCCAGATATCGCCGCTGGGCGTGGCAATAATTCCCTGCATCAATCCCAGCTTGCCGCCGAAGTTATAGCCTTCTGGCGGCGACAGCGGCTTGCCCGTCTTGTTGAACTTCGCGATCGTCTTGCTGCCATAGGTGGTCACCCAGCAGTTGTCCTGGGCGTCAATCGCCAAGCCAAAGCCAACGCCTTCGACACCTCCACCGGTAAAGCCCGTGACTGGCGGCGACAGCGGTTTGCCATTGGGGGCGAACTTGGAGATATTACCATCCCACAACGCATCCTGATTTTGCGCCAACCAGCCAATTGTCGCCGCTCCAAACATTCCCCTCGCTGTCTACCATCATCTTGCCTGCGGCGCTGTACCCCCCACCGGTGAACTTGAGCGGGAAAATCCAGGCGCTCGGGGCCCAGCTCAAGTAAGGCATGAAGGGCGTCGGCCGCAAATTCTTGCCCTTTGGGATAGGGTAGAAGTCGTCCAGCAAGGCAAAGACCTTCTCCGGCTGGTTCCACGGGTAACGCGTGATGGTCTCAACCGCCGTCATTGTGTCTGTCGGGACGCTGCCGGATGGAGAAGTTGCGGCGGCGAGAAAGCGACTACACGCATCCGGTTGAATCTGCGTGCTCACGCCGGCCAACAGGCTAGCCAAGGTGGCGAAATTGGCCATCGTGGGCGTCTGCGCCTGTTCGAGCGCATCGGCGATCGTGGGGCCGTAGCCGCCGGTTTCGAGGTCCACGAAATTGGGTACGTTGCCGGCCGCAATCCGTAGCCCGAGGGATTTACCGCCGAGTGCGTCGCCATTCAGAAATTGCGCACGTCATTGCGGATGCGATGGTCGTGAATTCGTTGACCGTGACCTTCTTCGACCATGCGGTTCCCAAAACTGCCAGCAACCCGATTTTCTCGTTGGGGCCTTTGGCCTCAGCCGCCTTCGGTGTGCCACCTTTGGCGACCAGGTAAAGCACGCTACCTTCCGGCGCTTGGCCCGCATCAAGCTTGAACACGCCGTCGCCGTTGGTCTTGCCCTGAGCCAACTGTGTGGGATGCCGGTGCCCGCCGCGTAAAGGGTTACAATCGCGCCGAGAACGGGACTTCCGGCGATCTGGACGGTGCCAGAAAGCCAAGTATCGTGTGCGGCTATTCCCGCTTCGGGGGCCGTCGGCGCCTCGTCTGCCTTGGCGACCCGGCTGACGGAAGTGAGCGCACTCACAAACGAATCCGCCGTCTTGCTGCCCAAGTTGGGGCTGGAACTGCGCTTGGCATCGCCGCCCGATTTTGCCATCTGCGATGAGCAAGCGATGATGCCACCGATCATCGCCAAAACGATGCCGGCGGCAACGGTACTCTTGGGTTTGAACATGATCTCTTTCCCGAGTTTCGAAGCGTAATATGGTTGAATCTGACAAACTACACTTGGGTTCGCGCCATACACTTGGGTCCGCCATACACTTGGACACAGCAAGGATTATCTTGATACGACTATCTCAGTGGTCTAACGGCAAAGGGAACCAAGAGGAACAGAAACTCACTTTAGACAAGTTTCCATGCGACAAAAACGGAGTCAAGTTGCCTGAATAAAATCATGAACTTGTAACCGTGGGTCGGTCCGAAACCAAGTGCATAACCAGTTGGCTTCTTTGGCTATTCCAGCGTTGTAGCGGTGTAGCTGGTGTCAAAAAACCGCTGGTTTTGTGGCACTCAGTTGAGCCGCCCACGCCGCATCAGATTTTCCCGACAAACCTAGTGCCAGATTGTCATCACAGGATTCACAGTGTGGCATCACCATGAAATTCGAGCTTTTCAACAACGAGGACACAGAGACCTGGGGGGACGAGAATGGCCACCTCGCCCTGATGCAAAGACCCGTCTTCAACGTGCCATGCTGACCTCGGGACCGGCCGAATTCGATGACCACTCAACAGTCTGGCGACTGAATGGCCAACAAGGCAACTGGGGCGGTCCCCACGGCGACCGTGCCCGGTTGCCGGGCCAGAAGGTGTCAAGTGGGAGAGCAATTTCGCAGTGGTCTTGTCTGGAAAGTCAAATTGCGTGCAAGTCAAGAAAAACCGAAAGTTTGTTGACTTTTTGGCGCCGGTCGTGCCCCTTTCGCGCGGAGGAGGGGGTGACCGACGCAGGTTAGCTGGGCTGACGGCGTCCGTCGAGGAGGACATGATTCTCCGTAATCGTCAATGAATCGCCAGTCTTGTCGGTTCCGCGAGCCAGTTTGCCTATGGCGTTGCGGGCCGCGTCGTCAAAATAATCACAAACGATTCGCATCGACAATGGGAACGATTCGTATGGCACTGGCGTCTAAGCTGTTAGTTTTCTCGCCTCATGCCGCCCAGCCAAAGAGGTCCCCTATGAGAACGGGTATAGCGTTTTCAGTGATTTTCCTCCTCGCCTGCGGTGTTTCTCTGGGATTGGCCAAGCCGTCCTCGCGGGAAGTTTACGAGCGCCATCGTGTGAATGTCGCCCGGATGAAGCAGGTTATGACCGGCCCGGACGCGGACGATACGAAATTCCAACGCCTGGCGGAAGCGATCCGTCGGGAGCCGGATGCCGACTATCGTCGCGACCTCCTGGCTTTGGCTGCCGCCCATCCCGGAGCGGCACAGGAGTCGTTCCTGATCGATATGCTTCGCTCTGACGGTGACTGGACCGTTCGATCCGAGGCGGCCACGCTGTTGGGACGGTTCGGATCGGAAGCGGCCATCGTTCCCTTAGCCAAAACGGCAGCCGTGGACAAAGTGACTGTGGGGATGCGAGGGTGCATAGGCGTGGAGGGCACGGCGCGACGGGATTCGATCTTCGCCTTGGCCGAATTGGGACGCCGCTTGCCGGCGGCGGCCAAGACGATAACCGAAGAAGTCAGCAAGCTGCCCAATGCCAACGACAGCGCCGACGGGCTGCGCCACGACCTCTTAGGCGACGCCCGACGTCAGGCACTTTTCCAACTGACCCAGGACCCTGCGCTCCTGAAGCCATTCTTCAAACAATTGAAGAGCAAGGATGCCAAGACTCGTGAAGATGGTGTGGTGGCTTTCCAATTCCTAAATCTGTCGAGTGCGCCGGCTGAATTGGTCGCATTGGCAAAAGATCCGTCCCCGGAAGTGCGCAGTTGGGTTGTGCTTGTCCTGGGCAAAATTGGAGATGCGAAGACGGTTCCCCTGCTCATTGAGATTGCCAAGGATGCCAGTATGGATCGCGGAAGCAGATGCAATGCCGTCTGTTCTCTCGGGAGCATGCGTGCGGCTGATGCAAAACCGCTCATGGAGAGTCTTCTATCCGACGAGAGCGTGAAAGTGAACGCAGCTATCGCTCTTTCACAGATTACAGGGAAGAGACATCCTTTGGTCCCTGAAGGATACGGAGGCTCCGACTGGCCTCGCGACTCAAGGCAGTAATTGGCCACTACTGCCGATCTGGTATTCTGTACCGATAATATCGTCACGGCCTAGTGAATAGCTGCAGCATGCCGTGCGGCCCGTTTGCGGCGGCGTCGGGCCTGAGCCTCACGGGATTCCCCTTCCCGCTGCTCCAGAGTGAGAAGCCTAGCCAGTATGCCGTCGGCGTAATCCTATTTCTTGCGCGCCCGGTATGGTCCACATCGACGCCACCGGTGGCAACGAAGCGGGCCTTCATGCCGGGCCCGTGGATGGCGATCGGATTATTCGCGTGGGCATCGCCATACCACACAACGGGTGCCGATCCGTCGACGAAGCGAATCTCGTCGACCCCTAGGGAATAGTCACCGGTTCCCAGGGATATCGGCAATCCGGGAAGAAAGTACACATCATGGAGATTTACGCCTTTGAAATCCGCCAAGGGGATCGAGACCTTGGTCCACTTCTGATCAGTGAGTTGAACGTAATCACCCAGCTTGACGTCGCAACTGGGCTTCGG
>CAWDBW010000043.1:0-7737 GCA_963800405.1 uncultured Acidobacteriota bacterium
GCCGGGGCTCACGAAGAATTTCGTCATCTACGATGAGAACGACCAGCAGCAAGTCGTCAAAGGCGTGATGCGGCGTCTTGGGCTTGACGATAAAGAGCTGACTCCGCGCACCGTGCTGTCGCGGATTTCATGGGCCAAGAATCACATGCTCGATCCGCAGGAAGTTTATTTGCAGTCGGCCGACCCGAAGACCGAGCGAATCGCCCACGTCTATGAGGAATATCGCAAGGAACTGCGCAAGGCGAACGCCATGGACTTCGACGATTGCTGCTCGAAGCGGCGCGCCTGCTCAAGTCGGTGGCTGCTGTGCGCGAATATTACAACCGGCGATTTCAGTACATTCTGGTCGATGAATATCAGGATACGAATCGTCCGCAGTATGAGCTGATGCGGCTGCTGGCGGGCGATCGGCACAATGTGTGCGCGGTCGGCGATGAGGATCAATCGATTATTCGTGGCGGGGCGCGGATATCCGCAACATTTTGGAATTCGAGCGCGAATTTCCCGAAGCGAAGATTGTGCGGTTGGAGCAGAACTATCGCTCGACGCAGAATATTCTGCAAGCGGCGTCGGCGGTGGTCTCGAACAACGTCCGCCGCAAGGGGAAGAACCTTTGGACCTCGCGGCAGGGCGGCGCGAAGATCGGTTATTACGAGGCTCCAGATGGCGAGAACGAGGCTCTGTTTGCGGCCGACACGATCAGCCGCTATGTGAAACAGGCGCTTGAACACGGCGAAACGGCGCGGGCGGCGGTGCTCTATCGCACGAATTCGCAGTCGAGGCTGTTTGAAGAGGCCATGCGGCGCTATCAGCTGAAGTATCACGTGGTGGGCGGGTTCTCGTTTACGAGCGCGCCGAGATCAAGGACCTGATCTCGTATCTGAAGGTCGTGCTAAATCCGGATGATTCGGTTTCGCTGTTGCGCGTGATCAACACGCCCGCGCGCGGGCTGGGCAAGACGACGATAGAGACCATCGAGCGGCTGGCGCTGGAGACGGGACTGTCATTCTGGGGAGCGATCGGCGAAGCGATCTCGCGGCAGTTGCTGCCGGCGCGGGCGTTGACGGCGCTGAAGACCTTCCGCGATCTGATTGTCGATGCGCAGGCCATGCTGGCCGGGACGTATGCAGATCGTCTGGCAGAAAGCGCGAAAGAAAGTAGCGCCGGCGGCCCGCCGCTTGTGGAGGAGGCAGCCTCGTCCGCTGCACTGACTCCGCAAGCGGAGAACTTCGATGCCGACACCGACTTCAATCCCACGAACTTCAGTTTCGATTTCGGAGCTCCTGCCGAAGATTTCACGGAAGGTGGAGACGCCATGAGTGAGGACTCTTCGGTGGATGATCCAGCAGGCGAGTTGCCCGCTCCCACACCGGAAGCCGACGCTTCTCCTGCCGAGGAAGCGGTTGACGGTTTCCGCGCTCCCGGCGCTGGGGCCAACACTGGCGAGCTCTTGAAGTTCTTGATCGACCGCACGGGCTACATCAAGCTGCTCGAAGAAGAAGACACGCCGGAGGCTTACTCGCGTATTGAAAACCTGCGCGAACTGGTGAATGCCGCTATGGATTCACGCGATCGCGGCGAAACGCTGGATCAGTTTCTGGATCATGCCGCGCTCGTCAGCGACGCCGATCAATACGACGAACATGCGCAGATCACGCTGATGACGCTCCATGCCGCCAAAGGCCTGGAGTTTCCGCTGGTGGTGCTGGCCGGGATGGAAGAAGGACTATTTCCGCATTCGCGCACTTTGATTGAACCGGATCAGATCGAGGAAGAGCGGAGGCTTTGCTATGTTGGCATGACTCGCGCCATGGACACTCTCGTGCTGTCGCGCGCGGTTTATCGCCGGCGCTATGGCACGGATATGCCGGAGGCAAGCGTGCCTTCACGCTTCCTGGAAGAAGTTCCGATGCCGCTGGTGGAAGAGTTGGGTGGATCGCGGAGGCGCACATCTCCACGAGACTATGACCGTGACGGCGGCTCCCGCCGGAACTATGGCCAAACGCGGGCGGGGGCCACTTCGGCTGGCGCTCAGGGCGGGTCCGCGCCACACGAGTTTGATCGCGAAACCACGCACTATTCTTACGAAGACGAGGATCAGAGTGCGGCGTGGGATCCGGGCAGAGTCAAGGCAAAGCCGGTGCGGCCGCTGCAAAGCTACAATTCAATCGACAACATCGCGGAGTTCTTTGCCTCGCGCGGCAAGAAATTCAGCGCACCCAGGGTGCCAGTGGAAGAGCCTACAGGGAAGCGGGGATTCCGGCCGGGGCAGAAGGTGAAACATCCGAAATATGGAGAGGGAACCGTTTTTCGGCGCGAAGGAGATGGGGAAGATGCGAAGATTACGGTACAATTCCCTCGCTTCGGTTTGAAGAAATTAGTGGAGAAGTACGCGCAGCTTGAGCGTGCGTAGGCCGAATTTGATACTTTTGTAGTCGAGTAGTTCTGTAGTCCAAATCAATCGCAAGACGCAAGTAGCAGGGCATCTTCATGATTTTCTCGGCGCCCTCTGCGTCTCGGCGGTAATGAGCGAAAGGCATTAATGGCAAACACTAAGAAGTTGGAAAAAGAAGAACGCAAGAAAGCCAAGCGCACGGCGCGCAAGAAAATCAAAATCGAAAAGCCGAAGAAGCCACGCGATTACGCGCGCGGATCGAAAAAGCGCAAAGTGAAGAAGATGGCGCGCGGCCAGGCTAAACGCTAGAAAGCTGCTGGCTTCTGGCTGATAGCTTCTGGCAGACTCATGGAGGCACGGGCGTCCGCGTCCGTGCCTTCGATTGCCTCGCATTTGAAAAGCGTGTGAAGGAGACCGAGTCTCTTGGCACAATCCGTCACCGAAGGCGACGCAGCCGCGCGGCAAGGCAACCAGCTTCTCTGCTGCAAATCCATCGACAAGCTGATCTCGGAAGCCGAGAGTCCCGAACACCGGCTCAGCAAGACTCTTGGCCCGTGGTCGCTGACGGCGCTCGGCATTGGCGCTATCATCGGGTCGGGCATTTTTATCCTTACCGGCACCGCGGCCGCGGGCGAATATTTTCAGGCCCCATCCCTCCTTCATGCGCAGGCGCTCGACGTGATCGTCAATTTTCTGCGCACCGGCAGCACCGCGGGAGCGCTGATGCATGGCCGTCCGCCGGCGGGGCCTTCGATTGCGATTTCGTTCTTGCTGGTCGCAATCGCGTGCAGTTTTGCCGGATTGTGTTACGCCGAACTGGCGTCGATGATTCCGATTGCCGGCAGCGCCTACACCTATTCGTATGCGACCCTCGGCGAAATCTTTCGCCTGGATCATCGGCTGGGATCTGATTCTCGAATACGTAGTCTCGAACGTGGCCGTCGCGGTGGGTTTCGCCGGCTACACAAAAGCGCAGCTGGCCGCCTTCGGCCTCAACCTGCCCGACAAATGGGCGAGTCCCGTTTGGGCCGGCGGGGTTTGGACCGGCTCCTACTTCAATCTTCCCGGCTTCCTGATCGTGTTCCTCCTCACGCTGCTGCTGGTGCGCGGAGTGAAGGAGTCGGCGGAGACCAACAACATCATGGTCGCGGTCAAGATCGGCGCCATCCTGACTTTTCTAGTTGTCGGCGGCATGCTGGTAAAGCCCGCGAACTGGACGCCCTTTGCGCCCTCTGGCTTTGCCGGAATCGTCACCGGCGGCGCCATCGTCTTCTTCACCTACATCGGATTCGATTCGGTCTCCACTGCCGCCGAGGAATCGCGCAATCCGCAAAAAGATTTGCCTTTCGGCATCATCATGTCGCTGGTCGTCTGCACAGTCTCTATATGTCGGCGTCGCGCTAGTACTGCTCGGCATGATGAAGTACACGACCTTCGTTTCCGGCGAAGCCGCCGAAGCCCCCGTCGCCTACGCGATGAAGTATCTCGGCGTGCATCCGTTCTTCCGCTCGGTGATCGTGATCGGTGCGCTGACGGGAATGATCTCGTCGTTGCTCGTCTTTCAATATGGGCAGGCGCGCATCTGGTACGCCATGTCGCGCGACGGCCTGCTGCCGAAGTTGTTCTCGGCCGTGCATCCGAAATATAAGACGCCGTATTGGTCTACGTGGATCGCCTGCTTTGCCGTAGGCATTCCCGCCGGCCTTGTGGATATTGGCGATGCGGCCGACCTCGCCAACATCGGGACGCTGTTTGCCTTCGTGCTGGTCTCGCTGGGCGTGATTCTTCTTCGCCGCAGACAGCCCGACCGCAAGCGCGCCTTCCGCGTGCCCTTTGTGCCGTGGTTCCCGCTGATTTCGGTTGTTCTCTGCGGCGGCCTGATGTTGGGGCTGACCCTGATTACCTGGCTGCGCTTCGTGATCTGGCTCGCGCTGGGACTCGTGATCTACATTTTCTACAGCCGCCACCACAGCGAGTTCTGCAAGAAGAATCGCGCGATCGGATAAGTTAGGGTCCAACGGGCGATACGGCGATGCCGATTTGCCAGTTTGAAGTCGGATCAACCCGATCGCCCGATTTAGAATCACCTCATGTCCTCCGAGCCTTCGCCGTTTCTTCATTCACTTCCCAAAGCCGAGCTTCATCTGCACCTCGAAGGCTCGATCGAGCCGGCGACGCTGCTGGAGTGCGCCATCGGCACGGCAGGAAGGCCGCGACGCTGGCGGAGGTCGAGCAGCTCTACCAGTTCACCGATTTCGCGGGATTCCTGCTGGCCTTCAAAGACATCACCGCGCCACCTGCTCACGCCCGACGATTATGAACTGATCGTGTATCGCCTGATGGAGCGACTGAAAGCGCAGAATGTCCTGCACGCCGAAGTCGACAGTTTCGGCGGGCGTGTGCCTCTGGCGCAAGCAGGATTTCGCCGCGATCTTTGAAGGCTTGGAACGCGGTCGCCAGCGCGGCGAAACGAGACTTCGGCATTTCGCTGCTCTGGATTTTCGACGCCATCCGACAGTTCGGTGCGGAGAAAGCGCAGAGGGTGCTCGACCTCGCGATTCAGTTTCGCGATCGCAACGTGGTCGCCTTCGGCATCGGCGGCGACGAAATCAAAGGGACCTCCCGAGCTGTTTCGCGGCGGTCTTTGCGCGCGCCGCCGATCACGGCCTGCACCTGACCGCGCACGCGGGCGAGACCGCCGGGCCGGAATCGATCTGGGGCGCGCTGAACTTGAAAGCCGAACGCATCGGCCACGGACTGACCGCCGAGCAGGATCCCGAACTAATGGAGGAACTGGCGCCGAGCGGCAGATTCCGATCGAAATCTGCGTGACCAGCAATCTCCGTACCGATGCTGTCGCCAACTGGCGCAACACCCCGTGCGGCGGTATTTCGATCAAGGCCTGATGCTCACGCTCAACACGGACGATCCCGCGATGTTCCGCACGTCACTTGTCGAGGAATACCAGCTCGTCCAGGAACATTTCGGTTTTTCCGACGACCATCTGCGCGAACTGGCCCGCAATTCCTTCGAGGCGTCGTTCTGCCCGCGGAAAAGAAAGTCGAATTCCTAAATCTGTTCGACTCCGTTGCCCTGCGCTCATAGGCTCCCATGTCATCCTCAGAACGCAGCCCCTGCTGATGCACCACCGCATGCACCTGGCTCATCTCGTCCCTCCTTCAGGGCGCGTGCTTCGAGCACGTACTCTACTTTTGGAGGCACGCCTTTTTTTCGCATTCATTCCATCTAAGCGGAGCGAAAGATCTCTACCTTTGATTGGACACAGGATCGGACTTTCCCTAAAGTGGTTCCTTCCGGAACAATCGTCTGTGCGCTGGATTTCAAACCCCGCCGATCCATCGAAAGCTCGCATCCTCGCGCTTGCCTTGTGCGATTCCGGGTTAAAGCTTGGGCCCAGGATTACTCCAGCCGCCTTGCCCGTGCTGGCCGATTTGCTCGTGCAGCGCGGCATTGACGATCCCGTTCTTGCAGCCCGTTTCTTGCGCCCTCGCTCGATCATCTGCACGACCCGCTGCAAATGTCCGGGATGAAAGCGGCGCTCGAACGCATCGAAGCCGCCATTGAGCGCAAAGAGAAGATTCTGATCTACGGCGACTACGACGTCGATGGCACCACTGCCATCGTCATTCTCAAGACCGCAATCGAACTCGTGGGTGGCGCGGCCGATTTCCACGTGCCCCATCGCATCCGCGAAGGCTACGATATGCGCGAAGACGTGATCGAGCGTGCGGCCGCCGATGGCGTACATCTGATCGTCAGCGTCGATATGGGCATCCGCGCCTTTGCCGCTGCGGAAACCGCGCGCCGTGTGGGTGTCGATCTCATCGTCACCGACCATCACCTGCCCGGCCAGGATGGCGTTCCGCACGCGCTCGCCGTCGTCAATCCCAACCAGGCAGGATGCGAATATCCCTGCAAGTATCTGTGCGGCGCGGGAGTGGCCTTCAAAGTCGCACAGGGCCTGATGCAGCGCCGTCTCGACGCTAAAGATCAGTCGCGGATGCTAATGTCGTTCATGAAAGTCGTGGCCATTGCGACCATCGCGGACGCGGTGCCGCTGGTTGGCGAAAATCGTGTCTTCGCGAAACTCGGCCTGGATGGATTGCGCCGCCCCGTGAACGTGGGCCTGAAGGCGTTGCTCGAAGTATCCAAGCTGGGCGATGGCCGCGCGTTCACCTCAACCGAAGTCGCTTTCCGCATCGCGCCCCGTCTGAATGCGGCCGGCCGCATGGATGTGGCTCGCGATGTCGTCGACTTGTTCAGCGTGAAGGATCCCGAACGCGCACGCGAAATTGCCGGCCACCTCAACCAACTCAATGCCGACCGACAGGACGAGGAGCGGCACATCATCGAGAGCATTGAGCGCCGCGAGGAAGATCCCTCGCTGCGCGATGCCTATTGCATGGTCATCGATGGTGAGGGGTGGCATCGCGGCGTGATCGGAATTACTGCCACGCGCGTCGTCGAGCGTCATACACGCCCGGCGCTGGTGATTTCACGTGACGGCGATGAAGCCTATGGCTCCGGCCGTTCCATTCCAGCTTTTCACCTGCTAAACGCTCTCGAGTCCTGCCGCGAGCTTTTCACGCGCTTCGGAGGCCACGCCCATGCCGTCGGCTTCGCGCTCCCCACCGCGAATGTGCAGAAACTGCGCGAGCATCTCGATGTCTACGCGCGCACGCGGCTAACGGCCGCCGATTTCGAGCCTCAGCTTGAATACGACCGCGAACTGGCGCTTGATGAGATCACGCCCGAGTTCCATGGAGCGCTCACTTTGCTTGAGCCCTTTGGGATGGCGAACTCTGACCAATCTTTACGGCAAAGGCAGTGCGCCTGATGACGCCCGCGCAGGCTGTAAAAGATAAGCATGTGCGTCTGGCCCTGGCGTCTGCGGCAAATGGTGCCGTGACAAATCACAAGGTGGGGGAGGGACTGGGCGCCGCATCCACATGGCGCAGCAACGTCACCTTCAAAGCCATGGGCTGGGGACTCAGAGAATCCTGCGACGGGCTGCAACTCCTTGCCGGAGACCGTCTCGACATCGCCTACACGCTCAGCCTGAACGATCATCCCGAATTCGGCGGTCTGGAACTAACTCTCCGCGATATTGTTCGCAGTACTGACATCGGCAACGCTGACACTCATAGCGCGGACTCCGCACTCGTCGACCGCTGACTATCGCCTTCGCCAAACTTGACCTTGAGCCGTTCTCAAGTTACATTTATCCGCCGTTCCGATCTTCGGAGGAAAAAGTCATGTTATCTGGGTTCAAGCAGTTCATCTTGCGCGGGAACGTGGTGGATATGGCAGTCGGTATCGTC
>CAWDBW010000044.1:0-87457 GCA_963800405.1 uncultured Acidobacteriota bacterium
ATTCGAGAGACTGCGCGCCGCCGGCGTGCACGTCGAAGTCGGCCGCCTGGAGGAACAGGCTCGCCGCCTGAACGAAGCGTTCGCCCGCTACATCCGCCACGGCACGCCGCTGGTGACGCTGAAAACCGCCATGACGCTCGACGGCAAGATCGCTCCGCCCCTTGCCGACCGCAGTCACGACACTTCGACCGAAGGCTCTTCTGGAAACTGGATTACCGGCAAAGCCGCCCGCGCCCACGTGCAGGAACTGCGGCACCAGAACGACGCGCTGCTGGCCGGTGTCGGTACAATTCTGGCGGACAACCCGGTCCTGACCGACCGCAGCGGGCGGCCGCGCCGTCGTCCGTTACTTCGAGTCATTCTCGATTCGCACCTGCGCCTACCGATCGAATCCCGGCTGGTGCAAAGCGCGGCGGCAGAACGAAACAATGACCTGCTGCTCTTCTGTGTTTCCGCGGACCCGGACAAGAAAAAGCAGCTCGAACAACTCGGAATTCGCATCGAGAACGTTTCCGCGACCGGTCCCGACGAACGCCCCGACCTGCATGCAATTCTGCGCCGTCTGGGAGAACTCGAAATCACCAGTGTAATGATCGAAGGCGGAGCGACGGTGAACTGGGCCGCGCTGGCCGCGAACGTCGTCGACAAGGTTTTTCTTTATTACGCACCCAGGATACTTGCGGGGACGGATTCCATTTCCTTCGCGTCCGGAGCGGGATTCCAAAATATGAATCAGGCCACGCAGGTCAAGCGCATTCACCTCCATCGCTTCGGCGAAGATTTCGCAGTGGAAGGCTACCTGCGCGATCCGTACGCGGAGTAATTTTTCAACACGGAGGCAAGGAGGCACAGAGAAAATCATTTTCCTGATTTCTTCTCCCGTGACTCTGTGCCTCCGGGATAAGCCAGCGCGGCCGGGTTTATGATGTTGGGTTCATCCCGGAGGCACTCATGTTTACTGGCATCGTAGAGGAAATTGGACGTGTTACCAGCATCGAGCAGCGCGGCGAAAACCGCCGCATCACCGTCGCGGCTGCGAATACTCCCCGAGAACTGCAGCCCGGCAACAGCATCGCGGTGAGCGGAGTATGCCTGACCGCTCTCGACATTAAACCCGAATCGTTCTGCGCCGATCTCGCGCCCGAAACCTGGGTACGGACTTCGTTCTCGCGCATTCACAAAGGCGCGCTGGTCAATCTTGAACTGCCCATGAAGGCCGACGGGCGGTTCGGCGGCCACATTGTGCAGGGGCACGTCGACGGAGTCGGCAAGCTGATCGCCTTCGAGCGTATCGCCGAGTCGGAAAACTGGTGGCTGCACATTGAACTCCCGGACGACGTCGAAAAATACACCGTCTACAAAGGCTCGATCTCGATCGAAGGCATCAGCTTGACGGTTGCGAAGCTCGAGAAGAATCGCTGCACCATCGCCATCATTCCGCATACGGTGGAAATGACGAACCTGCATTCCCTGAAGCCCGGCGATCCGGTCAACCTGGAAGCCGACCTGATCGCAAAATACGTCGAGAAAATGATGAGGGGCGACGCGTCCGAGAGTTCGCTCACCGTGGAAGACCTTGTGCAGCAAGGGTTTTGAACAGTGCCCTCTGTTCTTACGCTTCCAGTTTCAACTCGTCCAGTTCCAGGAACTCCTGGATGATCGGCTCGGGAGATTTTTCCATATCGGCGTAGGGGCCAAAGAAAATCGCCCGGCCTTCGTGCAGAAACATAACCCGCTCCGCCAGTTTCTTGGCCAGGCGCATGTCGTGGGTCACGACGATGCTGGTCAGGTTGAGTTGAATCTTGAGGCGCTTGATCAGATCGCCGAGAAGTTGCGCCATCAGCGGATCAACCATGGTGGTCGGCTCGTCGTAGAGGACGCACTCCGGACGGGCGGCCAGCGCTCGCGCAATCGCCACCGAGCGCTTCATCCCAGTCGAAAGATCAGAGGGCAGCAAGTCGCGCATTTCCTGCACGCCCACCATCTGCAGCAGGCCGTCGACGATCTCGTAAATCTGCTCTTCGTTCAGTTCCCCGGTGTTCAGTTCACTCGCCTCGCGCAGCGGGAAGGCTACGTTCTCGCCGACCGTGAGCGAGTCGAAGAGCGCCCCGTTCTGGAAAACCATGGTGACTTTCTTGCGAATCAGTTCCAGTTGGTCTTCGTTGTAATCGGTAATGTCCTGGCCGGCGACGATAACTCGTCCCGAGTCGGGCTTGAGGAATCCCATGATGTGATGCAGCGACACCGATTTACCCACGCCGCTGCGCCCCAGAATGCAGACCGTTTCCCCGGGCAGCACATTGAAGCTGACGCGGTCGAGCACCACGTTGTCGCCGAAGGCCTTGGAGACTTCGCGGAATTCGATGTAAGGCTCGCGTTTGGGATCGTCAGGCATGGTTCGCGTCTAGCTTCTAGCTTCCGGCTCTTGGCTCTCAACGACTGATATCTTGTCGCCCTCCAAAAACGCCTTGTCATCCTGAGCGCAGTGTCGTCGTCGCGTTTCGCGAAGACGACACGGAGTCGAAGGACCCCGTGCTCGCCTGCACCAGCAAACGTCCTCTCAGGGAGTTCTACCACAATGCGCGGCGCCGCTGCTTAGGTAACCTTCACCTGCCCTTACCTGCACGAAAGTAACCTACCCAAAGTTAGCTCTTCGCGCGATGATGAGCCTGCGTCCGAGGAGCAACTGACCCGGAAGTAACCAATCATGCCTCAAAAATTCATGGATGTGCTTATGCTTGGGCGCTGCTCTCACGAGTTTTCCTGGCCGCGTCGTGGCGGGGATGGCGACTACTACCAGGTCTGCCTGCTGTGCGCCGCGGAATACAAATATGACTGGACCACCATGCGCCGCACCCAGCGCGTGGAGCACGCCAAGCCCGAGACCAGCATCCGGCGCAGCCACTCGCGCGAGAAGCGGCCCTCGTGGGTACCGCGGGCGCGCCGCCTGAAGCTCGACATTCCTCTGCGCTACCGGGTCAACAAGACCAGCACCTGGTATGAGGGAATCATCGAAAACATCAGCCAGAGCGGCGTGCTGTTCCACGGGCCGCAACAGCTTCCGGTGAACGCGCTGATCGAGATGGTGTTTGAGATGCCGGAAGAAATCTCCGGACAGAAGAACAGCAACGTCGTCTGCCAGGGCCGCGTGATGCGCTTCAAAGATGCGCCCAAGTCCAAGGATCTGTTGGCGGCAGAAGACGGCGCGCTGGCGGCTTCAATCGTCGACTATACCTTCATCCACTAGCGCAGGCGCAGCGACCTTCCCGAAATACTTCGCGTCAACCGGTGCACTTCTTCGCAACTTTACATCGCCTCGCATTTACATCTGCAAGAACGCCTCTCTGCATCTAAACTGTTCTGCGTCCAGACTTTCTTGGACCTGGCTGCCCGCTCATGCGCTCTACCCGGCATCAGGAGTTGAGGATGAACACTACTTTTCGGTTCGCGTTCTTGCTCGTTCTCGCGGTTGTCTTAGGACTGGCCGTGGGCTGTGCCCGCAAGCCCGATGACGCCAAGATTTCCAGCGAAATTCAAGGCAAGTTGAGTCAGGATTCGGGACTCTCGACCAAGCAACTCACGGTGCAGACCAGCAACGGCGTTGTCACGCTCGGAGGCACGGTCGACAACGATGCGCAGCGCGAGGCGGCGAGCCGCCAGGCCGCGTCCGTGCCCGGCGTGAAGACGGTGGTCAATAATCTGAAAGTGGGAGACGGATCGACAATCGCCGCATCTGCGGCTCCGCCAGCGGTTTCGATGCCGACTTCCAACGTTGCATCGGCTGACAAGCCCAGGGCGGGCATGGCGAAAAAAACGGCCCAGACCCGGGCTACCAAGGATTCCGGCGCAGAGGAAAATGCCGCCAACGACGCGAACTCGAATCCGACAAGCGCCACTAGCCCCTCTGCCCCGGACGCAGCCGCGCCGCCGCCCGCCCCGGCGGATACGGCCGCGACACAACCGCCCCCGCCAGCGCTGAAGAAGCTGATCGTCGATCCGGGAACGCCAGTGACGGTTCGCCTCATCGACCCGATAGACAGCGAGAAGAATCAGGCGGGAGACACGTTTCATGCCACGCTGAACGCCGCCCTCACTTCGGATGGAGAAGAGGCTGTGCCGGCAGGCGTAGAACTCACCGGACATCTGGTCGACGTCAAGAGTGCGGGCAAATTCTCCGGGCAGTCGGTGGTCGTCCTGCAACTCGACAGTCTTTCGTCCGGCGGCAAGACCTACAGCATCCAGACCGATCAATGCCGGAAGGAAGGAAAGTCGCGGGGTAAGAGCACCGCCGAAAAGGTTGGCGGCGGCGCGATTCTGGGGGGCATTATCGGCGCCATCGCGGGCGGCGGCAAGGGCGCGGCCATCGGCACGGCGGCCGGCGCAGGCGTAGGAGGTGGTGCCCAGGCGGCTTCCAAGAGCCAGCAAATTAAGCTCCCTTCGGAGACCGTGTTGAACTTCACGCTGCAGGAACCCGTCGAAGTGGTGCAGGCTGCCAGCCCCAACGCGAGCCGGCAGAAGCTCTCGGATTCGCAGTAACCGCATCCGCCGGAACTAGCCACCCGTTTTCCTGATCCGTGTTTACGCGTGCGAAATGCGTGGTATGATGCCCGCTCCCCGTATTTCGTATGTCCTTTCCCAAGATCGAAATCCGGCCGCGGCGCTCGATGGCGTTCTTCGCCTTCCTCTCCATTTTCATGGTCATGGCGTCGTACCTCTTCGTGATCGCTCTGGCGGCGGCGTGCGTATACCTGCCTTACTGGCTGATGACGAGCGCAGATTCTGCGAACGGCCAACTCATCCTGCTCTTCCTTTTCGGCATCGTAATTGCCGGAGCTATGCTCTGGTCTCTGTTACCGAGGCCCGACAAATTCAAGCCTCCGGGCCTGCTGATCGAGCGCGCCAGCCAGCCTCGGCTTTTTGCCGAACTGGAGAACATCGCTGCGGCGCTGGACGAGCCCATGCCCGGCGAGGTTTATCTGATCGGGGACGTGAACGCCTGGGTGGCAGACCGCGGCGGCTTCATGGGCTTCGGCAGCCGGCGCGTGATGGGACTGGGACTTCCCTTGCTTTCGATCCTCACCATCTCGCAGTTCCGCGCCGTGCTGGCTCATGAATTTGCCCACTACTACGGGGGCGATACCAGTCTGGGCCCATGGGTTTATAAAACGCAAACCGCGATCGTCCGTATTTTTCAAAACATCGGATCGATCGGGCAACTGGCGCGGATCGCCGTTCTGGGCCTGATGTACCTGGCGGTGACAACGCTGATGAAGTGGTACTTCGTGGTGTTTCTGCGGGCCATCAATCTGGTATCGCGGCAGAAAGAATATCGCGCCGACGAACTGGCGTGTCTGATCGCGGGGCGCCAGCCGCTGATCGACGGTCTGCGCGCCATTCACGGCGCGGCGCAGGCCTGGCCGGCCTTTTGGAAGACTGAACTCGCTCCCATGCTGAGTCAGGGAGCCCTCCCCGGCATTGGGGACGGGTTCGCACAATTCGTCTCGGTGCCCATGATCAACCAGCAGATTCAGAAGAATCTGGAAAAAAACATTCAGGAAGCGAAGACCAATCCGTATGACACGCATCCCCCGCTGCGGGACCGCATCGCCGCCACCGAGAAACTGCTGGCAGGGTCGATTCCGGAAGACTCAAATCCCGCCCGAACTCTGCTGAACCATGCCGACGCCCTCGAACTGCGCTTCCTCGAAACGATGAATCCGGATCTGAAACCAGGCACTCTGAAATGCGTCTCATGGGATGAACTTGGAACGCGAGTGACCATTCCCGCGTGGAAGAGTTTCACTACAGAGTATTCTGCACCGCTGCAAGGAGTGACTGCCGAATCCCTGCCCGATCAGATTCCAAAGTTGCGGCAGATCGGTTCCGGCATTCGCGACCCGAAGGGAATGTTGCTGGACCCGCAGCAGCGCACCCAGCGCGCTGCACACCTGTTTGCAGCCGGCCTTGCGCTGGCACTGCTGGATCATGGCTGGACGCTGCACTCCGGTCCGGGAGAATTCCATCTGCAACGTGGGACCGAGCAGATGAATCCCTTCCTGGTGCTCGAACAGATGATGTCCGGCAAGCTTTCCGCACCGGACTGGATGGCGCGGTGCAACGCCCTCGGCATTGGCCGTCTGGTGCTCGCCCCGGCCGTCGAGCGGCAACTCGACCTGCTGGATCGTACCGGCACGACCTCGTAGATTCATCGCAGGAATTCAGGCATCGTAATCGGACGACACGCAGACCACGGCCGGGTTCGCGTACACTCATCTGCGCAGGCTTCGACTCATGGCTTCAATCACGGCGCTGCTGCACACGGAAAATGATGCTCTGCGGCTGGGTCGCGCCCTCGAGACGCTCTACGCTTGCGACCACATTCTCGTGGTGGACCATGGCTCGCACGATGCCAGCGTGCGCATCGCTCGCGAGTACGGCGCCCAAATCGTAGCCGCCCGCCACGGGGCGTCGCCGGAAGACTATCTCCGAAGCGCCGAGCTGAACTCAGCGCGCTCTCGCCCGTCCTCCGGGCCGGAGTGGATTCTCTGTCTCGATCCTCGCGAGTCCCTGACGGAGAAGCTGGCCGCAAGCCTGTTTGAATGGAAATCCGAATCGTTTCATACCCACGCCGATGACGCTTCTGCGTTTTCCGTCTTCCTGCGCGAGGAGACGGCGCAGGGCTGGATGCAAGTGCCCACCGCGCAAACCCGACTCGTTCCCCGCACTTGGAACCTGTGGACTGGAAGGTTTCCTGTGCATGCCCCTTCGGCGCTCACCCTGGAGGGAGAACTGTTGCGCTTCGTTTTCCCCTGACGCTGAGCCCGGAATAGCCTGGGCTAATAGCAGTTTTTCCCCAAACAAGTCGCCTACTCCTTTGTCACAGGCGTTTGTGATTCTGATCACCGACCTGCGGCAGACCCGCGTCTAGACTGACTCGTTATGGCAGGTTTGGGCCAAGTAAGCCCAGGAGGAAGATTATGCGTGTAATGAAATTCATCAGTCTGGCTTTGATTGTGGTTGCCATCTCGGCGTTCGCCGTCGCTCAGGACGCCCCGGCGCAGACCCCCACCGTGAAGCATGTTCCCATCGCCAACACCCCATCGAACTCGGGCAAGGAGATGTACAACAGTTACTGCGCGGTGTGCCACGGTACGGACGGGAAAGGCGCCGGGCCGGCAGCCTCGGCCATGAAGACTCCGCCGACCGACTTGACGGTTCTGGCCAAGAATAGCGGCGGAAAGTATCCGGCGTCGCATGTTGCTTCAGTCATTCGCGGACAGGCCACCACGGCGTCCCACGGTAGCCAGGATATGCCGGTGTGGGGTCCGCTGTTCTCCAGCATCAGCCAGGGTCATGACGCGCAGGTGCAACAGCGAATTTCCAATCTGGTTGCCTATATCGAGAGCCTGCAGGCTAAGTAGGCCCTAAGACTTTAGATTTGAGCGGTGACTCCGGGGCGCCAGGCGCGCGCTCCGGTCCCCTCTCTCCTGTCGGCCATAAGCGCCCGGTGGTCAATGGCTTACTGCCCCATGGCCGTTCGGGCAGTGACTTCAGTACCTTAGTCCTCTCCGCATAACCGCCTTATAATCCAACCAAGAACAGGGAAATGCGGCGTTCTTTGGGAGAGGTTCGCTTCCTCAGGCGCGCGGGCTTCCCTGCTAGATCATCTGAGACCACGTGGATCCTGTCTTTGCATCTTCGATTTTTCTCTTCGGGCTAGCCTTCGGCAGCTTTCTGAACGTGTGTATCTACCGCCTGCCGCGGGGACTGTCCGTAGTGGCGCCGCGTTCGGCGTGCCCCGGATGCAAGCAACCGATCGCTTTCTACGACAATCTTCCGGTGTTGAGCTGGTTCATTCTGGGCGGGCGTTGCCGCCAGTGCAAGACTAAAATCACCCCTCGCTATTGGATGATTGAATTGCTCACCGGCCTGCTGTTCCTGGCCTGCTACTGGTACTTCGGTCTCACCCTGGCCACGCTGAAATACTGCGTCCTCGCGTTTCTGCTGCTCGGCCTGATTTTCACCGACGCTGAAACCAAGCTGCTGCCCGACAAGATGACGCTGCCCGGGCTGGCCCTGGGGCTGATCTTCAGCCTGCTGGTTCCGGTGCATGATCTGGCTTCGCAGTTCCTGCCGGGGATGGTGAATCTGCCCTTCAGCGGCGAAGTTTCACTGCGCCTGCTGTCACTGCTCGATTCCCTGCTGGGTGCGGCCATCGGCGCGTCGTTCATTTACGGAGCGGGCGCGATTTATCTGCGCTGGCGTGGCACGGAAGGTATGGGCTTCGGAGACGTCAAGCTGATGGCCATGGTGGGCGCGTTCCTCGGCATCAAGCTGACCATCTTCACGATTTTTACCGCCTCTATCGCGGGCTCGGTATTTGGATTGACTACGGTTTTCGTGGTCTGGCTGAAGCGCACGCACCGCTTCATGAAGCGGCTGGCCAATGCGCAAGCCGCCCGGCGCCGGGCATGGCAGTCGGCCCAAGTGGTCTACCGCAACTACCAGATGCCGTTTGGCGTCTTTCTGGGAAGCATGGCTCTGATCGCGTTCTTCTTTGGCAACCAGTTCTTGCATTGGTACGGAGGGCTTTGGTGAGGCTTCTGACCAACCCGCTGTTGCTGCGAGCGGCGGTCGTGTTGTTCTGCGGCATGTCTGCGTTCCTGCTGGGCTTGCTCTTCATGCGCATGCTGCGGAAAAACATTGCCGAAGAGAGCGATTTTTCGGCTAACGCGAAACCCTCCTTGGAGACCTTGCCGCTGCATCTGTTCGATACGGTGATTCAACAGCTGAAGCAGCAAAAGCATGAACTGCAGGTGCAATCGAAGGCCGAGCAGCATCGCGCCCGCACCAGTGAAACTTTCAGCCAGGCGGTGCTTTCGAATCTTTCCTGCGGGGTACTCGTCTTCGGCACCAATGGACTGGTCCGGTCTTCCAATCCCGCGGCGAAGGCGATCCTGGGTTTTGCTTCGGCCACGGGAATGAGCGCGGACGATATTTTCCGCGGCGCCCTGGTCACCTCTTCCCGGCCCGCCGGCAGCCGCCGGCTCGGTCGGCTCTGTCGACGAGGTCGACGAACCGGTGTCACTCGCCGATGAGGTCCGCGTTGTGCTGCAGGAAAACTGCAAGCGGCGGGACGCCCAAGCCGAATATGAGACCCCGGCCGGTGAGACGCGATTCATCGCGGTCACGGTTTCTCCGGTCCCGGCCGTCGATGGCAGCCTGCTGGGCGTCGCTTGCCTCATCAACGACCTCAGCGAACTGGAGCGCATCCGTCGCCAGCAGGAACTGCATGGCGAGATCTCGGCAGAAATGGCGCTGCAGTTGCGCACTTCGCTGGCCACGATTTCCGGCTATGCCCAGCAACTGGCTAACAGCCGCGACCCTGAACTGGCCAAGCAACTCGCCGGCGACATCGCGCACGAAGCGGCAGAGCTCGATCGCAGTATTGGCGGATTCCTGAGCGCCAGGCGCGCCGCGCAGGCAGCGGCCGCGGGCAACTCCGCGAATTGATGGAATGGGATTGCTGAGATGGATTGATGGAATCGATTAATGGGATGAACGAAAACGGTTGGGCCAGCGCGGCTTTGCTGGACTCCGGTGAAACACAACTTCAGTGTAAAAAGGTGGGAGTGATGAAACATATCGCATGCAGTGGAATCGGACTTGTGCTGTTCCTCGGCCTGGCGGGGCTTCCCGCTGGCGCCCAGGATCAGGCTCCGTCGGCCGCGCAAGACTCGTCCTCCGGCTCGTCCCTGGGCGCTTATGCCCGCCAGGTCCGCAAGGATCCGGGAACCTCGTCGAAACCGAAAGTGTATGACAACGACAATCTGCCGAAAGACGACAAACTTTCGGTCGTAGGCACGCCATCCCCCAGCGACAATTCCTCCGACGCGAAACCGGACGAATCGGCCAATGCGAATGCAAGTGCCGCTACGACTGCGGCTCCAGCAGCGGGCGAAGCCAAGCCTGGCACTGAAACCAAATCCACGACCGAAGTGAAACCTCCGACCGCGACCGTCAAGACTGCTGAGGAAGACGAGGCGGCCAAGCAGGCGGCGTGGAAACAATGGAGTGACAAGATCGCGGCGCAGAAGGATCAGATTGATCTGATGACGCGCGAACTCGACGTGCTGCAGCGCGAATACCAGCTGCGCGCCGCGGCCATGTACGCCGACGCCGGCAACCGCCTGCGTAACTCCGGCGACTGGGACAAACAGGACGCCCAGTACAAGCAGCAAATCGCCGACAAGCAGAAAGCTATCGACGACGCCAAGCAAAAGCTCGAGGACATCCAGGAAGACGCGCGCAAGGCCGGCACCCCCAGCTCAGTGCGCGAACCGTAAACCGAACGCGGCCACAAACGACTCGAGCGCCGAAGTCACGCTTCGGCGCTCAATTTATTTCACTCCCCGAATCTCAGTTGGTCCCTGGGCCGCGCCGCAGCCGCTGAATCTGCTTCACATGATGCAACCCGTGCACCAGGTGAAACTTCCGCCACTGGCTTGCAGTAAGCGGTCCGAGGATGGGATGGTCGAGCAGTTTGCTTTGCGCGCCCATTTTTTGTTCGCAGCGCGTCATGATCTCATCCATCTCGGCGATCTTTGGCCCAATCTCGGCCAGCACCTTGTCCGCCGGCACTCCCCGTGGACGGGCCACTGGCGGGGCTTCCCGGCCGAAGGGCAGGTAGCCGAATCCCACGACTACTAACGTCTGTCCTCGCTGCCGCCAGCTTTGCGCCGTGGCCAGCGGCTTGCCGGCTGCGGCCACGCGCTCAAATCCTTTCACCGTCCCCGTGTAGGTTAAGTACAAATGCTCCAGTACTTCGGCGGCGCACCACTTTCCCGGAGGATGCCCGCCTAGCTGTTCAGCTGAGAGGCCGGCGACTGCCGAAGCGATCTCTTTCTGCAGTTTCTGGAGATGGGAGTCCACCGGATTACTTACCTTTTCCTGACTTTCGGTTAGAATGTTGCGCGACCATAAAACTCATCCCAAGTTATCACAGGAAGGATGTCATGAAGACGCCTAGCCTCGCCCCCATGGAGTTCAGACGCGGAAGTTTCTACGCCGGTGTGACTGCTGCTCTCGCCCTCGCATTGCTGGCGCTTCTCGCCGCCTGCTCATCTGATTCCGGCAAGCCGGCAGAGACGAAACCGGAAGTGAAAGGCCCTGAACTCATCACCGCACGTTCGGCGTTCCAGAAACTGTATATTGCGGCGCGCGCCTGGAACCAGGACGCGAAGCCTTACCGGATCGAGTCCACGGCGACCAGCGACGGCAACGGTCAGGATGGCAAGTGGGCGGTATGGCGTGCCAGCTTCGCTTCGGCGAACCAGCGCTCGGAAAAATCTTACACATGGTCGGGCAGCGCGGCCAACGGCGCTCCCGAACGCGGCGTCAACCCCGGCATCGAAGACAGTTACAGTGCCTCGAATACCTCCACGCAGGTGTTTGATATGGCGTTTGAAAATCGATTCAGACCAGGCTTTCGCCACGGCCCAGAAACACGGAGGCGACAAGATTCTGGAAAAGGCGCCCGACACTCCGGTCATTTACCTATGCGACTGGAACCACAATACCAGTGAGTTGACGTGGCATGTCATCTACGGAGCCGCTCGCGAAGGCGCTAAGCTGACGGTTGCGGTCAACGCCTCCACGGGCGAATTCATCCGGGTGGAGAAGTAAGTCTGTTTCTCGACGGTTCTTTCACTGCCGGTTCTGCCAATGCGTCCATCAGGAAAGAAGATCTGCCGCGGCAGAGCGTTCTACTGGTTCGCGCCCTCTTCGCGGTTGAGTTCGGCCCCGAGTTGGGAAAAAAAACTGTGCAATGCCTCTGCCGAAGCGATCGCTCGCAGCAGGCCGCGGCGGTCCGCCAATGCAACTATGTCTTGCGTAGAATACTGGAGGCGAACACGGTCGGCGGCGCAGTGCGCGCTCAGCAGTTCTACGCTGGCGGCTGCGAGATCGGCTTTGAGGCGGGCACTATCAATTTGCTTCTTAGTTCCGTACTCCATTTACTACTCCTTCAATTTTATTGCGGGCAAAACGCAGGCGGGTCCCGGGAACCGTTGGGAGGACTGCCTTCTTGCGGTTCCGGCGGGACCCACCCTGCGTGGTCATCAGTTCTAGCTGTGAATATAGTATACAGCGTTAACAATACGCAGTGCAAGTAATTATTTTGAATTTCTGATTTTCAACCTTCTGGAGGAGCAGTGCCCCGGCATCCCGACCCTGAACTCGAACAGCGTATTCTCGCCGCAGCCTCCCGGTTGTGGGCCCGCGGCGGCGAAAAAGCGCTCACCATGCGCGCCGTGGCCAAGGCTGCCGGCACCACCACCCCCACGGTGTACGAGCGCTACCGCGATCGCGAAGACATTCTCCGCGCCCTGCGCATTCAGACGCGGCGCGAACTGTTTGCCGCCCTCAGCCGCACCCGCACGCTTCGCGAAGCCTTCCAGGCTCAACTCGATTTCGCCCTCAAGCACAGTCATGCCTACAAAGTGCTTTTCGACGGGTGGCCAAACCTCCTTCGCTGCATGAACCCTGGCCTTCGTTCAATCTCATGCGCGAGCGCGTGGCCCAACGTCTGGGAGGAACTCCGCGGCAGCATACGCGGCTCATGCTGGCGCTGTGGTCGCTGATGCACGGCACCGCCATGCTTATCATCCGCGGCGGTTTCGAGGGCGTGCTCCGCACTCAGACGATCCATGCCTGCCTCGACGCCTTCGACGGCATCCTCGACTCGGTCGCGCGATCGAACGGGCGTGCCGCATCGACCCCCAAGTGGCCATCCAATCTGATTCTGGGCGAGGGCAAGCAGAGCAGAATAGGCAATGGCAACGGAGGCGGCCGAAAAGCAAGGTCGAAAGCCAGGAAACTGAAGCGGGCCAAGGCTTCCAAAACCGGCGAGTTAGAGCGGCTGCTGCGCCCGCCAGGGCGGCAACTTCACCTTCAACGCGCGGGCGTCGCGCTGGCAGCAGTTCCCTTCAGCCGTTGAATCGCCTTCCGGGCTTCTTTTTCCTGTGGACCGTGGGGCAGGATATTCAAATAGTTTTCGTATTCCTTCCGCGCCTCGTCCGGCCGATCCATTTTCTCCAGGCAGAGAGCCAGGCGGAACGTGGCAATCGCGTCATTGTTTTTGTAGTACAGCGCTTCGCGATAGCGATCCTCGGCAGCACGATAATTTTTTTTCACTTTGAAGTAGAAGTCGCCCACCTCAACATCCTTGGCCGCCTTGTGCGATCCAGGGATGGAATTCGTTGACATCCCCACTGCCAGAGGAGCCTTGCGTCCATCAAGATTTCGGAATCTTGCGGATGCGCCTTGGCGTCGCCCGGCGGAGGGCTCAAATCGACCGACTCATCTTTGCTTGAACTCTCGCCCGGATCGTCGCCCAGCTCATCGGCATTGATCCATCCGACCGCGGGGGCGCCAAGTTCGGAGTGCGCTGCGCTGCCGGCTGCGAAGGGGCCGATGACGAATCTGGCGACGGTTGGCTCGACGGCGCGGAATTGGATGGAGTGGAACTTTTCGCCCATCCTCCGGCGCTACGCGCGAGCAACAGGACAACCCACCAACTGCGCATATCTTTAATTTACCGCCCCTGATAACGATCGAAGAAAGTCAACTCAAAATGCATTTATTCAAGAATCCTTTTCAAACATGGGTCGCTCGAAATGCCTGCAGGCACCTGCGCGCCGTTTCCAGTTCGGGGAACCGGCTGCCCTCCTGCTCGACCAGGTAGTACTCGACGCCGCCCACGCTCTCCGCAGCCTGGAAGATACCCTTCCAGTCGGCTATACCTTCCCCGGACAGAGTCTTGTAGCCCACCGCCGGGTCCGGCGACCACTCCTTACAATGGATGGAGCGAATGCGCCCAGGGTTGGCTCGAATCCATGCCACCGGGTCGGCATGCCCCTCCAGACAGGTCCCAACATCCAACTGCAACATGACCGAAGACTTCGTATTCTTGGCCAGAATGTCCATGGGACGCTGCCCGCCCACCGGCGCCCACTCGGCCTGATGGTTGTGATATCCCGGCTTGAGTCCGGCCGGCTCCAGGGTTTCAGCGGCGGCGTTGAGCTTGTCCGCGACCGCCTTCCAGCCATCGACGCTGGCCTTCGGGTCGGTCCACGCCAGCACCACATACTTGCATCCGAGAATCAGGTTCAGGTCGCGCACCCGGTTGATCTTGTCCGCGCCAAAATAGCTTTCATCGTTATGCGTCGAGTAGCTGCGGAGGCCCAAGTCGTCCATCAACTTGCGCATTTGTTTGGCCTGGATCTCCGTCCATTCGTAGTACGGGGCGTAGAACTCTACGGCTTGATATCCCATCTGCGCCACCGCGCGTACTGTGCCCTCGGGATCCTGCTTGAGCGCATCGCGCACGGAATACATCTCGAGTCCAACAGGGATCGAACTCGATGCAGCCGATCCCGACGCAAGACCGCGCAATGTCCACGGCAAGGCCGCTGCCAGGGCAAGAAAAGACCGCCGAGAAACTCTTGGGGGGTACATGCCTGTAATCATACTCGCTCAGCGCAAGCTTCGCGTTCTTACATTGAGCTGGGGCTGCTCGCGGCTCGTGGCTCAAAAAAAGCAGGCCGCTCAGGGGGAGGCTTTGAGCGGCCTGGTTGGCGAAGTCCTCCGGGGAGGAGGGTGAATTTTTTCTTACATCGACGACGGAGTCGCGGGCGCTGGCGTATTGCCGTCGACCGTGTTGGTCATCAGGCGCACATCGACGCGGCGGTTATCGGCGCGACCGGCGGAGGTCTTGTTCGACTCCACAGGCTTGTCTTTGCCAAGTCCAATCACGTAGATCTTGTGCGCGGGCACGTTGTATTTCGTGGCCAGGTACTGGATCACAGCGTTGGCGCGGCGCTGGCTCAGATCGTAGTTGTAATCCGCCGAACCCACCGAATCCGTGCTGCCTTCGAGCGCAATGATGTAACCCTTGGTCGAAGCAATGTTGGCCGCGAGCTGATCGAGAGTCTCCTGCGCTTTCGGCGTCAGGCTATCTTTATTGAAGCCAAACTTCACCGACGTCTCGGCGACGGCGTGGTAGTTGTCGAGGTTGGCAACCTGGTTGGTCAGCACCCCCACGCGGCTGTTGGCGGCGTCCGCCAGTTGCTGGGCGGAGGTTGCGGTCTGGCCCGCGGTTTGCGCCTTCTGCTCAACGTCGGCGGTCTTGGCGTTCACCGCAGCGATGCCGGCTTGGGCGCGCGCGTCAACGTCCTTGATGTCCTTGGTGTTCTTCGCGGTCAGGTCGTCCAGTTCGTTGGTCTTGTTGATCAGTGGCGTCGTCTGCTGTTTCACATAATTCTTGCTGGCGCAACCGACAGTGGCCACCATGCTGGCTGCCAGGCAAACTGCTAACCCGGTATTCATTAACCTGGTATTCATTAACGAAGTGCGGTTCATAGGGTAAGGCTCCTTGTTTCGATCTTGTGTAAAGCTATTTGGCGTTTTTGGGTTGCCCCGCACGCCGTCTTTCCAATCTTGCTGCCCTGGGAATGACGAGTGATAGCTTACGAGTTCCGCATCTGCTTTTGCACGACAGATGCCAGTGTTCCGTACTGGGAAGGGCTGCTGTAAGTATATACATTTTCAATGGCTTGCGGAAGCTTCATGCAAGACGCTGGGCCGCTTCGCCGGCTCGTCAGGACGCAAAGCGCACACAGCGAGTGGAAATTTTATATGGTTCGGCTCAGATTCCCGGATTTCAGTTATGCCGAGGTGGGCAAAGAATGGGAATCGTCTCCCTCTTGTTCCGCCGATAGACCCGGAAGTCGCTTTCGTCCACCGTAAGGATCGTGTGCCGAGGATAGAGCTCGCTCATACGGATGAGACAGAGGTCGGCTAGGTCCGGCTTACGATCGGCGTAACGCTTCGCCAACTCGCGCAATTCTGGCAAGTTTCTTGCAAAGTCGAACGTTATGCGCAACATTTCGTCCTCGATCAGGGAGAGCACATAAGAATCCGAGGCCAACTGAAACGCGGCTTCGCTGATCACGGACTCACACGTAAGCAGGGGCTCAGTAATTCCCCGTGCGACGCCTGCGGCCCAGGAGTGATGCTGATCGTCGCGATTGCCAAACGCAACGATGAATCCTGTGTCCGCTATGCCTTTCATTTCTTGGAGTACCCTTTACGAGACGAGAGGTCAGGCGGCCCGGTGAGCGCACCAATATGGCGCATGAATCGTTGCTTACCACGGTTGGCTTTGGCGGTCTCCAGTTGCTCCCGGACGAGCCTCCCCATCGGCACGCCGGTCTGGCGTGATCTCTCCTTCAGCCAGGATAAAAGCTCTTCTGTAAGACGGATTGTAAGTGTGTGACTCATATGCATAAAGTGTAACACGACTGCGACGATCAATAAGACGCGGGAATCGAATAAGATTGAACTTTCCCGTTCATGGATCTGCTCGCCAAAATCCGCGCCATCCCGACTGAGCCTGGCGTGTATCTCTACAAGAACGCCGAAGGCGAAGTCATCTACGTGGGCAAGGCGAAGAACCTGCGCAGCCGCGTGGCCAGCTATTTCCACGAAGGCCGCTGGGAAGACGCCAAGACCGGCACGCTGGTGCGCGAGGCCGTCGACCTCGACTACATCGTGGTCGCCAACAACAAAGAGGCGCTGGCGCTCGAAAACAATCTGATCAAACAACGCAAGCCGCGCTTCAACATTCTGCTGCGCGACGACAAAACTTACCCCTACGTGAAGCTCACGCTGGGGGAGCGCTGGCCGCGCGTCTACGTCACGCGCCGCTTGCGCAAGGATGGCAGCGCCTACTACGGTCCATACTTCCCCGGCAACCTCGCCTATCGCATCGTCGACCTGATTCACCGCAACTTTCTCATTCCTTCCTGCAAGGTCGACCTCACGCGCTTTCATCCCCGCCCCTGCCTGCAGTACTACATCAAGCGCTGCCTGGGCCCCTGCGTCGAGGATTTGACCACGCCCGAGGCTTATCAGGAAGCGGTGCGCGACGTGAAACTGTTTCTCGAAGGACGTCCCACCGACTTGAGCCGGTCGCTGCATGCCCGCATGGAGCAAGCCGCGGCCGCCGAGGAGTTCGAGCGCGCGGCCAGATATCGCGACCTGATTTCAACCGTCGAGCAACTACAGGAGCGCCAGCGCATGGCCGCCGCCGAAGGCGACGATGCCGACGTCTTCGGCTATCACTACGAAAATGGAATGCTGGCGGTAAACCTGTTTCACATGCGCGGCGGCAAAATGGTCGACCGCCGCGAATTCTTCTGGGAAGATTTGCCGGAGTTTGTAGCCGCCACGGAACCTGTGGGGACGGGCGCCCCCGCCCGTCCACGCGAGCAAAGCTCGCCAGCGCAGTTAGTTGATGCGACAGACGCCTCCTCGACCTGTCATCCTGAGCGCAGCAAAGGACCCATGCAATCTGCCGGCAGCGCCGAAGATGTCGGCGAGTCCACTGATCCTTCGGCTCGCAAGAAACGCGAACCTCAGGATGGCAACGCGAATATCGAGGGAGCGTTTCACCCCGGCGAATTTTTCTCCGCCCTGCTGAAGCAGCTTTACATCGGCCAGCCTTACGTTCCCCGCAACCTCTACGTTCCGGTCGACTTCGAAGACCGCGAAGCCCTCGAAGACCTGCTCTCCGATCAGGAAGCGGAGAAGACCGCCCGCCCCGCGCGAGTTCACATTCTGGTTCCGCAGCGCGGCGACAAGCGCTCGCTTATCGATCTCGCCGGAAACAATGCCAAGCAGTCCTACGACCAGCGCTTCCGCGTGCTCAAGCCCAACGCGCAGAAAATCCAGGAAGAACTGCAGGACGTGCTCAGCCTCCCGGACCTGCCCAAGCGCATCGAGTGTTTCGACATCTCGCACATTCAAGGCGCCGAGACCGTCGCTTCGATGGTGGTGTGGGAAGACGGCAAGATGAAGAAATCGGACTACCGAAAGTTCATCATCCGCACCGTCGAGGGTGTGGACGACTTCGCCTCGATGCGCGAGGTAGTGACCCGGCGCTACAAGCGACTGCAAGAAGAAAAGAAGCCGCTGCCCAGCCTCATCCTGATCGACGGCGGCCTCGGACAACTACACGCCGCCGCCGAAGCCTTGGACGCGCTGGAAATCATCAACCAGCCGCTGGCGGCCATCGCCAAGCGTGAGGAAATTTTGTACGTCCACGGGCAGGAGAAAGATCCGATCGCCCTCGACCACCATTCGCCCGTACTTCACCTGATTCAACTCATCCGCGATGAGGCCCACCGCTTCGCCGTGACTTTCCATCGCAAACGCCGCCAGATGCGCGATCGCTCCACCGAGTTGCTGGAAATCCCCGGCGTAGGTGCGAGCACAACGCGGCGACTGCTGGAACATTTTGGCAGCGTGCAGGCCGTCAAGCAGGCCGACCCGGCCGCATTGTCAGCGGTCGTCACACACACGCAAGCCGAGGCCATCAAGAATCACTTCCGGAAATAGCTATTTCGGTACCGGGCTGGCGTTGCCCATGTCGAGCACAACCTTCCAGCTTCCATCCTTCTGCCGTTTCCAGATGCTGGTGTACTTGCCGTAGTCAATGCTGGGCTTGCCGTCTTTGCCGATCGAGTGAAATTCGTATGTGCCGTAGGTGTAGCCGAGATCGCCTGAGGCGGAGATATCGGCGCCAACCGGCGTCCAGATCAGGCGATTGTTCTTGTCGTCGAGAAAGCCCATGCCCTTGGCGATCTCCACCTTGCCTTGAATCAAAGGAGCGCCATTCGGCACTTCGACGGCGTCGTCCGCGTAGTAAGACACGTATCCCTGCGAACCTTTGTCGGCGGCAGCCTTCATGAACTCGCCTTCGAGTTGCTTCAACATCTCCGCCGTCGCTTTCGGTGACGCCGAGACCGTGGGTCGGGTCAAAGGCATCACGATGGTAGCGACCAGGAAAACGACGACGAGAACCGGCAGAAATGATTTCATGACAAGCCTCCGGGAACAGCTGCTCATTCTACTCCGCGCAAAGCATCAATCATGAATCTCAACTGCGTCCTCTGCGTCCCCTGCGTCCTCTGTGCTGAAGATTTTGCTACACTGGCGGCCACGATGAAGCGCGACCTAATGTTGTGCCTCGCAGCCCTTGTGCTCGCAATCTCGGCCTCGCGCACCGTTTCCGCCCAGACTTCGAGCCTTCCCGATCAAACCACGCCCCAGGAAAAACATCTGCGCAATGTGCACCAGTTGACCTTCGGCGGGCAGAATGCCGAGGCCTATTTCTCGGCTGACAGTAAGAAACTGATCTTCCAGTCGTCCCACGGCGACGTGAAATGCGACCAGATCTTCGTCATGAATATCGACGGCAGCGACCAGCACATGGTCTCCACCGGCAAAGGACGCACCACCTGCAGTTTTTTTTATCCCGACGGCAAGAAGATTCTCTACGCCTCGACCCACCTGGCCAGCCCGGAGTGTCCTCCTCGGCCTGATTTTTCCAAGGGCTACGTGTGGGCGGTTTATTCCGGATACGACATTTTCACCGCGAATCCTGACGGCTCAAACCTGAAGCAACTCACCAACACTCCTGGCTACGATGCCGAGGCAACAATCTCGCTCGACGGCAAGAAGATTGTCTTCACTTCCATGCGCCACGGGGATCTCGACATTTATTCCATGGACGCCGACGGCTCGCACGTTAAACAACTCACCCACGAACTGGGCTACGACGGAGGCCCAACCTTCTCGCCCGACCGCCAGTGGATTGTCTATCGCGCCTACCATCCGCAGACAGAAAAAGAAATCTCCGACTACAAAGAACTGCTCACGCAGAATCTCATTCGTCCAACTTCACTCGAAATCTGGACCATGAAAGCCGACGGCAGTGAAAAGAAGCAGATCACGAACCTGGGCGCGGCGAGTTTTGGCCCGGCCTACACGGCCGATGGCAAGCGCATCATCTTCTCCTCCAATTACGATCCGGATACGCACGCCACCGGCGGCATGGGAAATTTTGAACTGTGGCTGATCAATCCAGACGGATCCAGCCTGGAGCGCGTCACCTACAGCGACGGCTTCGACGGTTTCCCCATGTTCTCGCCCGACGGAAAAAAGCTGGTATGGGCGTCGAACCGCAACGCCAAAGTCCCGCACGAAACCAACATTTTTATTGCGGACTGGGCGCCGTAGGCACGATTCATTTTCCCGGATCAGGGTTGCGGTCGAATTGTGTTCCATTCGAATCGGGGAGTGGAGCCGCTGTGACTGTGCGGGCCTTTCCAGGGTAGCGTTCGACCAGGGAAATCGCGGGTTTGGGAAAAAGCATCGCGACTGGTTGCTCCGAGTTTCTTGTTCTCAGCCGCATCGCCAGCCAGGCGACGCAGGCGATCATTCCGCACCATCCCAGTGCGCGCACCACGGCCGCAATCTGCGTGTCGTGGTCGAGTACGCCGAGGCTGGAAAAGATCCTGAAGAAATCGTGCTCGGCAAATTCCGGATCGCCCGTCGTGACCAGCGGCAGTTCCTGGACCCTCGCGTCGGCCATGTAGGTCGCAGTGTAGAGCCAGTTTTCGAAGAAGAAAAACAGGCAGAAGACAAAACCGGTGGTCTGGCGCTCCGCGAAGAAATAAGCCGCCAGCAGAAATGGGACCAGCCATTGCAGCAGTGTGCCTCCCCATAAGCCCATCGTCGGCCCAAACCAGTAAAAAAGATTGTGTCCGCCTTCGTGTACGACCAGGTTGGCGTTGTCGATGAAGAGAAATCCACCGTGAGCAGAGAACGCGTAAACCAGAAACCCCGCGTAGAAAATCAGCCACGCCACCAGCGCCGGGCGCGAAACCGGCTTCCACGGCTCGTCCGGCAGGGTTGCGTCGAGCATCGATTGCAGTCCTTCCATCATGCGCGTCTCGAACAATTCTACGGGCTCGCTTTGCCTCGCGGCAGATTACGAACGTGCGCAGCATCTGGCGGAGCGAATGGCGATGGAAATGAATGGGACGTGGTCCTCACAGGATAGCCCGTCGCATGAAAGAGACGTTTCTTGTTAAAGTGATCTGACGCAACAAGGCTCCATTCAACCGGCAGCACGAACGGTTGCGGCGAGAAAGACGTAGCGAACTGCCTCTCTGCGAGATGATTTCAGAATCCTTATGAAAGTTCGGCATTGGATTATCGCGATCGTATTGCTTCTGCTGGTGGCTGCTGCTATCGCCGGAGTGATGTGGACTCGGGCATTGCCGACGGTTAGCGAAGAAACAGCTGCGACGGCGGGCAAGAAATCTTCCGAACACGTGCCGCTGGTGGTGCAGCATCCGCTGGTGGACCAGCGTCCGTTGCAGACTGCCAAGCGCATGGCGGCGATCGCCGGCGCGCCGGAAGAGCAGTTGCTGGCGCACCAGGCGGAAAAGGTCGGGGACCACGAGGTCGATCTCGCGTTTTTGGACGCCTTGCGCACAGCCGAAGAAAATCCTCCGCCGCTTTCCCCGGAAGCCCGGCAGCTATCCGATCGCAAGAACAAAGCGGAACTGGCACTCAAGGAAGATCAGGAAGGCATTACACTGCTGACCCGAAAACTGGCGGCAGCCCCCGACGCTCAGAAGGACAACCTGCAGGACCAGATCGACGTCGCCAAGGCGCAGATGGATCTGGATCAGAATGAGTTGGATGATGCCTCCGAGGATCTCGAGCAGGCCGGCGGCGATCCGCAATCGAAAATTAAGCGCCTACAGGCGGAGCATGAATCTGGCGAGCACAGCGCGGAAGTGGGCCTCGGCTCAGCGGTAAATCCGCATGAGCAGGACTACCAGACCCACACGCTTCTGAGTGTGTTCCGGGCATGGCGGGCACTGCGCGAGAAAAAAGACCAGTTGCAAGCGGCGCAGGAAGAGAGCAAGGCCAAGCAACTGCGTCTGAGCCAGCGGCACGAGACGCTAACAGCGCAGGTTGAGAAAGATAAAGAGAATCGCGAGGCTGCCCGGCAACAAGCCAAGGGATTCGCCAAGAGCAACAATCCGGCGAGCCGCGAAGAATCGAAGGCGGCGGCGAAGTCTGCGCTCGATTCGTTGAAGCAATACACCCGCGATCAGAAAAACCTGGCCGACCTGGGCAAGCGCTTGCAGGACGAACAGGAACTCACTGAAACCTACAACAGTTGGATCGAGTTGGTCGAGGGTCGCGAGCGAGCTGCGCTGCACAATCTGCTCGAGTGCCTGCTCTGGATTCTGCTGGTTCTATTCGCGGTCTACCTGGCGGACCGGCTTATTGAACACCTCTTCACCGGCATGACCGCCGAAAACAAGCGGATCGACACGCTGCGGGCCGTGGTCAAGTTCGCCGCGCAGGCAGTTGGCGTCGTCGCCATTCTCTTCATTACTTTCGGCATGCCCACGCAGACCACAACCGTTCTGGGTCTAGCCGGCGCGGGCTTGACCGTGGCGATGAAAGATTTCATCGTCGCCTTCTTTGGATGGTTCGTGCTGATGGGGCGCAACGGCATCCGCGTCGGCGACTGGGTGGAAATCAATGGCGTGGGCGGAGAAGTCGTCGAGGTCGGTTTGCTGAAGACCGTACTGCTCGAAACCGGCAGCTGGGCCGACGCTGGACAGCCCACCGGCCGCCGCGTTTCCTTCGTCAACAGCTTCGCCATCGAAGGTCACTTCTTCAACTTCACCACTTCCGGCCAATGGATGTGGGACGAGTTGCAGGTGCTCATTCCGCCGGGACAGGATCCATATCCCATCATCGAAGGCATCCAGAAACTGGTGGAGAAAGAAACATCAGCAACGCCGCCAGCGCGGAAGCCGAATGGCAACAGGCCTCGGCGCGCTACAAAGTCAAGACATTGTCGGCGGTGCCCGGCATCAACGTGCGTCCCACGGCGGCGGGCATTGAAGTACACGTCCGTTACATCACCCGCGCCTATGAACGCCACGAGTCGCGCAAACGGCTGTACACGGCGGTAGTGGAAATGATGCACGGGAGATGGGAAGCGGTGAAGCAGTAGAGCTTCTAGCTTCTAGCTTCTAGCTTCTAGCTTTTAGCTCTGGCTTCTGACTCTCGCTCACGGCTCGCAGGTTCCTACTGCGCGGCATGTACGACCCTGGAAGAGCGGCCCTTAAGAGCCGCGCGGAAGCGCCCGGAGACGATTGGGGCTTCAGCCCCTGTGGGATCTATGGCCAGCAAACGAGGATCTCGGCACACTCATCGTGACTGGAGCCAGTCGCGGAATCGGCGCGGCCATCGCCACGCTCGCGGCCGAACGCGGATACGCCGTTGCCGTTAACTTCTCCACCGGAGCGAAGCCGAAGGAAAAAAAAGTAGTCGCTAACATTCTCGCCGACGGCGGCCGCGCTATCGCCATTCAAGCCGACATCTCGCGCGAACACGATATCCTGCGCCTGTTCGAAACCGCCGAGCATGAACTAGGTCCGATCAAGGCCTGGTCAACAACGCCGGGATCACCGGCGGTTTCGCGCGAGTCGAAGAAGTCTCAGCGAGGCCATCGCAAAAGTCTTCGCCGTCAATGTCGGGCACCATCCTATGCTCGCGCGAAGCCGTGCGTCGCATGTCGACCCGCCGCGGTGGAACGGGGGCGCCATCGTGAACATTTCATCGCGCGCTGCCCACAGTGGCGCGGCGGGCGAATGGGTACACTATGCGGCAACAAAGGGCGCGATCGATAGTTTCACCATCGGGCTGGCGCGCGAGGTGGCGACCGAAGGCATCCGGGTAAACGCAGTGGCTCCCGGATTGGTCGACACCGGGCTGCACGCCGCCAACGGCGAGCCCGGCCGGCTGTGCGCTCATGGGGACGATCCCAATGGCAAGGGCGGGCACGCCGCGTGAAGTAGCGGAGGGGGTGGTGTGGCTGCTATCACCCGCTGCATCGTATACCACCGGCGCGATTCTGGAAATTGGAGGCGGGCGTTAGGCTCTGTCTACTTCTTAGTCTTGAGCTCATCTCGCAGATAATTTTTGACCTTCTCCGGCAGGCGCGACGCGTGCAGAATGTCGCACAACTGCGCAGGTGGGATGCGGCGGGCAAATTCCAGGGCGCGAGCCAGCGGAACCGAATTCATTGCGCAACAGCGCGCAGCGCACCTCGGGGCGCATCGACCATTTCGCGTGATGGCAACCGCCGTCACGAAAGCCGGCGTCGCGCCCGGACGCAGCAACGCCTTCACGATGGCAGCTTCCGAGAGGCGCGGATTCTCCAGCGCAGTCTGCCAGACGCGCGCTTCCTTATCAAGCAACAACGCTCCGGCCACCATGGCCGAGGAGCGGCGGGCGAGAGAAATGCGCTCCCCATAGTAATTGAGGCAAGCCGCGTCACCAGCAGTTCGTCGGCGGCCCGCTTCAAATCAGCTGCAACGGCAGGCAACAGCGCGAACAGCATGAGGTCGAACGTGTAGAACTCGCGAATCAGCCGCAGCGCGATGCGGCGCGGAGTGCGGGGATGCGCGGCCAGGGCAACCTGCACCTTGCGCGACTTCATGACCGCGGCATTTCGGCTGATTTGTTCAACGACTTCCGCAGCCAGGCCGCGATCCTTCACCATGGCCAACACTAGATCGGCAGTCAGTGCGGAGTCGGCAGCGTCCGAGAAGTCGCCGGATGTTGCCCTCGAGGACGCAGGGCCAGATTCGACCTCGGCATCGGATTGGGGTTCTGGCGGAATCATGAAACACTCTACGAGATAGATTGCAGCTACTCGACTTCGCCGTTCGAGCGCGAACGGCAGCCTGCGTTATTCTGCCGCGATCTCCCGTGCGGCGGCTCTGCGCGCCATGCGCAACGCTCCCTCGACCGGCTCGACCACCTGCGGATTCACTTCTGCGCGCGGCTCAAAGGCGCGAAGTTCATTGTAAAAAACCTGCCGCACCAGCGGCGCGTAACGAAAGACCCCTCCGATCATGGCCACACGGACCGGGCTGGTCTCATCTTTCTGCGGAAAAAGGCGCTGCCCCACCACGGCAGCGACTTGCGCCAGCTCCGAACCCGCGTGGGTAAGAACCTGCGTCGCCAAATGATTCGTGCTTGCAGCAACCGCCGGGAAGAGCGCGGCAAAATCAGGGGGTGGAATCGAATTCGCAACCCGGGCCAGGTCGACCAGCGAACTCACTCCCCAGATTTTAAAGAGAGCTTCCGCGAATGGCGAGTGCGAGCCGGTTTCCGGAGTTTCACTCCACGGGCCAGCGGCGCTACGATCAGCAGCTCGCAGAACCACGCTCACCGCGGCCCGCCCGATCCAATGCGCGGAACCCTCGTCGCCGACAGCAAATCCCCACCCCCCGGCGCGCACCGTCTTTCCCTGACGGTCGCGGCCGTAGGCGATCGACCCCGTACCGGCAATGACAATCACCCCCGGTCCCGTATCGAAGGCGGCCTCGAGGGCGATCTGCATGTCGCCGACCACGTCGATGGGCGTGGAAAGAATTTCCGCGAGTGCGCGGCGGACGATCTCGGCCAGCTCCGGCCGCGCCGCGCCAGAACCCCCAACGCAGGTGTGCGCCACCTCCGCGGGTGTAATGCCGGCCCCGGCGCAAGCCTGGCCCACCGCTTGCTGTAGCGATTTCCGGACTTGCACTTCTCCTACGCGGACGACGTTGCTGGGCCCCGCAGTCGCGGTCGCGATCAGCTGCGATTCATCGCCCACTGCGCAGGTGGTCTTGGTACCGCCGCCGTCGATGCCAAGAAAGTAGGGCACGGTTATTTCTAACACAGAGCACCCGCCCGCTTGGCGCCTGCCAGTTGCTGGTTCTTGGTCCCTAGCGGGCTACGCTGGAAGTGCCGCTCCCTTGCCGCCCAATCTGTAAGCAGGGTCGCGATGCCGCCCAGCCGAGACAATAGGGACAACCCGATCCGCCGCTGTAATTTGCCTTGGCATCGTGGGCACTGCGCTAAGATTGCGCTCAAACCGCGCCGATCCTCGCGTATACTCCAACTCCAAGATGGCTGATGTGACACATGATGTCCCGCATCTCGCGTCTTCGCGCCCTGAACTCTCCCGCGACCTGGGTGTGAGCCAGGCCTCCGCTGTGGTCGTGGGGACGATCATCGGCAGCGGAATTTTCCTGGTGCCCGCTGAAATGATGCAGGACGTGGGCTCGGCCAAGCTGGTTTATCTGGCGTGGATCGTCGGAGGACTGCTCTCGTTTTTTGGGGCGCTCACCTATGCCGAACTGGGTGCGATGAAACCGCAAGCCGGCGGAGAATACGTCTACGTCCGCGATGGCTACGGACCCCTGGCCGGGTTTCTCTACGCGTGGACCTGGTTCTTGATTGCGAAACCGGCTTCGATCGCGACCGTGGTCACCGGCCTAGTGCGCATCCTGGGGACGTTTCCGGCCTTCTCCTTTTTCTCCGTCAACGTCATCCGTGTGCCCTTTGCCGTGAACTGTGGACAGCTGTTTGCCGTCACCGCCGCCGTCCTCCTCTCACTGCTGAACTACCTCGGCGTGAAAAAGGCGGGCGAATTCCAGCTCGTGTTTACGCTGCTGAAAGTCGCCATCATTCTTGGCATCGTAGTGGTGTGCTTCAGTGGAATCGGCCACGCGGCCAGCCGAGGCTTGGATCACCGAGGCTGGAGCAACTTCGCCAGCACCTTCGCCGGCGCCAAGGGTGGCGTCGCCGGCTTCATGGCGGCCCTGGTCGCGGCCCTGTGGGCCTATGACGGATGGAATGATCTCAACATGGTCGCGGGCGAGGTGAAACGTCCGGAGCGCAACATCCCCATTGCGCTGATTGCGGGCGTGGCCACCGTGGGCCTGCTCTACGTGCTGGTCAACGCCGCGGTGCAGTATGTGCTTCCCGCCAGTGCCATCGCGGCTTCACCGCGTCCCGCTTCCGATGCCGTGGCGCTGGTCATGGGGCGCATGGGCGCCAGCATCGTTTCGGCGGGCATGGCGCTGTCGATGCTGGTCACGCTCAACGGCACCATCATGAGTGGAGCCCGTGTGCCCTTCGCGGTGGCGCGTGACGGATATTTTTTCCGGGCCCTGGCTGAAGTCCATCCCCGGTTCCACACTCCTTCGGTGGCAATCGTGGTGCAAGCTGCGCTGTCGATTCTGCTCTTGTTGCTCGGAGCCAATTTCCGCCAGCTGTTTTCTCTGGCGATTTTTTCGGAGTGGCTGTTTTACATGATCGCCGGCAGCACGATCTTCATCTTCCGGTGGCGCGATCCACAGGCGGCACGTCCCTACCGCATGTGGGGCTATCCTTTCGTCCCGGTCGTTTTCGTGGCCGTTGCGGCCGCGCTTCTCTGCTACACCTTCAAGAACGATTGGCCGAATTCCGGCTATGGAGTTCTCGTCATACTGGCTGGGATTCCTGTGTTTTCTTATTTTGCGCGGCGCCGAAAATCTCTCTCATAAACGTCCGCGAAACCGGAAAGCTGTAAACCCGCTCATACTTACCTTAGAAATTCTTCACCTGCTGGCACCTAAGGTCCTCCTCCGTTCGATGCCGGGTTTTCTCCGTGTTTCCTCCCTGTTTTATCGGGTCAAAGGGCATGCCGGATCGGCGGGAACGCCCGCCCCATGCCAGTTTCGGGCCATCCCTGCGATAGGAGAGGGCGCAGGTTACCTAAGGTCAAGAGCCGTGGACACGTTTACCCCCTGTCCTATCTCCCGTATTTTTAAGACTCCAAGTCCCGGAGGATCTCCCTTAGACCGGGGTCCCGATGGAGTGAAATTGCATGGCAACGGCTTATCGCGGCTTTCAACTCGGATTACTGCCCGAACCCAAGATCAACAAACGGGCGGTAGCGACCGCCTACGGAGTGGTGGCGCTGGTGCTGCTCATCGTAGTGAATCTCGGGCTGTTCATGCCGGAGAAGCTGCAGCTCACCCAGTACCACATGACCGAGTTGATCCCCATGCCGGCATTACGCCCGGCGCCGGAGCCGGAGCCGATTAAGGTGAAGCCCGAAGTCCATCCCAAGCTGCTTCCGGCCGTAAAGATTCCGGTGCTGGAGCAACCCAAGCTGATCGTACCGCGCGAAGTACGCCGGGAGGCTCCGAAGCCGGTCGAGGCGCCCCAGGTGGTGGTGAACCAGTTCAAGGCACCGGAGCTGAAAATCGCAGTCGGCGGAGCGCGCCCGCAACTGGTCCACACCGGCGACTTCAACGAGGGCAGCTCGCAGAAACCTACGGTGAACGCGGCAGTCGAAAAAGTGCAGACCGGCGGTTTCGGCGATCCCAATGGATTGAAGGGGACGGGCAAGCAGGGCGCGAAGTTGTACGCGGCCGCGGCGGGTGGATTCGACATGCCCGTAGGTCCGGGACAGGGCAACGGATCGGGCGGAGCCAAAGGAATCAAGGGCACGATCGCCAGCGCAGACTTTGGTAACGGCATCGCGACCGGGGGCAAAGGCGACGGGCGCAGCAACGGCCAGGGAGTTGCTACTGGCGGATTCGGGTCGGAGCAGGTGGTGCATGGCGGGCCGAAAATCGCAGCCGCGGTCGCGCCGACTACCACTCCGGTGGAGATCACCTTCAAGCCGAATCCGATTTACACGCCCGAAGCCCGCAGTCTGAAGCTGGAAGGCGAAGTGCTTCTCGAGGTTAGTTTTTCGGCGAACGGAACCTTGCATGTGAATCGCGTGGTGCGTGGTCTGGGCCACGGACTGGATGAGGCTGCAATCGAAGCCGCCACCAAAATCCGGTTCAAGCCGGCTTTGCGCGATGGGCAGCCGACCGATTCCACGGCAATCGTTCACGTCACCTTCCAGCTGGCATAAAACAGCTGGCGTAGAAAAAGTTTTGGCGAAGTAACTTGCAAGTTGGTAGTGCACGGAAAGCGAACTGGGTCACTGAAACTGGGTCGAAGAAACCGGGTCGTCAGAAAGTGGCCCAAAGAGACTTGGTTCAAAGAAACTTGGTTCAGAGAAACTTGGAGAATAAGGTCATGCGTACTTGGAACTTGCTACTCACTGCGGCTCTGCTGGCATCAATGAGCGCGGCCGCTCAGCAAGCGGCGGATTCACAGCCGTCCGCACAGCCGCCTGCGCCTGATGCGACGCAGACAGCGCAACCCGCTCCGCAGCAGGCGGCCCCGGCAACCGATCAGCCGGCCCCGGCACCAGCTTCGCAGGCCACACCGGACGCGTCGCAGGCTGCCCAGCCCACAACGCCGCCGGCACAGGCGATTCCGTTGCCCGCGGCTGCACCGGCTCCTACCACCATGGACCAGGTGGTAAACCTGTTCATTGAGCGGGAGCATGGACTAATCAAGATGCTCTCGACAGCCGCACGCCCGTGGTCGAGACCTATCTCCAGAATCTTGACCGCCGACCCGCAACTCGGCCCCGTGCCCAGCGAGCGATCACTATTTCCTCGGCCGCATGGATATGGGCGAGACCGTCGACCGCAAAGATTATCTGAAGGAGCCGAAGACAAGAGCATGCAGGCGCGCCTGCTCGGCGGCTTCCAGAAGCTCTACAAGGTGCAGTATCAGCCCCTGGGCTTCTCGTGGATGGTCTATGCCGACCGCACCGACTTCGACCGCGAGCATTATGACTTCCGCTACGCCCGCCGCGAATTTCTGGGCGACGTGCGCTGCCTGGTATTCGACGTCACGCCCAAGCCGAAGTCCGGCCGCGGCCGCTTCCTCGGCCGCATCTGGGTGGAAGATCAGGGCTTCAACATCGTGCGCCTGAACGGCACCTACTACCCGGCCGCGCACAACACCTTCTTCTTCCACATGGACAGCTGGCGCTTGAACCTGATCCCCGGCTACTGGGTGCCGTCTTTCATCTACAGCGAGGAAGGCGACTTCAGCGCCGGAGTGAAGAACAGCATGGCCTTCAAGGCGCAGACCCGCATCTGGGGCTATGACCTGAAGAAAGGCGGCAAGGACGACGAGCTAACCAACATCCGCGTTGATAGCGTCACTGACGAGAGCACGAACGCGCAGGATGCCTCGCCTCTGCAGGCCGAGCGGGTATGGCAGCAGCAGGCGGAAGATAACGTCGTCGAGCGTCTGACCAACGCGGGCTTGCTCGCCCCTGAGGGCGACCTGGACCGCATTCTCCAGACCGTCGTCAACAACCTCGAAGTCACCAACAACATTGACTTGCCGCGGCCCGTGCGCACGCGCGTGCTGCTCACCTCTCCGCTGGAAACTTTCAGCGTAGGCAACACCATCGTGATCAGCCGCGGGCTGATCGACGTGCTGCCCGACGAAGCCAGTCTGGCCGCCGTCCTCTCTCATGAACTCGCCCACATCGTGCTCGGTCACAACCTGGGCACGCAAGTATGCCTTCAACGACCGCATGTTGTTCAACGACGATTCCACTTATCAGAACTTGGGCTTCAAGCACATTCCGGAAGAAGAAACGGCTGCCGACAAAAAGGCTCTGGAACTTCTGAAGAACTCGCCCTACGCGCAGAAGCTGGATAACGTGGGCTTGTTCCTCAAGGCATTGCAGCTGCGGGCTACGCAACTGAATGCGCTGCTGACCACCCACCTGGGCAATTCGCTAGCGGAAAACGGAACGATCACTCGTTTATCCGCTCTGGAAACCCAAGGCCCGGCCTTGGACAACAACAAGCTGGATCAGATCGCGGCTCTGCCCCTGGGTGGCCGGGTAAAGATCAATCCCTGGAGCGACAAGGCGGAAATGGTAAAGGCGGCTCCGGTTGCCATCACCTCGGCGCGTGACAAGATGCCGTTTGAGGTCACGCCCTTCTTCCCGCGGTTGGCACGCTTCGCTGTAGTGGCTGCCCCGGCCCCGGCTGCGGCTCCCAGTACCGCGGCCGCGAACTCGGGATCGGGCAACTAATAAGGCAGGGCTCTGCTCCAAGTTGAAGTGAACAAGTTGAGGTAAAGACGAGGCTGGGATCCGGAATATCCTTCCGGAGCGCCCGGCCTTCGTTTTTTCTACGACCGTCGCTACAGTCTTGCTCCGATCTCTCATTCCCAAGTGACTTTTGCTTACGAGTTTCAGCCGCGCACCTTGACCCTGTCCACTGCCTGTGTTCCGATTGACAAACACCAGGAAACCGCTCAGTACAGTCACGCCAGCGGTTCCTGGGCGTATCCTGATGCGTACGCTGACAACACCCTGGAGTTGCGAATGAGGAGTTGCGAATGAAAGGTCTCGTCGTAGGTATGGTGTGCGCGCTGACGGCGCAGGCGCTCGTGGGCCAGTCCGCGCCGCACGTTCGGCTGGGGATCGTCTCCGACTGGACGCACCATCACGTCCTCTACCCAGATTCGAACGACGATTCCGCAATAACCCGGATTCGAAAAGATCCCCGCTGGCTGCAGAACTGGTATCTCCGCCATCCCGAGGCCTGGTGGCCGCTGCACCATCACGGGCACCACCAGCGAAGCCGCCGGGACTGGAGTGTGCCCTTGTCGGCGACTCCTTCGACTTCAGCTTTTGAGCCGCTCATCGACTTCGCGTTCACCATTGGTCCCGACACGGGGTATGGCAGCGTCAATACAACTGACAACGGCGGCGGCAGTTTCCTCGCCACCGCCGGCACCCTCACTATAACGGGCGGCCCGGACGTTGGCTCTTATCCACTGTATCCCGGTGGACCCGCCCAAACCAACAGCCCCGACGGATTTTTCTTGTACGACAATCTTTTCTACCCTTCCGCGTATCCCGTGATTAATAACAACGGCCCGCTCTTTATCGGCAACGGTTTAGAGATCAACATCTTCAGCAACCCCCTCGGCGGCGGCGCCTATAACTATCAGTTTTACGACGATACTGGCTATAGCACCACGGCGGTTGGACCAGCACTCACCCTGAGCGTAGCTCCCGGCGGGGGCCAGACCGCTCCCGCCAAATATACGTTTGATGTGACTGCGGCTCCAGACTGCACCAACGATTTCGTGGTCATGGGTCTCCCAGCTACTCCCGCGTCGGGCGGTCAGGCCAACATTGTTGGCTTCAATAATCTCTATAGCTACCAGGGCACCACCACTCCAGCTCCATTGTGTCCCACGAACGGGCCGACGGTTAAGTTCGCCTACGCCTCGGGCACGGGGCAAGTACCGGCTTCCGTCGTCCTATCCCAGTACGGGACCCAGATTGCCTACATCGAAAATCTTCCCAACGGCAGTTCCTACTTCCACTCCCTGACTCTCGGCACGACGAGTAACGAAGGGACCGGCGTGACCGCGGCGGTCGTGCCTGGCACTGGCGGAAGCAACGCCGTCGACCAGAGCGTGCTGCTTTCGCCGGACGGCGGCACTACCAATCAAAGTTCCACTAACACAATTTTCGTCCTCTACACTCCGGCCGATGCCAATGATGTCGCCTACGCTACCACTTACAGCACGGCCGGAACCGGCTCCGGCTACCTGTACAAGATCAGCAACGTATTCAACGGCAGCGCCCCCACCATCGTTTGGAGCGTCCCCATCAATGCGATTCCATCAACCCCGGTGTACGACCTGACATCGAATAACGTCTTTTTTACCGACAGCAACGGCAGCATCGATTATGTGAACGACACGGGCTCGACGCCGTCGGTGGTTTATGGCACGGTTTTGGCCAGCGGCACCACGGCCGAAAATCCGGTGGTCCTCGACGGTACTCATCAGCTGATTTACGCTGCCTTCAACTCCAACGGCACCAACTCCCTCATCGTGCAAGCTCCTACCAGTTTGGCGAGTACGGTCTCGGCACCTGTGGGCCCGGCAAGCACAATCTATACCGGACCGTACGAACCGGATTTTAACCACGCCTGGTACACCGGTTCGGGGACGCCCCTGCTGTACATCGCCGGAACCGGCACCGGGACGATTCCAACTCTCTACAGCGTCGGGTTTAACGGCACTGGCATCATGAACACCACGCCCACCGCTTCAGCACCCCTGACTACCGGCATGGCAGACTCGTCGCCGGTCACGGAGTTTTACAACGCTGATCTATTGACGGACTACCTTTTCGTAGGGGTCACAAACAACTGCATCGCGACCGCGGGCGGATCGGCCGGCTGCGTCATGAGCCTTGACATCACCAGTGGATTTCCCACAGTCGGTACTGGCACCACCGCGCTGGCCGCGGCTGGAGGCACCAGCGGCATCATCGTGGATAACGACAGTAGCGCTGCCCAAGCCTCCAGTATTTATTACGCCACCAAGACCGGGGCAACCCTGGTGAAGGCCACCCAGTCCGGACTAAACTAAGGCCACGGCGCAGGCGCTTGCTGGAATGGTCTGATTGGTTTTCGGCAGGCCTTAGCTAGCTAGGAGACCTTGCGATTTACTCGGCACAGAGTTTGTGTGGACTCCACTTTTCCGCAGGTCAGCGCTGAGGTCACAAACACGCGATCGAACCGGAAGCTGGGCTTCACGTAGGGCTTCCTGGTGTGAACTTTCTGAGGCAGTGGCTTGTCTTCAGGTCCCGGATTCCCAATCGCCATTCAGCATCTACCTTGGAAACAGACTGGCCCGCGCAACTGACCTTCGCTATCAGCTCGTACCCTTCTACACTGGAGGCGCGGCTCGGGTCAATTTCGGGACAAGCGCCTTAGGCCCCGCCAATGCCCTTACGGCGTGCAGTGGAAGATCAATGCCGGGAAGATGTTGAAGAGTTGAAAATTGAGCTTCACTGAGCTGAAGCTCGACTCGAGATAAGGCAGCAAAGTGCGCGTGTACTGATAGAGAAGGAGCGAACCGTCCGCCTTCAGCGCCAGACGGGACTCTTCGAGAATCTCGCGGCGCAGCGATTCCGGCATATTGCGATACGGCAGGCTGGAGATGATGTAGTCCGCCGGAGCCAGACTCTGTTCCGCCAGAATGCCGCGTACCCGCGCTGCGGAACCGTGCACCACCCGAAAACGCGGATCGCGGACGCGCTCGCGCAAATATTCCACGAACTCGGTATTGAGCTCAATGGCCACCAGAACCGCATCCGGCCGCATCCGCTTTAGAATTTCCCGCGTGAAGGTGCCCACGCCCGGACCGTACTCCACCAGAACGCGGGCGCGCGCCCAGTCCACTTGGCGCATCATGTCATTCACCAGGAAGGATGAGCTCGGCACGACCGAACCCAGCATCGCCGGACTCCGGAAGAAATTTCGCACGAACAATGCGAACGACGATGATCGCAATGATGAAGATCGCACGGCGGAATGCTCAGCGGCTTGGCTTGGCATCGTGGGTTCCGGCGAAACAGACGCGGAGCTTTTATCCTAGCCCAACTGAAAGCCTTTTGGAGCATGTTCGGCCCGCACCGAAGTAGTATCGAGGCAGGTACCTAAGTCACACGAGGCGGAAGGCAGCGGCTACGGGCACGGCGCGCGCGGCCCTTGCGTGCGCACGACTCGATTCCTTCGCCCACGGTAACTTGCGGCCCTCGCGTACGGTCGTTGAAAATCGATTTGCGGGCATCCGCAGCATCGTTCTGGCGTTCTGAGGGAGTACGTTTGAGGCTTTGGCTCAACACTTTACTGAAGCTTGTTTCGGGGACGTATTTCGTTCTGACCTCTCTATACTGTCTGCTGGCTTTTCTGCCCTACACCTTCTGCGCCTTCATCAAGACGCCGCCCTACGCCTGGATGCCCTGGATGGCGCATCATCAGGCAGCGCTGTACTGGCCCGCGATCGCGGCTGCCCTGCTCTCCGGATCGACCTTCTCAGGATCAACGCCGCAGGACTGGAAAAAAAACAAGCGACTCCAGGCCGCGATTGGCCTCCTTTTTGCCGCTGGAGCGTACCTCACACTCCGTCCCTTCCTGCCGGGACTGCAAAGTGATAACGCCTCCTACTATTGGAGTTTGACCGCGCTGCTCGCCCTAACCGGGCTCTCGGTTTGGCAAATCTCGCGGGCGGAGGAACGCCCCGCGCCCAGCGAAGACTCTCAGAACAGCGCCGCCCCCTTTGGATTTTCCGCCGGCCTGCTGGTCGCTCTCGCAGTCAGCCTGATTTACACCATCGGCGCGAGAGTGCGCCTCTACAGCAACACTCACACCCTGCAATTTCACTGGCAGGACGCAGCAGTCGCGTTCTGGAGCCTGACCTCTCACTTCGCCCTGGCCATCGTCGTGCTCTCGACGATCAATCTGATCTTTCTGCTCGCTGCGAAAACCTCGAGACCGCAGGTTGTCCGCCGCGGGCTGGTCGGAACCGTGATTGCCATCGTCCTGTCGTTTGTGCTGACCCGATTCCTCGGGAGTGCCATGAGTTTCGACGGATGGAGCGCCCGCCTCTACGCCACCGCCTTCGCGCTCACGCTGACGCTCTGGGGATTCTCGATCGTTGAGCCATTCCTGGCGCGCGGGATCGGCAGCGTCTCACCCCCGTCGGGGCGCGAGGGCGGCCTCACTTCCGGCCAGGCCATCGCTACCTGGATCATCATCGTGATCGTCACCCTGCTCGCGCTCGGGTCGCGCTGGCTGATCGGCGGCGAAGACTGGAATGGTTTTGTCGAAAGCACTGCCGCTCTACTGTTCTGGATCGCGATGAGCCTGTGCGTCTACCGCCTGCGCCCGGTGCGCGCCAACTACTCCGCCGTAGTCATCGTAGGAGTATTGCTGGTAGGAATCTTCGTCTACAAAGGATTACAGGCCACCGAGATTTTCTGGGGTAAGTCGGTCGGCTCAACCGACGACGAAATTTCTCTCAAACTCGAGGAGTATGGCGCCGGGGACGCCTCGTTCCTGCTCGCCCATCACATGCTCGGCAATGGCCGCGGAGAAGTTTGCGGCGACCTCTGCCGCATCATGCGGCAATATACCAACGTCCGCGACACCCACACGAATACCGAAGTCCGCCTGGTCGACAATCTCTCGCTAACGCAAAGCCCGCGCCCCAATATTTTTGTGTTTGTGGTTGACGCCATGCGCCCCGACTATCTCGGCGCTTACAATCCCCGCGTAAATTACACGCCCAACCTGGATGCCTTTGCCCGGGACAGCGTCGTTGTGCACAACGCGTACTCCCAATACGCCGGCACGTCGCTTTCTGAACCGGCCCTGTGGGCGGGCGCCATGATGCTGCATGCGCACTACCTGCAACCCTTCTCCAAGGTCAATGGCCTGGAGCAACTTGTCCGTGCCGACGACTACAAGATGGTCGTGAGCATGGACGAAGTAGTCAAAGAACTACTGTTGCCCAGCGATGATCTGGTGAAGCTCGACCTGGACAAGAAGCTCTGGAACCATCTGGAAATCGGCGACACATTGCGACAGGCAGAAGCGGCGCTCGATTCGCGGGCCGATTCACAGCAACCGATTTTCTTCTACGACCAGCCCAAGAACGTGCACCAGTTCGCGCGCAATGACGTGCCCTCGCCGAATTCGCAGCACTGGCAAGCGCCGGAGGGAATGAGCATCCGCATTTCCTATGAAGTGCACTGGGTGGATGCCCGCCTGGGAGAGTTTTTCACTTATCTCAAGCAGCGCGGCATGTATGACAACAGCATCATCATCGTCACCAGCGATCACGGCGACGCTACCGGCGAGTTCGGCCGCATGAGCCATTCCACTTCTATCTGGCCAGAAATCATGCGCGTGCCGCTCATCATCCATCTGCCGCCGAAGATGCGCGAACACCTCGTTTACGATGACACTCGCGCCTCAACCTTGACCGACATTACGCCGACTCTCTATTACCTGCTCGGCCACCGTCCCATCGTGCAGAACCCGCTCTACGGCCGGCCGTTGTTCGCCGAGACGAAGCAGGAGCTCGACCGCTATCCCCGCAAAGACCTTCTCTTCGCGTCCGATGTGCGCGCGGTGTATGGCATCCTGACCGCGGACCAGCGTTATCTCTACACCACCTACGATTCGCCCGCCGAGAGTTACCTGTTCGACCTGGCCGCCGACCCCAACGCCCAGCACAACATTTTGACTCCGGCCCTCAAACAGCGATACGACGAAGAGATCATCGAGCACCTCCACGTGATCGGCGACTTCTACGGATACAAGCCCGGAGTGGGATCGCTGCTGGCCTCATCCGCGCGCTCCGCCAACCCGCAGTAGTTTCCGCAGGTTTGTGCGCACTTACCCTGCAGCGTGTAAAGCGTCTTCTACCGGTCGAAAGTCAAAGCGCTACGCAGACCAGGGCGGGCCAACGCTTGTAAACGCTTTTTACGGAACTTACGCGCAACCACCCGTCGGGGTCATCCAAACAAAAGCCGCCCAGATATCCGGGCGGCATGATGATTGTTGTGGTTTGCCCTACTCCCGCAAGAAGCCGTGATACACGTTGTTCGCGTCAAGATAGAATCCCGAGATCGCCCCCTCCCGATTGTTGGTCATGGGCTGAGTGCCCTGGCCGACTCCCGTGCCCGCGCCCGGAGCATCGAAGGTGGTTATCTTACCTTCGGTAGCGCGCAGGAAGCCGTGCATAGCGCTGTTCGCGTCGTAGTATTGACCCACGACCGCCCCCTCCGCGTTGTTGCCTTCGGCAACGGTGCCTTGGCCGGCGCCCGTGCCCGCGCGCCGAACGTTAATCGTAATGAGGCTGCCGTCGGGATTGAACAGGAAGCCATGATTCACGTTGTTTTCGTCAACGTAGTATCCGGTGCTTGCTCCCCTCTGGTTGATGCTCTCGCCGTAGGTGCCCTGGGCCGCGGCCGTGCCTGCGAGCGGCGCATCGAAAGTGGTGATGCTGCCGTTGGGATTGAGCACGTGGGGTGACCCCACGAGATGAGACAGATTTGAATGACACACGTGCCATTGGATTGAGTTTGGATGGTCCATTGCCTAGCCGGGGATGAGGTCTGGAGCAGGGGACGGCGTTTGAGTCCCCTGCTCCAGCAGCCCCGTAGAATCTTCCTCCTCTATGTTTCGGAAAAACTTGACGGTTGGACTACGAAACTGTGTCATGGAATCGGAATGCTTGGCTTGCTGTTCAAATTCTTCTGGAGAACAGTAGCCCAACGCAGAGTGTAATCGCTGCCGATTGTAGTACCGTTGGATAAATTCTTCGATGTTGGTGCGCAGGTGTTCTAAGTCGCTGTACTGGTTCGCATAAATTTCTTCCCGTTTCAACGTTTTCATGAAGCTTTCGCAGCTTGCATTGTCGTACGGATTTGCCGGGCGGCTCATGCTCGGAATCATCCCATGTTTTTCTAGAACCGCCACATATTCCGCGCTGGCGTATTGCACGCCTCAATCGGAGTGATGGACTAGGCCCACGCTAGGTTGTCGTCCTACGATTGCTTGCTCCAGCGCGACTACGGCTAAGCGGCTGGCTAGGTTCCGCTCCAGGGACCAACCCACCACCTTGCGAGAAAACCCGTCGAGGATCACTGCTAAGTAGACAAACTCGGTTTTCAGCCGAATGTAGGTGATGTCGGCCACCCACAGTTGATCCATCCCCGTTAGATTCATGCGCCGGGCCAGATTGAGATATACCTCCAGTTTGTGATCCGACCTCGTGGTCACCACGAACTGCCGCGGCTGTACCGCGAGCAAGTTATCCTCCCGCATGATCCGTGCTACTCGCTTGTGGTTCACGGGCATACCTCGACGTCGGAGTTCCGCAGAAATACGCCGATAGCCATAGCGCCGCCGATGTTCCATCGCGATCTGTTGAATCGCGGATCGTACTTCCATCTCCGCCTCCTCTGGCTGGGGTTCCTGCAACCAGCGGTAGAAGCCTGCCCGGCTCACCTGGGCCAGTTGACACATGCGCTCGATCGTCAAGCCGCCTTGCAACGGCATCACTTCCCGGATTTGATCGAAGATGCCTTCTCGCCAGACCTGCTGTTCTGCTGGCGTCGAGCCTCGACTTTTTGCAAGGCACTTCTGAAAAAATCTACTTCCAGCGTCTTCTCCGCCAAAACTCGCTTTAGATGATTCACCTCTTTGCGCAGGGTGGATGCGCGAGACTTTTGCCCGGGTGGTTTCCCAACCACGGGTTCCTCTGGGTCCAGTTCATCGCGCCAACGGTACAGCTGCCGCCGTGATACCCCCAGTTCTTTGGTTAGGGTCACGATGCTATCGCAGCCTTTCATTCGTTCCACTGCCACCCGTCGAAAATGTTCAGAATACCGTCTCTTTGCCACTTGCAGTTTCCTTTCCTGCAAAGTGTGTCTTCTTTTACTGTCTCACTTTTGGGGTTCACTCCACACGAAACCGTGAGGCATGTTGTTCGCGTCAATGTAGTATCCGGTGCTCGCCCCTAAATCGGTGAGGCAGGAGAAGAACATGGGGAAAGTGCCTTGGCCGGCGCCTGTGCCAGCGCCCGGAGCATCAAACGTAGTGAAGATGCCGTCGGGATCGAGCAGGAAGCCATGAGAGACATTGTTCGCGTCAATGTAGTATCCCGCGATCACCCCGAGGTCGTTGAGGTCCCCGGCGATCGTGCCTTGGTTGGCGCCTGTGCCCGCGTTCGGCGCGTCGAACGTAGTGATGGCTCCGTTGCGAACCCGCAAGAAGCCGTGCATCACGTTGTTCGCGTCGTAATACCATCCCGGGATCGCCCCCTTATCGTTGATGCCGATCACGAAGGTGTTCGTGGACCCGGTAGGATCAAACTTCGTGAAGGTGCCGTTGAGCTTGCGCAGGAAGCCGTGATTCACGTTGTTCGCGTCCGTGTAGAATCCCGCAACCTCGCCCGACGAATTGATGCCGAAGGCTTGGGTGCCCTGTCCAGCGCCGTTACCCGCGCCCGGAACTTCGTAGGTGATGATTTTGTGCTTCCATTGCGGTTGTGCTTGTGGCCACGCGGAGGAAGCAAAGAAGGTGAAAAGAATCAACAACAGAATGCTGATGCGTTTCATGTAAGCCTCCATGATTAAAAGCTCGGGTTGAACTGCATGATTCGCGAAGGAAGTATGTGCGGTCTCGCCTGAAGGGGTGTTGCATCCCGTGATGGAGGTGCTCTTCGGGGAGGCGAGAGTCCTGCTAATTCGACACGAATGGGCCTCTACTGTCAGTGACCTGGGTCACTGTGTCGGCGGGACGGACTCCTGGGCTTGTCTGAAGCGGGCGCTAGCCTCACTTAGCGAAACATCTCATTGCACGCATTGAGAAGTGCCCTACTTCACCCCCAGATCGTCGTGTTCGTGATAGTTCGGATAAGGCGGACGCTTGATCTGTGGCAGCGGATGCTCCTTCAACTGCTGCATCTCCACCTCGATCGCTTTTTCCAGTTGCGCGTCGCGGCCCTGCCTCCACGCAGCAGGGTCGAGATCGACTTCCACATCCGGCGCGACGCCATGGTTCTCGACTTCCCAATCGCCGTTGAGGCCATAGATTGCGGCCCGCGGCGCGGTGACGAAACCGCCGTCGATCAGCTCCGGATAGCCTCCAATTCCCACCAGCCCGCCCCAGGTTTTCTTGCCAATCAGCGGACCGATCCCGCTTTTACGGAAGTACCACGGCAAGGCGTCGCCACCGGAACCAGACTCTTCGTTGATCAGCATGACCTTGGGCCCGTAGATCGCTTCCGAAGGGCTGGACCAGTCGTGGCCTTCGCGAGCCACCACCTTGCTCAGCATAGGCCGGCGCAGGTAGTCGATGATGTAGTCGGCAAGCTGGCCGCCTTCGTTGAAGCGCTCGTCGATGATGGCGCCGTCTTTGCCCACCTGGGAAAAGAAGTAGCGATTGAAACTCGTGTAACCCCCACCTCCGGTATTAGGGACGTGCACATAAGCAACTTTGCCTCCGGTGGCCTGGTCGACGCGGCGGCGATTGCTCTCGATCCAGGCCAAATGCCGCAGGTTCTCTTCGCTCTCCACGGGAACAACCGTGACGTCGCGCGAATCTTTCCCGTCTGCATTGGCGCCGACCTTGAGCACAACCTGCTTCCCCGCGGTCTCTTCGAAAAAGCTGTAGATGTTGTCAGAGGCGTGCAGATCGCGGCCGTTAACCGCGAGGACGTAATCCCCCGCTTTCACATTGACGCCGGGCTGGGTCAGCGGCGCTTCATTGCCGGGATTCCAGTTTTCGCCGTCGTAAACCTTGGCAATGCGATAGCGCCCATTTTCCAGGCTGTAGTCGGCGCCCAGCAGGCCGCCTTTCACTTTCTTCGGCTCCGGTTTTTCTCCCCCGCCGACGAACATGTGGCCAACCGTCATCTCGCCTAAACATTCCTGGAAGAGATAAGTAAGTTCATCGCGCGACGCGATGCCCTCCAGATACGGCGCGTACTTTTTCTTGACCTTGTCGAGATCGAGGCCGTGATAGTGCGGATCATAAAAAAAGTCACGCTCAATGCGCCAGGTTTCGTTGTAAATCTGTTTCCACATGGCGCGCGGCTCGACATAAACTTCCCATCCCTCGAGGTTGAGCGGACCGAAACCAGGCTTCGCTGGGCCTCCTGCCGGAGGTCCATCATCGGTCGACGCAACGGTCCAAGCATCGCCTTTGCGGTAAAGAATCTTTTCGCCATCGAACGAGACCGCAAAGTCGTTGACCTCGTCGATCAGCTTGTCAACCTTGCGCTTGCTCAAGTCAAACTTCTGGATGGTCTGACTAATATTGGGATAGTCCTCTTCGGTAACCACCAGCGGCGACTCGGCCAGGAAGAGTATCCCCGATTTGCCGGTCCGCATATTGCTGTAGTTCTTGGCCGGGATCGGCAGCGAGAGGATGCGCTGGCCAATCCCCTCGAGGTCGATCTTAACCACGGCGGGCTCTTCCTTCTTCTCTTTATCTTTATCCTTTTCCTTAGCGTCCTTCTCCTTATCTTTGGCGCCTTTGGAGTCTCTATCTTTCGATTCCTTCCCTTTGTCCTTGTCCTTGTCGGCGGCCGGTTTGTCCTTATCCACGTCCGGCTTCTTTTCGTCTTTCGGTTTATTCTCTTCGTCGCTTTCCGGAGCGAGCGGCGACTTCTCATCTTTGCTGAGCACGGCAACGTAAACGCTGCGCGTCACGCGATGCTCATCGCTCGACATGTCAAGCCCGGCCGTCGACAGCCCCGTGTTTGTCGAAGCCGTGAAGTAGAGATACTTTCCATTCTTGTCGAAGCTGGGATAGAGCACGTCACTCATGCCGTCGGTGACTTGCGAAACGCTCCCTTGCTCCAGGGAGTAGACAAACAGCGCATGCAACCCGCTGGGGAGTTGCTTAGTGTAGGCAATCCACTTGCTGTCGGGAGACCAAGTCTGCCCGGTCTGATTGGGCGCGAAGGTCCAGAAATAATCGGTGTCGACCAATTTCGGCGTAGTGTTGTCGAGATCGACGTACCACAGCTGCAGGCGCTTGTCGGTATAGGCAATCTTCTTGCTGTCGGGAGACCACGTAGGAGTGTAGAAAAAAGACGGCGGGTTACCCAGGTTGATGTGGCGCACCGTCCCCAGGCCATTCTGATCGCGGATAGCCAGTTCGTACTCCCCGGACTCGTCGGAAAAATATGCGATGGACTTTCCGTCCGGCGACCACGCGGGATCGCGATCGGCGACGGCCGGACTGTGCGTGATATTGCGAATGTCACCCTTGTCGGTGGGAACCGTGAAAATTTCTCCCCAGGCTTCGAACAAAGCGCGCGCCCCGGTCGGCGAGAGGCTGAAACTTTGTATGCGCTTCGGTTCAACTTTCGCGAAGTGCGGCCGCACCGCCTCAAGGTCGCCGGCAACATGAATCTTAATGTTCCTGGCCTGATGCGTGTTCAGGTCGAACAGTTTGATGGCGCCGAACTGCTCGATCACGATAGATTCGGGACCCGCCGAAGCCGTCTTGAAATCGAGGCCGTCGCTGTGCAGCGCTTCTGAAACCTGTTTGGACTTCGTGTCGTACGCGAACAGGCTGACGGGGCCGTTGCGGTCGGAAAGAAAATAAATCGTTTCGCCCACCCACATGGGATAGTCGTCGTTGGAATTGTCGCGCGGAATCTTCACGATGCTGGAGTCTTTCAGGTCCGCGATCCAGATGGGCGTCGTCTGGCCACCGTGGTAGCGCTTCCAGGCTTGCTGCCACTTGGGATGCGGGACGTATGCTACGTGCGTTCCATCGGGCGAGAACGATGCCGCCTCGACCACGGGAAGCGGCAACTGCGTAGGCAGCCCGCCTTCGACCGGGACCGTGTAGAGCTGATCCTCGAAGTGGATGAAGCTGCTGCCCCAGGAGTTGAATACGACCTTCTTGCCGTCGGGAGTCCAGCCAGCCACGTCCTCATCGGCGGGATGATACGTCAGGCGACGCGGCACACCTCCCTCGGATGGCAAAACGTAGACATCGCGGTTCCCGTCATATTCGCCGGTGAAGGCGATCATCGACCCGTCCGGAGAAAAGTGGGGAAGCGTCTCGATCCCGACCCCGGAGGTGAGGCGGCGCGCGTCGCCCCCGTCGCGGCCGACGGTCCACAGATCGCCTGCGTAATTGAAAACAATCTGGGTCTTGCTGACGGTCGGGAAGCGCAGCAGGAGCGGCGGATCGGATTGCGCTGATGCGCTTTGCAGAAATGCAAATACTAAGACGAGGGCGAACCACAGCAGAGGAAGGACTTTGCGCATGTAAACTCCTGAAGACCGGCTCCTGAACACTCTGGGGGAAGGGGAATCTTAGTGCGGGCCGAGGATCGGGGTCAACTGCGCGGCTTCTTTTTCCCCGGAAGGCTCGCGGGATTCTCGTGAACCCGCTCGCGGAAGTTTCCCCGCATGCCCGCTGCCAGGCCCACGCTGGATTCGCCGAACTTGTCGCGCAAGCGGTCGGCGGCGGCCATCGCATCTTTCCAGCGCTGCTGGCGGTTGCTCTCGAGCAAGCTGATCTGATCGGGCTGCGCAGTGAACGATGATGCCTGCACGCCCAGCAGGCGAACCTGCGCACCTCGTTTCCAGTTCTTGCGAAACAGCGCACGAATCTGTTCGAAAATCTCGGTGTCGAGTTGCGTCGGCGCAGCTAGAGTGTGAGCCCGGGTGAACGTGGTGAAATCTTTGTAGCGCAGTTTGAGTTGTATGGTGCGCGCGTGAAACTGCGATTCGCGCAGCCGCCGGCCTACCATCTCCGACAGCCGCGTCAACGTGGCTTCGAGCTGACTGACGTCGGCGGTATCTTCGTTGTAAGTGTGCTCATGACTGATGGACTTGGCCCCGATGTCCGCTCCAACTTCGGAGTCGAACCAGCCGCCCGCGTCTTCACCGCGCGCTTTGCCAGCCAGCGCCAGGCCCCACTTTCCGAATCGGTCGCCGAGTTCCGATTCTTCGAGGCGCGCCAGATCTCCCACTTTCTTAATACCGAGATCGTGAAGGTGCTTCTCCATGACTTTGCCGACGCCGGGAATCTCGCGCACGTCCAGCGGGGCCAGGAATTTGGCTTCTTCGCCGGGGACGATCCACAGCACGCCGTTGGGCTTGGCCTGCGCCGACGACACTTTCGCGATCAGGCGCGAGGTTCCGATCCCGACTGAGCAATTCAGGCCAGTATCGGCTTTCATGCGCTGGTGCAGGGTGTGCGCCGCTCTCAGCGCCGGACCGTGCAGGCGTTCGGTGCCGGTCATGTCGAGGTAGGCCTCGTCGATCGACGCCATCTCAACTTGTGGCGAAAATGTGCCGAGAACTTTGTGAACTTTTTCCGAGCACTCGCGGTAGCGTTCGGGATGCCCGTTCACGAAGATCGCCTGTGGACAAATCTTAGCCGCCGTGCGCAGCGGCATGGCAGAGTGCACTCCGAATTTTCGCGCCGCATACGAAGCCGCCGAGACCACTCCGCGCTCGTCCCGCTGTCCGCCGACTACGACGGCCTTGCCTTTCAGGGAGGGATCGAACAGTTCTTCCACGGATACGAAGAAGGCGTCCATGTCGACGTGGAAGATGGTCCGGGTGAACGCGGGCTGTTGGGCGGCAGCCATGCTGCAAGAATTTTAGCAGCGACGCTCCCGCTCGTCAGGTTGGCATCGAGGTGTGCTCATCTCGAAACCTTTGCTAGAATCCGCCTCATGTCCGGACGCGCCATAAGGGTTACATCTCGCATTGTCTTCGCGATCTGTGGACTGGTCTCGCTCTTGACCGGCGCTCCTTATGTGATGCTGCGGGGCGTCGACATGCCAGTGCAAAGCGAATGGATCATATTTGCGGTTGTCCTTGCACTGCTGGGCGTTTTCAGCCTGATGCTTGCCGTGCTGCCCCGCTCGTGGATCGCGAAAGCATGCAAGAAGGATCGGGACGATCCACAGCTATTTTCAGCGCCCCTCAAACTGCTCGGAATCTTCGCGGCGGTTGCTTATGTCCTTGCCGTCGTCGCTTATCTCGCCCCACACCGCTGGAATCTCGATCCCCAACTCATGCTCGTGCTGTGTCCGATGTATCTGCTTAGGATGATGTTCGATCCCTCGCTAGTGGCCGTCTTTTTCCTGCTGGCTCCCATGAACGCGGCAGTGTACGGCTCGCTCGGCCTCAGCTTAGGATTCGCGTGGCGGGCTCTGCATAAGTAGACCTAGGCTGGTTCTCGCGACAACGACCCTGAGGCGCAAAAGCTGCCGTAACTACGCCAGCACTTTTTCCGTCGCAGTCGGGGTTGCCCCGCGCATCTGCCGCACCCGTTCATAGACCTTGCCATACTCCCGCGCCGACGCATTCCAGGAAAAGTCTTTGCTCATGCCGCTGCGCATGAGCGCCTGCCACGACGTCTGGTCCTGATAGGCCGCCAGCGCCTGCTTGACGGTGAGCAGGAGCGCCTCGCCGTTATATTCGGTGAACTTGAATCCAGTTCCCTTTCCGCTGCGGGCGTCCCAGGGTTCGATGGTGTCGTCGAGGCCGCCGGTGGCCCTGACGATGGGCACTGTACCGTACTTCAAACTGTAGATCTGGTTCAGGCCGCAAGGCTCGTAGCGCGAAGGCATCAGGAACATGTCGGCCCCGGCTTCGATCTTGTGCGCAATCGCGTTGTCGTACGCGACCTTGACGGCAATCTTGTTGGGGAACTGTTTATTGAGACGCAGAAACATCTCTTCGTACGTCTTGTCGCCGGCGCCGAGAGCGACGATGATCATTTCTTCGCGCGCCAGCCGGTCGGCGATCTGCGCAATCAAATCAAAACCTTTCTGAGCAGCAAAGCGCGAGACGATTCCGATCACCGGAAGCTTCGCATCGGCATTCTTCACTCCGAACGCCGCCAGCAGGTCCAGCTTGCACTTCGCCTTCCCGGCAAGATCCTGCGGCGAAAACTTAGCCGCCGTGAACTTGTCGGTCTGCGGACTCCACTCGTCGTAATCGACTCCATTCAGAATTCCCGTCACGGTCGCGGCGCGGTCGTGCAGCACGCCCTCCAGCCCGAATCCATATTCTGCCGTCTGAATCTCGTGGCTATATTTTTTGCTGACCGTGGTGATGAAGTCGGAGTAAGTCAACGCGCCTTTCAGAAAATTCACCTGGCCGAAGAATTCCATCTTCGACATGGTGAACAGATCCCAGGGCAGCATCAGCAGCGGAAGAATGTCGGGCGGGAACAAGCCCTGGTATCCCATGTTGTGAATCGTGAACACCGTGCCCACGTCGCGAAACGCCGGATCCTCGGCGTAGACGGTGCGCAGCAGGACCGGGATCAGCGCCGCCTGCCAGTCGTGACAGTGAAACACGTCAGGGACGCCCAGGATTTTCGAGGCTTCCAGCACCGTGCGCGAGAACAAGGCAAAGCGCTCGGCGTTGTCGGGATAATCCCCCGCCGGCGTGCCGTACAGCGCGTCGCGGTCGAAATAGGGCGGGTGCTCGACAAAATAAAACCGCACTCCGCCCTGACTGCCCCCGCTCACCACTGAGGCAAATCGGTACTGGTCGTCAAACGGGACGGTCACACTCCGCACCACCGTGGCGGGATCGCTCAGCTTGGTCTGGCGATAGCGTGGCAAGTAGACGCTGACGTGATGGCCCAACGCCGCAAGCGCACGCGGCAGCGCGCCCACTACGTCAGCCAGCCCGCCAGTCTTGGAAAATGGAACGCCTTCGGAAGCGGCGAATACGATATTCATGAGTGCGGAACCTCCATCGAGCAGCAGCAGCGCGCACAGTTTTCGCGGCTCACGCTATTATGAATGAGTCTCGGGACCGAAACGATCCGTCGGTTCGGATGCAAGGACCGAATTCAAAGTCTACTTCCCAAGGCAGAGAGGGTCAACGTGCCAAAGGTCGCCTCGAAGCGCCGTCCGCAAACTAAGCCTAAATTGGGACAGCATTTTCTGGCCAGCGAAGACCTCGCCGCCCGCGTGGTCGATGCTCTGGGCGACGTGTCGCAGAGCACAGTGCTCGAAATCGGCCCGGGGCGCGGCATTCTGACTTCATTGCTGGCCCGGCGGGCGCGCCGTCTGATCGCCGTGGAACTCGACCGCGTGCTGGCGGCGCAGCTGCGGCTGAAGTTTGGCATGGCGCGAAATGTGGAGATCATTGAAGCCGACGTATTGGCCATCGACTTCGATTCGCTCTTCGGACCCAAGCCCGGCCTGAGCCGCCCCGGCATCGACCTCAAGCCCGAGCCCATGAAGGTCGTGGGAAATCTTCCTTATTACATTACGTCTGACATTTTGTTGCGGCTGTTTGAGTTTTCGAAATACTTCGACAGCATCGTGATCATGGTGCAGCGCGAGGTCGCCGACCGCATCGCCGCCAAGCCGGGCGGCAGCGATTATGGCATGCTCTCGGCCACGGCGCAGTTGTACGCCCGCGTGGAGAAACTGTTCACTCTGCCGCCCGCTGCGTTCGTGCCTCCGCCGAAAGTGCACTCCACAGTGCTGCGCTTGACGATCGACCCGCAACAGGAAAAGTTGGGAGTGGCCGGCGCTGGCTTCATCGATTTTCTCCGTCTGTCGTTCGGACAGAAACGCAAGACTCTGTGGAATAATCTGAAAGAAAATTACGAAGGAGCCGGGTTGAAACGCGCTCTGGCTGAGGCCAAAGTCAAGCCCACGGCCCGCGCCGAGACGCTCAGTCTGGAAGAAAGTGCGGCGGTCTATCGGGCCTTGCGCAACGAGCGAGCCGGGTCATAACATTACAGGTTGGTATTGGTCCCGCTGGGTTAGGAGGGGCCGTGGCTACAACTATTCTGCGTCATCCCGCCGTCGCGGGACGTTTCTATCCTGCCGATCCTGACGAGCTGCGTACCGAGGCGCTCGACTTTTTGTCGCAACCGCTTTCTACGAATCAGGCTCCGCTGCGGGCCCTGGGCTGCATCGCCCCGCATGCCGGTTACATGTATTCGGGACATGTAGCGGGCGCAGTCTTCGCCTGTATCGATGTGCCCAAGCGCTGCATCGTGCTCTGTCCCAATCACACCGGGATGGGCCGCCCGCTCGCCATGATGAGCGAAGGCGCGTGGCAGACGCCGCTGGGCGACGTTCCCCTCAATGCCGAACTCGCCCATGCCTTGAAGTCGCAGTTCCCTGCGCTGCAGGAAGACTCGGCAGCGCATCGCGCCGAACATGCGGCTGAAGTCGAGCTGCCATTCTTACTGCTGCGTCAGCCGGAACTCAGCTTCGTTCCCATCGCGCTCGGCACCGGGCAATTCGAAATTCTTGAACATCTCGGCAACGCCCTGGCGGATGTGATCGCGGCGCAGAGCGATCGCGTTCTGATTGTTGCCTCTAGCGACATGAATCATTACGAATCAGACACAGTCACACGGGCGAAAGACCACTGGGCAATCGAGCGCATCCTCTCGCTCGATCCGCGCGGACTCTTCGACGTGGTCACGCAACAGAACATCAGCATGTGCGGTTTCGGCCCGGCCGTGGCCATGCTCACCGCCGCCCGGCAGCTAGGCGCGAAATCGGCCGAACTCGTCAAGTACGCAACCTCCGGCGACATTTCCGGCGACCGCAACATGGTTGTGGGATATGCCGGAGTGGTCATTGTGTGAGAGTCCAACACAGCCTTGTCATCCTGAGCAAAGCGAGGGACCATGCAACTCGGCTGACAGTATCGGCTCCCGCCGAAGATTGCCAGGTCCTTCGCTTCGCTCAGGATGACAATCTCTTCCAAGGATAATCTCTCAGTAGTTGCGGAAATTGCCTTTCCAGAAAACCAGGCTAAAACCGGGTAAAACCCCGGCTAAAACCGGGCCCATTCGCTCTGCCCATCGGTAACTTTTTCCTCCTCGTCCAGCCCATTACCCTAGCCTTAAGAGCTTACTCGGAAGAGGTGTCTATGTCGGGCGAACGGTATTGGGTGTGGCTGGTGGTGCGTCTGGCCGTGGGCGTGGCCCTCGTGGGCTGGGCAGCCAGCTATCTGTTCACCGGCAGCGGAGAAAAAGAATTCCAGAAAACCCTCGATGCCATGAAACAGGTGCACAGCTTCCGCGCTTCGGTTACCGCCAGCGCCGGAACTCGCCACAAAGAGATGCTGTGGGAAGTCGACTGCGCCCGCAACCTCTATCACTATCAGTGGCACGAGACCGATAGCGCCGGGCCCGGGATGGATATGGCCCGCGACGAAGTGCACTTTGCGACCGAGGAGTATACCCGCGAAAGTGATGGTTCCTGGTCGAAACCTCGATTCGCCCGCGAGCACCCGCCGGCCTGGTTTTGCGGCGCCCTCGCCCAAGGCAACGACAACACCCTGATGCCGCGCATTGCCACCATGATCCAGCGTGGCATCCTGCAGAAGGGCGACAAGAAAACCGTGAACGGGGTGCGCTGCCGCGAGTGGCTGGTCACCATGAAGGGCGCGCCCAGCGGACTGGAGCACGATACCGTCTGCCTCGGCCTTGAGGACCATCTGCCCTATGAGCTGACGGTGGACTGGCTGCAGTTGCGGTCGTCGTTCTCCGATTACAACGCGCCCATCACCTTCGATGTGCCCGACGCCATCGTGCAGCAGCAAGCCAGCACCAACAACGGTTCCAACTGATTTCCAAAGCGGAGACATCGCGAATGCATTGCACTTCATTCCTTTCAGTCGGCAGTTCGCCAATCGTTCACCAGAAGATCGTTCACAAGAAGATCGCGCACGTGGCGGCGATTCTCGCCAACCTTCTGCTGCTCCTGACCGTCTTGCCCGCGCGCGGACAAGACGGCAGTTCCCTCGCCGACGCAGCCCGGCAGGCACGCGCCCAGAAGCAAGCCCAGCCCAAGGCCGAGACCAGCCCGGCGCAGCAAATCGCTGACCAACTGGCCGAGGATCCGAAAGGCGATCAGAAAGACGGCCGGAAAGACAAGCAGGCTCCCACTGCTCCGCAGAAGGGCACTCCTGCCGCGACTAGCGCCGTGATTGTCTCTCCCAAGCCAGCCCCGGGTTCCGATGCGGCAGTCGATCCCGCAAAAGCGGCTGCACCCGCCCCCACTGCAGCGCAGCCTGCCAGCGCCGGCGGTCCCGTTTCTCTGGCCGACATCGCGCGTCAATTGCACCAGCCTGCTGCCCCGGGCACAACCGCCCCGGCCGCCCAGCCTGCGCCTGCGACCGTGGCCGTGCAGAGCACAGTTCCCGCCGGCTTCAAGGTGCAGGCATTTACCTACTGCAAGAGCCACACCCAGCAGTGCTGGAACGCGTCGGTCTTGGTTCCCACCGACGCCCAACTGGTCAGTTCGGACTGCAAGCAATATGTGTTCGAGACCAAGGTTAAGGGATCGCCGTTCCTCTTTCTGATGGGCCCGGCCGGCGCCGATAGCTGCCCCGGCCGCAACCCGAGCGATGGCAGCACGGTTCGCTGGAAACAGCTGGTGGATCCCGAGCGCGAGCGCGATCCCGGAACCTCTTCCACCATGAGCGCCGAGCAGACGACTTTAGACGGAAAACTCGCCTACGTCACCCAGATGCGGTTCAGGAAAGGCGCCGCCGACTGGATCGCCAAGCGAGCCGAGGTCGAGAATAATGACGCTCAACTCGTGGTCGGCTGCATGGCACCAAAAGATACATTCGCCGATGGAGACGCGATTTGTTCCGGTTTAATTGAATCTCTACGACTACCATGACCCGCAGGTTTTTCATTCCGTGCATTGCAGCGCTAATATGCTTCGGCGCTTTTGCCTGGGGACAAGACTCCGAAACTCCCAGCGATTCACTCGGCGACCTGGCTCGCCAAACCCGCGCCCAGCATGCTTCGACTGCCGACACTAAGTCCAGCAAGGCGCAGGAACTGGTCGACGACATGCAGCAGGAGCAGGAGGCCGCGGCCAACGCGCCCACCGGCTTCAGCAATTACAACGCCGGCGACTACCGCCTGTTCGTTCCTTATCCATTCAGCCTGGAGGGCCGTGACAATGGCGGAGCCGTGCTGCTCGGTTCGCGTCTCGGCATTACCAACACCGAAGTCGTGGCCGGGAGCCCGATTCCGATCCCTGCCAACATCATCAATAACGTCAGCGACAGCGATCTCCTGAACGTGGTGCGCCAGCTCGCCGGCCTGCACGGCGCCCAAGCCTACTGCTCAGCCATCAAGCAAGGCTCGCATAAAGCGTTTCGCTGCGCATGGCAGGGCAATCCTTATCTGCTGGGCCACGTCGTCTGGGGCTCCATGATATTCATCGTGGGCTCGAACAGCCTGATTCCGGTGATGTGCGTCAGTCCAGATGACATGCATTCCTGCACGATTTATGACAACCGTGGCCATAATACCTGCAGCGACCGGGACCAGCAGATGTATGGGACGGATCAACGGAAGGTGCAAGCGGGCGTGAACGCGCGCATCCAGGACGAGCGAACCACATTGCAGATGTGCGATGAGATCATCTATCCGTCGATTCAGTTGAAGGAAGACATCGTCGTACATCCCGCCTCAATCTCAGAGAAGCCGCTCTTGGAAAAAGCGGCTTCGGCCAGCAAGACTCCAGCCGCCGCGGTTCCAGCTACGGCAGAAACGATTCCGGCGCCAGAGACCGCGTCCGGCGAATCAGCGTCGCCAGGCCCTTCCCTGGCGGAACTGGCGCGCCAGACGCGCCAAGCTCCCCATGACAAGGCCCAGGCCACGCTCGACAGCGCGGAAGGAACAACGGTGGCCCCCGCGGGCTTCCAGCCTTTCGTTCTGCAGTTCTGCCTGAATCCGCAGCAATGCTCGGAAGCATCCGTCGTCATCCCCGAGAAGGCCGAAGTGGTTTCTCGGACCAACGGCCAGTACATCTTCAAGGCTGCGCTCGATGGCGAATCGGTCATGCTGTATGCCGGTCCGGCGGATGTAAACGCTCCCTATCGCAGCTTGACCGATCCGGACTATATCCGCATGCGCGACCTGGCCAATGCCAACGGCTGGTCGCGAGAAAAGCCGGACAGCGTCAGCACTCAAGATCTGACCATCGAGGACCGGCCCGCCTTGATGACCCGCTTCCGCTACCAGCGAGACCAGAAACGCTGGTGGATCGGGGAACGAGTCTTGATCGAAAACCAGGGCAAACAATTCATGCTGGGATGCGCCGCGCCCGAAGAACACTTCGCCGACGCGGAAGCCCTGTGCACTACGCTGGTGAACTCGTTGCGCTTGCCATGAGATTGCCGCCGAACCCAACTCGCGCCCGGATCTTGCTCACGCTGCTTATCTCTTGCGCTGGCTTAGGAGCGTCGGCACAAGACACCCCCGGCCAGTCTCTGGGCGATCTTGCCCGCAAGACCCGCCAGGCACACTCGGCCGCAAGCCATGTCTCCAAGAAACTCACCGACGAAGACGACGGACCCGATGGCGGCGGCGTCTGGCGAATACGGTTGTGCACACTCCAGCCCTGCTACGAATTCTCCATCACGCTTCCCAAGAATCCGAAATGGAGCCGGGCGGAACCGGAGCCCCGGCCAGTGTTGATTCCGATGACTGGCCGTGAGGAAGACGCGGGTCGCGCCATCCGTATCTATGCCGCTCAATCGACGGACCTGAAGTACACGGTTGACAGCTTCAAGCGGGCGTTTCTGCAGGAATGGTTTGCCCGCCCGGAATACTTTGGCCGTGCGGCCCACATCGCACTCGATGAGCATGTTCGCATCGACTGGACCAACGGGCTGATGACTCACTTCACCATCGCTGCGGGTGCCCTTAAATATCGCGGCGTGAGCGCGGTCGCCGGTTCACCGTACGGCAATTTTGGCTTTGCCTGCGTCTACCGCGAAGAGGACGCCGCCGCGAGCGATAGCGTCTGCGACGCCATCATTAAATCGGCGCAATACCAGGAACTGCAATCGTCTTCCATTCGCAAAACCTATGTGGATCCGAACGCTGATCCCCCAGACGATGACGATCCCTAAGAACGGAATGCCTATGCCGCGACTGCACTCCATTTTCGTAACCGGCCTTGCGCTGCTGTTAGCAGTATTGTTCTGCGCCGGACCAACCATGGCGCACGCCCAATCCAAGACCGGCCAGCACAAGCTCCTCTTGCAGGCCGATCTCAAACCCGGCGGAGTTCTCCGCTACGAACTGGAAGCTGCCGGTTCTTTCCTGCCCATTGCCGATGCCAGCGGAGCAAACCTGTTCCCGGCTCGCGGCCCCTGCGACTATGCCATGGCGGCCATTGTTACCCTGCGCCCGCAGCCCGCCGACAAAGACGGCAACATTCCGGTCGAAGCCACCTACAGTGACACCCGCGTCACCAGCGTGCGCTGTGCGCTCTTCTCCGCGCCCGACTTCCAGAAGCGGCTCGCGGCGCTGCAGTCTTCTCCCATCATGTTTCGCGTGGGTCCGCACGGCGAGACCGAGATGAGCCGCAGTACCGACGGGTATTTCAAGTATTGGGACGGCGGCGATCTGCTGCGCAAAGTCACCCAGGATCTGCTGCAAACCGAGTTCTCGCCGCAACCCGTGGCCGAGGGCGAGTCGTGGAAACCTCGCGGACAGTTCGCCTATTCGCACGATCGCGCCTTGAAAGATCTTGAGCTCAGCGGAGCCGACTTGCGTTTCCGAAATCTGGTGCAGGTTGACGGCAAGTCATGCGCCTTTGTGACCTCGCAGTACGTCTTCTCGCCCATCGACCTTCCCGCCGTCGGCACCGCCAGCGGCGGACGCACCGTGCCGGGCGCGGGCAACAATGCGGTCGCAGCCGTCCTGCACATTTCCCTGCTGCTCGATCCCGCGACCCACCACGTCGCGTGGCTGCACCGCTCACAGACCATCGACAACAAGCTGACCCTGGCTTCGCCCTACGACGACAGCGATTCTTCGGACAACGATCCTGCCGACCCGAACGACGCCGACGACCCGGAGAATCCCATGCCCGATATGTCGAGCATGCGGTCTGACAATCCCGGCCGTTATCCGTTTATGACATTTCATTTCCAGGAAGAGGCCCGGGCCCGTCTGCTGCCCAACGAGCGTTCCGTCGAGTGGCTGGCGGCATTGCAACGCTTCGAGGCCACTCCGATCCCGAGTCCGGAACCGCGCCCGTCCCGGTCACAAAAACGCTTCTTCCAAATCCGATGATTCTGGCCGCGAAGCCGGCCGTGGTGAAAAGAAGCACGCGGCTGGTCGTGGATTCAGAAACGCTGGGCGCAACCCCCGCTGGATTCACCCGCTACGAGAAGGGCTTGTGCCGCGACGTTTGGTTTTGCGCCACCGTGTCGGTGGCCCTGCCCGGAGACGTGCAGGTTTCCGACGACACCCCGCTGCGCACCGTCTATCTGGCCAACCGCGGTGACAAAATGGTGAGCATCTCCGTGGGGCCGGCCCTCGATCGCCGTTCGCAGGGTCTAACCGACGACGAAGAGCTCAGGAAACAGGCCAAATATTATCTGGACAATTATGTCTGGCTGGCGGCGAAGCCCGGAATCGGCACCGAATTCATCAGCACCTCGCTCGACGGATACCCCGGCCTGGTCACCGATTTCAGCGCCACCCAGCGCGATCTGGCCAACCTTCACGGCGTGCTCGGACTCATGCTTACACCGTGGGGAAAAGTTGTGCCGATCAGTTGCAGCTGGGATCACGCCTCGTCCGCGGAACTGCAATCACTCTGTCAGAAGGTGATCACATCCGTCAGCCTGCGGCGGTAGTAACGAAATCCAAAGAAATGGGGCAGCCGCTTAGGCTGCCCCGTTTGCGTTCCCATCCAACCACCAAGTCCTAATGATGCGTTCCGCCGGAAGCGTGCCCAGCCGTGGTGCTGTGTCCCAACGGCGCTGTCGCCACACTGCTGAGCGGCGCACTCAGGCCGGAATTCGCCGCCGAACTCGCAGCAAACTGCGGTGCCGGCGCCACCCTGGCGAATCCGTTCTTAGCCACTTCGCGATTCAGATGACGGAGATCCTCCAGCGAGCCACGCACAATCCCCAAACCCGCCGAGCCCGCTCTCACCGTGAGCACCGGAGCGGACGAGGCCGAAGTAGCTCCACCTTTCCCAACCGCGATCGTCTTCCCCGTCCCGTCGGCCGGCACCACCAGCGGATGGAAATTCGCCGGCAACGTCCCGGCATAACTCGGCGCCGTCAGCCAGGTATTAAATCCTCCCGGCTGCCACATCCAGCCCATGCCCGGCACCATCATCCAGTTCCCGTAGCGATAGGGCATCCACCCCCACGGATACGCCGACGCAAACATGTAACCCATGCCGGGATAGAACGACCAGGCCCCGTCCATGAACGGATCCCATCCCACCCCGGTAAAGAACGGCTGCCACATCATCCCGTAGCCCGGTACATTGCTGTAGGCGCCGTAATAATTCAGATCGCTGACCCCGTAGCCGTAGGACGACGGCGCCGAATTATTCTTCGCATACTGCTCGTGGTAGGCGCTGGCCTCCCGGTCCCACGAATCGAGCGGAGCTTCCACAATCTTGTCGGCCACCGTGTACTTGTCGTTGTCGGCGGCGTCGAAGTTCGCCGTCTTTTTCTTATCGACCACGACTTTTCCCGCCGGACCTTCCACCTCGGCCTCGCCCTTGAATACAGCCAACTTGGCAACTTTCGGCGAGGCTTCGATCCGGAAGTGCGCCGCATGGTCGATCGCAATCTTCTCCTGTGAGAAATTCAGACTGAATTCGTCTTTACCCAGCCAGTTCACGTAGGCCATGCCCTCGACCAGATGGATCACCGAGACGCGCTTGCCCGAGTCGTCGGCTCCAAGCGTGCTGAACTCCACGGTCGTGTTGGGAATCAGGCGCAGCGTGCTGCCGTCCTCAAATTCGATTTCAGCGCGGCCGCGGTCGCGCGTTCTCACCTGCGTTCCCTGCGTGATGGGGAGATTGAGAAACGCATTCTCAAATCCCATGCCTGCGTTTTTGTTGATCTCCACCGAACCTTGCACATCGCTCAGGCGAACGATGCGCGCCTGTGAACCGGCCAGAGCGGGCAGCGCCATCAGCGCACAAGCAGCGGCCGTCAGAAGCACCGTGCTGAATCTGGAGAGCGATAGCTTGGACATAAGCAACCCCCAACGTCTTAGCTGCTTATTAGAGCACGGTTTGACAAAAAGAATTGTAAAACTTGCCCTGGGGAATATCGGCCAGCAGTCTCTGCCGCGGAGGTTGGTGAGCCTGGTCCGGTCAGCGCGCCGGAGCCGCGCCATTGCCCTTTTCGATGAGCCGCTGCGCTCGTGCCCGCACCACATTGAGCACGGTGCTGTCATCGTGAATCTCCTGCAGAACCGGCCTCACCGCTTGCAGTTCCAGAAGGTCGCCGCGCTTGGCCTCATCTTCCATGTGTTTCAACTCGTCGTCGAGCGCAAGCTTCTGATAGCGGTGGTAGTAGGCAAGACGCCGGCCGAACTCCAGCGTCGCGCTCACACTCTGAAACAAAGTCGTCAACTGCTGGACGGCCGGCAGCGAAGAAAAATTATAAGCCGCCGCCGTTTCCCGCTGCCCATCTTTGTAGGTCAATTTCTTGTTGCCGGTGAAGGCCAGGTTGCGTCTGCCGGAATCGACCTTCCCGGAAAAATAATGGGATTGCGCCGCCAACTCGAAAATCTGGGCGCGCGTGGCATCCGAAAAGCCGAATTCCGTCTGGTAGGTTTCGCGTTCGTCCGAGTCGTCCGAGATCTTCGCCACACATTCATAGCGGGCGCGGCCATCGGACTGCACGGTGATGCTGTAGTGCTCGGGATCGGAAGCGGGAAAGTCCAGCGAAAAAACAATCGTCGCGGGCTCGGCTGCCCGAGTTGCAACGCTGCCCAGAACAACGAGACATCCGACGAGAACGAGCAGTGACTGCCAATGCCACCGTCGTGCGCGACGCGCTCTTCCGGCTCCGGCCGTTATCCTTAGAGTCAGCCTCAGAATTCGTTCTCGCAGTGGATTCACACACCAGACAACACGCAATTATGCCAAATGTGCGATGGACCAGTGAACCCTACCGGGCCAGGGCCCGCTGCCGGCGGAGAGTCCCTGCCGTGTGCAGATGGCAGATGGCAATGGCCAGCGCGTCGGAAGCATCCATTGGCTCCGGTGGCGAGGAAAGCTCCAGCAGTCGCGTCACCATGTGCTGCACTTGCTGCTTCTCGGCGCGCCCGTAACCCACCACCGACGACTTAATGGTCAGCGGCGAGTATTCGGCCACTTCCAAGCCGGCCGCCGCGGCCGCCAGCATAGCCACTCCGCGTACCTGCCCGAGCTTGAGCGCCGACTTCACATTGAGCGCATAGAAGACGTCTTCAATCGCCACTTCATCGGGCTGGTGGCGCACAATAATCTCGCCGAGTTGGGTGAAGATGCGCGACAGCCTTCGCGGCAGCGCTTCGCGCGGCGAAAGCTTTATCGCGCCGCAAGTCAGGCAGCAAAGCTTGCCGCTCTCATACATCTCCACTACACCGTAACCGGTGTACTCCCCGCCACAATCAATGCCCATGACTCGCATGTGAAAGCAGTCTATCGCGGAACTACCATCCGTCCTAGTAACAACCTCGTGTGTGCGCAGCAAGCCCGCACCTGATGTATTTTCTCCGCACGTCCGAACTTTGGCCTCCATCGCTTTAGTGTTACTCTATCTGCTCCGACCGATCTTCACCCCTGCGTATGGGCCATTTCGTCATACCCCGCACTCGGGGCATTCGGAGGACTTCATTCTGAACTCATACTCAAACGGGAGCTTACGATGAAAATTGGCATGTTAACCGGCGGAGGCGATTGCCCCGGCTTGAACGCGGTCATCCGCGCCGTAGTACGCAAAGGCGTATTTCATTATCACGATGAGTTTGTGGGTTTCATGGAGGGCTGGCGCGGTCTCATCGAAGACCAGACCATGCCCCTCGACCTGGAAGCCGTGAGCGGCATTCTGCCCCGCGGCGGAACCATTCTGCGCACCTCGCGCACCAATCCCTCCAAACGTCCCGACGGCATTCAGCGTTGCACCGACACAATTGCAAAACACAAGATTGACGCGCTCGTCGCCATCGGCGGCGACGACACTTTGTCAGTGGCGCAGAAGCTGCACGAGGCCGGCATCAAAGTCGTGGGCGTGCCCAAGACTATCGACAACGATCTGGGTGGTACCGACTACACTTTCGGATTCGATACCGCCTGCAACATCGTGTGCGAAGCCATTGACCGCGTCCACACCACCGCCGAAGCGCACAACCGCGTCATCGTCGTCGAGGTCATGGGACGCGATGCCGGCTGGATCGCGCTCTACAGCGGCATCGCCGGCGGCGCCGATGTGATTCTGATTCCCGAGCGGCCGTTCGATGTCGACAAGGTCGCGGAATCGATTCGCCAGCGCCACGAACGCGGCCTCTATTTCTCTATCGTTGTGGTAGCCGAGGGCGCAAAGTTTTCCGCCGATACCAGTGCCGGAGCGCCCGTGATCCAGGACATGGGCAAGGACGAATTTGGTCACGCCAAACTGGGTGGCATCGCCAACATTCTCGCTCGCGAGATTGAGAAGCGCACAAAATTTGAAACCCGCGCGGTCGTGCTGGGACACATCCAGCGCGGCGGCTCGCCCAGCGCCTTCGACCGCGTGCTGGCAACGCGCTACGGCCTGGGCGCCATCGATATGGTGCATCGCGGCGAATTTGGCCGCATGGCGGCGCTGCGCTCCAACAAGATCGTCTCCATCCCCCTGCAAGAGGCGATCGCCAAGAACCGCGTGGTCGACAACGAAATGATTCAGATCGTTGACGGCCTTTTCGAAGAAATCGGCGCCAAAGAACCTGCGGAAAAATAACGCGCCGGAAGATTGGGACTTCCAGCCGATATTCAGGTGGAGGCCGTTTCTTCCTGCTTTGCCACTGGCGTGTAGAGTAGTGCGGGACTCATCCTTACCACGATGCAGAACCTCTATCTCCGGCTTGCGCCCGCCCTGCTTGCGATCATTGAGTTCGTTTTGATGAGCGCCACGGGTCTGCTGATTCTTCTGTCGCGGCGACGAAGTTCCGGTGCCGGCCGACATTCCGCCTTTCAGTCGATCGAGAGTGCGTTCGGTCGATTGGCGCGCCGAACTTACCTATCTGTATTCATCGTCGGAGCCAGCGTGGTCGCGATACGGGTCGCGCTCATCCCGGTGCTCGGGATCCCGCAGCCCCGCTGGAACGACGAGTTCAGCTATCTTCTGGCCGCGGACACGTTCGCCCACGGCAGAGTCACCAATCCGACGCATCCCATGTGGATTCATTTTGAGAGCTTCCACATCATCGAGCAGCCTACCTACATGTCGATGTATCCCCCGGCACAAGGGCTGGTTCTGGCTGCGGGACAGATACTGGGGCATCCCTGGATCGGCGAAGTGCTCATCACGGCGCTGATGTGCGCGGCCCTGTGTTGGATGCTGCAGGGCTGGCTGCCTCCGCGTTGGGCACTGCTCGGCGGCGTGCTGGCTGTTTTGCGTCTGGGGATTCTCAGCTATTGGATGAACACCTACTGGTGCGCTTCCGTGGCGGCTCTGGGCGGAGCGTTGGTGCTCGGTGCGTGGCCGCGGCTGCGCCGGCGAGCGCCCGTGCGGCATGCTCTCCTTCTTGCCTTGGGGCTGGTGATTCTGGCGAACAGCCGTCCTTACGAGGGCTTCGTTTTCGCCATTCCTATGGCTTTCGCCATGCTGTTTTGGCTGGCTGGGCGGAATCGTCCACCGTTGCAGCAGTCTCTGCTGCACGTGGTGCTCCCCATACTCGTTGTGTTGCTATTCGGCGGGCTGGCGACGGCCTGGTACTACGATCGCGTCACCGGGTCTCCGCTTGAGATGACGTATCAGGTGAATCGCGGCCAGTATGCGACTGCCCCTTACTTTATCTGGCAAACCCCACGCCCGGAGCCTCTCTACCACCATGTAGTGATGCGCGATTACTATCGCTGGGAATTGAAAGAGTTCGAGCGCAACCTGACCTTCAAGGGATACGTGGAACGTGCCGCGGATAAGATTGCAAGCTGGTGGCAGTTCTATCTCGGCCCCCTGCTGACGCTGCCCTTACTAGCGCTGCCGTGGATCGCCCGCCAGCGCAAGATGGCCCTGCCGATCGTGCTTTGCAGCGCCATCGTGGCCGGCTTTGCGGTTCAAACCTGGACGTTTCCGCATTATTTTTCCCCGTTCACCGGCGCGCTCTACATTCTGCTGGTGCAGGGACTGCGCCACCTGCGGCTTTGGCGGAGACGACGCGGCGCGATTGGGCTCTCCGCCGTACGCGCGATCCCCTTGCTGGCCTGCGCCATGATTCTGTTGCGGGTTACGGCTGCCGCGACCCACACTCACATTGAGCCCGATTGGCCGCGGGGGAATCTGGAGCGAGCCGCCGTTTTGCGCGACCTGCGCCACCTCCCGGGCGATCAACTCGTATTCGTCCACTATGGTGCGCACCACGACGTCGACCGGGAGTGGGTCTGGAATGAAGCATCGATCGACAGCGCGAAAGTGGTGTGGGCGCGGGACATGGGCAAGGTGCAGAACCAGGAATTGCTGCGATACATGAAAGACCGCCGCGCCTGGCGCCTCGATGCCGACAACCCCGCGCCGAAGCTCGAACCCTACGGCGGTCCCGCTTCATCGCGCTGAATCCTGCTATCGTCGTCGCAGTTGATTCGTTTGTTTTACCTAAGCATTCCGCATGGTAATAAGGACCAACCCGCGAATATGGCTCACCGCAAAACGCTTGCGCGCTCATGGCACCATTCTTGCCGTATGCCTGTGGTCGCTCTACCTGTGGACCATTGCCACTCCCGGCCTGCGCGACCGCAACGGAAATCTCAAGGGCACCGACTTTCTCCATCTGTATACACTGGGTTCGCTGGCGACTGCTCATCGCGCAGTGGATTTGTACAACATCGACGCTCAGGCCGCGCTGGCCGTACAGCGTGTGCCGCAGGCCGCCGGCATTCGCTACCTGCCCCTGTATCCTCCGCAGGTTTCGATTTTCTTCGCACCTCTGGCTCATTTCACGTACGGCTGGGCGCTGATTTTGTGGTGGGCCTGCAGCGCGGCCATCTACTTCATTTGCTGCTACAGCGTCTGGCGCGCCTGCCCAAACTTGCGCGAGTACGGTGGAACCGTCGCCCTTCTCGCCCTGGCATTTCCCGCCTTCTTTCACCTGATCGCCTGGGGCCAGACCTCGGCCGTTGCGCTCGCCTGCTTCACGGGAATGTTTTTTCTGCTGCGGGCCCGCCGCGAATTTCTCGCCGGCCTGGTTCTCGGCTGCTTGATTTTCAAGCCGCAGCTGGGACTGGCCGCCGCCGTCATTTTCGTAGCGCTCGGGTTCGTATCGCTCAGCGCCTGGAAAATTGTCGCAGGAGCCGCTCTTTCAGCCGCGGCACAACTCTGGGTCGGAGTTCTCTACTACGGAACGGAACCGCTGCGCCAGTGGCTACGCATGTTGCGGAATATCCGCACCCTCTTGCCCCTGCTCGAGCCCAAGCCCTATCACACATACTCCTTGCGAACCTTCTGGTCGATGCTGGTGGATGTGTTCGCCCCCTGGCCCGCGCTCGCACTTGCCCTTTATGTTCTGAGTGCAGCCGCCGTGCTCGGTCTAGCCATCGCCTGCTGGAAGCGCCACCCCGCCGTTCCGGTGGCTCTGCGCTACTCGACGCTGCTCCTGGCCAGTGTGCTGGTGGCGCCCCACCTCACGGTTTACGATCTGGCCATCTTGGCCCCAGCTTTCATCCTGCTGGCCGATTGGCTCGCAGGTCAGCCGCTCACCCGCTCGACTCGCTGGTTGGGAACTCTTCTCTACCTCGCCTACACACTTCCACTACTGGGCCCATTCGCGCGCTGGACGCACTTCCAACTTTCTGTGGTCGCAATGGCGGCCACTGTTTATCTGATCTGGAGCATCTCCCGCAAAAGCACGCCGTCCCCTGCAACCCGGGCGACCAGTACCTGAAAATCCGGTGGACCTTCGAGCGCCTATCCCCGATTCCCGAACAGAAATGCCAGCGCCTCGGGAAACCGCCGCGCCCACGCCGATTCGTGGTGCGTAGCGCTGTCGTCCACCACCAAGTTCAGACGCGTGTCGTCCAATCCCGCGCGCCGCATGATCCCCGCCAGTTCGCGAACGTCGTCCACTACACTCTGATCCTTATCCCTGCGTCCGACCTCGGCAGTTCCCGTTGCCAGGAAGACGCGCTCCGGCCAGCGTTTGACTCCGCGGCTCTGCCGGATCAACTGCCGGTTCGACGCCCACAGCGACGGGCTCTCCAGCAGCAACCTCCCAATCACTCCCGGCCGCACGGCCACGGCATAAAGCGCAATCAGAGCTCCCAGCGATGACCCGCCCAGCCCCGTATTTTCCGGCCCGTTGGCCACGCGGTAATTGCCGGCTAAAAACGGCATGACTTCCTTGAACAGAAATGCCGGATACCGCGTTCCATGCGCCCGCAGCATCATCGGATGCAGCGAGCGATGCGGCATATATTCGCGGATGCGCTCTCGACCCGCGTTGTCGATGCCCACAAAAATCATGGGCGGAACCACGCCTTCGCGGATCAGCCGGTCGCCGGTTTCATCCACTTGCCATTCAATTCCGTTGAACGAAGTCGAGCCCTCGAACAGGTTCTGTCCATCATTCAAATAGAACACCGGATAATGCCGCCCGGCGTTGGCCGTATCGTCATATCCCGGAGGCAGCCACACCCGCAGGAATCGAGTGTTATGAAAAACCCGGCTGCGAAATTCATGCAGCCGCAAATCTCCCGTCGCCGACTGCGCGCGGATCACGCCGGCAGCCACATTCCTATAACTTTGTGTTTGCTGGAATTCTCCCATCAGAAAAAGAGTTCTATCAGAATACAACGGAGGGACGCGTTACGCGCTCGCACCTCTTACTCTCACTATGATGGCGAGCACACAGATCAGGGAAATCAGCAGCAGCGACATCAGGCACAGAATGCACCAGGTCATCAGTTCGTAAGCTTCGATGTAAGTCAGGTACAGCGCAAAAGCTAATCCCGCAACCGCGGCAGCGAGAAGGCGGTTCGGCGTCTCTGCGCGAGACTTCCAGAATGTCGCAAGCAGGAACAGCACGGCATACCCGGCTACGCCAATCCCGGCGACCGGAATGCCCTCCACTGTCGAGTATTCGCTGCGGTTCACGATGTCGCAATTGAACTTCTGGCTGAAATCGCAGAGCCCGGTCGCCGACTTCGCATAGTGGCGCTGCAGCGATACGGCAGACACGATCACACCGGCCAGCGACAGCACTGCGATCACGCCGAACAAAACTCGGTTCCTCGCCAACGCCCGAGCAGAGGATGGGCCTGGAGCGGACTCGCTCACGGCAGGCTGCACCCAGTCTTCTCACTCAAATCCTCCAGCGACAGAACTCCTTCTTTCGGCGGTTCCGTCCCAAACTGCCAACTGGGAAACAGTTTCAGCCCAGCAGCCTTGCATTCCGGCGCCATTTCCGACGACCCCTTAATCGCACACTCCACATAAGGCACAAAGTGAAACGAGGCGCCAAACATCTCCTTCTGCTCGAGGCAGTGGGGACACCAATACAGGCCATACATCTTGACCTGCTTCGTGGCCAGGCACTGCGCGAACGAATCATACTTGCGATTTTTATAGTACCGCCCGCCGATGTAAGCTCCCACCAGCAGAATCGCGACAACCCCGTAAATCAGCACGTTCTTGGTCTTTTCATCCTTGGATTGTCCAGCGTCGTGCTCTTGCCGTTTCCGCCGCTCTTCAGACATGCCCCATCCTTATATCACGGTGATTCTCTCTGCTGTCGATCACGCCACGACGTTAAGCGCCCCCGGAAGCACGCCCAATTCCTCGCAATGCAAGGTCAGCACTTCCCCGTCGACCATCACATCGATGGGCGCGTCCAGGTTGAACTCGACTCGACTCACGGCCTTGCGCTCAGCCAGCGGGTGTTCGATGTGCGTTCCGTCGTAAAGGCCCGGCAGATTGCGGATCAGCCCCACTCGCCCAATCGGCCCCCACCTAACATATTCCACCAACCCGTCGTCGATCTCGGCCTTCGGAGCGATCATCATCGTCCCGCCCGTGAACTTGCTGTTGCTGAAAGTCAGGAACAGACAACTCCGGCGGTCAAAGCTTTCGTCGCCTTCGATTCGAACCGGAAACGGCCGCCGGTTGAATCGCGCCAGCGTCAGAAAAATCGACGTAAAATACCCGAACTCTCCCCAGTCGCTGAACCGCCGCGCCCGCAGAGTGGCCACGTCCGCCGAAAAACCCATGCTCAACAGATTTATGTAATGGATCACTCCGGTGCGGTGACGCAACCGCATCACGTCGCAAGCTCGGCTCCTCTGCGCCAGCAGAGATTCAATCCCGTACTCGACGCCCCCATGACTGAAATCGCGCAGAAAGGAATTGCCCGTGCCCAGCGGCAGGAATCCCAGCGTCGGAGGCTCACCCTCGAGCGCCTGCGGGTAGAGTCCATTCACGATTTCATACGAAGTACCGTCCCCGCCGACGGCAATGAAGCTCCTTACGCCGCGCCCATAGGCTTCACGCGCAATCTCCGTCGCTTCGCCGGGAGCGCGGGTCTGCGCTACTTTTACCTCAATACCCCCGGCCCGCAAGCGCTCCAGCGCCGGGCCCAGCAGTTTGCGGCTCCGCCCCCCTCCCGCCGCCGGATTCACAATCGCAAGATAATTTCGCCCCAAGGTTCCCGATCCATTTTCACAACGACGGAGTACACCTGCTCTGCACGACATTCGCGCGACAACTCGCAATTTCAGCGGCGGTTCACAATCCCACCATTGCTTCCCGCCCCACCGATTTTCCGATCTCTTCGGCCAATACTTGCCGCTTGATCTTCATCGAAGCCGTCCGTGGAAAATCCTTCTCCCAGATCAGATATCCGCTGACGCGCTTGAAGTCCGGCAGCCGCCGATTACGCGCGGCAATTTCTTCTAGCTGCGTGCCGTCAAATCTCTGATTCTGCTCCAGCCGCAGCACCAGCACCAACTTTTCGCCCCCGAGTTCCTTCTTCCGCCACACGTAGTTCGCGGCAAACACCGCGTACTCCTTCACCGGCAGCCCGTCGAAAACCGTTTCAATATCTTCCGGGTAGATGTTCTTCCCGCCCTCGGTGACGATCATATTCTTCTTGCGTCCGAACAGTTGCAGATGTCCGTGGCCGTCAAACCGCCCCAGATCGCCCGTCAGAAGCCAGCCATCGACAATCGTGTCCAATGTGAGTTCCGGATCGTCGAGATAGTGCGACATCACCGTCTTGCTGCGCACGGCCACTTCTCCCACGCCGTCGCCATCTGGATTCAGAATTCGCAGCTCCACTCCCGGGAGCGGTTTTCCCACCGTATCGGCGCGGAACGGCTTCAGATCGTTGAGCGTCAGCGCAGTCCCCGCTTCGGTGAGCCCGTAACCGTTCACCACCGGAATGCCGAGATCGTAAAAAAACTGCATCGTCGAGGGCTCCATGAACGCCCCGCCTGTGATCAACGCCAGTACATCGCCTCCGAACCCGCGGTGCACGTTCGAGAGCAGCATGCGGCTCAGCTTCACGTTTGGCCGCCGCCGCGTCAGCATCCGGTTCGTCGCAATCATCGCGTTCAGGTATGCCCGCTTCCACGACGGGAGTTCATCGAACTTCGCGCGCAGCCCGCGCTCCAGATTTTTCACGATCATCGGAACCAGCGCCACATACGTAATCCGGTAGCGCACAAAAGCATCGCGCACGAACTCTGGCCGCAGCGTGCGCAGGTGCACCACGCAAGCTCCGCACACGAACGGCCCAATAAAACCCACCATGAAATCAATCGCGTGATTGGTCGGCAGAATGCTCAAATACCGCACTCCCGGCCAAAACGGATACCAGGCGGTCAGCGCCCGGCACTGCTCCAGATAATTTTCGTGAGTCAGCACGCAGCCCTTGGGCCGCCCGCCTGTTCCGGACGAATAGACAATGCAGGCCACATCGTCCTTCTGCCGCATGACAAAATCCGGAGCGCCCTTGCGCTTGAAATCCTCCCAGCGAAACGCACCCGCCAGTTCCACGCCCAGCGGCGCCTCCGTCACCAGAACAATCCTGGTCCCGATCTTCTGGAACTCCGGCGACTCCATGATCGCCCGCCACAAGTGGTACTCGACGATCAGCACTTTGGCCTTGGAATGCGCCAACAACTGCAGATGCTCCGCCGCCGTCAGCTTGTAGTCCAGCGGCACCAGCACGCCCCCGCAGTAAAAGATCGAGTAGGCCGAAATCAGCCACTTCGACTGATTCGTCATGATGATGGCCGCGCGCTCGCCCGCGTCGTAGTCGGCGTCTTCAAGCGCGCGCGCCAGCGGCAGCGCAATCTCTTTGAAATCGGAGTAAGTGAGACGGACTTTCTCGCGATCGCGCTCCGCCTCGATCAGACAGACCTCTGACGAAAAGCGGTCGAGCGCATCGCGCAGCGCCGCGCCCAGACACGTGTATTGGCGTAGATCGAGCATAAAAAATTGCTGATTGCTGATTGTAGATTGTTGATTAAACAACCGCAGCCGCTGTCAGCGGCGACGTGCCTTCGCAATCAACAATCAAAAATCAGCAATCAGCAATGGGTTTCTCAAAGGCGGGCCTTAATCTTCGCCGCAAGCGTGCGAAAGTCGGTGACGCCCTGCAGTTCGTAATCCGGCAGTTCCACCCGAAAGTGATTCTCCAGCTTGGTAAGCAGGTCGAGCGTCTGCAGGCTGTCGATGCCTAGCGCCTTGAAAAAGTCTTCGTCGGGCGAGAGCGACGCGCGCGGCACTTTGAAGTGCGCCGCGGCCAGCGTGAGTATCTCGTCGAGCGTCTTTTCGGCAGTTTCCATAGGCAGATATTCTAATCCACTCCGGACTAAGGCAGATACGGCTGCGCGTCCGTGCTCTCGACAAACTTCTTCAATCCCGCCTGCACCGCAGGCCGTGAAAACAGATCGCAAAAGATATCGATTTCTTTTCGCAACTCCTCGATCGGAATCGCCTTGATAAACCGCTTCGCCGCCGTCGCCGTCTCCCGGTCGAACTTTCCGATCTGTGCCGCGGTTGCCCGGGCCGCGCGCAAGGCCTCGCCTTCCGCTACAACCTGGCTCACCAACCCGATCTGCTGGGCCTTGGTCGCGTTGAAACTGCGCCCGGTCAACAACAGGTCGCGTACCACGGCGTTACCCAAATCCCGCTTCAGGCGCGGGATTCCGCCGAATCCCGGAATCAGCCCCAATCTCAGCTCCGGAAAACAGAAGCGCGCCATCTTATCCGCAATGATCAAGTCGCAGACCAATGCCAGCTCAAACCCTCCGCCAAACGTCACGCCATGAACGGCGGCAATGGTGACCAGCGGCGCCGCATCAATGCGATTCAGAACCCGGTGAATGCGCTCCAGAAAATCGCGCACACCCCGCGCAGCCTGCAATTTTTCCATCGTCTGCGACTGCTCGTAAAGCTCGCGCAGATCAGCCCCAGCGCAGAACCCGGCCTTCAACTCGCTGTAGACGATCAGCGCATGCGCCTCTTTCTCCAGGTCGTCCAGCGCAACGGCGAACTGTTCCAATTCCTTCAGCGAAAGCGAGCCCAGTTCATTGCACGGATCGCGATGCAGCGCCAGTTCGATGATCCCACTCTGAACCTGCCACGACAGTGCTTGACCTTTGAATTGCTTCACGCCTAACAGTCCCTTTCGCAAGCCGCAAACTAGACCGCCTGCTTGACCCGGTACATTTCCTCGATCTCGCTCTTCATGCGCGCGGAAATCGCATCGCGCTTCAGCTTGCCATTCGCCGTGATCGTCCCGTTCTCAATAGAGAACGGCTCCGGCCGCAGGCAAAATGCCCGCACTTGCTTGTAGTGCGGCAACTGCGGATTCACCGCATCCAGCGCTGCCTGCACCTGCTCGCCGCTGACGTTTCCCGTAACAATCACCGAAAGATATCCCCGCCCATTACCCACGACAATCACCTGATGTGCACCCGGCAGATGGCGCGCCAGTCCTTCTTCCACCGTTTCCGGCGCAATCTTGTGACCCGACCCGAGAACAATCAGATTCTTGATCCGCCCCACGATCCGCCAGTTCCCCGCTGCATCCATCTCGCCCTGGTCGCCAGTATGAAACCATCCGTCGCGCAGCACCTCCGCCGTCTGCTGCGGACGGTTCCAGTAACCCGGAAACACATTCGGCCCCCGCACCACGATTTCGTCGTTGTCGCCGAGCCTCATCTCAATGCCGGGAATCGCCGGCCCCACGCGCCCCGGAGCGACGTTATTCGGATCGTCCATGGTGCAGATCCCCGTAGTCTCCGTTAGCCCATAAACCTGCAGCACGGGAATGCCGAGCATGTCGAAATAATCCTGCGTCTCAGGTGTAAGCGGCGCCGATCCGCAGATCAGCGCCTTAAGATTCTCGCCCACCATTTTCTTGCGAATCGCCGGAAACACCAGAGCATCAGCCAGCCAGAGCCACAGGCCATCCCCAGCAAGTGCCCGCTTTTCCTTCTGCCGCGCCCGCGCCGCCTTGGCTCGCGAGTAAGCCGCCAGCACGAGCCCGCCCTTCTGCGCGATCTGTTCATCGACTCCGCGCCGCATGCGCTCGAGCAATTGTGGGACATTCAGGAAATAGTGCGGAGCCGTCGCCGGCATGTCGCTCGGGATCTTAGTCAAGTCGGTATTCAATGTCACCTGGCTTCCGCGCAACAGAAAAGTCAGCACGGCAATCCACGACGCACAAAAACTGAATGGCAGGTAATGGAAGATCCGGTCCTGCCCCGCCCGCCCTTGCATGAGCAAATCAAGTCGCTCCGAGGTGCAACCCAGCATGAATCCCACGTTGGCCGCGGTCAGCACCACGCCCTTGGCCTCACCGGATGTGCCCGAAGTGTAGATGATGGTGACCGGGTCGGCATCTTGCACCTGGGGCCGGTCCAGCTCAATTCCCTCGATGCCCGCAAAGATTTCGTCAAACAGAAAATCCGGCGGCGCTTCCGGCTGATTCACCCCCGCCCAGTTCTGCTGGATTCCCTCCCGCAACGTCGCATCGCCGCAGCACACTAACGACGGCGTGCTGTCCTTGATCATCGCCACCAACTCCGCCGGGGCCTGACGGAAATAGAGTGGAACCACGATCAGCCCCTCGGCCATCGCGGCCAAATCCAGGGCCATCCAGCGAATGCTGTTGGCCGCCAGGAGTCCGCAGCGGTCGCCTTTCTTGAGCCCCTTCGACGCGAGAAACGTCCGCGCCCTGCGGATCAACTCGAGGAACTCGCCGCCCGTAACTCCCGTGACCTGACCGTCGCGGATTTCGAGCAGCACTTGCGTCTCCGCCGCCGCTTTCAGTTGCGAAAATATTTCCCCGACAAATGGCATGAGATTGTTCTCGGAATCGCAGCTTTAGCTGTACGCAGCTACCAACTGGCGTAAAGAAGCATTCATGGGCGGCAGGTAATCTTCCCAGCTCCATTCTCCGGTGCGCGTCGGAAACTCCGGATACCGCCGCTGCACTTCCTCTTCAAAGAAAACTCCCATCCGCGCCATCACCTTCAGATTCTTGACTACCGTCCGCGCAATCCCGTCGGCAATGCGTTCGCCCTGCGTGGCCAGCGTTTCCAGTGCCCCCAGCAATTTCGGCTCGAGATCCGGATCGTCCACCGTCATCAGCAACTCTTCATGGCCGCGCTCCCGCATCAGATTGCGAATGCGCTCATCCATGGTGATTCCCGCCGATGGCACCAGTCCGGGCATCGAAGTCACAATGCCGTGATAGCGCGACGACGCCATCATATGGCACGCCCGTAGAATGCTGACCAGTTCGTACATGTTGTACTGGTCCGAGGTCAGAACCGGCACTCCGCCCAGCTTTTCCGAGATGCGGTTCGCCGGACGCGCATCCAGTCGCTCCGTCGCCGCCAGAATCACGAACACATTCCTCTGCTTGCGGAACGCGTCCACCGCCTTCGCGATCGAAGTCCAGTAATGCTCATAAGCGCGGTCGGCCGCCGGCCCGGAGTTATGAAAATATACGGTGCGGTAATGACTGTCTTTGTATGCCCCAGTCAAACTCCGCAGCGCGTACTTGGCCACCGATGCCTTCACCGGCCATTCAAACGGATTGATCGGACAAACCACCAGCACCGGCGTCTTGCCGTCCCAGCCCACCTGGCGCAAAACACTCTGCCCATACTCGGCGGATCGCGGCTCAAACGTCCACGCCGTGTCCGTGCCAATTTCCGTCGGCACGCCCAGTTCTCGCAACACCGTGCGCGACTCTTCATTGCGCGTAATCACCAGAGAATTTTTGCAGAACCGTCCGCACATCTTGGCGACCAGCGGATCCATGTGCCCGGCTTCCGCCCCATATCCCACGGAAAGCTTGTTCTGCACCGCGGCAATGCCCAGCGAGCCAATCATCATGGTGGTCAACGCGTTGGCGAACTTGCTCTTGAACATCGAGCCTTCACAAGCCACCACCCCGTGATGCCGCGGAACTTCATCCGACAAGAATGGCGGAAAAATATCCGGCAGATGCACCTGCTTGGTGCCCTCGAAATATCCTTTGGAGAATTCGAAGTTCTGGCTCATCACGCTGAACTCCACACGTTCCGCTCCCAGGATATGCCGGATCTGGCGCAGCATTTCGTCGACCCGCACGTCGGACCCCATGTTGCGTGTGCCGTTGTATCCGGCGAAGAGCAGCTTCAATTTTTCGCCCGCGCGCCACGGCCTGCCCTCCGCCCAGCATCCATCGAGCTTTCGCGCGCTCGATGTTGCTGCTGACCCAGGCCTCCAGAATCATGTCCATCATGCGGCAGTCCCTCCTGCAGTCGCGGGCCAGGGCTTGTACTTGTACTCGAAATGATTCTCGCGGCTGAACTTCAGCAAAGGAAAGCTGTACTCGGAAAACCGCGCCGGCTTGCGCTTCAATTCCGTCGTCACTCGCGTGTTGTCGAACACCGTGTTCCACACCAGGTACGGCATAAATACTTTCAGCAGCGAAGCTCCCTTGCCAATCGCGCCCTTGCGATTCGAAAGAAAATTAACCGACCCGGAAAATGGCTTCTCGGCAAACGGAAGAAACACCGGGCCACGCTTCTGCTGCGCGGCCGCCAGCGCAGTCGTCAGCTCACGGAACGTCTGCGATCCCGTCCCCGACGACAGATGGTAGATGTCGAACTGCGGCTGATCTTTTTGGTGCAAGGTCGCGATCGCGTCGGCCACAAAATCCACGTTCACGATATCGATCTTGTCCGTGGGACGAAACGGCAGCGCCGGCAGTCCCGCGAGAAATACGAACGCCTTCACCATATCGAACTGCGTCGTTTCCGCATGCCGGCTGTCGCCCAGCACAATGCTCGGGCGGAAAACCGTCTTCGGAGTATCCGGCAGCAGCACGCGCGTCATGTGCTCGCAAAACTTCTTGGTGCGCGCATACGGATCGTAGTCGGAACGGTCCCACTCGATCGAGCGATCCTCGGTGACGACCTCGTTGCTGCGCTTGCCCGCCACCGCCACCGTGCTCACCTCGCTGAACCGTCGCAGGCCGTGATAATGTTCGGCGTGGCGCGCCAGGGTCAGCACTTCGAGCGTGCCCCGCAGGTTCACGTTCAGACAACTCTTCTCTGATTTGCGGTTCAGCGACGCCGCACAGTGGATCACCGAATCCGTGGTGTGCACCAGCCGGTCGTATTCATCGCGGCTCAAGCCAAATCCCGTAGAAGTCAGGTCTCCGCAAAAAATCCGCACTTTCGTCTGCAGGAATTCGTAGAAGCGCGGAAACTCCAGATGCAACTGCAGCGCGCGCCACAACCGCACCTGCGCTTCCTGCGCATCGCGCGCCCGCACCAGCAGGTTCAACGAGGCGCCATGCCCTTCCAGCAGATTGGCGGCAACATGTGCGCCGATGTATCCGGTCGACCCGGTCAGGAATATCGCCACGTGGCTCCGTTGGTCCCAGTCTTCAAGGCGTCTCCGCTGGCGGGCGCCAGGCGAAAGCTGCGCGCTGGCCGCGCCTCCAAAGGCCGGCCTTCAATCAGCGGATACGTCCAGCGGCGCAGCGCCGGGATGTGAATATTAATCCAGTACTCCCACCAATCGAGCGAGCGCGTATCGTATCCGAAAATCCCCTGCTCTTCGGGCACGAGCGCGTAACGAAAGTTTCTCCACATTTTCCGCCACGAAATCATGCTCATTCAACAGAATGAACGGCTCAAACAGCTCAATCAGTTTTTCCAGACGTTCCAGACTGCGCTCCGTCTTCACCAGCGGCGCCTTCTTCAGCGGCAGCGGCGACATGATCCGCTGAATCGACTTCACGATCGCCTTCTGCGCCGGCGCCGACATCCGGTTATACCGCGTCTTCGAAACCGGAATCGCGTCAAAGCGCAGCCGCAGCCACGATTCCAGCCCTTCCTGCGCCCGATAGTGCTTGCGGTGCGCCAGCGACGTCAATTCGATCGACCGCCCCATGTCGCAGGGATTAGTCACCGAAGTCGCCAGCTGGTAGAGCGGGTCATGCCGCCGTTCCATGACCGCGGCGGCAATCAGCGTCATTCCGCTGCAAACCGCATCCACCGGAATAATATCGAGCCGCTTGCTTTCGTTCGTCGGCAATTGCCGGAAATACGTTCCCAGCAGATACGAGAGCGAAGCCGAAGTATTGATGCCCTCATTCCAGCCGAGGAACGGCTTGGCGACCGAGGTTTCCACAATCGCCGGACGCACCACCGCAATCGGCAGTCCCGCGCCGTGTTTCGACGATCAGCGACTCGGCCAGGCTCTTGGTCAGAGTATACGTATTGGGCCAACCCAGTTCCTTGGCCCGCCGCGTCCCGGCTTCGGTCAGATACGTCTTCAGCCAGCGCACCCGGTTCTTGCGGATCTGGTTTTCCAGCGCCGCGCCCTGCAGATCTTTCGCCGCATGTTCCTTGGACTGCGCCTGCATGCGCAAGCCCGACGTGACTTCGTCGCTCTCGGCCTGCGCCTCGGCCTGCTTCGACCAACTCCTGCAGCGACCGCCATTCTTGCTCGGCATCGAAGTCCGCCAGCCCGCGCGGAGTGTAGTTGGGACGTGAGCTTTTCGCTGACCCGGCCATCCTGCTCGCCCGCCACATAGCAGGTGGAAAGATGCAGCAGTCCCGCATGATCGGCCGCTCGCACAAACTCGAGAATATTGACGGCGGCATCCGTATTGGTCGACAGCGCATCGCGCAAGTCGGGATTGAAGTCCGTCAAGCCCGAGCTATTGATAATCAGATCCAAGTTTTTCTGCAGTTGGCGCGCAGTCTCGGCATTCAATCCCAAGCCCGGGTCGAGTAACGTCGCCTTCGACAATTTCGATTTTCTCGCGCAGAAACTCGGGGAGCCGCGTCTCCATACCGCTCAAACAGCGGATCGAACACCGGCGAATCTTCCACCATCTTCTCGAAACGCCGCTCCGCCGGATTCGACTTCTGCCGCCGGATCAGCAAATAGATCCGCTTCACGTCCGGCAAATCCAGCAGCGTATTCGCCAGCCAGACTTTGCCGATGAATCCCGTGACCCCGATCAGCATCACGTGTTTTCCCGGCGAACGCCCTGCGCACCGAAAATCCCTGCGCCTGCCTGCTGCCCGTCGAAATGGACAATCGGGCCGCACCGGCACCTCTGGCCGCCGCTCCGCCGGAATCACCGCCGCCCGCAGCTCTTCCACGGAAATATCCAGCTGCCGCGCCAGCGTTTTCGGAGCCCGGCGCCCATCCGGATTCTCTTCGCTAAATTTTGCAAACGCCCCGCGCGGCCGGATGACCGGATCCAGCAACCGACCCGTCGCAGTTCCGTCGCGAAATTCCAGCCGGTTGGCCACAATCCGCTTCACCCCCAGATGCTGTGCCAGCGGCCGCATCACGTGCTCCAGCCCCTGGCTCACCAGCACCACGTCGGCCCCGGACTGCACCAGTTCCTGCACCTTGCCCACGCCTCGCTCTTTCAGGCGCGGCTTCAATTTGTATTGAAAGAATTCTTCGCCCAGCAGATCGAGGCGGTCGCGAGTGACTCCGCGCAGCACCGCATGCACCACCCGCGTGGCAAATTTGCGGTTCGTGGAGTAAAGAAACGGACGCAGCAGCGCCATCAGGAAGATCAGCCCGCGCCGCCGGAAGCGTTCGGCGAACGTCTGCGCATTCCAGGTAAAGAACGCCACCGGCTCGACCACGGTCAGGTCAAGCAGGCTGCCCTCAACCCGCCAGTAGACGGTCGGGCCCGCGCCGGAATTGTGGTTGGTCGCTTCCAAATTGCGGTTCGTCCCTCTACGGGGCTCCCGTACGAATAGCCAGACGAAACTTCTATTGTAAACAATTGAACGGATGGAGCGAAGCGAAAGTAGCCCGGCGAACTGGCCCCGTCAGAAGCTGAGTCGCAAAGCGTACAAAGTCAAAAGGACGGCTGTAATTCCCACATTCTTCTTTAGGTTCTTCAGGTTCTTCCTTCGTGATCCTTCGTGCTTGATGCCTTGCTTTATCCTAGCCCTCACCCGCCGGTTCCAGCCACATTGTCGACGTGAGGCTCCCGCCCTACGATCAACGCGATCACCCCGCTGAGCGCCAGCGTGGCCCCAATCGCCAGCAACCCTCCCCGAAACCCGCCATTGAGCTTGCGGAAGAACCCGATAATGTCAGGCCCGTAATACCCTCCCAGATTCGCCAGCGAGTTGATTACCGCAATTCCCGCGGCCGCCGAAAGCCCCGCCATCCGTGAAGTCGCCATCGCCCAGAAAGGCCCCACCATCGACTCCGCGCACACCAGTCCCAGGCCGATGCAGGCCACCACCACGAACGTAGAGCTCCCGTAACCCGCCGCCACCAGGGCCCCGCTCCTACAAACGCAGGAATCGCCGTATGCCACCGCCGCTCTCCCGTCCGATCGGAACGCATGCCCACCAGCACCATCGCAACCGCTGTCGCCAGGAAAGGCAGCGCCGAAACCAGCCCCGTCATGAAATAACTCAGCCCCGACAGCGACCGGATCACGCTCGGCAGCCACAACGTGACTCCATACATCGTCGTCGAAACGCCAAAATACACTAGCGACAGCATCCATATTCTCGGTGCGACCAGAACCTGCCCAGAAACTGCCCGTCGGCACCAGCCGACTCCTCCTGCTGCTCGCGGGCCAACCGGTCCAGCAGCCAGCTTCGCTCCTCGCCTTTGAAGCCAACTCGCGTCTTTCGGACTATCCGCCAGTGCCCAATAAACCGTCACTCCCAGCAGAATCGCCGGCGTGCCCTCCATCAGAAACATCCACTGCCATCCCGACAGCCCTTTGCCGCTCAAGCCCTAGCAACGCCCCCGACACCGGACTGCCGACGATCCCCGCGAGGGGATTCGCCATCATGAACCAGGCCACCGCCCGCGCCCGCGCGTTAGCCGGGAACCATCGCTTCATATACAGGATCATGCCGGGGAAAAACCCAGCCTCGGCCGCGCCCAGCAGGAATCGCATCCCATAGAAACTCACCGGCCCACGAATAAAAATCATCAAACACGAGATCACGCCCCAGGTAACCATCAGGCCCGAAATCCAGCGCCGCACTCCGAACTTCTCCATCACCAGATTGCTGGGCAGCTGAAAGAAAAAATAGCCGGCAAAAAACATCCCTGCCGCCCGGCCGTAAACGCGGTCGCTCAACCCCAACTGCCCGCGCATCTGCAGCACGGCGAAGCTCACGTTGATGCGGTCAAGGTAGGCAACAATGTAGAGCAGGAAAAGAAACGGCATCAGCCGCCACATCAGTCGGGAAATAACGGCGGATTCCAGGCGGTCGGGAGCTTTTTCCAAGAGTAGTTTTCCGGATTTTCAGTGGAGCCGGTTTCGTCAGAGCCGATCTCTACACAGGCCGCGCAAGAACTCGACGGCGCACTTGATTTTGGGTGGCGCAGCGATTTATCGCGGCGGTAACTATCCTGTTCTCCATGCGGCTTTAGCCGCTGAGGTCGCACTCTTTGCGCGGGAACGAGTTTTCCCACAGGCTGTATAGAGCCAGGCTTACATGGACCGAGCATCGAGGACCCAGCTTTGGGTCGTGAGGATTCTACGCCAAGCCAAGCTTCTCCCGTATCTCGCTCACAATCTGCTGCGGAGTCGCTGCGATTCCGACGGTCACCGCGGCCTCCGGCTCTTCTTCGTCCGGCTCTTCCAGTTCGACGAACTGGCTGGCCAGAATCTTTTCGTCGGCAAAGTGACCTTGCCGAGAGCGCAGCCGCTCGGGCGATCAGCTCCGCACTTCCCTTCAAGTAAACAAACCGGACATCCGGTCCAGCTTCCAGTTCCTGCCGGTAGCTGCGTTTCAGCGCCGAGCACGCCAGCACAAAATTACGCTTCTCGGCGATCCACCGCAGTAATCGCCGCGCGCAGGCTCTCAAGCCAAGGCCGCCGGTCGTCGTCGTCGAGCGCGACGCCCCTCCGAATCTTCTCCACATTCGACGCCGGATGAAAATCGTCCGCGTCCGCGAATCCCCAGCCCAGTTCCTCGGCCAGCAGACGCCCCACAGTCGTCTTCCCCGCAGCCGATAACTCCCATCACAATCACAATCATGGCTGACCGGCATGACCTACTTCTTGGAGTAAGTCTTCTGCTCGCCGGTTCGCCTGTTCGTGACCGTAAACGTCCCATCCGCCTCCGCCATAACCTTCAGGTATTTCCCTTCGCAATTTTCCTTCACATTGGCAATGCGACTCTCGGCAACATTGTGGTCGCGGTCCGATTCCGCCGCATAGTGCAGCTGCCACAAGTCCTCCAGCCCAGGTGAATCATGAACAATTTGCCACGCTGCTGGGCTCGCTCCCTTGCGCGGCCCGTTGTCGATCACGGCCACGCGCGGATGCAGCGCCCACACCAGCGCCTTCGGATTCGACAAGTCCGCCCCGTGATGCGTCACCAGAAAAAGATCAACCGTGCCCAGCAAATTATTCGGACAAGCAATCTCCAGTTCCTTCTTCTTGGTCAGATCGCCCGAGATCGAGAAAACGAAAATGCCCATAAGTGATCAGAACGCCCACGGAACGGGCGTTTTCGGTCGTCATCCACCGTCGCGGCAGGCTCGGCGCCACAATACTTGTTCGCTTCCCCTGCTCCCGGCAAAGGATGCGTAATGTGCTCTCCGGCCGCGGCCAGCACCTGCAACCTGCAGGCCTTTGATCGGAAGCCCCCAGCCCGGCTTGACTACGACGTGGGCATGGCCCTCGATCGCCTTCTCATAAGCGGCATAATCGGTGCGCGTCACCTCGGAATCTTCCAGGTTCGGTCCGTGGTCGAGGAACGTTCCCACCTTAATCCCGTCCACCAACTGCGGCACGCCGCCCACATGATCGCGGTGATAGTGAGTGATCAGCACGTAATCGAGCTGCGTGATGCCAGCCTGGTGGGCGGCAGCCACAATGCGGTCCGCGTCGCGTCCCTCATATCCCGGCCAGCCCGTATCGATCAGCAGCGACTGACCCGACGGGGTCACGACCAGCGTCGCCTGCCCGCCTTCCACATCAATGAAGTAAATCTGCAGCGACTTCGGGCTCGCCGCCGCTGCGCACGGTAAACTCGCAACAAGAATTAAGACACAAAGGCACAGAATGAAAACGGTAAGCGCTGAACGCATCGGCTAGCACCTGATTCGGAGACGTTGCCGAAGATTATGCCACGCGCCCGCCGAGAACGGCAGGCTTGTTTTCCACCTGCGATAATTCAGCACATCCACAAAAACTCCCCTCATCGTAAAATGCAGCCAGGCCACCTTTGAAACTCACCGAAGATCCTCACCGCCGGCTCAATCCCCTGACCAACGAGTGGGTATTAGTATCGCCGCATCGTGCGACCCGTCCCTGGCAGGGAGAAGTAGCCCAACTGCACCACAGCGAAAGAGCCCGCCTACGATCCCAATTGTTATCTTTGCCCGGGCAACACCCGCGCCGGCGGCATTCAAAATCCTGCGTATACAACTACCTTCGTTTTCGACAACGACTTCGCCGCTTTGAAACTTGATACTCCACCCGAGCGCCTCGATGTCGACGGCAAAGGCCTGCTCGTCGCCCAGGGCGAACCCGGTATCTGCCGCGTAATCTGCTTCTCCCCGCGCCACGACCTCACCCTGGCCACCATGGGCGTGGACGCGATCGAACTGGTCGTCCGCACCTGGACAGAACAATTCCGCGAGCTGGGTGAAATGCCGGGCATCAACCACGTTCAGATTTTCGAGAACCGCGGCGCCATGATGGGGGCCAGCAATCCCCATCCCCATTGCCAGATTTGGGCCAGCGCTTCGATGCCGGATGCACCCGCGAAGGAACTCGCTTCGCAGCAGAAATATTTCCTCTCCGTCAATCGCTGCCTGCTCTGCGACTACATTGAAATAGAGCGCCGGCTGCGGGTTCGCGTGGTCGCTGAGAACGCGCGCTTTATCGCGCTCGTACCTTTCTGGGCGGTCTGGCCTTTCGAAATTCTGCTCTGCAGCCGCAAGCACATCGGCAGCATGAACGATTTCGCCAATAATAACGACGACGCGCCCCAACTGAGCGCGATCCTGCAGCAAGTCACTTCCACCTACGACAAAGTTTTCGGAGTTCCCTTCCCTTATTCCATGGGGTTCCACCAGTCCCCACCGATGGCCTTGATCATCCGGAGTGTCACTTTCACGCCCATTTCTATCCGCCGCTTCTACGCTCAGCAACCATCCGCAAATTCATGGTCGGCTTCGAAATGCTGGGAACCCCGCAACGCGACATCACTGCCGAGAGCGCGGCCGAACGCCTGCGCGAACTCGCCCGCGCGTAGTCGACCTACCTTAGTCCCGCGGAATTGTTTGGAGAGTAAAGACGCAGCGAAGTTCGCTAGTGGTCGCAATTTGAATCTGGCCAGTCTTCGTTCAGGTTGGAGTCATCCCGAGCGGAGCCGCTCTTCAGGCGAAGGGAGGGATCTCCCTGAAAATCGTGCTTGGGGAGATCCCTCCCGCAGCTGAACTGCGCCGCGGTTCGGGATGACGCAAGGACTAACGATTCAAACTGAGCCACCGCCCGAAGTGGCAGCCGCTTAGATCCGCCTGCTTGCGCCTAGGCGGGAAATTCCCAACCTTCTTCTCTCATCTTCCGGTTGGTCCAATGCTGGAGTTGTTCGAACAACGCGGGCTCGATGACAGCGAAGCGGATGCCAACCCGGCCTTCTTCGCCCACCCACATCAGTCGCGCCTTGGCCCGGAACACGACCTCGCTTTCGGGCAGTACAAAGCTCACATCCAGTAGTCCAGAGAACTTCAGCGGCTCTTTCAGGCCGTCCAGGCCCATGCCGCCGGTGCTCAGGTTCACGCCCTGCACGCTGATTTCTTCGCCCTGAACATTCTTAACCGTCACCGCAATCTGGACCCGGGTGCGGAAGAATTTCTGCTGCTCGTTGCTGATCACGCCCAGCGTCGCCGCAGTCTCGCCGGGCGCGAAGTTGATGTTGTATTCCTTCAGCTTGCGGCTGAGCGTACGCCGCGAAATGCCCAGTTGCTCCGCCGCCAGAGTGCGCTGCCCGCCAGTGCGCTCCAGAGCCTTGATGATCATCTGCTCTTCCATGCTGTCCAGATTGCCCACGGGAATCGAAGCAGTCTGCCGCAGCGCGGCCGGTTCTCCGGTGAGCGCCGGGCTGAGCCGCAAGAAGTCAATCTCCGCGCCCGCAGTCTCCATCGCCATTTTCGCCACCAGGTTGCGCAGTTCCCGAATGTTGCCCGGCCACGGATGCGACAGCAGCGCGGTAATCGCCTGCGTGGAAAAACTCTTGCCCGGCGCTTTCAGCCGCAGAAAATGTTCTGCCAACGCGACAATATCCTCGGGCCGTTCCCGCAGCGGCGGCACGCGCAGCTGGAACTGCCCCAGGCGATGGAACAGATCCTGGCGGAACCGGCCTTCCCGCACCGCGGCCTCGAGATCCTGATTCGTAGCCGCGACAATACGCACGTCGACTCGGATCTTGCGGTGCCCGCCCAGACGGTAGAACGGCTGACCATCCAGCACGCGCAGCAGCTTCACCTGGGTCTGCAGTTGCAGTTCGCCGATTTCGTCCAGGAACAGCGTCCCCTTGTCGGCCATCTCAAACAGGCCGGGCTTGGAGCTGTCGGCGCCGCTGAACGCGCCCTTCTCATATCCAAAAAGTTCGCTTTCCACCAGGTTCTCAGGCAGCGCGGCACAGTTGATGTCGACCCAAGGACGGTGGCGGCGCTGCGAGGACTCATGAATCGTGCGGGCGATGAGTTCTTTGCCCGTCCCAGTCTCGCCCGTGATCAGGGCTGTTTCCGTGTGGCCCGCAACCCGATCGACCAGCGTCATGAACTTGTGCATCACCGGGCTGGCCAGAATGAAAACCGTATCGTCGATCTTGCGCGAAAGCACGCCCGGCCCAACCGACGGCTGCTCTTGCGCTTGGGCTTGGGCCTTGATGGCGCTCACCACCCCTTCGGCCAGCGGCACGACGACCGCGACCAGGGCTACCGGCTTGTCTGAGGAGTCCCGCAGCAGAGTCGAATAGAACTGCACCGGAAAACAGTTCCCGGTCTTCGGCAGCGCGAACAGATTGCCGCGATAGTCCCCCTGGGTCGAGGTGACGGCCAGAATCATCCTGCGCAAGGGATTGTGGTCCACCCCATCGATTTTTTCCGTCAAGGCAAAGAACGCCGCGATGTCCTGCCCCAGCACTTCCCCCAACGTATATCCGTACATCGCGGTAAACGCAGGGTTACAGGCCGTGACCTCCCCTTTCAGATCGGTCGAGAGGACAGCCGTCTGCGATAGAGCAGACGCTGGGCTGTCATCGCCGCCGGTGGGGATGGTAAGCAAGTCTTGAGTTTCCGAAGTGCGCTGCGGAATCGGCATATGGCGTTTGGGATGATGGTGACACAGGCAGTGCGGTTCGTCCGAGAAGCGTGTCACGACAGAGGTAACGAAGGTAATAGCCTCCTGGCTGGCTTGCTCCCGCGTCTGGGCCACTGGTTACCGAAGTAAGCTTTAGAAGACCCATTCCTTGCAATACGATTCGGGCAGGCTCGGACCCGGGAGAACGTGTGTCTCTCGCACCGGGCCAGAGGCGGGCTGGGGACACCGCGCCGTAAACACTTGTGTGTTCGCGGAGGATGGCACGGAGGTCCCTTGGACAACAAACGCTTCGAGGGCTAAGTAGCCAGGTTGTACATGAAACCAGAGGCGGACGGATTATCGCTGCAGACGAAGGCATTCGTCGGCGCCACTGCGTCGTCAGGCGTGGTCGTGCTGGCCTATGCCCTGTTGCATTGGCAGTCACACGATCTGGTGCGATTCTTCTGCTACCTGGCCGTGGCCGTAGTGGCGTCAGGACTGAAAGTGCAACTGCCCGGCATCGACGGCACCATGTCGGTGAATTTTCTCTTCATCCTGCTGGGCGTGCTGGAGTTGAGTCTTCCTGAGACCCTGCTGATCGGCTGCGCCGCCAGCCTTTTCCAGAGCGTTTGGCAGACGCGCAAACGGCTCGATCCCATCAAAGTGCTGTTCAACGTGGCCGGCATGATGGCCAATGCCAGCGCGCTTACGTATTTAAGTTATCACTGGCTGGCCGCCCGCTTCGGATCGAGCAAGCCCATCTTGCTGATGGTCGCGGCCCTGGTCTTTTTCTTCGCCAACACGCTTCCCATCTCCGTCGTTATCGCGCTGACCGAGGGCAAATCGAGCCGCAAGGTCTGGTCGGAGTGCTACTTCTGGTCGTTCCCCTATTACCTGGTCGGCGCCGCCGCGGTTGGACTGGTCGGCATCGTGAACCGCTCGGCAGGATGGGAAACCTCCCTGCTTGTGCTGCCCCTGATCTACTGGGTCTATCGCTCGTACCGCCTGTACCTGGGCCGGCTGGAGGCTGAAAAAGAGCGCGTCGAAGTCGAAAAGCGTCACGTCGAACAAATCGCTTCCCTGAACATGCGCACCATCGAGGCGCTGGCTCTGGCCATCGAGGCCAAGGACCATACCACGCACACTCACCTGCAGCGTGTGCGCACCTATGCCATCGCCGTGGCCAAAGAGTTAAAGCTGTCGGAAGGTAAGATTGAAGCGCTGCGAGCGGCCGCCCTCCTGCATGACATCGGAAAACTCGCCGTCCCTGAACAAATCATCAACAAGCCGGGAAAACTCACCCCGGAAGAGTTCGAGAAAATGAAGGTCCATCCCCTGGTGGGCGCGGAAATTCTGGAGCGCGTCGCGTTTCCCTATCCTGTGGCTCCCATTGTCCGCTCGCATCACGAGCGCTGGGATGGCACTGGATATCCCGAGGGCCTGAGCGGCGAAAACATTCCGATCGGCGCCCGCATTCTAGCCGCTGTCGATTGCCTGGACGCGCTGGCCTCGCACCGCCAATATCGCCCCGCGCTGCCGCTGGTTGAGGCCATGGCGAAAGTGAAGGAAAAGTCCGGCGAGTGGTTCGATCCGCAAGTGGTCGAAATCCTTGAGCGCCGCTACATCGAGTTGGAGCGCATGGCCCAGATGTCGGAGGACACCGCCGCGGCCAAAGGTCTTTCCAAGGGAGTCCGCGTGTCGCGAGGACTGGCGCCCGCCACCGGTTTCGAACGCGCCGATACCACGCACGGCGCCGGGGACAGCTCGGACTTCCTGACCTCGATTGCCTCGGCGCGCCAGGAAGCTCAGACCATGTTCGAGCTCAGCCAGGATCTCGGCGTGTCCCTGAGTTTGAGTGAAACCCTTTCGGTGCTGTCGATGCGCCTGCGCCGCATGATTCCTTACGACTCGATTGCGGTGTTCGTGAACCGCAACGGCTGGCTGCTTCCGGAACTGGTGAGCGGCGAGAACTTCCGCATGTTGTCCTCGCTGAAAATCAAAATGGGCGAAGGCCTCTGCGGATGGGTGGCGGCGAACTGCAAGCCCATCGTGAACGGTAATCCTCAGGTCGAAGACGGCTACATCGTCGATCCCGCCAAGCACGCCACCCTGCAATCGGCTCTGGCCGTGCCTCTCGAAGGCGTGAACGGAGTCGTAGGCGTGCTCGCCATGTACCAGGCGAATCGCGATGCCTTCACCCCCGATCATTTAAGAATCCTGCTGGCCGTGGCCTCCAAAGTCGCCATGTCGGTGGAGAACGCGTTGAAATATCAGCAGGCCGAGAGTTCCGCGACCACCGACTTCCTGACCGGCCTGCCCAATGCGCGCTCGCTGTTTGTTCATCTGGCGCAGGAAGTGGCGCGCTGCCGCCGCATGAAGACTCCGCTGGCCGTGCTGGTGTGCGACATCGACGGCTTCAAGCAGATCAACGATAATTTCGGTCACCTCGAGGGCGACAAGCTGTTGCGCGAGTTTGCCACCCGCCTCAAAGAAGTCTGCCGCGGCTACGACTATGTGGCTCGCATGGGCGGAGACGAATTTGTTATCACCGCTCCCGGTCTGACTGCCGGCCCGGCCAAAGAAAAGGCGGAAACCTTGAATCAGGCGGCCATCGAGTCGGCACGCCATGTCTGCGGCCGCGACCTGATCACTCTCAGCGTCGGCATGGCCTTCTGTCCGGACGACGGCTTCGACGTAGAGAAACTCCTGGCCGAGGCCGATCGCCGGATGTATGGCATGAAGCAGATCCATCACGGCTCCGCCATCAACCAGCCCGATTCCAAAACTCTCGGCGCGACGGCGGAATAGGAGGGCCCTCATCATGCTCAGTCGAAAACTGGCGCGGAAGATTGCACGGCACGGGCTCGCCCTCGTCGCCACCGTACTGCTGGGAGGCTTCTTCTCGGCGACGCTGGTTCGGCTGGCCCCCGGCTTCGATTCGGACGAAGCGCAGCTTGATCCTCATCTGAATTCCGCCAGCGTGCAGGCCCTGCGGCAGGCGCGCTTCGACATTAACCAGCACAATATCTTCCGCTTCTATTTTCATTCCTTGCAGCGTGCCGCTCACGGCGACCTGGGAACCTCCCTCTCCCTCGGCCAACCCGTGAGTTCGTTGCTGCGCCAGCGCGCTCCGCTCACTCTGCGGCTGGTAGGGATAGGCCTTCTGCTCAGCTGGGCCGTGGCGATGGCGATGGCTCTCAGCGCCGCCTGGCTGCGGGTTTCGGCCTACGACGCGCTGACCACCGCCATCAGCGGAACTTTCCTTTGCATCCCGGCCGCGGTTCTGGCCCTGTTGTCCGTGCTGTGGAATGTCCCAGGAGCGCTGGCCATCGCCCTGATCGTATTTCCCAGCGTGTATCGCTATGCCCGCAACCTGCTGGCCAAGGCTTATGCCATGCCCCACATCGTTATGGCGCGAGCCAAGGGATTGAGCGAGTTGCGGATTCTCTTCTGGCACGTGATTTCGGTCGCCAGCCCGCAGTTGCTGGCAGTGGCGGGAGTCTCGGTAAGCCTCGCGGTCGGAGCGGCGATCCCCGTGGAAGCTTTGTGCGGCCTGGCCGGAGTCGGGCAGTTGGCTTGGCAGGCGGCGTTGGCGCGCGATCTACCGCTGCTGATCAATCTGACGATCCTGGTGACGATCGTAACCTTGCTGGCAAACTCCAGCGCGGATGTAATCGGAACTATGCTTCGCGGCCAGGAAGCATGAGGACTGCCACAGATGACGATGCCGCGCATGAACCTGGGGCGCGCCAACTTCTGGCGAAGCCTGGCGTGTGCGGTTTTGCTGCTCGTGGTCGGCGTATCGCTGGCCGCGAACTGGCTGGCTCCGGCAGGCTACGCCCGGCAATATCGCGAAGTGACCGACGCGGCTCCCTCGCGGGCGCACTGGCTGGGCACTGATGAGATTGGCCGCGACCGTTTTGCCCGCGTGCTTTATGGCACGCGCATTTCGCTGCTTCTGGCCCCGGCCGCCGCGTTGCTCTCGACTTTAATGGCAGCTCTGGTCGGCGGGCTGGCGGGATATCTGGGTGGCATGTGGGCCGGGCCGCCATGGCGATGACCGATTTATTTCTGTCCCTGCCCTGGCTGTTCCTGCTGATCACGGTGCGCGCGCTCATGCCGCTGAATGTGTCGCCCCTGGTTTCGGTGATGGTGACGTTTCTGATGCTAGGCCTTTTAGGTTGGACCAGCGCGGCGCGCGTGTTGTGCTCGACGGCTGGCTCGTTGCGCGAATCGGATTTTGTGCGGCAGGCGCGAGCCTCCGGCGTTTGCGGCGCGCGCTTGTTCTGGATTCACGTACTGCCCAATCTGAAGCCGGTGCTGCTGGCGCAGTTCTGGATTTCAATTCCGGTCTTCATTTTGAGCGAGGCAAATCTGGGCATCCTCGGACTGGGCGTAGCCGAACCCATGCCGTCCTGGGGCAGCCTGTTGCGGGAACTCGAAGGCCTGGTTTCAGTCGGCGAGGAACCGTGGAAGTTCGTTCCTCTGATTTTGCTGGTGGTGGTGGTCACATCGTTTCAACTCATGCTTTCGAACGAGGAACAGGCCGCCGCATAAGCGGCGGCCGGCTCCATAAAAGGTTGGCAGTTCATGGCAACGGCAGCAATCTGCAGAAAAGCAATTTTGGCCGCGGTGATGGCGTCGGCGGCATGCCTGGGCATTTTGACCGGCTCGGCCGTCGCGCAGGGCGAGCTGCGGTTTTGCCTGCGCTCCGAACCGAAGACGTTTGATCCGCTGAAGGTCGAAGACGATGCCTCGATCGCCATCCGCTACTTGACCGGGGGCGTGTTGCTGCGCCTGAACCGTCAAACCCAGGCTCTGGAACCGGAACTGGCGCAGTCCTGGAGAGTATCGAATGACGGCCGCCAGATCACCTTCCAGCTGCGCAGCGGAATTTCGTTCTCCGATGGCACGCCCTTCTCCGCCGACGACGTCGCTTACACCGTGCAGCAGTTGATGGATCCCGCGCTGCATTCGCCTACCGGCGATGCGTTCCGCTCCGGGCCCGGCAGTGTCGAAACGAAAATAACTTCCGCCACGCAGATTTCCATCACGTTTCCCGCGCCCGTCGCCGGACTCGACCGGGCCTTCGATCAGGTCGCAATTCTCTCCGCGCACTCCGCCAAAAGGGAAATGGCTGTCCTCGGCCCTTTCATGGTGTCCGATTACAAGGCTGGCTCAACCGTGCTGTTGAAGCGCAATCCGAACTATTGGAAGACCGACGCGCAGAGCCGCAAGCTGCCCTACCTGGATTCCATCCGTCTCGACATTCAGCCCAACCGCGACGTCGAAATGTTGCGCTTCAAGCGCTCAGAAATCGACCTCATCAATTCGCTGGACAGCGAGTACTTCGACAAACTGGCGGCCACGTCTTCCCAGCTCGTCCATGATGCCGGTCCGTCGCTCGACAGCGAGCAGATGTGGTTCAACGAAGTCGCCAAGTCGCCGCTTCCCGGATATAAGAAAAACTGGTTTCGCTCGGCCAATTTCCGCCGCGCAATTTCTCAGGCCATCAATCGCGGCGACCTGGCCCGGGTGGTTTTTCGCGGCCACGCCCAGGCTGCGATCGGCCCGGTTTCGCCCGCCAACAAGTTCTGGTTCAACGCCCGTCTCAAGCCCGAAACCTATGCCCCCGATGCCGCGCTGAAAGCCTTGCAGGGCGAGGGTTTCCGCATGGAAAACGGGGCGCTCAAAGACAAAGACGGGAACGAAGTCGTATTTTCCGTCATCACCAATTCCGGCAATAAATATCGCGAGCGCATGGCCGCCATGATTCAGGAAGACCTGCAGAAGATTGGCATCCATGTGAATGTCGTCACCCTCGACTTCCCTTCGCTGATCGAGCGCATGACACAGACTTTCGACTATGAGGCCATCCTGCTCGGACTCACCAACGTAGGCCTCGACCCCAACGAGCAGATGAACGTGTGGCTGAGTTCGTCGGAAAACCACCAATGGAATCCGTCTGAAAAATCTCCAGAAACCCAGTGGGAAGCCGAGATCGACCGCCTGATGCGGGCGCAGGCTTCTTCGGCCGACGCCCAGAAACGCAAAGCAAGTTTTGACCGCGTGCAGGAGATTGCGGTCGAGCAGGCCCCGTTCATTTATCTGGTCAATCGCAACGCGCTCTCGGCGGTCGCCGCCCACGTGCAAGGCGCAAGCCCGGTGATTCTGGTGCCGCAGACCTACTGGAACGTCGAGCACATCGCCGTGAAGTAGGCAGAACGTCTTTTGCCACGGATTTGCACGGATTTACAGGGAGAGAAAAGACAGAGTAAAGACAGAAAAGATGGACCAGCGCATTCAACCCGACATTCTTCTCGCCGCCCACCTTTCCGTGCGCTACGGCGAAAAGCCCCCTGTGCTGCGCGAGGTGGAATTCGAAATCCGCCGCGGCGAAGTGCTCGGATTGGTGGGACAAAGCGGTTCCGGCAAGAGCACGCTAGCCATGTCGATCCTCGGCCTGCTCGATCGCAAGCGCGCGAAAGTCGAAGGCGCCATCAAGTTCGACCGCTCCGATCTGTTGACCCTTCGCGAGCGCGAACTGCGCAGCCTGCGCGGCAGAAAAATTGCCCTGGTGCTGCAGAGCCCGCTCTCGTCGCTGAATCCGGCTTTGAAGATTC
>CAWDBW010000045.1:0-259123 GCA_963800405.1 uncultured Acidobacteriota bacterium
GTCCGGGGATTCACAGCCCGAGGACTAACTGTCCCGGTATTCACGGGCGAAAATGACGTCCAAACGTCGTAGTAAACGTCCTTATCCGCGGCTGCTTTCGCCTGCCCGGCCTGCACCTGTTCCGCCGCGGTGGAATCAAAGTAGACGTCGAACACACCCAGCTTGGTGCCTTGCAGCCGCGCGTGCAAAAACCGGTCTTCCCCGTCTAGCGGTTTAGCCATACCTGCTCGTTCCCGCGAAGTGCCGGTCACCGGAAGCATCCGGCTGTAGGTCAGCAGCAGCCGCATCGCATCCGCGTTGGCCAGATTCCGCGCCGTCTCGCTCCAGTGTTCGACGAACTCCCGCGAGTTGTCCGCTGCCCGCAAGTCGGGACGCAACTCGGCCGCCGCATCGTCGTTGAAGCGAAAATAAGCGGTGGCAAAGTGTTCTTCCAGAATTGCCATCCCCGTAAACAAACTCATCGATCTGCGTTCGACCTCATTCGGCGGCGTCAGCAGCACTTCGCCGTCGCCCTCAAAGAACGCTCCCGTGATCCGCCCCATCACGTCCTCAGTGAAAGCGATGGTGCCGTCCTCCAAACTGATGTGCACTGCTGACCGGTCCAGCGACGCGCCCCGCACCTGATAGACCCGCGCCGGATCGAGCCCCACGTGTCCGAGTTGCAGATACAGCACCTCGGCAGGCTTGTCCGGAGGATTCTCAGACGCGGACGCAGGCACGGCAGCCCATGCGCCCGCCGCCAGCCCGATCATCGCCGCAACTCGCAAGCCTCGCCGATCGAGTAGTACCTTCGTCACGTGGTCGCACTGTCCTCAGTTGTTAGAATGCGCCTGAATGCGTCTGCGTGTCACTTTTTTCGGTTTTCCGGGCAGTTTGCTTTTGCTCGCGCTGCTGGCCAGCGCCGGGTGCGTGGGCTGACACCATCCATCTCAAGAATGGACGCACCATCGTAGCCGATCACGTTCGCGAAAACGGCAGCCATTACGAATATGACATCGGCGACGATTCCTACGCCATCCTCAAATCATCCGTGGATCACATCGACGCAGGAGGCATGCCTGCGCAATCCTCCTCCAGCGCGGCGAAAGTCGCCGAGCCTGCCCGCCTTCACTCCCAACGACAGTCTGGCCAATGAAGGCAACCTCGTCGGCAAAATCGTCGAGGAAGGCAAGGTCAACCCCGACGCTCTGGCGAGCCTCGAAGCCAAAGGCAACGCCGAATTAAGCGCGACCGCCGATTTCATCGCCGGAAAATTTGAGTTCGAACACGGCAACATCGCCCAGTCCCGGCAATATTTCGAAAGCGCCCTGCGCTTCCAACCGAATAATTCGACCATCCTTGTCTATTACGCCGCCTTGCTCTATTGCCCGCACCGGAAACGCAGCGGCATGCGCTGCCCTACGCCGAGCGCGCCGTTCGGGACCGCACCCACTTCGCCCGACGCTTACACCATGCTCGGCTACGCCCAGTTCGCCTCCGACCACACCAAAGATGCAGTCGCCTCCTGGAAACGCTCGCTCGAATTACGTCCCGATTCGGCCGTCCAGCAACTCCTGGCCAAGGCCCAGCGCGAACAAACCGTTGAATCCGACTTCGCGCAGGGCGAGAGCAGTCATTTCACCCTTCACTACGAAGGCAAACAGACTTCCCGAATCGTTCCGCGGACAAATCGTCGCCCACCCTGGAAATCCGACTACGACGATCTGGCGCGCAATCTCGGCAACCCGCCCCGCGACAATATCGTCGTCACTCTCTACACCGAGCAGGCGTTCTTCGACGTCACCCAGGCACCAACCTGGTCTGGAGCCATCAATGACGGCAAGCTGCGCATCCGGGTCGGCATGAATTCCATGACGCCGGAACTGGCGCACGTTCTCAAGCAGAACTGGCGCACTCGTTTATCAACCAGCTTCTGGCGGACGATGCCGGGCATGGCTGCAGAAGGCATCGCGCAGTTCCTCGAACCCAAGAACCTCGGCGCCAACGGACATGAGCTCGCGTACTCTTTAAAGCGCAACAGAAATTCCGCTGAACGCTCTCGAAGGAAGCTTCCTGAAGTTCTCGGGTTCGCAGGCCTACCTCGCGTACGCCGAATCGCTCGCGGCCGTATCCTACATCAACGACTCCTACGGCATCAGCGACGTTCACCGGATCCTCAAACGCCTGGGCCAAGCAGATTCCACCGAAGCCGCCCTGCGCGCAACCATCCACTCCGACTACGGCCAGTTCGAAACGGACCTCGGCCAAGTATTCTCGCTGACAAGTACGGCGACTAGGCACTGTATTCCGCCAGACCCTGCATCCTAGACCTGTCATCTTTGGAAAGCGCATTGGGACGGAGGCATTCGTCCGTCCCTGAGTGCAGCGAGCGTGCGATTCGAAATGCAGAGACAGCCGCGCCGGCTGCGGTAGCGGAGAGAATTTCGATGAAATCGCCTTTTGCCTGCACACCGCAATTTGCCCCCACTCCTTTCCTGTGCTAGCTTCGCCTCTAGGGTCCCCCCCCCATGCAATTCCTTTTTCCCTCTAGATCCCGAGCCCGTACACCGCCGTCTCGAACCTGTCACCCACCCTTTCCCCAGATCGAGGGCGCGGACATCGCAGCCGTCTTCGTAGGCCAGCGCGGTTGCCGGAGATTTCTACGATTCCATTCGCGTCAGCCCCGAGCGCGTCCTCTTCGGCCTGCTCGACGTTGCCGGCCGCCGCGACCAGAACCGCCGTCTTCTCACGTCGCGCAGGAAATCTTCCGCACCTTCGGAACCGAACTGTTCTCCCGCCCGGACATTAACGAATCCGAGGCCATGACCGAACTCAACCTTCGCATCAATCGCGGCCTCATCGAGCACTCCCGCGGCGTACACTCTTGCCCGGCTTTATCGCCTGCTACCACGAAAAGTTCGGCACCCTCTGCTACGCCAATGCCGGTCACACCCCCGGCCTGATCCGCGACACACTGGCATTACCGAACTGCCTTCGACTGGCCTGCCTCTGGGCCTGTTTTCCCACGCCACTTCCGATGCTCCCACGGTGGGCCTCGCCAAAGGCGCCTCGCTGCTGCTGGTCTCTCGCGGAGTCGTCGACTGCGAGAGCCACCACGAACGCTCCGGCGAGAATTCGGCCTGGAACGCGTCAAGCAGCTCCTTGCAGACTGCCCCCGCCCCGACGCAACGCCGACTCTGCTACCTCCATCTTGAAGGCCGCCGCCGCCTTCGGGTGTGACGACCCCCTCTGCGATGACCGTACCGCCCTGGCCCTGGGTGCGCACAACCTGACCTTTCTATTCTCCGCCCGGCCAACTTTACCGCCTTCCCGGCGTCAAATCGATGAGGCTACGCGGGCAGCCCGGGCTCCGGCCGAAGGAGTAAAATATCTCATCGGCCTGAGCCCGCCCTTTGCCCGCAAGCCCGGAAAGCATGGCGGCCCAATGCATCCTATGAAGAAACTTTGTCTACTTCGTATAGTCTGCCTGTTCACGCTGGTCTGGTTCTGACACCATGGCTGGGCGCTGACGGCGCTCGGAGCCACAAAATTGCTGCGCCACCGGCCGCTTCATCGGCTGCTCCACCCGCGACAGCCCGCAGCCGCCGCCCCGGCCGCCGCTCAGGTTCCCGCGCAGCCTTCCGGACAAGTTGTCGAAGAAATCGTCACCCGCGTCAACAACCAGATCATTACCCGCTCCGAATATGCGCGCAGTAAGGATCAGCTCCGCGACGAGGTTAAGCGCAGGATCCCGCAGATCCCGATAAAACCTATGCCGACCGCGAAAAAGACGTTCTCCGCGATCTCGTCGACCAGCAACTCCTTCTCGACAAGGGCAAAGATCTCAGCATCACTGGCGACACCGAACTGATCAAGCAGCTCGATCAGATGCGCAAGGAAATGAAACTCGATTCCATGGAAGACCTCGAGAAAGAAGCCGTAAAGCAGGGCATCTCCTGGGAAGATTTCAAGCAGACTCAGCGCAACCAGCATCATCACCCGAAAAGTGATCGGCGAGGAAGTCGGCGGCCACCTCAGCGTCAGCAAAGACGAAGAACAGAAGTTCTATGACGAACACAAGGCGAGATGGAGCGCCCAGAGTTCATTCGCCTAAGCGAGATTCTGGTCGCACCCAAACCTTCGCAGCCGCTCCGGCTGCCCCGCCCGCAGTTAGCGACCCTAACGCACCGGCACCCGCCGCAGGTGCGCAGCCCGTCGTTGACGATGCCGCCCTCAGCCGCGGCCGAAGCCAAGGCCAACGACCTGCTCAAGCAGATTCACGACGGCGCCAACTTCGAAGACATTGCCAAGAAATCCTCTGATGGCCCTTCCGCCGCCGATGGCGGCGCGCTCGGCATGTTCAAGCGCGGCCAGCTCGCCAAAGAACTCGAGGACAAAACTTTCGCCATCAAAACCGGCGAAGTCACCGACGTGATCCGCACCAAGCAGGGCTATGTGATCCTGAAGGTCGAAGATCACCAGCAGGCCGGCATCCCTCCTATGAAGGACGTCCTTCCCAAAATTCAGGACGCTCTTTACTACCAGAAGCTGCAGCCCGCCCTCCGCGCCTATCTCACCAAGCTGCGCGAAGACGCCTACATCGAAATACGCGCCGGGCTATGTCGACACCGGAGCCAGCCCCAACCAGACCCGCCGGTCGAAACTGCCTCCGCTCAGAACCGACGCCAAGAAGTCGGCCGGAAGAAACATAAGAAGCTGGGCTTCCTCTGAGTTTTGATTGTTTCGATCTTTAATACTTTGCCGGCGGGATCCTGCCGCGCGTGCTTTATACTCAGCACGGCCCATTTCCGGGCAATATACTCCCATGAAAGATTTCTACATCGGCGATTGCGCCCGCCACGAGAACAAGATCATCACCTCGAGCTTCGTCGTCGTCGGCAAGCAGATCAAGCCCAAGAAAACCGGAGAGCCTTACCTCGCCCTCACTCTCGGCGACCGCAGCGGCCAGCTCGAAGCCAAAATGTGGGATAACGTCGAAGAAGTTCTCGACGCCTTCGAGCAGGACGACTTCCTCAAGATCAAAGGCCTCATCAACAAATACAAAAACCGTTTTCAGCTCACCATCCACAAACTGCGCAAGCTGGGCGAATCCGAAATCGACTTCGCCGACTACCTTCCCAAGACCACCAAAGACATCGACGAACTCTGGCAGACGCTCACCAATTTCGTCGCCACATTCCAGAATCCGCATCTCAGGTCGCTCGTGCAGGCCTTCATGGCCGACCCTGAAATCGCCGCCGCCTACCGCAACGCTCCCGCCGCCAAGACTCTGCATCACGCCTACATCGGCGGCCTGCTCGATCACGTCGTCTCGCTGTTCCGCTCCTGCGACCTGATGTGCGGCAACTATCCGCAGATCAATCGCGACTTGCTGCTCACCGGCGCATTCCTGCACGACATCGGAAAAATTCACGAGCTCACCTACAACCGTTCGTTCTCCTACACCACCAAGGGCCAGCTGCTCGGCCACATGATCATCGAACTCGAAATGCTGCAGGCCAAGCTCGCACTGCTGCCCGACGTTTCCCGACGAACTCAAGACGATGATCGAGCACCTCATCATCAGCCATCACGGCCAGTACGATTTCGGCTCGCCCAAACTGCCCATGTTCCCCGAAGCGCTCATGCTGCATTATCTCGACGACCTCGACTCCAAGATGGAAGCCATGCGCGCCCACTTCGAGCGCGAAGCCGCCCTCGACAGTCCCTGGACCGGCTACAACGCGTCCCTGGGCCGCCCGCTCCTGAACACCGAAAAATTTCTCGCTCCGAAAAAACCTGCGCCGCCGACTGAAGATCCCGCCGCCACCGACGCCGAACTCGACGAACCCGATCCCGCTCCCACCTTGCCCGGCCTCGATCCCCGGCGTTAAAGTGTGGAGCGGGCACTCCTGCCTGCTTGCTCTTGATTTTGATCTCGCCTCCGGGTGCCCCATCCTTGTCGCGTTCTTTGCGACAGGGTGGGGACTTTGACGGATTTGAAGAGGGTTAATCGATGTCCAAACTCAAAGCGCCGAAAAAATCCGCGCCCAAGAAACAACCACCCGATCCTCCCGGCTGCCGCGCTGGATTGCCGCACATCCCCGCGAATTATGGCCTGAAACCCCGCAAGCACTACCTCCCTTTCAGCCACGCCGAAGAACGCCTCACGAAATCCCGCAATTACTGGATCTGCACCGCCCGCCCCGACGGCCGCCCCCACTCCATCCCCGTCTGGGGATTCTGGATCGAAGGCGCCCTTTACTTCGGCACCGGGCGCGATTCGCGCAAAGCCTGCAACCTGGCTCACAACCCCGCCGTCTCGATCCATCTCGACTCCGGCGACGACGTAGTCATTCTCGAAGGCACTGTGGTCGAGCTCGACCCTTCCAATAAGACGCAGCTCAAGAAGCTGGACGCCGCATCCCGCGCCAAGTACAAGATGCCGATGGTGGCCGGGCCGGAGAATGTGATCTATTCGGTCCGCCCCCGCGTCGTGCTGGCCTGGACCGAAAAAGATTTCCCCTACAACGCCACTCGCTGGCAATTCGACACGACGGGCGCCTGATCAGAAAGCTCCCATGCTCGACTTTAACCGCTTCGAAGTTCTGACCTTTGATTGCTACGGCACGCTCATCGACTGGGAAGCCGGAATTCTCGCGGCGCTTCGCCCAATTCTCTCCGCCCACGAGAAAAAGATCGACGACGCCAGCCTCCTCAAACTCTACGGAGATTTCGAGCAGCGTTCCGAACAGGCCCCATTCCGTCCCTATCGCGAAGTGCTCGAGTCGGTGGTCCGCCAGTTTGGAGATGAGCTTCGATTCGCTCCCACCGTCGAAGAAGCCCGCTCGCTACCCGCTTCACTCTCCACCTGGAAGCCGTGGCCTGACACCGTCGCCGCGCTGCGCCAGCTCAAAACGCGTTTTCGCCTCGCCATTCTCTCCAACGTAGACGACGATCTCTTCGCCCTCACTCGCCCCCAACTTGAAGTTGCATTTGACGAGGTCATTACCGCCCAGCAAGCCCGGGCCTACAAACCGTCGCTGAAACTGTTCGAGCTGGCCCTGAGCCGCATCCACGCCCCCGCCCACCGCGTGTTGCACGTGGGCCAGAGCATCTACCACGACGTAATTCCCGCGCAGGCGCTCGGCCTCGCCACAGTGTGGGTGAACCGTCCGTCAGCCCGCCCCGGTGTCGGCGCCGTCACCGCCGCCGAAGCCACTCCCGATCTGACAGTGTCGAGCCTTGCAGAACTCGCCGCAGCGGCGGCCCATGACTAGAGGTAGCGTTAAGGTCGGAAAGAAATACTTGCCGAAACGCAGCCGCGAAGCGGCGGAAGAATGAAGCCCACAGCCTGCCCTGAACTTCGCCGAAGGGGCGCAAGCCGTGGGTAAAAAGACCAAACGATGAACCAGCCCCGAAGGGGCGAAAGAAACGCGGCAATAGAGGCTGCGAGAAGCTATGAAGTCCGAACCTTAGGAGTTCATCGGCACTTTCACCACCCGCTTCTGAATCGCCCACATCACCAGTTCTGCCTTGTTGTGAACCCCCAGCTTGCGCATCAGGTTAAACTTGTGCGCATCCACGGTTTTCATGCTGAGTCCGAGAACATCGGCCGCGGAGCGCACCGTCTTTCCTTCCGCCAGCAACTTCAGCACTTCCCGCTCGCGCGCCGTCAGAACGCGCCTTCGCGGCAGCAGTTCCTCTGACGGCCATTCCGCTCCGCGCCTTTCATGCTCCATCCGCGGAGCGGCGTGCGTTCTCCGCACCATCTCCACCAACTCTGCCGCGGACGTCTGCCGCACCACGCAACCGGCCACATCGGCCCGCGGCCGGTCGTCTTCTTCTTCGTTGCTGAGAAAAAGCACCTTGCTCCCCGGACACTGCCCCAGAATCAACCTCTCGGTTTGATCGGCTGCACCCTCAAACATATGCGCGCCCGTGATCACAATCTCCGGCCGACACTCAAAAATCTTTCGCAGCGCTTCGCCGGCACTTCCCGCCTCCGCCACGACTTCCATGTCGGGCTCATCCTCCAGCAAACGCCGCAATCCCTGGCGCAGCAAAACATGGTCGTGCGCCAGCAGGCAACGAATCTTCCGCATGCCAGAAAACTCCTCGTGATCGAATTGGGTGTGCGGATGCACGGTAAAACTCACTCGGGGCCAGAGAGACTTGCGATGTGGCGCGGGTTCGGCTCGAACTCGTCCGGAGAACGTCAATTCATTGTAACCGCTCGTACAGGGCTTTACCTTGTGAAAATCGATTCTCCCGCGCCTTTCTTTCGAAAACGCCCTCCGGATTCCGCTCCTGACATCCCGATCTCGCCTCGCAATCAGGTACAATCGACCGTTTATGCTGCGCTATTTCACTGCCGGAGAATCCCATGGCGAGGCTCTGGTCGCTTTCCTTTCCGGCATGCCCGCTGGGTTGAAAATCGATCAAAGCTTCCTCGACCGGGAACTCTGGCGCCGCCAGCAAGGCTACGGTCGCGGCGGCCGCATGAAGATCGAGCGCGACACCGCCCACATTCTTTCCGGCGTGCGGCAAGGCCTGACCATCGGCTCGCCCATCTCCGTGCAGCTCGAAAATCGTGACTGGAAAAACTGGCAGGAATCTTTACCGGTCAGCGAGGGCGATCCCGCCAAGCACAAGCGCGTCGCCTCCCCGCGACCCGGCCACGCCGATCTCGCCGGAGCGTTGAAATATAATTTCTCTGAAGCCCGCTACGTGCTCGAACGCGCCTCCGCCCGCGAATCGGCCGCCCGCGTGGCCATCGGCGCAATCGCCAAACTTTTCCTGCGCGGACTTGGTATTGAAGTGCTCAGTCACGTGGTCGCCACCGGCAGCGTCTCATTCGCCGGTCAGGTCCCGTGGGAAAAGATTCGCGCGCTCCACGCTCGCGAAGAAGTTCTGCTCAACTGCGCCGACCCTGAAACTGAGCAGCGCATGAAAGAAGAAGTAGACAAAGTTCTCAAGACCGGCGACTCTCTCGGCGGCGTCTTCGAGGTCGTCGCCCATGCGGTTCCTCCCGGCCTCGGCACCTACGTCCAGTGGGACGAGCGCCTTGACGCCCTGCTGGCCGCCGCCGTCATGTCGCTGCAAGCCGTCAAGGCCGTCGAGATCGGCTCCGGCGTTGCCGCCGCGTTTGCACCCGGCTCCGCCGTGCACGACGAAATCGGCTACGCCGCCACTTCCGGTTTTACCGCTTTCTCCCGCACCCGCAACAACGCCGGAGGCATTGAAGGCGGCGTCTCCAACGGCGAAGAAATCCGCGTGCGCGGCTATCTGAAACCAATTTCCACACTCCGGCGCCCTCTGCAGTCGGTTGATTTCTCCACCCGCGAACCGGTCAAGGCCGCCTACGAGCGTTCTGATGTTTGCGTAGTTCCCGCAGCAGGGGTGGCCGCCGAGGCCATGGTCGCGCTTACCCTCGCCCGCTGCGCTTTAGAAAAATTCGGCGGCGATTCCATGACGGAGACCCTGAGAAATTTTCACGGCTACTGCCAGCAGCTAAGAAATTACTGATGATTAATTATCGATGGGATAAATCATCGATAATTAATCATCAGTAATTTCTTAGCTGCTGGCAGTAGCCGTGAAAATTTCTCAGGGTCTCCGTCATGGAATCGCCGCCGAATTTTTCTAAAGCGCAGCGGGCGAGGGTAAGCGCGACCATGGCCTCGGCGGCCACCCCTGCTGCGGGAACTACGCAAACATCAGAACGCTCGAAGGCGGCTTTGACCGGTTCGCGGGTGGAGAAATAAACCGACTGCAGAGGGCGCCGGAGTGTGGAAATTGGTTTCAGATAGCCGCGCACGCGGATTTCTTCGCCGTTGGAGACGCCGCCTTCAATGCCTCCGGCGTTGTTGCGGGTGCGGGAGAAAGCGGTAAAACCGGAAGTGGCGGCGTAGCCGATTTCGTCGTGTATGGCGGAGCCGGGTGAAACGCGGCGGCAACGCCGGAGCCGATCTCGACGGCCTTGACGGCTTGCAGCGACATGACGGCGGCGGCCAGCAGGGCGTCAAGGCGCTCGTCCCACTGGACGTAGGTGCCGAGGCCGGGGAGAACCGCATGTGCGACGACTTCAAAGACGCCGCCGAGAGAGTCGCCGGTCTTGAGAACTTTGTCGACTTCTTCTTTCATGCGCTGCTCGGTTTCAGGGTCGGCGCAGTTGAGCAGCACTTCTTCGCGAGCGTGGAGCGCACGAATTTTTCCCACTAAACCTGGCCGGCGAAGGAAACGTTGCCGGTAGTGACCACGTGACTGAGCACTTCAATACCGAGTCCGCGCAGGAAAAGTTTGGCGATTGCGCCGATGGCTACGCGGGCGGCCGATTCGCGGGCGGAGGCGCGTTCGAGCACGTAGCGGGCTTCAGAGAAATTATATTTCAGACGCTCCGGCGAGATCGGCGTGGCCGGGTCGAGGAGAGGCGACGCGCTTGGTGCTTGGCGGGATCGCCTTCGCTGACGGGTAAAGATTCCTGCCAGTTTTTCCAGTCACGATTTTCGAGCTGTACGGAGATGGGCGAGCCGATGGTCATGCCCTGCCGTACGCCGGAAAGAATGTGGGCGGTGTCGCGCTCGATCTTCATGCGGCCGCCGCGACCGTAGCCCTGCTGGCGGCGCCAGAGCTCCCGGTCGAGGAAGATTTTGATCGATTTTCAATCCAGCGGGCATGCCGGAAAGGAAGGCGACCAGAGCTTCGCCATGGGATTCTCCGGCAGTGAAATATCGCAGCATAAACGGTCGATTGTACCTGATTGCGGGAAGGGATAAGAGCTGTCGGGAGCGGAACCGGAGAATGGCAGCGAAAGAAAAGTGAGCGGGAGATCGGATTTTCACCGAGTGGATTGGCGGGAACCCGGGGGGTTAGAATCAGGTAACGCTCTACCGACTGGGTTCCCCGGGAACCGCGTCGCATCGCAAATTTCTCTGGCCGCCATAAGGTGAGTTTTACCTGTGTGCCCCCACGCACAATACGCCGCGAGGAGTTCTCGGACGCGAAGAGCATCCGTTGCCTGCTGGTACACGACCACGTTCTGCTGCGCCAGGGACTGCGGCGCTTGCTGGAAGACGAACCGGACATGGAAGTCGTGGCCGAGGCGGGCAATACCGGCGAAGCGCTGCGAAAGGTTTTTGAGTACCGGCCAGCGGTGGTGATTGTGGGCGTGCATATGTTTGAGGGTGCACGGCCGATCAGACGGAGTGGCTGATTCTGGGGCAAAAGTCCGAGTTCGAGCAAAGTACTATTCCTGACGGCGCACGAAGGTGATGAACTGCCGCAGGAAGCGTGCGGCGAAGGGCCGGTTGCGCGGTGCGGCGGACTTCTGCGGCAGAGCTGGTGGAGATGGTGAGACGGACGAACACCGCTCAAGAAAAACGTGGTAGCAGGAAAGGCCGGCGCGGGATTGGCCGTCGGAGGAACTGCTGCCGCGAAGGCGCGTTCTGACGGCGCGCGAGCGGGAAGTGCTGAAGTTGCTGGCGGAAGGAAAGACGGTGCGCTCCGCGGCCGATGTTCTCGGACTCAGCATGAAAACCGTGGATGCGCACAAGTTTAACCTGATGCGCAAGCTGGGGGTTCACAACAAGGCAGAACTGGTGATGTGGGCGATTCAGAAGCGGGTGGTGAAAGTGCCGATGAACTCCTAAGGTTCGGACTTCATAGCTTCTCGCAGCCTCTATTGCCGCGTTTCTTTCGCCCCTTCGGGGCTGGTTCATCGTTTGGTCTTTTTACCCACGGCTTGCGCCCCTTCGGCGAAGTTCAGGGCAGGCTGTGGGCTTCATTCTTCCGCCGCTTCGCGGCTGCGTTTCGGCAAGTATTTCTTCCGACCTTAACGCTACCTCTAGTCATGGCCGCGGCTGCGGCGAGTTCTGCGAGGCTCGATACTGTGAGTCGGGCGTGGCTTCGGCGGCGGTGACGGCGCCGACACCGGGGCGGGCTGAGGGACGGTTCACCCATACTGTGGCGAGGCCGAGCGCCTGCGCGGGAATTACGTCGTGGTAGATGCTCTGACCAACGTGCAACACGCGATGGGCGGGGGCGTGGATGCGGCTCAGGGCGAGCTCAAACATTTTCAGCGAAGGTTTGTAGGCCCGGGCTTGCTGGGCGGTAATGACTTCATCGAATGCAATTTCAAGCTGGGGGCGAGTGAGAGCGAAGAGATCGTCGTCTACGTTGGAGAGAATGGCGAGGCGAAAGCGCGATTTTAGCTGGCGAAGAGCGGCGACAGTATCGGGCCAGGGTTTCCAGGTGGGGAGAGAAGCGGGTAGCGAGCGGGCTTCTTCGGCGGTGGGAGCGAATCGAAGCTCGTCTCCAAACTGGCGGACCACGGATTCGAGACTTCGCGATAGGGACGAAATGGGGCCTTGTTCGGAGACGGTGCTCGAAATCTCCGTAGAGTTTCAGGAGGGCTGGCGTCGTCGATCTTTTTCTCGTGGGCGGTGAGAATTGGGTGAAGCGCCGCGAGAATTCCGGCTTCCCAGTCGATGAGCGTGCCGTAGCAATCAAAGGTCAGAATTTCGAAGCGGTTAAAGTCGAGCATGGGAGCTTTCTGTTCAGGCGCCCGTCGTGTCGAATTGCCAGCGAGTGGCGTTGTAGGGGAAATCTTTTTCGGTCCAGGCCAGCACGACGCGGGGGCGGACCGAATAGATGGACATTTTCCGGCCCGGCCACCATCGGCATCTTGTACTTGGCGCGGGATGCGGCGTCCAGCTTCTTGAGCTGCGTCTTATTGGAAAGGTCGAGCTCGACCACAGTGCCTTCGAGAATGACTACGTCGTCGCCGGAGTCGAGATGGATCGAGACGGCGGGGTTGTGAGCCAGGTTGCAGGCTTTGCGCGAATCGCGCCCGGTGCCGAAGTAAAGGGCGCCTTCGATCCAGAATCCCCAGACGGGGATGGAGTGGGGGCGGCCGTCGGGGCGGGCGGTGCAGATCCAGTAATTGCGGGATTTCGTGAGGCGTTCTTCGGCGTGGCTGAAAGGGAGGTAGTGCTTGCGGGGTTTCAGGCCATAATTCGCGGGGATGTGCGGCAATCCAGCGCGGCAGCCGGGAGGATCGGGTGGTTGTTTCTTGGGCGCGGATTTTTTCGGCGCTTTGAGTTTGGACATCGATTAACCCTCTTCAAATCCGTCAAAGTCCCCACCCTGTCGCAAAGAACGCGACAAGGATGGGGCACCCGGAGGCGAGATCAAAATCAAGAGCAAGCAGGCAGGAGTGCCCGCTCCACACTTTAACGCCGGGGATCGAGGCCGGGCAAGGTGGGAGCGGGATCGGGTTCGTCGAGTTCGGCGTCGGTGGCGGCGGGATCTTCAGTCGGCGGCGCAGGTTTTTTCGGAGCGAGAAATTTTTCGGTGTTCAGGAGCGGGCGGCCCAGGGACGGCGTTGTAGCTGGTCCAGGGACTGTCGAGGGCGGCTTCGCGCTCGAAGTGGGCGCGCATGGCTTCCATCTTGGAGTCGAGGTCGTCGAGATAATGCAGCATGAGCGCTTCGGGGAACATGGGCAGTTTCGGCGAGCCGAAATCGTACTGGCCGTGATGGCTGATGATGAGGTGCTCGATCATCGTCTTGAGTTCGTCGGGAAACGCGGGCAGCACGGCGAGCTTGGCCTGCAGCATTTCGAGTTCGATGATCATGTGGCCGAGCAGCTGGCCCTTGGTGGTGTAGGAGAAAGAACGGTTGTAGGTGAGCTCGTGAATTTTTCCAATGTCGTGCAGAAATGCGCCGGTAAGCAGCAAGTCGCGATTGATCTGCGGGTAGTTGCCGCACATCAGGTCGCAGGAACGGAACAGCGAGACGACGTGATCGAGCAGGCCTCCGATGTAGGCGTGATGCAGAGTCTTGGCGGCGGGGGCGTTGCGGTAGGCGGCGGCGATTTCGGGGTCGTCCATGAAAGCCCGCACGAGCGATTTGAGATGCGGGTTCTCGAAAGTGGCGACGTAGTTGGCCAGAGTTCGCCAGAGTTCGTCGACGTCTTTGGTCGTTTTCGGAAGATAGTCGGCGAAGTCGATTTCAGATTCGCCCAGCTTGCGCAGTTTGTGGACGGTGAGCTGAAAGCGGTTTTTGTATTTGTTGATGAGGCCCTTGATCTTGAGGAAGTCATCCTGCTCGAAGCCGTCGAGGACTTCTTCGACGTTGTCCCACATTTTGGCTTCGAGCTGGCCGCTGCGATCGCCGAGCGTGAGCGCCAGGTAGGGTTCGCCGGTTTTCTTGGGCTTGATCTGTTTGCCGACGACGACGAAGCTCGAGGTGATGACCTTGTTCTCGTGGCGCGCGCAATCGCCGATGTAGAAGTCTTTCATGAGTTAAGCGGCATGAGTTGTGCCGCATGAGTTGTGCGGCATGACCTGTGCTGAGTATAAAGCACGCGCCGCTCGCAGAGATCAGAGGAAGCCCAGCTTCTTGTGTTTCTTCTTGAGCTTCTTGGCGTCGGCTTCCCTGGCGGAGGCGGTTTCGACGGGCTGCGTCTGGTTGGGACTGGCGCCGGTGTCGACGTAACCCGGGGCATATTTGATGTAGGCGTCTTCGCGGAGTTTCGTGAGATAGGCGCGCAGGGCAGGCTGCAGCTTCTCGTAGTAGAGCGCGTCCTGAAGTTTGGGAAGAATATCTTTCATCGCGGGAATACCGGCCTGCTGATGATCCTCGACTTTCAGGATGACGTAGCCCTGCTTGGTACGAATCACGTCGGTGACGTCGCCGGATTTCATGGCGAAAGTTCGGTCTTCGAGTTCTTTGGCAAGCTGGCCGCGCTTGAACATGCCAAGCGCACCGCCGTCGGCGGCCGAGGGGCCATCAGAATATTTCTTGGCAATATCTTCGAAAGCGGCTCCGGCGCGAATCTGCTTGAGGAGGTCGTTGGCCTTGGCCTCGGCGGCGCTGAGAGCGGCTTCATCCACGACTGGAGCAGCGGCGGGCGCGGCCGGGTCGGTGGCGGCGGGCGCGGCGGCTTTGGGCGCAACCAGAATCTCAGCCAGGCGGATGAACTCGGGTTGTTCCATCTCGCTCTTGTGTTCGTCGTAAAACTTCTGCTCTTCTTCCTTGGTGACCGAGAGATGGCCGCTGACTTCCTCGCCAATCACTTTGCGGGTGATGATCTGGTTGCGCTGGGTCTGCTTGAAATCCTCCCAGGAGATGCCCTGTTTGGTGGCTTCCTTTTCGAGATCTTCGAGGGAGTCGAGCTTCATGTCTTTGCGCATCTGGTCGAGTTGCTTGATCAGCTCGGTGTCGCCGGTAATGCCGAGGTCTTTGCCTTTGTCGAGCAGAAGCTGCTGGTCAACGAGATCGCGGAGAACGTCCTTTTCGCGGTCGGCGTAGGCCGCGTCGGGATCTTTGGGGTTCTGCTGTTTGACTTCCTCACGAAGTTGTTCCTTGCTGCGGTCATACTCGGAACGGGTGATGATCTGGTTGTTGACGCGGGTAATGATCTCTTCCACCACCTGGCCAGAGGGCGCGGGGGCAGCCGGAGCGGGCGCTGGTACAGAGGCTGCCGCTGTCGCGGCCGGAGTGGCCGAGGCTGGTGGCGCAACTTGTGCGACCAGACATGATGCGACCAGACACGGGAAAGCAACCAGAACGAAACTACTTAGGATCAGGCAAATTTTTTTCATAGGATGTCGTGGGCCATCGCGCTTCCCGGGCTTGCGGGCAAAAGGTGGGCTCGGGCCGATTAGGTATTTTACTCCTTCAGCCCGAACAGTGTTGAATCAACCCCGCCGGTGCGACTAATGATTGGACGCCAAGGACGGCGGGAAAGTTGGCCGTCGGCATCAGGCGGTGCGCAGCAGGGCCAGGGCCGTGCGGTCGTCGCACTGAGGAGTTTCGCCACCGAAGACGGCGGCGGCGTTCAGTACGGAGGAGCAGAGATCGGCGGCGCCGCTGGCTGGGGCAGCCTGCAAAAGCTGTTTAATGCTTTGCAGGCCGAATTCCTCGCTGGAACGTTCGTGATGTCCCTGGCAGGAGACCACTCCGCGAGAAACCAGCAGCAGAGCGGCATTTTTCTCCAGGCCTACGGTGGGAGCGTCGCAAGTGGCATGGGAAAAGAGTCCCAGAGGCAGGCCGGTCGAACCGAGCTCGGCGATGCCGGTGTGATCGCGGAGCAGGGCGGGCGTGTGTCCGGCATTGGTGTAGCAGAGCGTGCCGAACTTCTCGTGATAGCAGGCGATAAAAGCGGGGCAGGAGTGAACGCCTTTACAGGTTTCGATGAGGCCGCGATTGATGCGCAGACAGAGTTTCGTCATGGCGTCGGATTCATTGATATCGGGGCGTGAGAAAAGCTCAATTCCAACGTTGCGAAAAACCTGTTGGGCGGCGGCGAGGATGCCGCGGCTCTCCTCGCGGCGTCCGGCAACATCGAGCAGACCGAACAGAACGCGCTCCGGGCCGACGCGGAAGGAGTCATAGAAATCTCCGGCTATGCGCTTGCCCACGAATTGAGCCGCGATCTCTGCGCCCTCGATCTGGGGAAATACCGTGGGGACGGGCTCGGCCGGCGCGGGTACAGGAACGGCGTCGTGAGAGTGAAAGAGGGAGTGCATGCGTGAACAGGCTCAAGGGGGAAGCTAGCACAAGGAAAAGGAAAGGGGCAAACCTTGCGTTGTAATCATTGCGTTGTCACCCTGTAATTGCGTTGTCATCCTGAGCGAAGCGAAGGACCTGTGCACTCCGCGGCCGGTTGCATAGCTCCTTCGCTGCGCTCAGGATGACAAGGGTCTGGGGATGACAAGGGTCTGGTCTGAAAGAGAGCTACTCGCCGTATTTGTCGGCTAAATAGCGGGCCAGGTCGGTCTCCAGTTGGCCGTAGTCGGAGTGAATGGTGGCGCGCAGGGCGGCTTCGGTGGAATTGCCCTGGCTGAGGCGCTCGAGGATGCGCTGAATATCGCTCATCCCGTAGGAATCGTTGATGTAGGACACGGCGGCCAACGATTCGGCGTAGGCGACATAGGCTTGCGCGCCGGAAAAATTCTGGAAGCTGCCTTCGAGGGCGTTCAGCGGAATATTCTGTTGCGCTTTGTAGAGCAGAGAGAGCTGGTGTCCTTCGCCGCCGAGGCTTTTGGGTTCGAGGAACTGGGCGATGCCTTCGTGCAGCCAGGGCGGGCAGCGGCCGCCGGAGAGCTGCGCAATAAACGAATGAGCCAGTTCATGTTTCAGAACATGCGCCAGTTCCGAGGTCATGGAATTCAGGCCGCTGACCGGGATGCGCAGCTTGCCGTCATTGAGTGCCCCGGACCAGCTGGGTGCGTGGGTGACATCGAAAAAAGCTTGCTCGGTGTAGAGCGTGACCAGAATGTTGTCGCGGGGTGGGCTGCCGAGGTCGCGAACCAGGTCGTCATAGTCGGCTTCGAGCGTCTGCAGGATTTGTCCGCGAAAGGCGTCGGAAGTTTGCTTGCCCTCATAGTGCAGAGTGAAATGAGTGCTTTCGCCCGAGGCGAAGTCGGACTCGACCGTCTGCTCGCGCTGGGCCTTGGCCAGGAACTGCTGGACTGCCGGATCGGGACGCAACTCGAGGGAATGCTTCCAGGAGGCGATGGCCTCCTTGGTGTGGTCGGAGGCGAACTGAGCATAGCCAAGCATGGTGTAGGCGTCGGGCGAACTGGGTGCGGCCGCGACCGCGCGTTGGGCGTAGGGCAGTGCCTGGGCTGCATTTCCGGTGCGGACCAGCAAGGCCGAGTAATACACGAGGATGGTGGAATTGTCGGGCTGGAAGCGCAGGGCGCTCTCGAAATACTGCCGGGCCTGGGCGATGTTGCCGTGTTCAAATTCGAATTTCCCGGCGATGAAGTCGGCGGTCGCGCTCAGTTCAACGTTGCCCTTGGCTTCCAGGCCGGCGAGAGCGTCGGGGTCGACTTTGCCTTCCTTGATGATTTTGGCGACCAGATCCCCTTCGTTGGCCAGGCTGTCGGCGGGAGTAAAGGTGGGAAGGTCGCCGACCTTAGCCCCTCCGGATGCTGCTTGAGCAGGCATCCCCCCGGCATCGATGTGATCCACCGAAGATTTGAGGATGGCGTAGGAGTCGTCGCCGATGTCGTACTCGTAATGAGTGCCGTTTTCGCGGACGTGATCGGCCACGATGGTGCGGCCATTCTTGAGATGGATGGTATCCGCCGATGCGCCGGTCGGGGCGAGCAGCCATAGCAAGGCAAGCTGCCCTATAAGGAGAATGGTGACACGTAGACGCATTCAGGCGCATTCTAACAACTGAGGAGAGCCCACCCACGTGACGAAGGTACTACTCGATCGGCGAGGCTTGCGAGTTGCGGCGATGATCGGGCTGGCGGCGGGCGCATGGGCTGCCGTGCCTGCGTCCGCGTCTGAGAATCCTCCGGACAAGCCTGCCGAGGTGCTGTATCTGCAACTCGGACACGTGGGGCTCGATCCGGCGCGAGTCTATCAGGTGCGGGGCGCGTCGCTGGACCGGTCAGCAGTGCACATCAGTTTGGAGGACGGCACCATCGCTTTCACTGAGGACGTGATGGGGCGGATCACGGGAGCGTTCTTTGAGGGCGACGGCGAAGTGCTGCTGACGCCGCCGAATGAGGTCGAACGCAGATCGATGAGTTTGTTTACGGGGATGGCAATTCTGGAAGAACACTTTGCCACCGCTTATTTTCGCTTCAACGACGATGCGGCGGCCGAGTTGCGTCCCGACTTGCGGGCAGCGGACAACTCGCGGGAGTTCGTCGAACACTGGAGCGAGACGGCGCGGAATCTGGCCAACGCGGATGCGATGCGGCTGCTGCTGACCTACAGCCGGATGCTTCCGGTGACCGGCACTTCGCGGGAACGAGCAGGTATGGCTAAACCGCTAGACGGGGAAGACCGGTTTTTGCACGCGCGGCTGCAAGGCACCAAGCTGGGTGTGTTCGACGTCTACTTTGATTCCACCGCGGCGGAACAGGTGCAGGCCGGGCAGGCGAAAGCAGCCGCGGATAAGGACGTTTACTACGACGTTTGGACGTCATTTTCGCCCGTGAATACCGGGACAGTTAGTCCTCGGGCTGTGAATCCCCGGACTGCGCGGGGAAGGGCGCCTTGACGCCAACTGCAACCAAGGAAAAGCGGGACAGCTGGATCACGGTTCTCCGCTATGCGATCACCACCGAAGTGCAGCCTCCGAAACGAATTCGCGCGCGCGCCCAGGTGCAATGTGAAGTCAAGGAAGGCGGGCCGCGGGCGGTGCTGTTTGAGTTGTCGCGATATCTGCAGATGGAAAGCGTCAAGCTCGACGGGCGGGCGGTGGAGTTCATACAGAATCCGGCGGTGGAAGGGACGCAGCTTTCACGCCGTGGCAATGACCTGGTCGCGGTAATGTTGCCGCAGCCGGCGCGGGCTGGGCAGAAAATCGACTTTGAATTTGTTTATGGCGGCGAGGTTCTGGCGGAAGCGGGCAACGGCCTGCTGTATGTGGGAGCGCGGGGCACGTGGTATCCGAATCGCGGAATTGCGATGGCGGACTTCGATCTGGAGTTCGAGTATCCGGCGGGCTGGACGCTGGTGGCGACGGGCAAGCCCACGCCAGCTTCGACCGCGGTGCCGAATGCGAATGTTCAGCAGACCCTCGCTCAGTCAACCAATATTCAGCAAGCCAATACTCAGCAGATCTCCAGATGGGTTTCGGAACGTCCCATTCCTTTGGCGGGATTCAATCTGGGCAAATACAAGCTGGCCACGGCTCAGGCAGGGAACGTCACGGTGGAGACCTATGCCACGGCAGGAGTGGAGCGCAGCTTCCCGAGTCCTCCGGCGCAGTTGATTGAGCCCGATCCGTCGGAGCGGTCTTCGCGGCCGCTACAGTTGTCGATCCCGAGCCGGCCTTCGCCCGTGCGAAACGAAGTGACCGTCGGAGAGGAGGCGGCACGGGCCATTCAATATTACGCCCAAAGATTTGGCCCGTATCCCTACAGTCATCTGGCTCTGACCCAGATGCCGGGCCGCGACAGCCAGGGCTGGCCGGGGCTGGTGTTTCTTTCATCGTATGCATTTCTCGATCAGCAGCAGCGCGAGGATCTGCATTTCGCACCCGATCAGATCCTGCTGCAGCAGATAATTCCGGCGCACGAGACGGCGCATCAATGGTGGGGAGACCTGATTATCTGGAACGGCTACCGCGACCAGTGGCTTTCTGAAGGGCTGGCGAATTATTGCGCCTTGATGATGCTGGAAGAGAAGAATCCCGCAGGCTTTCGGCAACTGATGGATCACTACCGCCGGGATCTCGTCGAAAAAGATAAAGACGGCATGTCGGCGATGGAGGCCGGCCCGGTCACTCTCGGGCAGCGGCTGCTGTCGTCGCGGTTTCCCGAGGGGTATGAAGCGATTCTCTACGGCCGGGGAACGTGGCTGTTTCACATGCTGCGGACGATGTTGCGGGATGCTGCCGTTCAAGAAGCTGGACGCAGGCCACAGGGTAGCGGCAGCGCCGAGGAGCCGTTCGTGCTGGCGCTGCGGAAAGTACGGCAGCGCTACCAGGGCCAATCAATCGGCACCCGCCAACTGCTGGATGTTTTCGCGGAAGAGCTTCCGCCCGCGCTGCGTTATGAGGGCAAGCGTTCGCTGGACTGGTTTCTGGAAGGCTGGATCAACGGCACGGCGTTGCCCAGGCTGGAAGTTAAAGCGGTGAAATTCGCCGCCAGGGGCACGGGCTCGGCGGCGAGTGGAACGGTCGTGACTGGTACGGTCGTGAGCGGGACGATCGTGACTGGAACAATTGTGCAGCACGACGCGCCGCCAGATCTGGTGACCTCGGTTCCGGTGTACGCGGTGGCTGCGGGAAAACAGCCGGTGTTGCTGGGACGAGTATTCGCCGATGGCGAAGAGTCTTCGTTCCGTTTACCCGCTCCTGCCGGGACGCACAAAATCGTGCTCGATCCGAATGAGACCGTGCTGACCAGTCCAAGATAGTGATCGCGTTGAGCAGCGGAGCATTCGAGCAGGAGCGCGGCACCTGCGGACCGAAACGGTCTCACGTTCCGCAGGCGATTCCCGAAATGGGCATTAGAGGAATCCAGTGTGCACTCCCTCGAAAGGCCTCCCCTCACCTAAATACTGCATTCCGTTTGGCTTCTGCTGACGACCCGCTGGAGACGGCGATGGCAGCCCATCTGCTTAGAGCATGGGTGCGCGGATGGAAACGACAGCAGGAGCGGCGCCCCCGCATCATTCCAGAAAACTGCCGGCGAGATTGCCGAGGAGATTGCCATGGACGCACAGACTACGGAGACGCGAGAAACTACAAGCGAGCGGTTTCGCGCAGTAGAAGAAATGCTGGCGGGAGCGGAGGCGATCCTGCTGGTGGAAGACGAAGCGTTTGTGCGCGAAGTGACGGGAGAAGTTCTGCGATCTGCGGGGTACGACGTGCTGATTGCCAGGAATGCGGCAGAAGCGGCCGGCCTTTACGCCGGGCGGCGCGGCGACGTGGAACTTCTGCTGAGCGATGTGGTGCTACCGGGAGAGAATGGGCGCGTGCTGGCGAGAAGGCTGCGGCGAGAGAATCCAGAGCTTAAAGTTTTGTTGGTCACCGGATATGCGGAGCAGATGGGACTGCGAGAAGAGGAATGCCTGGCCGAGGAATGCTTGTCAGAGGAATGCCTGGCCAAGCCATTTTCGTCGGAGGTGTTGCTGCGAAGAGTCCGACAAATGCTGGACCGCACGGGATTGCCGATCGCGAGCGAAGGCCGGCTCAGGCCAGCTTGCGGGAACGCGTAGCCTCCAGAATACAGGCGGGTATCCGAGAGAGCGAGGCCACACGCGTGAGGACGCCCAGTTCGGCGCAGACGCGCGGCATGCCATAAACGACGCAAGTCGCTTCATCTTGGCCGATGGTGAGGCCGCCCTCGCGGAAAATGGCTTGCATTCCCTTGGCGCCATCGCTGCCCATTCCCGTCAGGATGATTCCGAGCGCGAGGTTGTGATAGGCCGCGGCCACCGAGTTCAGGAGCACGTCGATGGACGGAATGTGCAGACAATCCTCAGGATGGGTGTCGAGGCAGAGGATGGTTTGCAAGGGAGACAAGCGCTCGACGCGCATGTGCTTGCCGGCGGGGGCGAGGTACACCACCCCGGGCTGAACGCTTTCGCCGTGAGTGGCTTCGCGCACCGCGACCGAGCACAGAGAGTTCAGCCGCTGCGCGAAGGGTGCGGTAAAGCCCAGCGGCATATGCTGCACGATCAGGATGGGCACGGAGAGATCGCGAGGCAGCAGCGGCAACATTTCCTGAAGGGCTTGAGGGCCGCCAGTGGAGGTTCCCAGGGCGACGATGGCCGCCCGGGAGCTGAAAGTTCTGTCGTGGTCTTCCAAGACGGACGACTGGGGAGGTTTTCTGGCCAGGATGTCGGGGGGATGAGCCTTGCGTCGTGAATGCGCGGCGGCCAGTATCTTGGCGACCAGGTCCGACTGGATGTGCAGGATGTCGAGCGACGTGGGCGAAAGTTTCTTGGGGACGTAGTCGTCCGCGCCGGTGTCGAGACACTGCACCCGGTCCTCGACGCGGGTGCGCTGGGTGAGCACCAGCACCGGCACACTTGGCTTTTTCGTGCGCAAATAGCGCAGCACGCTCACGCCGTCGAGTTTGGGCAGGTTCAGGTCAAGGATGACAACGTCATACTCGGACTCGGTCACGGCGGTCCGGGCCTGTTCGCCATCCGGGTATAAATCCACAGAGTAATGTTCGCCTTCGAGACCCTGGCGAACGAATTTGGCCAGGGCTTCATCATCTTCTGCGATAAGAATTCGCATACTGTGAACCTTCCTTAATCCATCAGCCCCAGTCTAGTTAGAAACTGCTCAAGCGCAGCCAAAACTACCCCTACACCAAGGTTCGTAGGTGCAAGAATGGCGCTCGGTTTCAATTCGGGAGAATCAGGGGCAGTGTTCTTTGCCGAGGGCGTTGTCCGGATGTGAACCTCCGCCGCTAATTCCTTCGCGCGCGCTGGGCCAGCGATAATCCGAACGGAGCTTTTTCCGCATTGGAGTCACGTCTTGCAGGTGTGGAACAAAACGACCCTGAAGTCTCTGCTGCTGCCGGGCGGAATCCTGCTGTTGGGCGTGGCCGCGCTCGTGTATTCGGGATGGCTGACGCTGGCTTTGCCTGCCCTCACCTTCCTCGGCTATTCCGCGCTGATTGGCGGCATGCTGCTGGCGTGGCGATTTCATTCCAGCCGCATCTTCTTCGCACTGGCGGTGCTGCTCCTGGCCCAGGAAGCGATTGCGTTATTCGGGGGTCGGCGTATCGTGCCTGGAACCGCGGGTTGGACGGCGGTGCAGGCGGCGGCCATTCTGGTGCCGCTCGATTTCGTTCTGATTGCGCTGATGCACGAGCGCGGCTTCACGGTGGCAGCGCTCGCGCCCATCGGGTTGTTCCTGTTCGTGCAAGCAGTGATCGTAGCCGTGCTCTGCCGCGCGGCGGAGGGATTGCCCTCGCCTGCGGCGCGAGCGCATCACCTGGCGACTTCGGTGCCCATGCCGGGCTATGCCCTGGTCGTATTCGCGGGCGCAGGTATCTTGCTTCTGGTGCGGTTTCTGCTCATCCGCAAGCCGGTTGACAGCGCTTTGCTGTGGTCGCTCTCCGCCTTTTTCCTGGCGTTGCGCTTCTCGGGAAGCATCCGCGTGTCGACCATATACTCGGTCACCGCGGCCTGCATTCTGGCGGCTTCGATCGTGGAGAACTCCTATCTTCTGGCCTACCACGACGAGCTTACGACGCTGCCTTCGCGCCGGGCTTTCAACGACGCGCTGCTGCGACTGCAGCATCCTTATTCGATCGCGGTGGTCGACATCGATCACTTCAAGCGCTTCAACGACACCTACGGTCACGACACTGGCGACCAGGTCCTGCAACTGGTGGCGGTGAACCTGTCGCGCGTAACCGGCGGAGGGCAGGCGTTCCGCTGCGGCGGGGAAGAATTCAACCTCGTGTTTCCGGGAAAAACAACTTCGGAGGTGGAGGAGCATCTCGAGCGGCTGCGGCTAGCAATCGAGTCCTCGAAGTTTCGTGTGCGCGGCAGCGATCGGCGCGAAGTTCCGCGGGGACCGGACCGGCGGAACGAGCGGACGCGCAGCCGAGCGCGAAAAGGCGATTCGATTCGGAAACTCGCCCAGGAACAAGTCCCGGCCGCACTCTCGGTGACGGTCAGCATTGGAGTGGCAACTTCGTCGAAAGAAGAACTGCGTCCCGAGGCAGTTCTGCAAGCCGCCGACCAGGCGCTCTACCGTGCCAAGGGCAACGGACGGAATCGAGTGGAGACGGCCAGCTCAACCCGGCGAAAGACTCGGGTCAAAGCGGGAATCGCTTGAAGGCTCGCCCACAAGCTGGTTCGATCAGGCTGGTTCGATCAGGCTGGTTCAGTCAGGTCCGTTCAATCGGAAAAATTCTTTAACCGGACGGCTTCCGAAAACGCGCGGCCCGGACCGTCAACCGTAGGACGGGAAGTGTGACGGCCCGGTTCCGAACGTTTCGCAAGCACCGCAGGCCGTGCGGTCAGCCGGCGGTCGTGGGTGGGACTGGGTGTTTCCGTCCGGTGCCCAGGCAGGCGGGACATTGCAAGCGGATAAATGCGACTCCGTCGGACTTACCGTTCAAGTCCACCGGCTTCGCGACGTATCCAGTACCGCCGCAATTCGGGCAGTCGTCCGGCTTCACTCCTCTCCCCCCTCAGTGTTGCAGGCATTGTCCACGACGGGAGCGCGAAATTCGCGACAGAATGTTTTGCGTTACGAATCACGAACAAGAATTCTGTGGAGTCCGGATTCCGGACCGTCTGCGAGTTGTCATGAATCGTGGCCGGTAAAGACGACTATTGTTCATCGAGAAGATCAGTGCAAACGATCCCGCGGTCTACCCTGGAGAAGTAGGATTTTGTTGCCCGGGCGACGCTTACGGGCAGAACCGCAAGAAACTTAAGAAAGAGCAGAGGCAGCCGGTAGAGATCACGTCCAAAGCCGCTGCCCTCGCCGCCCACCAGCAAAGTTCCGCGGAGCATGGCGTACCAGTTGAACAACGCGGAAAACGCGCCCAAGATCAGGGAAACAATCGCGGCAACGCGAAGATGCGGCGTCCCCCTGAACCAGTGAAGTAAATACTCCAGCAGCTGAATTGTCACCGGCATGACCACGCTCAGCAGGACGCCGGTGAGCCACCGGGGCTCGGCATCTTTCAGAGTCTGCATCACTGCGCCGTAGAAGCCTGCCGTTAACGCACAGAAGATCAACTCGACCAACAAGGCCGCGAGAGCAGCCTGCCATCCCCGGTGTACTGCAGCCACGAAGAAGATGGGACCGCGAAAAAGCAGGCTTAACAGGGCCGATTTCCAATTCCAGAGCAACAGGACTTGTTGCGGGCGGCGCAGCATGCGGAGCAGCAGACTGACGAACTGCGGCCGGGTTGAGACCGGATCGGTCGCGAGCGGCGCAGGATCTCTGATCATGGGATTGGTCTTGGAAAGTATAGGACCCCGGTTTCACCAGCCCAAATGAATTCCTGATGAAAAAGTAAAAAACAAATTTACATACAAATGTTTAAAACGTAACTCGCTATTAATGTATTTATGCCATCTTTTCCACAGCATTGAAAGACGACCGGGCAGTCAACAAGGAGGCGATTTGCAACGCAAAGTAACCTGCCTTTGGAAGGAACCCGGAGTTCACGGCGCCTACCACACTGGCGTTTCCCTGCACAGCCACACCAACCATTCGAAAGAGGGCTTGTACTTCATCGCGAAGTATGCGGCCCGTCATGCCCTGCTGCGCAAGGCTTTGGAGGCGGAGCAACGACGAACGGCCCGCGAGGAGTCGGTCACCGTAGATTTCTGGAAAGGCTATTGGACGCCGCCGCTGCCGCCGCTGGCTGCTTTTGAACTCGAAGCCCATCAGATCGAGCGCACACTCCAGCTTGCCAGCATGGTTTCGATCTCGGATCACGACAATATTGATGCGCCCATGTTGCTGCGGATGGTTCCGGAAGCCCGCCGGATTCCAGTGTCGGTGGAATGGACCGTTCCGTTCCGGGAATCGACATTCCATTTGGGAGTGCATAACCTTCCCAGCGGCAGTGCAGAAGTTATCATGGGGCGACTGCGCGAATTCACGCTACGGCCCGACGAACCAAAGCTGATCGAACTGCTGGAAATGCTGCACGGCAATCGAGATGTGCTGGTGGTTTTGAACCATCCCCTGTGGGATCTGGCGGGAACTGGCAAAGAGCCGCACGAGCGGATGCTGCGGACTTTTCTTTGCGAACTGGGCGAGTACATTCACGCCCTCGAACTGAGCGGGATTCGAAGCTGGGAAGAAAACCAGGCCGTGCTGCATCTGTCGGAAGCGTGTAATCAGCTGGTGATCTCCGGCGGCGACCGGCATGGTTGTGAACCCAATGCCGTGCTGAATCTCAGCGATGCCGCGAGCTTTACTGAATTTGTCCACGAGGTCAGGAAGGACCGCCGCAGTCACGTTCTCTTCATGCCGCAATACACCGAGCCCATGACGCTTCGGATCTTGCAGACGCTGCTCGACGTGATTCGCGAATACCCCGATTACTCGAGCGGATCGCGGCACTGGGACGAGCGTGTGTTTCATCCTGATCGAGAAGGAGTGATGCGGCCACTGGCTGCCATGTGGCAGAAACCGCCGGTTTACATCCGGCACTTTTTCTCACTCGTCCGGCTTCTGGAGATGGCCCCTGTGCAAAAAGCCATGCAACTGGCCCTGGCCAGGCCACAGCCGCAAGTGCCCTTGGCACTTGGCGATCGCCAGGAGGTTGCGCAATGACCGAGTCTGCCTTGCGAGTGGCGTTCTTCCCCGACTCTTATGACGAGATCGACGGGGTAGCCAATACCAGCCGTCAGTTCGAGGCCTTTGCCCAGCGGCGCGAGTTGCCCTTTCTCACCGTCCATGGAGGGTCCACCGACGAAATTCAGAATGTGGGTACCACCGTGCGAGTGACTCGCCGGCGAGGGCGTTTCGGTTTTGCTCTGGATAAGAAGCATGACTTCGACCTGGCTTTCTGGCGCCATCTGCAAGCGGTGGAATCAGTGGTGCGCCAGTTCGACCCGGATATTGTGCACATTACCGGGCCCAGCGATGTGGGCCAACTCGGGGTTGCAATCGCACACCGGCTGCGCATTCCACTGGCGGCTTCGTGGCACACCAATCTGCATCAGTATGCCGAGCAGCGGGCTTCGGGTTTGCTTAGTGTGCTTCCGCAGGCTCTTAGAAAGCGCTTAGGCGCAGCCATCCGGAAGAGCACGCTGCTGGCCACGCTGCGCTTCTATCGCATTGCGCAAGTTCTGTTTGCTCCCAATCAGGAACTCATCGACTTGATCGAAGACGGGGCTGGCAAATCCTGTTATCGCATGCACCGCGGAGTGGACACCAACCTATTTGATCCGCGGCGAAGAGATCGAGCCGGCGATACCTTCACCATCGGATACGTGGGCCGGTTGACCGTCGAAAAGAATATTCACGATCTTGCTGTCATTGAGCGTAACCTGATACGAGCGGGTCTCACGAATTTCCGTTTCCTGATCGTTGGCCAGGGCGCCGAGGAATCTTGGTTGCGGGCCAACATGCAGAGCGCAGACCTTACCGGCGTGCTGCGGGGAGAAGCGCTGGCGCGGGCTTACGCGAACATGGATGTTTTTGCATTCCCATCGCGAACCGATACCTACGGCAATGTGGTGCTCGAGGCGTTGGCGTCCGGCGTGGCTGCAGTAGTCACGAATGAAGGCGGTCCGCGGTTCATCGTCCGGTCCGGCGAAACGGGATTTGTGGCCAATAACCTGCAAGAGTTTTGTGCCAGTATCCTGCAGCTCGCGACGCGGACCGAGCTCCGCCAGAACATGGGCGCAGCGGCCCGGGCTCACGCCCTGACGGCTTCGTGGGACACAGTCTTTGAGTCAGTTTTTAGCGGATACGAGCGCGGCCTGAGAGAAAGCGTCCCGGCCGGGAAGAAGGTCAGAATGCGGCCTCACACCGGAGTAACGGCGCCGTACCTTGGGTAACCAGCATACTGGCGTAAAAGCGAGGTTAAATAGAGGGATATGCAGAAAACTCACTTACGTCGCGCAGTAGTGTCTGTCCTCTTCTTGCCGCTCTACAGTTTTCTTCTGCTCCACCCCACGGCACAAGCGCAGACGGCGGACGAGCCGGCAGTTTCCGTCAAGCCTCCCCTGCCGGTGGATGACGTGGTGAAAAATCTGCAGCAGAAAAATGCGGAGCGGGCCGCCGCCCTCGAAGAGTTTGAGGGAACGCGCATCTACCGCATGCAGTACCGCGGCATCCCCAGCGATCACGATGCCGAAATGGTGGTCAGCGTGACTTTTCATGCCCCGGCCGCGAAGCAGTTCAGCGTAATTTCGCAGACCGGCTCGAAGTTCATCGTCGAGCACGTTTTCATGAAACTGCTGGAGGGCGAGCAGGAGGCGGCCAGTGAAGAAAACCGTCGCCACACCGCCCTCAGTACCGAGAACTATGACTTCGCGATGGAGGGTTACGAGACTTCTCCCGAAGGCGGGCAATACGTCCTCGATCTGTTGCCCAAGACCAAAAACAAGTTCCTCTATCGGGGAAAAATCTGGGTCGACGACAAAGACTTCGCGGTGGTGCGGATTGAAGGAGAGCCGGGAAAAAATCCATCCTTCTGGATCAAGAAGACCGAAATTGCGCATCGCTATGTGAAGGTGAATGACTTCTGGCTTCCGGCCGAGAACCACACCGAAAGTGTAATCCGGCTGGGAGGGCGAGCCACCCTCTCCATCGAATACAAAGATTACAAGATCACGAGGTCAAATCCCCTGCCCGTGGAGAACGCGCGCGACGACCATAGATCCCAGGCCTTGGGAATTCGCTAAGCGAAACTCTGCTGCGGAGCAGGGGTTGCATCCGAAAGCGCCACGCACGCATCCAGGTAGGCATGGAAAGCAGGAAGGAATTCAGCCTGGCCGAAGTGAGCGCGGTTCTCACTCGCACTCCCGCAACTCTGAATGCGCTGTTGCGCGGGCTGCCCAACACCTGGGTGCTCAGCAACGAGGGAAGCAACCACGACGGACAAGGTACCTGGAGCGCGTTCGACATTGTGGGCCACCTGATTGTCGGGGAGCGCACCGACTGGATGCCGCGGGTTCGCATGATCCTGGAAAACGGCGAGGCCCGGCCCTTCGATCCTTTTGACCGCTTTGCGCAATCGAAGGAGAGTCAAGGCAAGTCGCTGGAACAACTCTTGGACGAGTTCGCCCGCTTGCGCAACCAGAACCTGGCCGCGTTGCAGGCTCTGAATTTAAAGCCCGAAGATTTTGCCCGGCGCGGAAGGCATCCAGCGCTGGGTGTCGTGACCCTGTCGGAACTTCTAGCGACCTGGGCCGTTCACGACCTCACTCATCTGCATCAACTCGCGCGCGTGATGGCCTATCAGTATCGTGACGCAGTTGGACCGTGGGGCGCGTATCTGGGCGTGCTGCATTGCAAAGGTCATGGCGCGTAGATCTGCACCTGTCGCCCTGCATTGTCGGGAGCGCCAAGGAACGTTTATAACGTTTATCTTGGTAAGTCGCGCCTAGTCAGAAAGTCTCGCCATGAATGTTCTGGTTGTGAACTCCGGAAGCTCCAGCCTGAAGTTTCAGGTAATTTCTACTGATCTGGAACGGATCAAGCAGCTCAAAGACGATCGGCTCTGCCGCGGAGAAGTCGAGGGCATCGGCGGCGAAGCCATTATTACCTTTCACAATCAGCAGGGACAGAGTCAGAAATTCACGGCTGCGCTGCGCGATGTTTCTGCCGCACTCGATTACCTGGTCCGGTTTGTGGCATCGGAAAAGTCAGGCGTGCCGGAGATCAAGAGTACGGCCGACGTGAATGCCGTGGGGCATCGTGTGGTGCACGGGGGCGAGCTCTTCTCGGCGTCGGCGCTGATTGACGATAAGGTGTTAAAGGGGATTGAAGACTGCATCGATCTCGCGCCCCTGCACAATCCCAACAACATCAAAGGCATCCTGGCCGCCCGCGAGCTGTTCGGCAATACCATTCCGCAAGTGGCGGTGTTCGATACCGCGTTCCACCATTCGATTCCCGATCGCGCTTCGCTGTATGCCATTCCGTATCATCTTTACCGCCGTCATCGCATCCGGCGCTACGGATTTCATGGAACCTCGCACCGCTATGTGGCGTTCCGCTACCGCGTGCTGCGGGGACTCACGCGCGAGCAGACCAACATCATCACGCTGCACCTGGGGAACGGATGCTCCGCCGCCGCAATCCGTGCCGGAGCTTCGCTGGACACTTCGATGGGCATGACGCCGCTGGAAGGCCTGGTTATGGGCACACGCTCGGGCGACCTTGATCCCGCCATCGTGAATGTCATCGCCCGAAAGGAAGGGATATCTTCCTCGGAGGTGGACACGCTGCTTAACACGCAGTCCGGCCTGCTCGGCATTTCGGGACTCACCAACGACATGCGGGAGTTGCAGGCAGAACTGAAAGAACACGACGACCGCCGCGTGCGGCTAGCCATCGAAATCTTCTGCTACCGCGCGCGCAAATACATCGGCGCATACCTGGCAGCGATGGGCGGAGCCGACGCCGTCGTCTTCACCGGTGGCATTGGCGAAAACTCCCCCGAGATTCGGGCGCAGATCTGCGAGGGCATGGCGTGGGCCGGCCTCAACCTGGATGCAGCTAAGAATCAACAGACCGTGGCCCGCGAAGGCAAAATTTCCACCGACGATTCCACGCTGCTCGCCTATGCGATTCCCACCGACGAGGAACTGCTGATCGCGCGCGATACGGTGCGCGTCATTCTGGGTGTGCCGCATCCGTCGTGAGTTCCAGTTGCTGCCCTACTAATACGGCCACGTCCATCCCGCTGCCTCGGGCTGATCGATGCCGAACTGGTGTGCGTAGTTTTTGCACTCGATCTGCTGGTTCAGGAATCTCTCTTTCGCATGGCCACCGATTTTTTGTAATCGCGGCACGCGGTCGATCACATCCATCGCCAGGCTGAAGCGGTCAATGTTGTTGTTGATGGCCAGTTCCAGCGGCGTGTTGATGTTGCCCTTTTCCTTGTAGCCGCGCACGTGAAAGTTTTCGTGGTTGGTTCGGCGATAGGCCAGGCGATGGATCAAGTAAGGATATCCGTGGAAATTGAAGATGACAGGTTTGTCGACGGTAAATAAGGAATCGAAATCCCGATCGGTTAATCCGTGCGGATGTTCTGTGCTGGGCTGGAGTTTGAAGAGATCGACGACGTTGATGAACCTGATCTTGATGTCGGGAAACTCCTTGCGCAGCAGTGCGGTGGCCGCCAGTGCCTCTTGCGTAGGAATGTCGCCCGCCGAGGCCATAACCACGTCCGGTTCGCCCTGCTCGTCGGTGCTGGCCCAGTCCCAGATGCCGATGCCCTTGGTGCAATGGATGATGGCGGACTCCTTGTCCATGAATTGCAGATGCAGTTGCTTGTCGCAGACGATCACGTTCACGTAGTTCTCACTTCGCAGGCAATGGTCGGCGACCGACAACAGGCAGTTCACGTCAGGCGGCAAATAAATGCGCGTGACATTCGCGCTCTTGTTCACCACCACGTCGATAAAGCCCGGATCCTGATGGGTGAAGCCGTTATGATCCTGGCGCCATACGGTGGAAGTGATCAGCAGATTGAGGGAAGCGATGGATTCACGCCACGAGATCCCGTTGCAAATCTCCAGCCACTTGGCGTGCTGGTTGAACATCGAGTCGATGACGTGGATGAACGATTCGTAGGATGACAAGAAACCGTGTCTCCCGGTTAGCAGGTAGCCTTCCAGCATTCCTTCCATGGTGTGTTCGCTGAGCATCTCCATGACGCGGCCGTCGGTGGCCAGTTCGCCGCCGTCGCTGTCTTCAGGGAAGTACTGCTTCGATCCAGAATTTCTTGCTGACCGCGTAAATCGCGTCGAGCTTGTTGGACGTGTTTTCGTCGGGGCCGAAGACGCGAAAGTTCTTCATGTTCAACTTCATTGTGTCGCGCAGGAAAGCGCCGAGCGGAGGCGTGTTCTCTGCCTGAGTTTTTCCGGGCTTTGTGCATTCGATGCCGTACTCGCGGAAATCCGGCAGCCGCAGAGCTTTCTTCAGCCGTCCGCCATTGGCATGCGGATTCGCGCTCATGCGCCGGGTTCCTCGCGGGGCCAGATCCTTGAATGGAGCCACCAACTGGCCCTTTCCGTCAAAGAATTCCTTGGGCTTGAGCGAGTGCATCCACGCCTCAAGGATCCGAAGCTGGTTGGGATCCTTCTTTACGTCGGGCAGCGGCACCTGGTGAGCTCGCCAGAATCCCTCCAGATGATGCCCTTCGACTTCGCGGGGCGCAGTCCAGCCCTTGGGTGAGCGCAACACAATCATGGGCCAGCGCGGCCGCTCGCCCACGTCCTGCGAACGGGCGGTCTGCTGGTGCTCCCGGATCTCAAGCACGCAATGTTCGACCGTCGCCGCCATCGCCTGATGCATGGTGTCAGGGTCGGAGCCTTCCACAAAGTACGGCGTCCAACCGTAACCGCGCAGCAGGTTCTCCAGTTCTTCATGCGTGATGCGCGCCAGCAACGTCGGATTGTTGATCTTATAGCCGTTGAGATGCAGGATCGGAAGAACTGCACCATCGCGCGCGGGATTTAGAAATTTATTGACGTGCCACGAGGTCGCGAGCGGCCCGGTCTCGGATTCTCCGTCGCCGACTACTGCGGCCACGATCAGCTCTGGGTTATCGAACGCGGCGCCACAGGCATGCGACAGCACGTAGCCCAGTTCTCCGCCCTCATGAATCGAGCCTGGCGTCTCGGGAGTGCAGTGGCTCCCGATGCCCCCGGGAAAAGAAAATTCCTTGAAGAAATCGCGCAGGCCCTCCACATCGAGACTCTTCTCCGGATACACCTCGGAATAAGTTCCTTCGAGGTAAGCGGAACCGAGAACGCCCGGCGCGCCATGCCCCGGGCCGGCCAGGAAGATCATGTCGAGATCGAATTTCTTGATGAGCCGGTTCAGGTGCACATAGATGAACGATAGGCCGGGGCTCGATCCCCAGTGCCCGAGCAGCCGGTTCTTGATGTGTTCGGTCCGCAGAGGCTCGGCCAGCAGGGGATTCTCGAGCAGATAAATCATGCCCAGGCTGAGGTAATTGCAGGCGCGCCAGTAGATGTCGGTGGCGCGCAGTTCGTCGGCGCTAAGCGGATTTCCGGCAATGGTCGATCGGGTTTCGCCGTACGGAGTAAGAGAGGATATTTCTGCGGTGGCGTTGGGAGCGAGGGTGCTCATGCGATGACTCCTGCGAATTCGCGATGCCTGAAGCTGGTGAATGACGGAGCCCGCTGTTGGTTAAACAACGAGTCGCTTACAAATGATGAAAAGCGTTTCCAGAATTCTACTCTTATGGGATTCATCTGATTGCCGCCGGTATTCGCCGCAATTTTCTATTGACAGGATGAACGGCGGGTAGTAAGTTAACGATGTTAACTAAACACTGTTACATAAAGAACCAACGTTATGGGCGTAAAGGAAAGACGAGCCAGAGAAAAGTCGGAAACCCGCGACAAGATTCTCGACGCGGCGCGTGAGCTCTTTGTCACCGAGGGTTATGAAGGCGTCTCCATGCGCCGCCTGGCGGAGAAGATCGAGTATTCGCCGACCGCCATTTACGCCTACTTCGCCGACAAAAGCCAACTCTTTCACGAACTTTGCCGCGAGGATTTTGCCCACCTACAGGAAGTGATGACCAGCTCGGCCATGCCCTCTGACCCCATCGGACGGCTGCGGCAGATCGGCCTCAATTACATGGACTTTGGGGTGCGCTATCCCAACCATTACAAATTCATTTTCATGACGCCGCATCCGCCTCACGAGCCCGACGAGGAAGACCGCGAGATCATGGGCAACCCCGAGGAGGACGCCTACGCATTGTTGAAGTGGGCGGTGCAACAGGCCATCGATGCCGGGCGCCTGCGATTGGAGCTTCAGGATGCGGAACTGATTTCCCAGACCTTGTGGGCGGCCGTCCATGGCGTGATTTCGCTGCAGATTGCCAAGTGCTCCGACCCCTGGGTCGACTGGCGTCCCCTGGAGCAGCGCGCCAAAGCGATGCTCGATGGCATCCTGCGCGGAATGTTACGCGATCCGGGCGAGGTGAAATAGCTATGCCTCCTCTGGCCCAACGAAACCTGTTTCATGACAAGGTCCGGCTCACCGTCACGCTGACCGGAATCGTGTTCGCGGTCGTGCTCATCGTCGTCGAGCTGGGATTATTCATCGGATTCACCGTGACCACCTCTGGCTTGATTGATCATTCGGGCGCCGATTTCTGGATCACATCGAAGAACGTCCCCTACGTGGAACAGGGCGTCGCGTTCAGCGAGCGCAAGCTGAATCAGGTGCGAGCAGTACCAGGCGTCGCCGACGCGCAGAAACTGGTGGCGCACTGGGCCCAGTGGAAACGGCACGACGGCGGCGAAGAATCGGTGCAGGTTGTCGGGTTCAATGTTGACGATCCCCTGGAGCGGCCGTGGAACTTGGTTGAGGGTCGAGTGGAGGATTTGAAGTCCCCGGACGCGATCATCCTCGACGAATTGTACAAACAGAAGCTGGGCGTGACTCGGGCTGGCGAGGTCTTTGAAATCGCAGGCCATCGCGCGCGCGTGGTCGGTTTCACTCGCGGAATCCGCTCGTTCACGACTTCTCCTTATGTCTTTACGACCTTCAAGAACGCTCAGAGCTACACGGGATTGCGCGAAGACCAGACCTACTTCATTCTGGCGAAATTAACGCCAGGAGCGAATCTGGAGCAAGTGCGGCGGGAGCTGCTCGGTCGCGTCAAAGACGTCGAAGTCTTTACCACCGAAGAATTCAGCCACATGACGCGCTTCTACTGGATGTTCACGACCGGGGCGGGGGTCGCCGTGCTGATCGCGGCTGTGCTCGGCCTGGTGGTCGGATTCGTCGTGGTCGCGCAGACCATCTACGCCACCACCATGGACCACGTTCGCGAGTTTGGAACGCTGAAAGCGATGGGCGCGCCCAACGGCTACGTCTACAAGGTCATCATGAAACAGGCCGCCATCAGCGCGGTCATTGGCTACGTCCTGGGGATGATTGTCAGCGTGTTCGTGGTGCGGGCCAGCCAGGAAGGCGGCGCGGCCATCCTGATGCCGCTGCCGATGGCCGTGGGAATGTTTTTTCTGACCCTGACCATGTGCATCGGAGCCGCGCTGGTTTCCATTAATAAGGTCACGCACATCGATCCGGCCATGGTGTTCAAGGGGTGACGAGCGAAGCAGTCGAGATTCCTCGCTTCGCTCGGAATGACAAACGGCTTGTGGAGACTTATCAATGCAGCCTGCAATCGCGGTTCACCGGCTCACCAAAACCTACGCTGAGGGAAGCACGGGAACTTTGGCCCTGCGTGGAGTCGACCTGAAAGTCCACGCCGGAGAAGTGCTGATGCTGATGGGTCCGTCGGGAAGCGGCAAGACCACGCTGTTGTCGATTATGGGCTGCATCCTCACCGCCAGTTCGGGGAGCGTGCAGATCGCGGGAAAAGAAATCACGCAGCTCAGTGAGAAGCAGTTGCCCGCCATCCGCCTGGAGCACATCGGCTTCGTCTTCCAGGGATTCAATCTGTTTCCCACTTTAACCGCCAGCGAGAATGTGGAGCTGATGCTCGACCTGAAAGGAGTGCCTGCGAGATCCGCCAAAAAACGTGCGGCCGAGTTACTGGACCAGGTGGGGCTCGACGGTAAGCACGACACTTTTCCGTCCGACTTGAGCGGAGGGCAGAAACAGCGGGTCGCGATTGCCCGTGCTCTGGCCGGAGACCCGGGAATCATCCTGGCCGATGAACCCACCGCGGCCCTCGACTCGCACACCGGCAAGAACGTGATGGAAATGATGAGCGAGTTGGCGCATAAGCGCAATCGCGCGGTGGTGATCGTCACCCATGATTCCCGCGTGCTCGGTTTCGCCGATCGCCTTGTGAAAATCGAAGATGGCGCCATCGCCGGAGCGGACTCGCCCGTAGAGTCTGTGGCTGCCGGAGTGGTCGCACACAACTTTTTCCAACCGGCCCCGAATCTTGCTTGACTAGAAACTGGGGTTGAACGAAGTCGCAAGTGAATCTGTCGCATTTGAAACTAAGGGAGTAGCTGTGATGATGTGGAATATACTTCGTGGAAGTTTCTATAGGAACCGCACGACGGCCTTCATTGGATTGGCTGCCTTCCTGGTTACCGTATCGTTGGTGTGGGCTTCGATCCGCTCCCATCAGAACGCGGCGTCGGCGTCGGCGACTCCGGTCAGTCGCGGTCCAGCCCTGATTGCCGGCCCCGGCCGCGTGGAACCGTACACCGAAGACATCAAGATTGGTTCCGAGCTGAGCGGCCGGCTGAAATCTGTTTTCGTCGAGGAAGGAGACACGGTCCATCGCGGGCAGGTTCTCGCCGAACTGGAAAACGCGGACTACCGGGCAGAAGTGGAGTCCGCCAAGGCCAGCGTGGCCGCCAAAGAAGCGGCTCTGCGCAAAGTGATCAACGGCGCCCGGCGTCAGGAGCGCGATGAGGCGTGGTCGTCGGTGGACGAGGCCAAAGCGGTGATGGAGAACGCGCAATCCGAATTACACCGCCGCCAGGAACTCTTTGCCGCGGGCGTGGTGTCACGCGAAGAGCTCGACCGTTATGGCCGCGAGGCAGATGTGGCCAAGGCGAAATATGAAGCCGCGGTCCAGCAACATTCGCTGGTCGACGATCATGCCCGCGAGGAAGACCGCGCCCTCGCCGAGGCCGACTTGCAGCTAGCGAAGTCGCAGCTGGAAGAAGCGCAAGCCCGCTACGAAAAGGCTTTCATTCGCTCGCCCATCGACGGCAGCGTGCTGCGCAAACATCATCGTATGGGAGAGAGCGTTTCGAATTCCTCCACCGTTCCCGATCCGGTGCTGACCATCGGTGACCGGAAAACCCTGCGCGTGCGGGTGGACGTCGACGAAACGGACGTCGGCAAAGTGCGGATCGGCCAGAAGGCATACGTGACGGCCGACGCTTTCGGCAAGCAGAAATTCTGGGGACGCGTGGTGCGGGTGGGCCAGCAACTCGGTCCGAAGAACGTCCGCACCGACGAGCCAACCGAAAAAGTGGATACGAAGATTCTCGAGACGCTGGTCGAACTCGATCCGGATACGCAACTGCCCGACGGCCTGCGCGTGGACGCCTTCATCGTGCCAGAAGGCGTCGAGGTTGCGCAATCTCAGCAGCGATTCTAAGGAGTGCTCTGATTAAGGTTCCGACAAGAAACGCAAACCACAGGGGACACAGAGTCGCACAGGGGAACCCTTAAATCGAGCTTCCCGAAGTCTTCAGGTATAAACCGCCAACAAAGAAAACCCGGAGCGCGAATCCCCCTCCGCGCTCCGGCGCCGGGAACCAGGAGACCAGTTCCCGGCGATGCCATCCGGCGCGGAATCCCGCTTACAGCCCAGGATTCCGGCCGTACTCTCCGCAGCGCATTCGTGTCTGCGCTCCGGAGTGAAAGACTTCCCGGCCACGATCAATGAATGGTTGTCAATTGATGGTGAACGTCTTGGCCGCGCTCGTGCCGCCTCCCGGCGTCGAGTTAACCACCGTCACACTGGCCGTGCCCGCTTTCTCGATGTCGGTGGAGGGCACGGTTGCGGTTAAGGTCGTAGCACTCACATGCGTAGTGGTGAGCTTGGCTCCGTTCCACTCAATCACCGAGCCCACGACGTAGTTGGTGCCCGTAGCGGTCAGAGTGAAGGCCGCGCCACCGTGCGTGGCTGAACTCGGTGAGATCGAGGTCAGCGTGGGCACGGGATTGTCAACCACGAAGTTGGAAGCCCCGGATGCGCCGCCTCCGGGCGCGGGGTTGGTGACCGTGACCGCGAACGTTCCGCCCTTCGCAATATCGGTGGCCAGAATTGTGGCAGTCAATTCGGTCGCACCCACAAAAGTGGTGGCCCGCACCGATCCTGCCCATTTCACGACCGAGGTGCTCAGAAAGTTCTTGCCCGTCACGGTGAGCGTAAATCCGGAGCCGCCCGCGATCGCGGTGTTCGGCGAGAGCGAAGTAATCGCCGGCACCGGATTGTCGATCACGAGTTGCACGGTTTGAGTACCGGCCCCGTCTGTGATGGTCAAGCTCGCCGTCTGCGCGCCCAGGACCGTGGGTTTGGCCGTCACCGTGATCGTGCAGTCGTGACCCGGCAGGCGGCTGGTTCCGCAGTTGTTGGTTTCGGTGAAGTCGCCCGGATCGGTTCCTCCCAGCTTGATGCTAGTGATCGCCAGCGCCGTGCTCTGGTCGTTGGTGAGAATTATGGTTTCCGGTTTACTCGATCCCACCGCGACCGACCCATAGTTGACCAGCAGTGGCGAGACGCTCACCGGCTGTGTGCTGTTGAACATGATGGAAAGGAAGCTGGGGACGAAGCTGCCAGTGTTGACGAGCGCTACGTCCGGCATGCCGTCGCCGTTAAAGTCAGCGATTGCGGCGCTGACCGCTCCCCGGCCATTGTAAAAACCCTGCAAACTGGTGAACGTACCATCGCCCTTGCCCTGGAGTACGGCAGGGCCGGGGGGAATGAAGTTCTGGTTGGTGTAGGGGATAACTACATCGAGGTTTCCGTCGCCGTTGAGATCGGCCACCATCGGAATTTGCGGTCCGCTGAAATCCAGGCAGGTGGTCGGGCCCGCGGTAAACGTGCCATTGCCATTGCCTTCGAGGAAAGCGTAGCCGAGAGAATCGACGGGGCAGCCCGGAATCTGGGCCGTGACCAGCAAGTCCGCTTTTCCGTCTTTGTCGAAGTCCGCGGAGACCAGGGTGTACGGATAGTAGGACGTTGCGGTCTCGATGGGAGTTCCGAACGTGCCGTTGCCGTTGCCCGGCAGCACGTAGACAACCGCCGGCGGATTCGCGTAAGCCGACGCTGCAATGTCTACATGTCCGCTGCCGGTGAAGTCGGCAAAAGTCAGATCGACGCCGTACTTGAACACGGAGGTGAGGCCGGTATTCAAGACGCCGGGATCAAAAGTTCCATTGCCTTTGTTCAGCAGGACGCTGATGGAACCGTCGGCGTTTCCAGTGACGATGTCGAGTTTGCCGTCGCCATTCACGTCGACCAGATAAACGAAGACTTCCTGCGCCGTTGAGCCAGTCGGATAGTAGGCGGCAGCCTTAAACTTTCCCGTCCCCAAGCCTTCCAAGACGGCAACGGTGTTGTTCTGGCAGCCAGCGAATATGGCGTCCTGCAGCGTGACCACGAGATCGGCTTTGCCGTCGCCGTTCACGTCGCCAGTAGCCACCCACTCAACATAGTTGTTGGCACAAGTGCCGGGAGTAATCAGCGACGCCGCTCCCAGCACGCCGTGCGCACTGCCCAGGCTAACGCCGATCTTCCCGCCGTCGCCCACAATCGACTGCGCGATATCGGGGAATCCATCGCCATTAAAGTCGGCGGTCACGATATTCGTCCCTGAAAGACTGCTGTAGGCGTAGAGCTGGCTGGTCTGGAAAGTTCCATCGCCACGGCCCAGGGCTACGATGCTGCTATTGAAGTCGTTGGACTCCAGCAGGTCGGGCGTACCATCGCCGTTGAAATCGTCGATCGCAACCAGAAAATTGCTGCAATCGTTGCAAGCCTGGAGCGGGTACGCGGGCCCGTTGGTGAAGGTGCCGTTGCCTTTGCCGTAATACGTCCAGACGTTGCCAAGACCGTCGGCCACAACAATGTCGAGTTTCTTGTCGTTGTTAATGTCGGCCAGCACCACGTTGTTCGTGGGGTTAAGCGGAACGCTGCCGACCGTGCCGTTGACTTTGAAGGTGCCGCTTCCCTGGTTCAGATAGACAATGGCCGTGACGGAACTGCTACCGACGACCACGTCTGGTTTCTTGTCGCCATTCACGTCACCGATGGCGATACCGGCGCCGGCAAAGACACCGCTGATCCCCACAGGGTAGTATGTCCCTGTCCCAAACGTGCCATTGCCGTTGTTCAGCAGAATGCTCATCCCGCCACCCGTTGTATCGTTGGATTGGAGAGCGAGATCGGGCTTGCCGTCGCCATTCAGATCGCCCACAGCCAGAGAGCCGCAATTCCCAATCGTACTTGTGCAAACTGTGGTGTTGGCCACCGGCGCCTGGAAGGTTCCGTCGCCATTGCCCAGGAAGACGAACACGCCGTTGTAAGGAGTCATAGCGACCAAGTCGAGGTTGCCATCGCCGTTCACATCTGCGGCGACAATGCTGTTCGGGCCGGGATTGAAGTTGTTACTGCTCGGCGCGGTATAGGTTGCGCCCGCGGTGAACGTGCCCGTCCCGGTGCCCAGATAAAGATTCAGTTGGGTATTGCCGGTGGTGGAGTTGGTGGCCCAGACCGCGACATCAAGTACGTTATCGCCCTTGAAATCGCCGATGGCAATGGCCTCGGGGAAGAAGTTAGTTGCACCGATATTGAGCGTGATGGGCGTCTGGAACGTGCCGTCCCCGTTGCCCAACATCACGCTGAGATAGGAGCTGGAACTAATAGTGACGACATCCAGTTTGCCGTCCCCGTTGAAATCCCCGGTGGCCTGGGCCACGGTTGCGTTACTGCAGGGGTAGGGGTTGCAATAGTCAGCAGTAAGGGTGGTGGGCGCCGGAAAAGCTATCGGATAGGTTTGTGCATGCACCGGAGTGACCACCGCGGCGCTCATAACCACAGCGGCGAGCATGCCGAGCAACATTGCAATCATGCCCGAGCGCTGGCCTTGCCGATAATTCGAATTCATTGGTGTTGTCTCCTGAGAGTGTTTTCTAAATCTTGCGGGGGACCTGCGTTGAATCTTCGGCGACTCTCGCCCGAAAACGCAGTTCGGTCAATGGTCTGGAGATAGCGGGAGGCTGGCGCGTATCTGGCGAAACAAGATTCGTGTTTACAAGTACTTACGCGATCTTATTGCCTGAACAAAGAAGGGCTTGGTTCGGGGCCAAAAGCGGTTTCCATCGTTTCAGGCGACAGTGGTAAACTAGCGGCTCCTCCCTCCTACCATCTTTATGGGTTCTCCGCGGTCGCCTACAGCTCTAATTCGCTTCGGAGTGTTCGAGGCGGACTTGCGCGCGGGCGAGCTGCGGCGGAACGGCGTCAAAGTCCGTCTTCAAGACTTACCCTTTCGAGCGCTGACGCTGTTATTGAGCCGTCCCGGGGAAGTGATCACCCGCGAGGAGTTCCGCCGGGCTCTCTGGCCCCCCGATATCTTTGTGGATTTCGAACAGAGCATCAGCAGCGCCATCATGCGCCTGCGCGACGCTCTGGGCGACTCGGCCGATAATCCTATCTTTATTGCTACCGTCGAGCGCCGAGGCTACCGCTGGATTGGCCCCCTCCATTTGCCTGAACCTGCTTCGGAGGAAACGCAAGAAAAGGAATCGCCAGAAAAACCTGCCACTCCCGTGGTGCCGCCGCGGATGGCAGAAGCTTCTTCTGGGCAGTGGAATCCTGGGCAGTGGAAAAAGCTGGTTTTTGCCCTTCCAGTGGTAACGATACTTTTCGCGCTGTGGATCTTCCGGCCGGGTTTTCGCGACGCCAAGGCGAACTCAAAATCCGTTTTTGCTACTGCCCAAGGCCTGCGCCAACCCGCCAATCGTGAGGCCGAAGAGTTTTATCTGAAAGGCCGCTTCTATTGGAACAAGCGTACGCCGGAGAGTCTGAATCAGGCTCTGGATGCCTTCAATCAGGCGATTGCGCACGATCCTAACTATTCCGACGCCTACGTTGGGCTCGCTGATTCCTACAATCTGCTGCGCGAGTTCTCCGCCATACCGGGGAATGAAGCCTATTTCAAAGCGTTTGCGGCTGCGAAAAAGGCGGTGGAGTTGGACCAGCAGTCGTCGGAGGCGCATGCTTCCCTGGCTTTCGTGACATTCTTCGGAATGTGGGACGCCACCGATGCCGAGAAGGAATTCCGCCGGGCGATCCAACTGGATCCGAATAACGTCAAAGCCCACCACTGGTACGCGACGTTCTTGAATACTCTTGATCGCCACGAGGAAGCCCTGACCGAGATCGACCTGGCTCGCAAACTTGCGCCGGACTCGTCCTCCATTCTTGCCGACAAGGGCGCGCTGCTATGGGACGCGGGCCATCGCGAAGCGGCACTGCAATTGCTGCAACAACTGGAGACGGCTGAGCCTGATTTCGTTTCACCGCACCGTTACTTGAGGTTCGCTTATCTTGACACTGGCGATTATTCCAACTACATCGCGGAGTTGAAAAAAGATGCGTTGCTGACCCACGACGCGGCGCAAACGGCTGTAGCCGAGGCCGCGGCGAAAGGCTTCGCCGAGGGTGGCGAACGCGGTTTGTTCCGAGCGGAACTTTCGGTACAGCGGAAGCTTTATGAACAAGGCAAGTTGTCGCCCTATTTTCTGGCGCAGTCGGAGGCTCGGCTCGGCAACCGGCGCGAAGCATTGAGGTACCTGACAACCTGCGTCCAAGCGCACGACGAAATGATACTGAACCTACCCAATGACCAGAGTTTCGCCCGCCTTCACGGCGACGCGGCCTTCGAGCAGCTACTGGCCAAAGCCGGTCTACCGGCATCAACTGGACCGCCAAGAAATCCTGCGGCGCACCCGTCGCCAATATGAAGGGAGATCGCTCCCTAGCACTTGACTGGCTGTAAAAGTCGTATCAACATCGCGGCGACTGGAGGCTATTCATGAACGTCGATCCTGAGTTTGACGACATCCGTGCCGAGCCCGCGATTCCCGGCGATTATTCGCCGTCTCGGCGTGGGCTGAACAATCTGGCGGAGAGTGCTGACCACCACGAAAGTGGTATTTCAGCCAAACCGCCGACACTATACAATATAGTCGATTGATATACTAGACATACACCGAGACCCGCTGTGGCCCTGGCCGAGTGGCCGCGAAGGAGCGGGACGACGCTCATGAATCCTAATGAATCGAGACCAGAACATGTCTAAGCTCACCGTCGCAATCATCGGAGGGGGATTCACCGGGGCGACTGTCGCGGCGCAACTGTTGCGCACATCAGGCGGCAGCGTCTCAGTGTTTCTCATTGAAAAAGGCGCGCGCCTGGGCCGCGGCGTAGCCTATGGCACCGAATGCGCGGAACATTTGTTGAATGTCCGGGCGAAGAACATGAGCGCCTATGCCGACGATCCCGAGCACTTTCTGCAGTGGGCGCGATTAAACCATGCCTCCGCCATTTCTCCTGACGACTATCTTCCTCGACCGTTGTACGGCCGGTATATTGCATCCCTGCTGCAGCAAGAGATCGAACATCACCCCGGCCAGCTCGATCCTGTACAGGACGAAGCCGTCTCGGTCGCTGGGGTTGGCGGGCGTGCAGAGATTCGTCTCGGCAGCGGCCGGACACTGGTCGCCGACAAAGTGGTGATCGCCCTCGGCAATTTTCCGCCGGGTGATCCGCGGCTTCCGGGAAGAACGCCGCAGAGCCGGCGTTATGTTTCGAATTCGTGGGATGCCAGCGAGCTGGGCGATGTTTCTCGCGACAAAAGTGTTCTGCTGGTCGGTTCGGGTCTTACTAGTGTGGATGTTTCGATAACCCTGCGTGAACGTGGATTCCGCGGGACGATTCATATCCTCTCGCGCCGCGGCCTATTACCACAGACTCACCGAGCGACTGCTCCCTGGCCGCCATTCTGGACTGAGCAATGTCCTAGCACGGTCCGCGGACTCCTGCGCTTGATTCGCACGCAAGTAGAAGCCGCGGAAAAATCGGGCAGTGGCTGGCGCGCCGTGATCGACTCGCTTCGGCCTTTCACGCAAGAGATCTGGGGTTCGCTCACGTTCACCGAGCGACGCCGGTTCCTGCGCCACGTGCGTTCCTACTGGGATGTGCATCGTCACCGGATCGCGCCTGCGATCGGCGCTGGTTTGGCCTCGCAGATTCAGGACGGCCAGATCAAAATCCATGCCGGCCGTATTACGGCCTACGCCGAAGATTCTGAAGGAGTCGACCTGACTTACCGCGACCGCCAGTCCGGGCAACTACAGCAGCTGCGTGTGGACCGCGTCATCAATTGCACGGGTCCAGAAAGTGATTGCCGCCAGGTGGACAATCTCTTGCTGACGAATCTGATGCAGCAGAAACTGGCCCGGCCGGATGCATTGTTCCTGGGCCTGGAGGTTTCTCCGGACGGCGCCTTGATGGACGCTCAGGGCGTGGCTTCAAATCTTCTTTATGCCATCGGCCCAGTTCGCAAAGGCAGCTTATGGGAGACCATTGCGGTTCCGGAGCTTCGAGTCCAGGTATCCGAGTTGTCAAAGCTGCTGCTCCGCGCGCGCGAAGAGCAACAAGCGAAGCCTGAAGGAAATCCTCTACCTTTGCGGCCACCGATTGCCGTAGTTCCTCACCCGCGGGGAGAGACAGGCATCTACTTCGAGCAGTTCTATCTGGGCTGTTTGGCCCACGCTTCTTACTTGCTGGCGTCCAAGGGAGAAGCGGTCGTGGTGGATCCGCAGCGGGATGTGGATATTTATTTGAAAGCCGCTGAGCAGCACGGATTGCGCATCCGCCACATCTTTGAGACTCACCTGCATGCCGACTTCGTTTCCGGACACCGGGAACTAGCCGCGCGCACCGGCGCAAAGATTTACATCGGTCCGCATGGACATGCCACGGTTCCTCACGTGGAGGTGCGCGAGGGTTTCGAACTGCGTGTGGGAAGCATGCGGATCAAAGTTCTGGAGACTCCGGGACACACCCCAGAGAGCGTCTGCCTGGTGGTCACCGATGAAGAAAAATCTCCGAATCCCTGGGCAGTTCTAACCGGTGACACATTGTTTCTTGGAGATGTAGGACGTCCTGACTTGTCGAAAACTCATACTCCCACAGTGCTGGCCGGGATGCTTTACGACAGCCTGCATAACAAACTACTGAAGCTCGCCGACGATGTCGTCGTTTATCCCGCGCACGGAGCCGGTTCGCTGTGCGGACGCAACATCCGCGCCGAGCGTTCTTCGACCATTGGCACCGAGCGGCTCACTAACTATGCCCTGCAGATTAAGAGCAAAGAGGAATTCGTCCGGCAGTTAACCACGAACCTGCCGCCTCGTCCCGAATACTTCCCGCAGGATGCCCAGATCAATCGCGCGGGCGCGCCGGCATTGTCGGATTTGGCCGACCTTAAGGCTGTTTCAGCCCGAGAGCTGCAGTCCTTACTGAATCAGAACGTGGTCGCATTGGATGTTCGGCCGGCGAATGAATTTGCTTCTGGACATGTGCCCGGATCGATCAATATTCCCCTCTCGGGCCAATTCGCCTCGTGGGCGGGCATCCTGCTGGGGTTGTCTTCCAAGCCGTTGCTGATCGCGACATCGCCGGAGCAACTATCCGAAGCACGGACGCGGCTGGCCCGAGTAGGCATTGATGATGCACGGGGATACTTACAAGACGGGATCGAGGGCTGGGTCCGAGCGGGGCTGAAACTGGCCGAACTGCCACAGATCGCCGTGCGACAAGTAAGTGAACATTCTGGAACGGAAAAGTTCCAATTGCTGGACGTGCGCCGGAAGCCGGAATGGGAAACAGGGCACGTCGAAGCAGCGACCTGGTACCCGCTGGAGGACTTCAGTAAATCCCTTCCACCAGTGGACAGCCGCGCGCCGATTGCCGTCCTTTGCAAAGGTGGCTACCGCAGCATGATTGCATGCAGCCTGCTGCTGCGAGGGGGCTTCCTGAATGTCACCAATGTGACGGGCGGATTCGACGCTTGGGAAGAGGCACAACTGCCCTTCGTGAGCGAGGTCCCCGTCGCCATCTAGAATCGGTGCCAGAGATAGCAATGCTGTGGAAATCATCTTTAGAGGGCTTCCAGGAATCTGTGGGATAATCGCGCGATCATGGAAACCTCAAGTTTCGATCTCTTGTACCTGGAGAGGGATCCATCCACCAAGCAGCCCTCTGCCTGCATCTGCGTGAAAGCAAACTTCCGTGACGATTTCGTGGGCGTGCCGGGAGAGAAGCTGATCACGGCCCTATGTTTGAGTTTCATCGAACTGGATGCCGAAATCAGAAGGCTGCACGCCGAGCTCGACGAAATCCGCTCCCGCGCTAAAAAGAAGTTCTATCGAGCGCAAGCTTCGACAGCAGGGGCGTGACCGTGCATTGGCAAAACACGCCCCGCCGGCATGACGAGTCGATTCCGTTTTTTTCGTTGTTCTTGGATTTCCCACAATGGCCATGTCTTAACTTGACATTAATCTCCGGAAGCGTTACATCTCATCAGGAATTCAGCGCGAAACAGAATTGAGTCTCTCGCTTCGTGATTTTGTAGGTGGTGCACCCGAGGCCCGGATCAACTTGCAGAACGCGGTGATACGAGTTACAGACAATCTCGTCGGCGTCTGCCGTCTGCGCGTTGGGGGAGTTGTCTTTACGCAGCTATACTCCGCAATTTTCTGTATCGCATTCGATAATCATTTCCCTTTTGTTGCCGAGGAGCTAATCCATGCCTGAGAAAGCCGAAGTCCGTCATACGCTGAGCGAGCAGCAGGCGCGCCAGCTTGCGAATGTCACCAAGACCGTCCCGATGATGGAGGCGATTACGCCGCGCTGGCTGGTCACCTTCTTGTCGTGGGTGCCGGTGGAGGCCGGCACATATCGGGTGAATAAGGTGAAAGTCACGCGCCCGGGTACGCGGACGATCGAGTGCAGTCCCGACGAGGAAGTAGACTTGCCGGAGATCTACGTGGACTACGAAGAGAAGCCGCGCGAATACACGCTCAACGCAGTGACGACGGTCTTGGATGTGCAGACTCGCATTTCGGATTTATACCGCAGTCCTCACGACCAGATCCGGGAGCAGCTGCGGCTGATGATTGAGAAGGTCAAAGAGCGCCAGGAAAACGAACTGGTCAACAATACCGAATACGGATTACTGAATAACGTTGCTGCCGAGTTCAAGGTCAAGACCAAAAAGGGAGCACCCACGCCGGACGACCTCGACGAACTGATTGCGAGAGTTTGGAAAGAGCCATGTTTCTTCCTGGCGCATCCGCGAGCCATTGCCGCGTTCGGACGTGAGTGCACCCGCCGCGGTGTTCCACCCCCGACGGTCAATCTTTTTGGCTCCCAATTCCTGACGTGGCGCGGCATCCCGCTGGTGCCCTCCGACAAGCTGGCCATCAAGAGTGAGAAAACCAGCATCCTGCTGTTAAGAACTGGCGAGAAGAAGCAGGGGGTGATCGGTCTGTTCCAGCCTGGACTCCCCGGCGAAGTTTCGCCCAGCTTGTCGGTTCGCTTCATGGGGATTAATCACAAGGCGATCGCCTCGTACTTGATTTCGCTCTACTGCTCCATCGCAGTCCTGACGGAAGATGCCATCGGGGTACTGGAGAACGTGAATGTCGACCAATACCACGAGTACAAGTGATGGCTACGAGGCCGACTCGCTGACATCGTCTCCCGGGCAAAAAGAACGCGTGCCGAAGGGCGAGGGCGTGTCGCCCCTTGTGGCGACGCTGCCCGATCCGGCGGTGATTGCGCGGCTCGCGAATGAGTTTTTCGCGGCGCTGCCGGGTGCGACGGGGCCGGTGGGCGCGAGCGCGCCAGTTGCTTCGCCGGATGCGGTCGATCTGCGCGTGGCGCTGGGTTCTGTTCCGCTAACTTCCGTCCCGGATTTTCCGCGTGAGATGTTTTCTTTTCCGGGCGCGCCGAGTTCGGGCTCTGTTTCCGGGCTTCCAGAGATGCCCTCGCCGGTGCCCATGGACGCATTGAATGAAGGTGATTTCAGGGCGATTGCCGCTTCACTGACCGGCGTGTTGGCTCTCGTGCCTCAAGTTCCAACTCCCGCTTCCGCAGCCGCAATACCCAGCCCTTCGTCATCTGCATCCCTATCTTTTTTTGAAGGAGAGGAGGCCGGTCCCTGGGCGGCTGCCCCCCAGTTTCCACCTGCCGCGGAGTTATTTTCTTTTCCGGGCGTCCCGTCAATCCCGTTGTCACCGCCGAGCGCTCCACCGAGTGGGTCGGATGTGGCAGCGGTCTCGTCTTCACCAGCGGCCGTGCCAGTGTCTGTACCAGGCGCTCCAATCCCGGCGGCGGCTTACCAGTCGGCGGGCAGTTCTGGCCAGGAAGGCAGAACGGATCCATGGGCCGCAGCCCCGAATTTTCCGAATGAAGTTTTTTCCTTCCCGCGGGTTCCGGGTGTCTCCGTTCCGGGTGTTCCTGAACAATCTGTTCCCGAACCGATCGGGTCGCGGCTGAGTGTCCCGGTGAACTCGGCCTCGCTGGACACCTCGCCTGCGGTGAATGTTCCCCAGTCGATTCCGGCGATCCCTAAGTCAGTTCAACCTTATGCCATTCCGGATGCAATTCCGGACAACACCGCCGATTCGTCGAATGCGGGAGAGGCGGCGTATGGAAAAGCCGCGCCAACATTTCCATCCGTCGCTGAGCTGTTTTCTTTTCCCGGCGTGCCCGGCGCGCAGTCGCCTCCGGGTGTTCCAGTTCTGCCTTCGTCGGGGGCGACTAAGCCTCCTGCGGAAACCGATCTCGGAGCGTTTCCGGGCGCACTCGCGGGTTCATCCGCAATCAGGGACCAGGTTCCTGTTGTGCCGCAGCCGGTGGCTCCCGGTTCGTCCAATATTTCTGCGGCCAATATTTCCCAGGCGGGAAGAACCCCGAAGCAGTCTGCCGCTTTGCCGAAGGATGTCGAGTCTTTCGAGTTCCGCCCAGATCTGGAGCCATCGGAACTCGGTGTGGCTAAGCGCCCACTCGATCCGCGGCTGATTCGACAGGATTTTCCCATCCTGCAGGAGCGCGTGCATGGCCGGCAGTTGATCTGGCTGGACAACGCTGCGACCACCCAGAAGCCGAACGCGGTCATCGACCGTCTGTCGTATTTTTACCAGCACGAGAATTCCAACATCCACCGCGCGGCTCACACGCTTGCTGCTCGTGCGACCGACGCCTATGAGAGCGCCCGCGAAAAGACGCGCCGCTTCCTGAACGCTTCCTCGACCCGCGAGATCATTTTCGTCCGCGGCACTACCGAAGGCATCAACCTCGTCGCCCAGGCGTGGGGACGCCGCAACGTGCAGAAGGATGACGAGGTGGTCATCACCTGGCTCGAACACCACGCCAACATCGTGCCCTGGCAGCAACTGTGTGCAGAGAAAGGTGCGCGCCTGCGAGTGGCGCCGGTCAACGACCGCGGCGAAGTGATTCTGGAAGAATACGAGAAACTGTTAAGCCCGCGCACCCGGATGGTTTCTTTCAGCCAGGTGTCGAACGCTCTTGGAACAATTACACCGGCGCGAGAGATGGTGGAGATGGCCCACCGGCACGGTGCGCGTGTGCTGATCGATGGTGCGCAGGCCGTTTCCCACATGCGCGTGGATGTGCAAGCCCTCGACTGCGACTTCTACGTTTTTTCCGGCCACAAGGTTTTCGGTCCTACCGGCATTGGCGCTGTTTATGGAAAGTTGGAAGTGCTCGAGACCATGCCACCCTGGCAAGGCGGCGGCAACATGATCGTCGACGTCACTTTCGAGAAGACCACCTACCAAACAGCACCAGGGCGCTTTGAGGCCGGCACCGGCAATATTGCGGATGCCGTCGGTCTGGGTGCGGCGCTGGATTATGTGGAACAAGTCGGAATGGAGAATATCTCCGCCTACGAGCATGAATTGCTCATTCACGCTACCGCGGGACTGCTTACGGTCCCAGGACTGCGGCTGATCGGAACGGCACGCGAAAAGGCAGGTGTGCTGTCATTCGTGCTGGATGACGTCCGTACCGAGGACGTCGGAGCTGCACTGAATCAGGAGGGCATCGCGGTGCGTTCCGGCCACCACTGCGCTCAACCTATTCTCCGCCGCATGGGCGTCGAGAGTTCCGTCCGCCCGTCACTGGCGCTCTACAATACGCGCGAAGAGATCGATGCACTGGTTGCCGCCCTGCTGCGGCTACAGGCACACCGCGGCCATCGCAAGTTGTGATGTGGGTCCCACCCGGAAAGCGCGATCAGCCATCGCGGATTCTCTTGACAGTGGCGGTTGACGGCGGTATCGTCCGCTGTTAGATGGCTGCGGATAGCTCGGGCTCGCAGCCGATCTGACGTTCCCTCTTCCTCCCCAGCCCCGAGGATTCCGTTTGCCATGCGGCTTCAGCCGCTCGGGGTAGAGTCATGTCTACAGGGCATTCATTTCGCTTTCCTGCAGTGCTGTTGGTTATTTCTTCCCTCTGCACAATCAGCCTTCTCGCCCCGCTATCGACGCGGGCCGCCGTTGGCTTTCAGCCGGTCAATCCCGAGGAGCTGAAGATGACCAGCGAACCCCAGGCTCCCGGTGCGCCTGCAATGATTCTGTTCCGCGAGGTCGATCGGGACGACAACCGGTACACTCCGCATGAAGACAACTATCTGCGCATCAAGATCCTGACCGAGGACGGCCGCAAGTACGCCAACGTGGAAATTCCTTTTCTTAAGAGTAACGAGAACATCGTCAACGTCCGCGCGCGGACTATCAAACCCGACGGATCGACCGTCGAGTTCGACGGCAAGGTCTTCGACAAGACGATCGTCAAGAGCCGGAGCGTGGGCTATCTGGTGAAGAACTTCACGCTGCCCGCGGTCGAAGTCGGTGGCATCATCGAGTATTACTACACCATCGATTACAGGGAACACTACGTCTACGATTCGGACTGGATTCTCAGCCAGGAACTATTCACCCGGGCGGCCAAGTTTACGCTGAAGCCCTATACCAGCTCCTATAACGAGTTTCATTTGCGCTGGACCTGGCAACAGTTGCCGGCGGGCGCCAACCCGAAGCAAGGGCCGAATGGCGTTGTGACGATGGAAGCGCAAAACATTCCGGCGTTCATTCCCGAGGACTATATGCCGCCGGAGAACGAACTGAAGGCGCGCGTGGACTTCGTCTACGACCAGGAACTCCCGGAGTCGGATCCGGATAAGTACTGGCGCTCCGTTGGCAAGAAGCGGAACGGAGCCCTGGAGAGTTTCGTCGGAAAACGCAAGGCGATGGAAGAAGCTGTGTCGCAGATCGTCGCCCCGGGCGATGCGCCGGAAGTAAAACTGCGAAAGCTCTACGACCGGGTGCAGCAGATGCGCAATACTTCCTACGAGATCAAGAAGACCGAGCAGGAAGAAAAGCGGGATAAAGAAAAGGAAATCAACAACGTCGAAGAGCTTTGGAAGCGGGGTTACGGAGATGGCCGGCAACTGACATGGCTGTATCTCGGGCTGGTGCGGGCGGCGGGTTTTGAGGCTTACGGATGTTGGGTGTCGGATCGGCAGCAATATTTTTTTAATCCCAAGATGATGCAGAGCACGAAGCTCGACGCGAACGTCGTTCTGGTCAAAGTGAACGGAAAGGACATGTATTTTGATCCCGGCGGGGCATTCACTCCCTTTGGGCTGCTTACGTGGTCCGAAACCGGCGTGCAAGGGCTGCGGCTGGACGGGAACGGGGGAAGTTGGATCACGACTACGATACCCCAGGCTTCGGAGTCGCAGATTCATCGCGAAGCCAAGCTGAAGCTATCGGACACCGGCGAACTGGAAGGAAAGCTGACCGTTACTTACACTGGCCTCGAAGCCATGTACCGCCGGCTGGAAGAAAGACATGAAGACGGCACCGCGCAAAAGAAGTATATCGAGGACTCGATCAAAGAACAGATCCCGTCCGCAGCGGATGTCGAACTGACGAACAAGCCGGACTGGTCCGGCACAGAAACGCCGTTGATCGCGGAATTTGATCTGAAGATTCCCGGATGGGTGTCGAGCGCTGGGAGACGCGCCCTGCTGCCGGTGGGATTTTTCACCGAACACGAGAAACATGCCTTTGAACATGCCAACCGCGTGTTCCCCATCTACTTTGAGTATCCTTACGCGAAAGTCGACGACGTGACCGTAGAGCTACCACCAGGGTGGAAGATCGACAGCGTACCGCCGCAGAAAACCCAAGACTCCAAGGTTATCTTCTACGATTTGAAGGCGGAAAACGACAGCGGCAGCGTGCGGATCGTCAGGAAATTCAATGTCGAACTCCTCCTGCTGGAAGCCAAGTACTATCCTGCGCTGCGGAAATTCTATGAGGTGATAAGAACCGGTGACGAACAACAGATTCTCTTGCAACCTTCCGTGTCTGCTGCGGCTAACTAGCTGGCTGGGGGTTCTCGCACTGGCCAGTCTTGCTTTGGTCGGCGCCGTGCCCTGCAGGGCTGCCGGAGATGCTCCGCCGTGGATGCACGCGCAGGTGAATGTACCGCTTCCGGCTTACGATGACAAAACGGACGCGGTGTTGCTGTATTCAGAGACCGACGTTACGGTGGTTTCCGCGGACAAGATCAAGACCACCGTGCGCGAAGCCTATAAGATTCTGCGGCCGGATGGGCGCGGCCGCGGCGTGATGTACGTTAATTTTAATCCCGAGAAGAAGATCAAGAGCCTCCACGGGTGGTGTATTCCTGCGCAGGGAAAAGACTTCGAGGTCAAAGATAAGGATGCCATCGAGGTTTCGCCCGACATCGAGGGCGCAGAACTGATCTCGGACGAGAAATACAAGGTACTGCGAATCCCCGCCGCGGATCCGGGAAATATCGTCGGCTACGAATATGAAGTCGAAGAACGGCCATTTTTCATGCAGGACTGGTGGGAGTTCCAGGAATCGGACCCGGTGCGGGAGAGCCATTACTCGCTGCAACTACCAGCCGGTTGGGAGTTCAAGGCGTCGTGGATGAACCATGCCGAAATCAAGGCGACGGAAGCCGGGAACAACCGCTGGGAGTGGGCTGTGACCGATGTGAGTCCAATTCGCCATGAGCCTGATATGCCGCCCTTCGTCGGGGTTGCGGGCCAAATGGTAGTGACGCTTTATCCCGCGGGGGGCAAGGCGGCGACGGGATTTGCGGAGTGGCAGGATCTGGGGAAGTGGATGAATGATCTGCTGGCGGGACGAATCGATCCGTCGCCGGAACTGAAGCAGCAGGTGGCCACGTTGACTGCGGGGAAAGCTACACAGCTTGCGAAAATGCAGGCGATTGCCGAATTCGTGCAACACAACATCCGCTACGTGGCCATCGAACTTGGCATCGGCGGGTGGCAGCCGCATCCGGCGGCAGAAGTTTTTTCTCACAGGTATGGCGACTGCAAAGATAAGGCGCTGCTGACGCGATCCATGCTCAAGGAGATTGGCATCGAGTCGTACCAGGTCGCTATCAACACCCATCGGGGCGCGATTCTGCCCGCCACCCCGCCGCACAACTTCGCGTTCAATCACAACATCATTGCTGTGAAACTTCCCGAGGGGCTGGATGATCCGTCGCTGGTCGCGACCGTGCAGCATCCCAAGCTGGGCAGGATTTTGTACTTCGATCCCACCGACGAAGTGACCCCGTTTGGTCAGATTCGCGGAAAACTGCAAGCCAACTACGCGCTGCTGGCCACGCCCGACGGCGGAGAACTGACCCGTTTGCCGCAACAACCCTCAGCCATGAACAGCATCGAGCGGAAGGGCAAGCTGGCGCTCGACCAGAATGGCACCTTGACCGGCCAGGTCACGGAAATGCGTCTGGGAGAGCGCGCCTCTTCCGAGCGCTGGGCTCTGCGCACCGTCACGACTGAAAAGGACCGCATCAAACCGATCGAGAATCTCTTGGCGAATTCCCTGCCGGCATTCAACATCACTCATGCCAGTCTCATCAACCTGAACCTGACTGAGCTGCCGTTCGGCTTCGATTATTCATTCCAGGCAGCCAACTATGCCAAGAACACGGGCGGATTGCTGCTAGTGCGCCCGCGCGTGCTGGGCAACAAGGGACAAGGCATCATGGAAACCAAGGACCCCCGGAAGTTTCCCATCGAGTTCGAAGGACCAGCCCGGGATACGGATAATTTCGAGATCACGATTCCGGCTGGCTATGTAGTCGATGACGTACCGCCGCCAGTGGACGCCGATTACGGGTTCGCCAGTTATCACTCGAAGACCGAAGTGAAAGGCAACGTGATCAATTACCAGCGCACGTTTGAGGTCAAGGAACTCAGCGTTCCCGTCAGCCGGGCAGACGAGTTAAAGAAGTTCTATCGCATCATTGCCAGCGATGAGCGCAACACGGTCGTGCTGAAAGCTGGGCCCAAGTAGCGATTTCTGCTGACAGCAACTTTGCGCGAACTGCCGACTGGCGTCGCGGTTGGAAAGTCTGGCTTCGATGCTACTGCTCGATGGTCGTCTCCGACTCTGCCGGCCTCTGGGTTACCTGCTGCGGGTTCTGCAATTGCGAACGATCCCATCCGCCGCCCAAGGCCTCTACCAAGGCCACGGCAGAAGTCATCTGTTGCACCTGAAGAGTATTCAGAGTCTGCTGGTCGGCCAGTAGAGTGGTCTGGGCGATCAGCACGTCGACGTAGGGATCGACGCCGGTCTCGTACCGCGCCTGTTCAAGCTTGAGATAGGTTTGCGCCGAATTGACTGCCTGCTGCTCTTGCTGGATCTGCTTGGATAAGATGCGAACTTCGGCAAGAGAATCTTCCACCTGCTGAAATGCGGCAAGCGTCGTCTGCCGGTAGCTGGCCAGATCGGCATTGTAGGTTGCGACGTATTGTTGAACCGTGGCGCGGCGCAATCCGGCGTCAAAGATGGTTTCTGGAATCGACGCACCGACCGACCAGAAGCGGCTCGGCCAGGAGAGCCAATGACTAAAGGCCGAACTCTCAAAGCCACCTTCGGCGCTCAAAGTAAGGTTGGGATAATAGGCCGCGTAGGCGATGCCGATCGCCGCATTCGCTTCGGCCATTTTGCGTTCGGCCGAGGCGACGTCGGGCCGGCGTTCCAGCAGTTCCGAGGGCACGCCGACCGGAATCGGGGGCGGAGCAGCGGTCATCGGCTTCACGGGAATAGAGAAACTGGAGGCGGCCTTGCCAATGAGCACTGCGATCGCGTGCTCGTACTGCGCCCGCGCGATGCCGACATCGGTTGCTCCGGACTCCGCGGTCTGCAGCGTGGTCTCGGCTTCGACCACTGAGATCTGATCAGTCATGCCGGCTTCGTAAAGCGCACGGGTCAGGTCGTAGGCTTTCTGGTCCGCCGCAACGGTCTCGTCATAGATTTTTTGCAGTTCGTCCTGGCCGCGAATCTCGAAGAAATATTGCGCCAGGCTGGCCTGTTCCGTCAGACGCTCGTTCTCGAGATCGGCGGCACTCACCTGGGCGGCGGACTGGGCTTGGCGCACCGTGTTGCGAACCTTGCCCCAAAGGTCGGGCTCCCAGGACGCTTCGAGCGGCAGGGAGTAGACGGTAGTCTGCAGTTGTTTGGCAGCGGTGCCCGTGCCGGAGGTATTGACGGGGGCCGTGTTCAGGTTCCCCGAAGTTCGCGACCGGTTGAACGAGGGCGCGGTCGACAGCGTGGGAAAATATTGCGCGCGGGCCTCGCGCACTACGGCTCGGGCTGCCATAAAGTTCTCGAAGTATTGTTTGATGTTTTGATTATTGATATCCAGTTGCTCTTCGAGTGCGTTCAGTTCGGGATCGTTGAAGATCTCCCACCACTTGCCGCGCAGCTTGGCATCCGCGGGCTGAGCCACCGTCCAGCCTTCAGTCTCCTTGAACTGCGTGGGAGATTCCTTGTATTCCGGCGCCGGCGCCGGCGGCGAAGGTGGATGATATTTCGGTCCAACGACGCAGCCCGCCATAACTAACACGACTAATAAGAGCATAATTGTACATAGTCGAGTCGCTCCCTTCTTTAGAGGCGACCTCACAATAAACCGAAGAAGTAGAGTGCCGATTCCCTCAGGAGCTAAAGCCCGCGTGTTCATTAGCACTGGGTGGCACGGCTGAAGCCGTGCCCTTCCCGAAACAATTTGCGAGATAGATTCTGGTTTTCCCGTGAATATCTTCATAAACGTTTCTGCCTTAAACAACCGCTCATCTACATCCACCGTCTTACAAAGCTTCCGGAGCCAGAGAAGAATGTTGTGTCTTTCTCCCCTCAAAACGCAGCCGCAGCCGGTCGAAGGCCAAGTAGACGACGGGAGTGGTGTAGAGCGTGAGCAGTTGGCTCAGGATCAGCCCTCCCACAATCGTGATGCCGAGCGGCCGGCGCAGCTCATAACCCGTGCCCGTCCCCAGCGCTAACGGCAAGGCGCCCAGCAGCGCAGCCATCGTCGTCATCAGAATTGGACGAAAGCGCAGCATGGACGCTTCAAAAATCGAATCCTTCGTGCTTTTTCCCTCCTGGCGTTCTGCCTGCAGAGCGAAATCGATCATCATGATGGCGTTCTTCTTTACGATTCCAATCAGCAGCACAATGCCGATGATGGAGATAATGTTCAAGTCCTGCTTAAACAGCATCAGGGCAAACATCGCGCCGACGCTCGCCGACGGCAGACTCGAGATGATCGTCAAGGGATGGACCAGGCTTTCGTACAGGATACCGAGAATGATGTAGACCGCCAGCAGCGCGGTCGCGATCAGCCATGGTTCGGTGCCCAGCGATTGCTGGTAGGCCTGCAGCGTGCCGGCATAGAAGCCTTGCAGCGTGGAAGGCGCGCCCACCTGCTTTTGCATCTGGGCAATAGCCTTGGTGGCATCGCTCAGAGACTTACCCGCGGCCAAGTTGAAAGACACGGTGACCGAGGGAAACAATCCCGTGTGGTTCACGGCCAGGGGCGTGGTATTGGCGCGGCCATTGGCCACTGCACTCAGAGGAATGTTGCCGCGGCTGGATTGCAGGTAGATGTCCTTTAGTCCTTCCGGGCTTTGCCAATACTGCGGAGCCACTTCCAACACCACGTAATACTGGTTCAACTGGGTGTAGATGAGGGACACTTCCGACTGTCCGAATGCACTGTATAACGTGGAGTCCAGCGTTTGTGCGGTAAGGCCGAGCTTGGCCGCGGTCACGCGGTCATAGTTCATCAACTCATCCAGGCCCCCATTCTGCTGGTCCGAACTCACGTCCTGCAAACCGGGCAGGTGCTGCATCTGATTCAGGATGATCGGCGCCCACTTGGAAAGATCCTTCACATTGTCCGATTGGAGCGTGTACTGGTACATCGCATTGCTGGACCGGCCGCCGATGCGGAGATCCTGCACGGCCTGGAGGAACGCAGACGCCACCGGCAGCCGGTTCAATTTCGGGCGGAGGCGATCGATGATCTGAGTGGCACTGATCTTGCGCTCGTCCAGAGGTTTAAGCGCAACATAGAGTGAGCCGCCGTTGGTGGCCCCACCGCCTCCGGTAAATGCAATCACATTCGCGACGGCAGGATCATTCTTGATCACAGCGCCGATCTGGCGAATCGAGTTGTCCATCGACGGGAAGGATGCATCCTGTGGGCCGCGCACACTGCCGGTGATCGCTCCCGTATCCTCCGTCGGAAAGAGGCCTTTGGGTATCTTGACGATCAGCAGCACATTGAGCGCGATGGTGATGAAGAGTACGACGAGAGTGAGGGTGGAATGGTCGAGCACCCAATCCAGGCTGCCGCGATACAACGACAGCACCCCGTCGAAGAATTTTTCGCTGGCCATATACATACGGCCATGCTTCTGATTGCGTTCGCTCTTCAAGAGATAGGCACACATCATCGGCGTCGTGGTCAGCGAGATGATCATCGAGACAAGAACGGCTGTCGAGAGAGTCACGGCAAACTCACGAAAGAGACGGCCCACGATTCCGCCCATCAGCAGAAGAGGGATGAATACGGCAATCAGGGAAATGCTGATGGTGAAGACGGTGAAGCCGATTTCCTGCGCGCCCTTCAGCGCTGCGGCAAAAGGCTTCATGCCGTCTTCCAGATGGCGCGAGATGTTCTCCATGACTACGATGGCATCATCGACCACAAATCCGGTCGAAATGGTCATGGCCATCAGCGACAGGTTGTCGAGCGTGTAGCCAAACAGATACATCACGGCGAACGTACCGATCAGTGAGACCGGCACCGCGACGGCGGGAATGAGCGTGGCGCGGCCATTGCGCAGAAACACGAACACCACGCCGATGACGAGGGCGATGGAAATCAGCAGCGTCTTCTCGACGTCACTGACCGAGGCGCGGATGGTGGTCGTGCGATCCAGAACGATAGTGGTGTCAATACCGAGCGGAATCGACGCCTGGATCATCGGAAGTTGGTCGCGGACGCGGTCGACCGTCTCAATGATGTTGGCGCCGGGTTGCCGGAAGATGATGACCGTAATCGAACGCTTGCCGTTCAAGTAACCGGCAGCACGGACGTTCTGCACCGAGTCCGTCACTTGGGCAACGTCGGAGACGCGGATCGCCGCGCCGTTCTTATAACCGACGATCAGCGGCTTGTAGTCGTCCGCGTGCGAAATCTGGTCGTTGGCAAGGATGTCCATGCTCACATTGCCATCGGAGATTTGGCCCTTTGCCAGGTCGGAGTTCTGCAGGCTCAGCGCCGACTGCAAATTCGCGAGGGTAAGTCCGTAGCTGGCCAGCTGTGTCGGATTAGCGTCCACCCGCACCGACGGCAAAGCGCCGCCTCCAACAGAGACCTGCCCGACGCCTTGGATCTGCGACAATTTTTGCGCGAGCACAGTGGAGGCTTCGTCATAGATCTTGTCGGGACCGTATTTGTCGGAAGTAAGGCCGAGGATCAGGATCGGCGAATCTGCCGGATTGACCTTGCGATAAGTCGGATTGCCCGGAAGATTAGCGGGCAGATAGGTCCGCGCCGCATTGATGGCGGACTCCACGTCGCGCGCGGCGCCATCAATGTCGCGGCTGAGGTCGAACTGAATGGTGATCGATGTGCTGCCCAGTGTGCTGGCGGAGGTCATCTCCGTCACCCCGGCAATATGACCGAGCTGCCGCTCCAGCGGAGTCGCGACGGACGACGCCATAATATCGGCGCTGGCTCCGGGCAGGCCCGAACTGACGGAAATCGTCGGAAAGTCGACCTCCGGCAGCGGCGCTACGGGCAACACGTTGTATGCCACAGCCCCGGCCAGGGCAATCGCCACCGTGAGCAGCGTGGTCGCCACCGGCCTTTGAATGAAGGGAGCGGAGATGTTCATGCCGGCTCCGCCTGTTCTGCCTCTCCCGTTTCCGTTTGGCTCGCCTTCTGTCCAAAGCGTTGCGCCAGGTTGTCAAAGAAAATGTAGATGACGGGCGTGGTATAGAGGGTTAGCACCTGGCTCAGCAACAGTCCGCCCACCATGGCGATGCCCAGCGGCCGCCGCAACTCCGAGCCAAAACCAGTTCCGAGCGCCAACGGCAAGCCACCTAAAAGCGCCGCCATCGTGGTCATCATGATGGGGCGGAAGCGCAGCAGACAGGCTTCGTAGATCGCGTCGGTGGCGTTCTTCCCATGCTTGCGCTCGCCTTCCAGGGCGAAGTCGACCATCATGATGCCGTTCTTCTTCACGATACCGATCAGCAGGACGATGCCGATGATCGCCACCACGCTCAAATCCTGATGAAACAGAATCAGCGCGAGGAAGGCGCCCACGCCGGCAGACGGGAGCGTGGAGAGAATCGTGATCGGGTGAATGAAGCTCTCATACAAGACGCCCAGCACGATGTACACGGTGACCAGCGCGGCCAGAATGAGGATCGGCTCATTGGAAAGCGAATTCGTGAACGATGCCGCGGTGCCTTGAAAACCGGCCTGGAGGCTAGGCGGCATGTGCAGGTCTTTCTGCGTTTTGTCGACCGCAGTAATGGCATCACCCAGCGCGGCATTGGGCGCCAGATTGAACGACACGGTGATGGCGGGAAACTGGCCTTGATGGTTGATCGAGAGCGCCTCGGTCGTTTTCTCGAAGTGCAGGAAAGCGCTCAGGGGCACAGCGTTGCTGGGGGTCGAGCTGGTGGCACCTGCCGAGGTGGCTCCTTTGCTGGACGAAGCCGTAGAAGCGCTCGTCGAAAGCGCGTTTAAAGGAGGAGCCAGCGTGTTTGCTGCCGGAGTGTACTGTGCGGAAGCGGTCAGCGAATTGGAACCAGCCGATGAAGATCCGGAGGAAGCGAATGAGGAAGAGGCTCCGGCGCCGGTTGCGCCGGAAGATGCATTGGACTGAATGTAGAGCTGGTTCAGCTTGCTCGGGTCCTTCTGAAACTCGGGGTCGCTCTCCAGCACCACGTGGTACTGATTCACCTGCGTATACATGGTGCTGATCTGGCGCTGGCCGAAGGCGTCATACAAAGTGTTATCGATGGTCGTCGGGGCGATGCCAAATCGCGAGGCTGTAGCCCGGTCGATCACCAGAGATACGGCCAGCCCTCCCGTTTGTTGATCGGTGGCGACGTCTTCCAGTTCCGGCAGCTGCTTCAACCGGTCGACGAAACGGTTGGTCCAATCATTCAATTCATTGGCATCGGGATCTTCCAGCGTGTACTGGTATTGGGTGCGGCTTACCCGGTCATCCACGGTAATGTTCTGCACCGGCTGCATAAACAACTGAATGCCCTGAACCTGGTCCAGCTTTGAAGTCAGCCGGCGAATCACGTCGGAAGCGCTCAGCTTGCGCTGGTCGAGCGGCTTCAGATTGATCGACATCCTTCCGCTGTTCGTCGTGGTATTGGTTCCATCTGCGCCGATGAACGATGACAGGCTTTCGACCGCCGGGTCATTCAGCACTACCTTAGCCAATTCCTGCTGTTTCTCTGCCATGGCCTTGGACCCAATCGTTTGCGGCGCCTGCGATATGCCCTGGATCACGCCCGTGTCCTGCACCGGGAAAAATCCCTTGGGGATGATGATGTAGAGGAAAACCGTAAGCAGCAGTGTGCCCAGCGCGATCAAGAGCGTAACGGTCTGAAATCGGAGGACAAACTTCAGCGTGCGGCCATAGAAAGCGATCATCCCCTCAAAGGCGCGCTCTGTGGCGCGGTAGATGCGCCCCTGCTGCTCTTTGGGCTCGCGCCGTAAGATGCGCGCACTCATCATGGGAGTCAGCGTAAGTGAAACGATCGCGGACACCACGATAGTGACGGCCAGGGTCACGGCAAACTCTCGAAACAGGCGCCCCACTACGTCGCCCATAAATAAAAGTGGAATGAGGACGGCGATGAGTGACACGGTCAGCGACAGAATGGTGAAACCGATCTGCTCCGCGCCTTTGAGCGCAGCTTCCATGGGTGGGTCGCCATCTTCGATATAGCGTGCGATGTTTTCGATCATCACGATGGCATCGTCCACCACGAAGCCGGTGGAGATGGTGAGCGCCATCAGCGATAAGTTATCCAGGCTATAACCGAGAATGTACATCGCCGCGAACGTGCCAATCAGAGAAAGCGGCACGGCCACGCTCGGGATAATGGTGGCGTAGAGACTGCGCAAGAAGAGGAAGATGACCAGCACCACGAGTCCGACCGTCAACACCAATTCAAACTCAACGTCGGAGACGGAGGCTTCAATGGCGGTCGTAAGATCGGTAAGAACGGTTACCTGAATGCCCGTGGGCAGATTGGCCTGCAGCTGGGGCAGGAGTTGCTTGATGCTCTTGACCACGCTGATGGTGTTGGCCCCAGGCTGGCGCTGCACATTCAGGATTACGGCCGGAGTCTGATTCATCCACGCGGCCTGATTATTGTTCTCGATGCCGTTCACGACATTGGCCACATCGGTGAGCATCACCGGCGCACCGTTACGGTAGGCAACGACCATCTTGCGATAGTCGTCGCTGGTGACCAGTTGATCGTTGGCGTCGATCTGATAATCCTGGCGCGGCCCGTCGAAGTTTCCCTTGGCGGCGTTCACACTGGCCTGAGTCAGGGCGGTGCGAAGATCCTCCAGGTTGAGGCCATAGGACGACAGCGCCCTGGGGTTGGCTTGAATGCGGACGGCAGGTTTTTGCCCGCCGCTGATGGTTACCAGACCGACCCCACTCAGCTGCGAAATTTTCGGCGCAAGCCGCGTGTCCACCAGATCCTCGACCTGAGAAAGCGGTATGGAACTTGAGGTGATGGCCAGGGTCAGCACGGGGGCATCGGCTGGATTCGTCTTACTGTAAGTCGGCGGCGCGGGCAGAATCGACGGCAGAAGACTCTGCGACGCGTTGATGGCGGACTGCACCTCTTCCTCAGCGACATCAATATTCAGACTAAGGGTGAACTGCAGCACAATGACGGACGTACCTCCGGAACTGGTGGAGGTCATCTGGCTCAAACCCTGCAGTTGGCCGAATTGACGCTCCAAGGGCGCGGTCACCGTGGTCGCCATCACGGTCGGGCTGGCTCCGGGATAAAACGTGAGCACCTGAATGGTGGGATAGTCGACTTCCGGCAAAGCGGAGACCGGCAGTTGGGTGTAGCCCACCATACCGACCAGCAGGATCGCAGCCATCAGCAAGGCGGTGGCTACCGGCCGCAAAATAAACGGACGAGATGGACTCACGGGGCGGTGCTCCCGCTGGGGCTGGCTGCGGCCGGCTTGGCCGAAACCCCTTTCGTCGAAGCCTGGTTCGAAACGACCACTGCTACTTTGTCCTGCAACTTATCGAAGCTGCTGTTCGCGACCACATCCCCAGGGTTGATGCCATCCACCTGCGTCAAACCGCCGTCGGTGACTCCCGGTTTTATGCTGCGCATCTGCGCGACGTTGTTTTGAATCACATACACGAACGAGGCCTGGCCATTCTGTTGAATGGCGGACGCTGGAACCAGCGTTACCCCCTGCAGCGTATTCACCAGCAGCCGCGTATTCACAAACTGGTTGGGAAACAGCGCGTCGTTCTTGTTGTCGAATTGCGCTCGCCCTTTTACCGTCCCGGTCGTGGTGTCAATCTAGTTGTCAAGCGTCAGCAACTTCCCGCTAGCAATCTTTTTCTGCGCAGTGCGGTCAAAGGCGTCGACGGGAAGCTTGGCCTTCTTGCGCAAGCGGGACTCAACCGGGCCCAGGCTGTCTTCTGGCACCGTGAAAATTACGGTGATGGGATCCAACTGCGTGATAACAGCGAGGGTCATGGACCCGGAAGACTGCACCACGTTGCCCGGATCCACCAACCGCAAACCCACACGGCCAGCGATAGGCGCAGTGATGTGGCAATACTCCACCTGAATCTGGTCATACTGCACCTCCCCTGGTCGTTTTTTACTGTGCCTTCTTACTGAAGCACAAGTTTTTCCTGGTCGTCCAGGATCTGTTTCGCAATGGCGTTGCGCGCCCAGGCGGTACGGTAGCGCTCCAGGTCCATCTGCGCCTGGGCGAGCAAGTTCTGGTCGCGCTCCAGCACGCCTTGTGCTTGTAAGAGCGTCGCCTGGTACGGCCGCGGATCAATGTCAACCAGAGGATCGCCCTTGCTTACCAGTTGACCTTCCTTGAAATGCACGGCCACCACCGGGCCATTCACCTGGCTGGTAATTGAATCGGTGTAGACCGGGGTGACGGTACCGATGGCTTCAAGGTAAACGCCGATGTCCCCTTTCGTAGCCGTCGCGGCTGTGATCGAAATCTTCGGCGCCGCGGGCGCAACTTTTTTTGCCGCGTCCTGGTGGCTCCATACCAACCAGATTGTCAGCACAAGCGCGAGCAACAGCACAATTCCGAGGATGATCCACAGCACTTTATGCCGGTGTGAATCCGAACCGTGCTCCGTGAGTTGATGGCCACGCTCGATATGGGGCGGTGCATTCGTGTCAACGGTCAAAAGGGATCTCCTTTGTCGGCTCCGAATTGCTCAAAATTATAATGTGCTGTGGGAATTCCGGCTCGCAATCGTGATGCCCAATGCCCTTGCCCCGCAAAAGTCTGAAGTGAGCAATTCTGCACAGCATCCCGGAGGGAAATGAGGTAGCCTCCCTCGGATTGCAACCGGCCGGGATTAGGGTTTTCACACGCTCAAAACCGGAATCGGCACCGCGCAAATGATGGCGTAACCGTGGACCCGCAGGTTACCGCCATAGGGATAGCACCCCGTAACCAGCAAATCCGCTTTCGTCTGCTTTGCCGCTTGCTTCAGCACCTTCGGCACGTCACCACTGCCGATGAATACCTCCGCGTTGATGCACATCTCTTGCTGGAGAGTTGCGATGCGCTGGGAAGCGTCGCCGACCAGTGCCTCTTTCCACCTTTGATCGACGTAGCTGCCGCCCGGTCCCCAGCGCTCCACCGAGGCAGTCACGTGGGTGAGCGTAAGACGGGCGCCAAATTCGGCGGCCATTTGCGCGGCCCACGACACAGCATCTTCACTTCGGACCAAATCGACCGCGCACAGGACGTTGTGGATCGCGAACTCCTGCACTGGTGGTTCTGGTCCATTGCCCGGCATCCGTTGCTTGTCGCGTATAGCCACGCCCGCATACATGAACAGCGGGTTGTTGGATGTTGGTGGACCTTCCGGTTCTTCCACGTGGGCGCCGGTCCAAACCGGGCACTCGCTCCCGTGCAGTACTTTTGCGGTTACCGAGCCCAGCAGAAACTGATTGAACGTGTGGCCGTGGGACGGCATCATGATCAGGTCGGCCCTTTCCATCTGAGCCGTCTGCACAATTGCCCGGCCGGGTCGCCCTTGATCAACCTGCGTTCGATGGCAAGGCCTTCCAGTTCCGCCCGGAGAGACTGGTCGTGGTTTTTCTCGGCCTCTTTCACGATTTCAGCGAGCATATCCCAGCCCCCGAGCTCGGACGCGTCCTCCGGCACTCCCGCGGCGTGGCTCTGGGCGGATGCCACATGCAGCATCACGATCTTCGAATGAAAATGGCGCGCTAAGGTCGCAGCCTGATGCACCACACGCAGCGAAGTATTCGGGAAATCAACGGGCAGAAGAATCTTCTGAATATTCAGCATCACGCACCCGCAGCAGAGCCATAATGCCCTGTGCGTCTCCCTTGGGCGTTCACGGCCTAGTTTGGAGTGTAGCGCAATTTTTCTCGAACTCCGTTTGGGATTGTCCGAAAACCGCCTTGGACAATGAACGCCCTGGGGTTCCGCGCGCCGCAATCTAATTGCACCGGGGTCACACTGGCCGACCTCGAACTCAAGGGAGTTTGGGTGATGCAGGGGCGTAACCCAAGTGACCGATAGGGTGCGATACTCCAGCTTCCATCCGTTCCCAATTCGATCCTTCGATCAGCGGGTTCGCAATCAGGACACTTCCAATGGGAAGAAGAGACCGCCCGTTACCTTCGTAAGTGTTGCGAGACACGATTAGGTCCGTAGTATTACACGTTACAGTCGACAACTTCTGGTCCGAATCTGCAGACAGACTGGAAGACTCATGCTGCCAAAAATGAGTATGAAGTAGTCGTAAATCAGTGCGTCGTCGACGCCGCTGGGACTTCAGGCGGATGGCGTTTAGCGATTGAAAGGGTCCGTCTGCACGCCTGAAGAGCCGGCGTTATGCAAACCACCTCGGGAAAGGAACACATGCGCTCGCTAACAACCGTTTTTGTACTTCTGGTCGGTTTGTGGTCAACAGCCTCGCTCGCCCGCGCTCAGGGTACGGAGTCCGCGAGCAAGGTCGATGCGTCGGCCACCGTGAGCGCCACCAGGGAAGAGGTCAACCAATTGCGCCGCGAGCTCGCCGCGCAGCGCCAGACCATTGAAGAACTAAAAGCCTTGGTCGAGACGCTGGCGGAGACGACTCGCGCGGCGAACAGCTCGACCCAGATTCGGCCAGCCTCTGATGCGTCTTCGGCTGTAACCAAGGCGTCGGCTAATGCTTCGACGATCGACGCTCCGGGAATCAATGCCTCGGCAGTCAGTCCTCGCACGGTCAGTGCTCCCGTCGCAGGCAGCGCCCGGCTGATGAGCGCGATTTACGTCGAGGCCAATCCTGCACCGGCCGCTGTGGTGGATCAAGCTCCGCCGTCGCAGAAGAAAGATCTTCCACTCACCTCCGGATGGAACGGGGAACACTTCTTTATCAGAAGTCCCGACGGACAGTTCAGCATCAGCCCCTACGGCTATGTGAACACCGACTACCGTGCCTACAAGGGCGATGGAGCGCCTGCGGACACGTTCCTGCTGCGCCAGGCCCGTTTTGGATTTCAAGGCAGCTACGGTTCGCACTTTGATTTCGCATTACTCTCCGACGCCGCCTCCACCACCGGTTCCGTGGTGCGCGACGTTTACCTGAACGTCAGATTCCGGCCCGAGTTGCAATTCCAGGCTGGGCAGTTCAAAGCCCCGTTCGCACAGGAAACGGGAATCGGCGACACCAGTCTGGATTTCGTCGAGCGCGGATTTCAATCCATGCTGTACCCTTCGGCGGCAACGGCGTACCGCAGTCCCGGGGCCGCGCTGCATGGCGACATTTCCGGCGGCATCGTGCAGTACTGGGTGGGCGCGTTCAACGGCAAGGGATACGCGCTGGCCAACACCACCAACGAACCGGAATTCATTGGACGCCTGCGCTTTTATCCCTGGCGCAAGTCCAAGAGCGAGTGGTTCAAGCAACTGGCTTTTGGTGGATCGATTGACCACGCGCGGGCCCGCGGTCTTTCCGGCGATCAGAGCTTCAACGCCACGCTTCCTGACGGCGCCTATAACTTCTTTCCGCAGTTCGCCATCAACGGGCCCATCGAGCGCTACAACGGCGAGTTCACCTACATCAAGGCGCGCTTCTCGCTGCGCGGCGAATACGATCAGCTGAATCAGTTCCGGCAGAATGTCGGTTCCGAACAAGCTGGCGGGCTCGGCTTCCTGAGCCTTCCCGGAATCACCGCCAAGGCCTGGGATCTCAGCACGACGTATTTGCTCACGGGAGAGAAGCGGCCGGAAAACGGTACTCCGCGCGTGAATCATCCGCTGTTCGGCCCCGACACTCCCGGCGGACAGGGCCGCGGATTGGGCGCGTGGGAACTGGCTTTCCGCTTCACGGGCATTCAGGCCAACGAGCCACAGGCAGCATTCCCGAACTACTACACGCAAGGCCTGGTGCCTGGATTCAACGACCACACCGTGGAATATACCGCCGGGGTCAATTGGTACCCCAACTATTGGGTGAAGTACGTATTCAATCTTGGCATCGATCAGTTAAAAGAGCCCAGCACCATCGGCGCAGAGCCACAGAACTATTTTGTGGTCCTGCAGAGATTGCAGTTCAGGTTCTAGAAGTCGCGGACCAGTCCGCTGGAAGCGGGGGCTGGCGACCAGCTCCGCAAGGATCGCAGGAGGGAATTTGATGAGACCGAGGATTTTGCTACTGACTCTACTCACCGCTCTGTTTGTCGTCCTGAGCGGCTGCGGGAGTGCCCCCAATTGTCCGGTGTGCGGCACCACGTCCCACGGGGCTTATGCCGTGATTGACGTCATCACCGTGCCCGAACACAATCCTACGGGCGAGCCGGGCGGGCCGTTCAACTCTTTCGACGATAGCTGGATTGCGCCGGCGCCCAGCGGTATGGGCGACAATTTAGACTATGTTTCCGACCGCATCGGCCTGAGCGTCGACGTGTTCGACACTACCACCAACCTCGCCGTGAATGCCTTGCAGGGGTCCAACGCGGTCACCGACGCCGGCAATGGGGCCAGCGCTTGCGACCCAACGGTTCCACCTCTGGTCTCGGTCTTTGGCAACTATACCCGGTTCGGGTGCAGGACGCAGAACTTTCACCTGAATTCGGGCTTCGGCGCCAATGGGAATTTTGGCGGATTTCCCGGAGCACAGTGCTGCGCTTCCCGCGGCAACGGTGTGAACCCCATGTCGGGGCCGGACGGCGAAACGACAACGCCCGATGGCAAGTTTCTGTTTAGCGGGAACGGCAGCGCTTCGGTGGTGGTCTGGGACTTGACCACGATGAATCTGACCACGAATCCGCCGACTCCACCGACCGTCGTTGCTGACATACCGACCGGTGTTTCCGGCGACTATGACGGGCCGCTGGGGATCGCTGCCTGCATCGCCTCATGGAACGGAGAAGCAGGATCGTCCGCCGATTGCGGCGATGATCGCGCGGACGAAATGGCGTTGGGCTCCGTCACGGCAGCCGACGGAACGACCCATCAAGTACTGGCCGTCATCAACGGCGATCCGGGGTTTCCGTTCATCACTTTTATCGACATGACGAGCATCGTGAGCAAGACCGGAACACCGGCCCAGCAGCATTGCTGGGGGCTGGACGCGGTCGGCGGAGTGCCCACCGATCTTCCTTTCGGTCCTTACCCGGCGGGATTTACTCCGGCTCAATATCCGGGCAGCTATCCCAATCAAGGAACGGCAACCGTGCCCGTGGCACCGGCAGCGACTGCTTCTTTTAACCCGCCCGGCTGCATTGTCGGGCAAGTCTATTACGACGGCGCCGGAGGCATCGCCTCTGCGGGAGCTGGACTGAACGCCGGAGTTCCGGTCGACGTGGTTCCGAATGCGGCGAATCCAACCGGAACCTACGCCTGCCCGGATCCTTCCAATCCGCAGACCTTCGGCGGCGTTTCCGGATCGCTGGCGGATGCTGCGCTCGTCCCCGGCATTGGCAATCTTCCGAGCGGTGGCACTTATACCATTCCGTGTCATCATGGCCCCATTGTCGACCAGAGCCTGGGAACATTTTGTAGTCAGACTGCCCCGGGCAGCACCTGCTCCGGCGCGATATCTCCGGCCGGCGTCGGAGGCATGGCCTGGAATCCCAACACCGGCCATTTGCTGCTGACCAATTCGAATTCCATCGCCATCACCAATATTGGAAGCGTCGATGAAATCGATCCGAGAGTGGGAAACAACACTTGCGGCGGACCCTGCGGGCCGGTCGTCGTCAACAGCTTCGTAATGCCCAATTGCATGCCAGGCAGCATCGTCCAGGGCCCGGGAAATAACTTCCTCATAGGTTGCGCAGACCACGATGGCGAGGCGTTCCCGCCCAACGAGTATGTGATTGACGGAACTTCAGGGGCGATTCTGGCCACCATCTGGAACGTGGGCGGGGTCGACGAGATCTGGTACAACTCCGGCGACAACCGTTATTACGTTGCGGCCAGAGATATGCCGAATGGTCCGGTCATGGGCGTGATCGACGCCGGAAGCAACCTTTGGCTGGCCAATGTTACGACCAACACCAATTCGCACAGCCTCGCGGTTGATCCCAGCAATAATCACGCGTTCGTGCCCATGCAGGCGGGCGGAATCTGCAACACGCAGAGCGGTAACGGTTGCGTGGGGGTCATTGGGCAGCAGTAAGACAGGCTGCATAGCGGTGAGAAGGCGAATGCGACAGAGTGGCGCCGTTTCGACGGCGCCGCTATCGCAAATTCCACGGCAACTGCGGGGCGAGCGCATTGCTGATATAGTTCACCCCAAAGCGAAGAACAAGGACCCAAGAACTTAAGACTCAACATCAATCCGGTCCCCGAGGTTCGTTGATGTCACTGATGGCTGCGTTTAGAAAATTTGTTGCGCCGGCATGCGCCTTGGCGTGCTCGCTTTGCCTGTTGATTACGCTGGCCGGCGCCAGCGATCAGCCCGCGCCAAAACCTACCGACGTTCCTGCAACCGTAATTGCGCATTTGTCTTTGCCGCAGGCCACCGGCAGTCAGATGCTGCTGCAGAAGGAGGGCTCCAAGCAATATCTGTATATCCAACAAGCCGCGAAGCAAGGCTTCATGATCATCGACGTGAGCAAGCCGGAGCAGCCTGCGCTCTTGAAGCGCACGGCGGACTCGAATCAGGTGACTGCGGGGGACCTGCAGATCGTCAGCCCCGACGTGGCCATCGCCGAGGCGCCAGAGAAGACGCCGGAGACTCTGACCAGCAGCAACCATCCGACGGAAACGGTTCGCGTGCTCGACCTGAGCGATCCGCGCAACCCGAAGACGCTGGAAACGTTTAACAAAGTTACCAGCCTTCTTCCCGACGGCCGCCATGGCTTGATCTATCTCGCTAACGACCAGGGCCTGTGGATTCTCCGCTACAATCGTCCGGCCCCGCTGGAACCCGCAAAGAAGAAGCCGCCCTGCGACTCCAATGCTGAAATCATGGCCATGCCGCCTGACTGCGACTAAGATTCCGGATGGCGATTCGCGACGCGATTGCGTCCACCGAGTCACACGAACGAAATCCCCGGAAATTCCCTTCGTGATCCTCCGTGCCCTTCGTGGTTGATGGGTTATTTTGGATTACTTGACGTGAGTTTCCTGATAGTGCAACTCTTTCCATTCCCCCGCGCGTTTTACCCAGAGTTCGCCGATGTATACCCGGGAGTAGCGAATCTGCGCCTTGGGTGGGAACTGCATGGTGCTCTCGTAAGCGACGAAGGTGGCATCCGGCCCCAGCGGAATCAGCTTGAGCCCCCAGATCGTGTAATTGAAAACATTCTGGTCCGCCAGTTCGTTCAAAGCTTGTAGCTTGGTCCGCTCGCCCTTGCCGTCGACTTCAACGCCCTGGTAGTCGTCGGCCAGCAAGTCGGCATAGGTTTTCTTATCCTTATTCTTCAACGCTTCCCATTCCGCTCTGATCTTCGCCTCGAACACATCTTTGAGATCGGAGTCGGAGGAGACGGCGGATTGCGAGGCTGGGCCCGTCTTGGCAGGCGTGGTCGCCTGTTGCGCCAGGCCGAGGGCCCCCAGCCACGCGATGCAGGCGATGACGAAGCAGGGTCGCATGAGTCCTCCAAGAAGAGAAACGCAGCGAATCTTATCAGGTTCTTCGGTGGCGGTTTCTGATCTTCATTTGCTCTGCAGGCTGAGGGCCGCGCTGGCAATCTCGTCCAAAGGAACAACTACATTCACGGCGCCGCGGGCAATCGCCTCTCGGGGCATGCCAAACACGATACAACTGGATTCGTCCTGCGCGACAGTCGCCGCGCCGGCTTCTTTCATCTCACCAAGGCCCTGGGCGCCGTCGTCACCCATGCCGGTCATGATGATGCCAACCGCCTTCGCACCCGCTGCAATGGCGACGGAGCGAAACAGCACATCGACGCTGGGACGATGGCGCGAAACCAGCGGCCCATCCGTGATCTGCACGATCCATTCGTCGCCACTGCGATTGACGCCACTGCGATGGATCAGCATGTGCCGGTTGCCGGGAGCAATCAGGGCCAGGCCAGTCTGCAGCCGGTCGCCATCCTGAGCCTCCCGCACTTCGATGCTGCATTCCTGGTTCAGGCGATCGGCAAAGGCGCGGGTAAACACTTCGGGCATGTGTTGCACAATCACGACGGGCGGGCAGTCGGTGGGCAGAGCTGCGAGGAAGACGCGCAGGGCCTCGGTTCCACCGGTGGATGCGCCCACCGCAATCACGCTGCTCGGCGCCGCGCCACCGCACGGACTCCTCCGGGGCAAGACGGCATCAGTCCTCAGTCGAGCAACCGGCGCCGCACTCTGGCGCGGCTGGCGCGAGATCTGCGCTTGCGCTGCACTCCAGACCGCATCGAGGAGCGTTACTGCCGATTCGTGCAGAAAATCGCGCACACCCACCTTGGGCTTGGTGATCACTTCCACCGCCCCTTCTTCGAGAGCGCGCAGTGCGAGTTCAGTGCCCCGCGCCGCCAGTCCCGAACAGACGACCACGGGCGTGGGCATTTCGGCCATGATCTTCCGGATGAAGGTGAGCCCGTCCATCCGCGGCATTTCCAGGTCGGTAATGACCACGTCGGGAGCTTCCTTCTGCATCTTGCTCCAGGCAATCAGCGGGTCCGCCGCGGCCCGGACAAGGATCCTGCGGTCCGCGCTCAGGATGGCCTGCATCACCTGGCGAACCATCGCGGAGTCGTCCACCACCAGCACCTGCAGGTCATTTTCATTCATTGAAAAATCTTTTCAACCTCACCAATTATTTTCGTTGCCGATCTTCCGGTAGATGGTCGGCTCCAGGCTCCGCAGCTCAGACGACACGCTGTTCAGGTTCTCGGCGTGGCCGACGAACAAGACACCGTTGGCCGCGAGATGATGGAGCAGGTTCGCCACCACCCTGCGCTTGGAATCCAAGTCAAAATAAATAAGGACGTTGCGGCAGAAAATGGCGTCGAAAGGACCTTCACTCAGATCGGATTGTTGATTCAGATTCAACCTTCGGAAATCCACCATCTGTTGGATGTCGATTCTTACTTTCATCTCGGTTTGCCGCTCAGCCATTCCACGCAACATAAAACTATGAAGCAAGTCCAGGGGCAGCTCAGTGGATCGAGCGATCGGATAAACTCCTTCCCGCGCCTTTTTCAGAACCCGGTTCGAAATGTCGGTGGCCAATATCCGCGCGTCCCAACCCTCCGCTGTGGGAAGGTGCCGGGCCAGCAACATGGCTAGTGTGTACGGTTCTTCGCCCGAAGCGCATCCCGCGCTCCAGATCCGCACTGTCTTGGATCGCAGGCGATGTTCCGCGTCCGCCCGCCAGCGCGGAAATACTTCCTGCACCATGAACTCGAACTGCCGGGGCTCGCGAAAAAAGCGGGTCTCATTGGTGGTGATCGCGTCGATCATCCGGGCGCGTTCCTCATCCTGGTGCGGCCCTGCAACCCGTTCGTAGTAACTTTCCAGGGATGTTATTTCGAGCGCCCGCAGCCGTCGAAACAGCCGTCCGCACAGCAACGCCGTTTTTGCGCTTCCCAGCCAAATGCCGGTTTCCGAGTAGATGAGTTTCTGGAATTTTTGAAACAGAGCGGGACTCACCGAGAGCTGCGGTGACAGCTCAGAAATCGCGTCCACCGGGCTGGACGGAGATGACTTCTTGCCAGTAGTTGCTCCTGCTCCGGCGGGCCCGGGCACAGCTACACTCCCGCCTCGAAGCGCGAATCCTTTGCTGGCGTATCCACGACCGCGTCATCCGATCGCCCATCGTGGGCAACCGACTCTGTAACCGCCAGCAATTCGTCGGCGGAGAGGACTTTGTCAATATCAAGAATCAGGCAGAACTTCTTGCCCAGGGTTCCCATTCCCAGCAGATATTCAGTCTTGACGCGCGTTCCGAACGGTGGTGGCGCCTCAATTTCGTCGGCGGAAAGCTCAATCACCTGGCTTACTGAGTCGGCCAGCACTCCCATGGTCAAATTCTCGCCCTGAAACATAACGTCCGTGATGATGATGCAGGAAAACTTGGAGATGCGGCTGGCCGGCACTCCGAACTTCACCGCCAGGTCGACCACCGGAACCACCTTGCCCCGTAAGTTGGTCACGCCGCGGATCCAGGCGGGAGTGTTGGGCACAGTGGTGACCGCCTCGTACTCCACGATCTCGCAGACCTTCACAATGCTGATCGCATATTCCTCGCCCGCAGTGAAGAAGGTGAGGTACTGCGCCCTGCTCACCGGGAGTTGATTCTTCCCTTGCTGTTTCGCTCCCATGGTTTCGCTCCTCATGATTCCGCCGTTTTGCATCATCGGATGCCGCTGGGTTTTCCCCGCGGGCCGTCCTCGCTCCCGCCCTAGAACGGAGCGAAGTTCGTTTCTTCCGCCGCTTTACCGTGTGGCGGCTGACCGTGGCTGCGCTGCGTCAAGTCGCTGCGGAATGCGGGGTGTATCGGCATGACCACGCGCTGCGCGCCATCGGGGTTGCGACGAGCCGGCTGTTCTCCTGCCACGCGGAAGAAAGTCATCAGCTGCTGCAGTTGTTCGGACTGCGCCGCCAGTTCTTCCGCCGTGCTGGAAAGTTCCTCGGCCGAGGACGCGTTGCGTTGCGTGACCGTGTCCACCTGGGCCATCGCCTGATTGATCTGCGTGACTCCGCTCGATTGTTCCGTGGATGCTGCCGCTACATCCTGCACCAGTTCGGAAGTCTTCTTGATCGACGGGACCAGGTCCGACAGCAACTGGCCAGAGCGCTCGGCCACGCTGACGCTCTTTCCGGCCAGGCCGCCGATCTCCTGCGCGGCGAGCTGGCTGCGCTCGGCTAACTTTCGAACTTCGACTGCAACCACGGCAAAGCCGCGGCCCTGGTCTCCGGCGCGAGCCGCTTCGATGGCGGCGTTGAGTGCCAGCAGATTCGTCTGGTAGGCAATGTCTTCGATAACCGAGATCTTCGCCGCGATTTGTTTCATGGCCTCGACCGTTTCTTTGACCGCATTGCCACTCTCTTCCGCCGAGAGTGCGCCCTTGGCCGCCGCTTGCTCGACCTGGCGGCTGTTTTCGGCGTTTCCGGTAATTGACGCATGCATTTCTTCCAGGCTGGAACTCATCTCCTCCACCGAAGCCGCTTGCTCACTCGTCCCCTGAGAAAGATTCTGCGCGGACGCCGACACCTGCTGGGCGGCCGAAGCAACCGCCGCCGAACCTTCACGAACATCCCGGATAATGCCCGACAATCTACTGCTCATCTCTTGCATAGCTTTCTGCAATTGCCCGGTCTCGGAGCTGCTGGTGACGGAGATCTCCTGGGTTAAGTCACCGGCGGCGATGCGCTGGGCCAGTTCGACCGCCTGTTGGATGGGGTTGGTGATGCTTCTCGTAACGCTGATGGCGATCACCGGCGACACGATTAGAGTAATAGTCAGGAGGAACAGCGCTACGCTGCGTCCCATGGCGAAGGCTTGCTGGCCATCCTTCATGCTTTGATCCATGGCTGCGGTCTGAACGTCGATGAATTTCTGCCACGACCCGCGGTACTTGTCGAGCGCAGGAATCACGTCTTCGCTCAGCGAGGCCAGCGCCTGGTCCCGTTTGTTGTCCAGCAACAATTTCTTGGCTTTTTGCCGGGCCAGCTTGTAGGCATCGCGATCCTGGCTGACGACTTCAAACAGTTCCCGCTCCTGGGCAGAGCTGAGGCCCTTTTCGATCTCTGCGACCTGGCCGCTGATCTGCTGGCTGATGGCATCGTTTTCCTGGTTCAGCCGCTTTTCCTGCTCGGGACTCGTGGTCTCGAACAGTTGAAACGTGATGCGGGCGTTGGTGATTGAGTTTTCAATGGTCTGGTGCGTCAACTCAACCGTGTTGTAACGCTTCTGCATCATGGCCGACGTGTTCGCATTCATCCGGCCGAGCCAGTTCAGGCCGAATCCGCCCACCGAGATCACGCTGAACAGGATTGCTCCGAATACCACTCCCAGCCGCGTGCCTATTTTCCGATCTTGCCAAGTCTTCATTGTCCTCACCTTGTTTTCTGACCCTGGTTCGATGACTGCGCTAATTTAATGACTGCCCGGTGCCGCTAAAACCTCGTTCTGCAAGTTCGACTGCATGACTCCGCGCAGGAGACTGGGAACGTCGATGATCAAACCGACCCGCCCGTCCCCCAGAACCGTAGACCCGGCGATACCCGGCACTCCGCGAAGCGCCCTGCCCAGCGGCTTTACCACCGCCTGCATGCCCCCCAGCAATTCGTCCACTGCGATTCCGGCATGAAACTCGTTGATCTTGACGACCACGATGTTCTCTCGCTTCGGGGCCTCGCCCGACACGCTGAACACGTGCCGTAATCGGACATAAGGAATCGCGGCTCCACGCAGACTGAGGATTCCGCTGGCCTGCGGGTTGCGCTGTTCCGCCGGCAATTCCGTGCACTCGGTTACATGTTCCAGAGGAACCACGAACGTCTCCGCGCCCACCCTTACAGAAAAGCCGTCAATAATGGCGAGGGTCAAGGGCAAGCGGATGGTGATCGTGCTGCCTTTTCCCGATGTGCTCGCGATCTCCACCGTCCCCCGCAGCATGTCGATGTTGCGCCGCACTACGTCGAGCCCCACGCCCCGGCCCGAAAGATCGGTGACCGACTCAGCCGTCGAGAATCCCGCCCGAAAAACCAGACCGTAGGTATCCTGATCGCGAATCTCGTCCTGACCGGACAACAGCCCAAGGCGCCTGGCTTTGTCGAGAATCCGTGCACGATCAAAGCCTGCTCCATCGTCCTGCAGGGTCACAACAATGTTTCCGCCGCTATGCGCGGCGGTGAGCCGGATCACTCCACAAGCATTCTTGCCTTGCTTTGCGCGCGCGGTGGGAGGTTCAAGGCCATGATCGACTGCATTCCGCAATAGGTGCAGCAGGGGATCTTTCAACTGTTCGAGAACCGTCGTATCCACTTCAACGTCGCCTCCAATCACTTCGAGGCGAGCCATTTTCCCGTGGCTCTTCGCCAGGTCCCGCACGGCACGCACAAACTGCCGAAACAGCGGGCCCACCGGGACCATGCGGATGCTCATCACTTCACTCTGCAGGTCCATGTATAAGCGCTCCGCTTCGCGATGCATTTCGAGGATGGCGCGCCCCTGCTCGGTGCCCAGGGTCTCGATCATCTGGCGCAGCCGGCCCTGGGCAATCACAATCTCGCCCGTCAGGTTCAACATATGGTCCAGTTTGTCGACATCGGCACGCAGCGTGCGGGGACTGGTATTTGGCAGCGTATCTGCCTTCGCCGACGCGCTGGATTCTCCTACGGCGCTCCGGGCAGTAATGACTCTTTTTGACCGCTTTTCGACCTCGCGCGCAATTTCCTTTCTAAGGGTTTGTTGGGGTCGAGTCAGATCTTTAGAACCAGTTGCGGCGGTCGAGACCAGAGCGCGCAGTTCATCCACAGCCTTCAGCAGCAGTGAAATCAAGTCGGCGCTGGGCAGCGTCTGTTGCTCGCGAAGCACGTCCAACAGGTCTTCGACGACGTGGGCAAACCCAGCCAGTTCCCCGAGTTGCAACGAGGTTGCGTTCCCCTTCAGGCTATGGGCCACGCGGAAAATCGTGTTCAGCAGTTCGGGATCGGACGGACTCGACTCCATCTGCACCAACGCCTGCTCCATCCCATCGAGTCCTTCTTCCGATTCGACGAGGAACGACGCCAGAACTGCCTCGCGATCAAAGTCCGCCAAATCCACCGTTCCTCCTCTCATCCGCCCTGCGCCCATTACCAGAGACCGGTCTTCTGGCTGGTCACTTGTTACTACAATTGATCGAAATTCTTGATCGTGGTCAGGCCATCCGCAATTTGAAAGACCAACCGGCGGCCGCGCTTCCCCGAGACGTCTCTCTCCACGATGAGAATGCCCGAAGAGCGCAGAAAATCTTCGGCGAGGTGCACATTCCTTGTGCCCAGCGACTGGGACGGGTTGGCGCCGAAAGCACAGGCCCCCCCGAAGACCTTGGCCTGTAAGTTTCGGATTTCGCATCCCAGAGCCAGGACCTGCCTCAGGAGTTCAGGGTTGGCAGCATTGCCGTAACGCAGTCGGTTTGCCCCTTCGCCCACTCCCTCCGGCAGCAGATAGTGGTTCATGCCTCCGGCTTTCTTGTGCCTGTCCCACAGACAGACCGCCGCGCAGGACCCGAGTATGGTCGAGATGACGATCGGCTCGCGGGTTGCGAACACCTGCCCCGGATATAGAAAATGCCGAGGTTCCGTGGACTTTGCCGCAGGCTCAAAACCGTTCATGAACTCCGCGGGTAGAACTGCTGGATTGAACTTGGGGGAGTTCTCGCTCATGCGCTCATTCCTGGTCCCTAGTTGCGAGCTTTGAATCGGCGATGGGTCCCGGCACGCTCGGGCCAAACAGAGGCATGGCGGCCTCATCCGAAAGAAGCTGGAACAGTTCCATATCGCAGCCGTCGAATGCGAGTTTCTGGGGAAGTAACCGCAGGATTGCAAGTATGGCTACTGTTTGATTAGCGAAACGAATCGGAACAAACGCCTGCGCCTTCGGCAATGTGCCGGGGCGTTCGCGACCCGAAAGCTCAACATGGTATTCTCCGCGCATCACCCGCTGCAGGCCAGCATCGCCCAGGGCTGCGAGCAAGTTGTACTCCTCTAGGTCAATTCCAAAGGACCAAAACGCATGGAAGCGTGAGGCGGTGCGATCCACTCGAAACAGGCCAAGCTCCTCGGAGCCGAGGAAGGTGGCCACAATCTCGCGCAGGCCATCGATCGCATCCTCATGGTCAGTGCTTTCGGCCAGCCTCTTGCGGGCCGCCCCCAGCCGCAGCTCCTTCGTCAAGTCGGCCACAGACGCGTTGTTTTTTTCTCTATTCATGAAAGCCCTGGTCGCATTGCTTCAAACAATGGGCAACACTCGATCGTGAACTTCGCTCCCCTACTCGCCCAGGTAGCTCTGCAACAGGGCCACCAGTTCGGCGCTATCAATCGGCTTGGTGATGTAATCATTGCATCCACTCTGGAACCCTGCCTCCATGTAAGTCTCCTCGCCGCGCGTGGTCACCAGAACAATGGGAGTCTCTCGGGTGCTGGGTTGCTGACGCATCATCCGACAGGCCTCGAAACCATTCATGTTGGGCATCACCACATCCATCAACACCAGGTCAGGACGCTCTTGCTGCGCCTTCGCGACCGCTTCTCGCCCGTCACTGGCGGTTACACATTGGTATGGCGTACGCCGTTCCAGAATCTCGCGCTCCATCATTAAGGCGGTCTTGGAGTCGTCCACTACAAGGATCTTCTTCGACATTGTTCTCCTCGGTGCTACGGTTGTTGGGATGGCGCAGGCGGAAGAGCCGCGATTGGCAGGGGTGGTTCGAGACCGAGTCCGGCCACTGCTCAATTGGCGACGTCAGATGTGGTTCGGTGGTTTCCGCACTTGCAAGACGGACGCTTTTCTGGCCGTGCCAATCGGCCACCAAGTCCTGGAAGATTTCTCGTTGGAAGCTTGGGTCGCACTCGCGCCGCCGTCCAACAACTATTAGTAATCTTTAACACAGCCGAGTTAGGGGTCTGTAATTACGTCGGTAATCGGCGGGAAGCGGCGAACTTTGGGTCTGTTGCCTGCCACGACTCCCAACGACCTCCATTGACCATCAAAACGGTATCACTGGTATCACAATCAAATACCTAAAATGCGAAGATCAATCGGGTTGGTGCAAGCAAGTTCTTTCGTATCATTCCATCAGTACCCGCACCGAGAACGAACCCGACGGAGAGCGTAAGGCACAGTGTTCGAGAGACGAAAGAATCGCCAATATGAACGCGAGAGAGCTCAGCGAAAGCGCCGTGCAGGATGGCTTGGGAGCCGAGCCCCGGGGCTTCTCGTCGCCTGATTCGCCCATTCCCATTCGGCAAGCCAGTTTCTGCGGCATCTCCCTTCACATTGGAATTCCGACATTCTTCCCCCGCATTGTGGGCAGACCAGGTTGATGATCGACGAGATAATATTCCCGTTCGATTCACCCGGTAGCCTGTCAGCTGCTGTCATAGTTGCTCTCCTATCCTGAAATCCGATAAGTGTCGTGAGGGGCAGCCACGGGCCGCGAAAACGGAAATGTGCCACGCGGGTGTTGTGCGCGTTCTGCTGTGCGCTCCGAACTGGTTGGCTGCGGAGTCCGTCTAGGCCGCAATGGCTGCCTCCTCGCTCAGCAGTGACAATGCAAGCTGAATGCCAAAACCGAATGCCGCTAAGAGCCGATAACAAAGCTGTTCACGAGTCCGGCGGACACGACAGCCAATCCTCTATGCCAAGTATGAGGCATGTCTGCCCGGATGTGGTCGCAAGTCGAGCGTCGAGCGGCGACCCACGCAACACGACCTGGCGGCAAACACATGAAACAGCGGCTTCGTTGAAGACTCTACATGCGCTTCGAGCATTGGCATGTCGATTGCGTTCCAATGCGGGTGTTAACAACAAGCTCCTGACTTCGTGAACTTTCATTCCTGGTCCGGATTCGTGAACCAGCAGGGGCGCGAGGAGTGAAAGATGCAGAGGCTAGTCGTTGTAGTCACCTTGTGTTTACTGACGTTGGCAGTGTTTGGCCAGTCCACATCAAAATATCAAGTAGCCATCATTACTGAAGTCAAGGCTCGTCCGGTTGCAGGCGATAGTGCCTCTGATACCAACAGCTATGACGTTTCCGTCAAGGTGGGCGACACGATTTACGTGGTACTGTACACGCCGCCATTGGGCGAACTGCCGCCGAAGTACGCAACCGGGCACGAGCTACTGGTACTCGTTGGAAAGAACACAATCACCTATAACGACATGTTGGGTCGGTCGCTTCAAGTGCCCATTGAAAGCCAGCGACCGGCTCCAGAGCGCAAAGACTCCAAATAGCTTCTGCGGGCCTGCGCCAGAGGGATTGCTCGAGAGCAGAGAGGAATCGGCACGCCGATTCTGGCGGCATTTCGATGGCCAGAAGAGTTACAGCAATCAGGACGATCAGCAGATCTACCAGCATGCGCAGCTCGCGCGAGGAGCACCGATGAAAACTCGACAGATCCTTATTACGATATTGATTTTCGCAACCGTGTGGCACACCGCGGCAGCCCAGCCGAAGAAGAAGAACATCCAGGTAGATGCGCCTCCGCTGGAGAGCATTCTTCCGGGTACAAGCGCGCAGCCCAAGCCTGTTCTATCCAATTTGACTTCGCTCAAACCAGAAATGCCCTTGGGCCCACAAGACGTTCTCAAATCCTACGAAGTCGCCATGAGCCTGGTAGCGGACAAGACATCGGCCGATTTCTCTTCAATCGTGCAGGCCCAACGAGCAAATCAAATTACGCGCGAACAGGCCGAGTATCTTCTGCAGCAGAGATACCAGGTGGCGATGCTGCAGTATCAGGTGCTTAGCGCGCTTCATGACGTCTTAAAACATGATATCGACGAAGCAAGCCAGCAAGGCACGCATGCGCCGAACACCTCAAGCTCCGATACGGTTCTCGTGGTTCCTTTTCCGGGATCCGCCTCCGCATCCCGATGACATCGAAATTTCTCCTCGCCAGGTGCGCATGGAACTTTCACGTGCCTTGGGGGGAAAGAGGAGCACGAACATAGCATGCGATACCTGGAGAAATTGATTGAGCGCGGTGAGGGTTTCGCCCTGGAATCGGGGACACCTTCACCTGCACAGATGGTGCCTCTTCTGTCGCATGGCTTACAGTCTCTGTATCGACACGCGTACAGACTGCTAGGAAATAAATCTGATGCCGAGGATGCGGTGCAGGATGCGCTGTTGGCAGCTTACAAACATTTGAATCAATTCAGAGGCGAAGCGCAACTTTCCACGTGGCTAACCGCGATCGTCTTCAATTGCGCGAGAATGCAATTGCGCAAACGGTCACGCTATATCCATGTATCACTGGATTCGCGAATCGGACAAGAGCAAGAGTATCCGCTGTCCGACACTTTGAAGGATCACCGGCCCAATCCTGAGGAGGACTGCCATAGGTCTGCGCTGAATGCGCGGCTGATGAAATCAGCGGCACAGCTATCACCGACTCTTCGGAAGACGTTTCACCTCCGGTTTGTGGATAATCTCTCGATCGGCGAAACAGCTCGAGTTCTGGGAGTTCCCATCGGAACTGTGAAAGCGCAGACCGCCCGGGCAAAGGCTAAGTTACAGAAGTTGATGCGAGGAGTACTTCACGCGGGTCCAGCGAAACGAAAATCCTGCTTGCCCGGGCATCCACACCAGGACAATCCTCCCGTGCCGACAAGCAAACCTGAGGCAGCGTCTTCTTAATTACTCCGAAGACTTTTGCGGGATCATAAAGCGATGACACCACGAGGAAGGAGATTTGTCAGAGCGCCAAGAGAAGAGCAGTAGTTTGTGACTGGTTACCGTTCCACCAAATCTCGGTAGGAGATCAACTCCACCCCTTCCCGCGCCAGAATCTCCCGACTTCTCGGCGAGGTCAATACATGTAATTCGACTTCCCGTGACTCTCGCAGCCTGGTCTTGGCCGATTGCAGATCAGAGTCGTTGTAGCCAGGATGGCAGACGAACTCCCATGTGCCCTCAGGAACACTGCTTGTGATCGCCGTGAACAACGTCTCGTCCAATGTCCCGGTGACTTCAATTCCTAAGGTTCCATCGGGTGTGACCAAGCCTTCCCGCTGCACTGCCTTCCGGAAGTTTCTCGCAAAGCTTCCCAATACTCTCATCTCCGCCCAGCGCGTCCAGAGATTCGGTCGCTTCAGAAGTTCATTCAATCGCAAAGGAAGGCGTGGGCCGAAGGGATTCCGGACTGCTCGTACCCCGCACTCGACAGCAGCCAGCAACAGGGGACGCAACACCTTCGGGAAAATATGGGTGTGCTTGTGCGTGTCGAGATGTGACACGCACAGTCCCTCGGCCTGCACTCTTCGGATTTGCGCCGATGTCTCGGCGCCTATCTCAGTCGCCTCAAGCTGCCCCGTCAATGCCCGAGCCGCGAATACTTTCACGTCGTCACAAAATCGCCCGGCCTGCGTCAATGAAGGAACTCTTGCTGGCGGCAGAACCGGCTCGCCATCGATCAACACCACGTGGCAGCCAATACTCAGCTTCGGAAACTGCTTCGCGAGATCCTTGACCTCACAAAATGCCGGCCCTTTGGCCATCAAGGTGGCGGATGTGACGATTCCATCCGTATGCGCCTTAACGATGGCCCGATTTACACCCGATGTGAATCCGAAGTCGTCCGCATTAACCAGGAGACGCCGCACTCGGCCAGTTTAGCAGGAGGGACTTTGTGCTTGTTGCGGTGTGGTCGGTTCGCAGCCCGCTTATCAGCCGAACCCACGTGGGGAACGCCCTTAGATCTTTCGATGCCGGTTTGAGGCGACGATCGGCCGACCTCACAAGGTCACCTATCCCCAGAGCGGACCTCATCTGCCCACATACGGGCACTGTCCTCTTCGAGTGCCAGCGTTGGGGCACCGGAGATTTACAAAGTGCCGATTTTCGACAACTTAGAAGCGGTCAGGTCCGGCACTCGAATTGCGCTTCCGAGTATCGATCTGGAATTCGCTCGACGACGTACGAACTGGAAGGGACCTGATTCTGTGCTGAGCAACAACAGCAAGAGTGTCGAGAAGTCGGGAATGAAGATCGCCGCCAGCGAGCATGGCGCTTTGGCATCCTTATATGGTCGGATTGACATCGATTCCTCTCCAGCTGTACGCGACCAGCTTATCGCCCTCTTGCACGCGCCACATCAAGGCACAGTGAGCATTGACTTGTTGGGCGTGACCCATATCGACATTTCCGGCGTCGCCACCCTGATCGAAGCGCTAAAGATTGCACGAACCTGCAAAACCGATCTTAGGCTGCAGGGACTGCATGATCGCGTCCGCCGCCTGTTTGAGGCGACAGGCATTCTATCCCTGTTCAATGAGGGCATTCTGAGATGAGCCATTCTAGGTGCGAGCCGGTCTGATGGCCAATCTTCTCGAAATTGCCGGCAGAGAGACTCTCAGCCAACTCGACTATGTCGGGAGCCTGAACATTCAATGGTGGGCCACCTTGCGTGGGATGCGTGCGGCTCTGCCCCTGGTGGGGAACCGACATCGATGGCGTTCAGCCGTTCACCAAATGCTTGAGATCGGGGTTGACGCGCTACCGATGGTCGCCCTAATGGCGATGTGCAGCGGATTCATCCTCGCGATGCAAGGAGCATCTGAGCTGCGGCGGTTCGGGGCTTTGCACTTCGTCATCGATCTGGTCGCAGTCGGCTTCACCCGCGAACTTGGTCCGCTATTGACGGCTATCGCGGTCAGCGGGCGATCGGGATCTTCATTTGCAGCCGAGATCGGCACCATGAAGGTCACTGAAGAGATCGATGCCCTTAAGGTCATGGCCTTCGAACCGGTGGAGTTCGTGTTAGCGCCCAAGTACCTGGCGGCACTCGTGGCCGTTCCATGTCTCAGTATCATTGCGGCCCTCTTCGGCATTCTCGCCGGCGGGCTATTCATGTTCTTCAGTACGCACCTCGATCTCCTGCTCTATTTCCGATACGCGTTGACCTCGATTCAGTTGCGGGATGTGGTCGCGGCGATGATCAAGAGCGTGGCATTCGCGACCATTATTGCTCACGTGGGATGTCTGGAAGGACTTCGTGTCCGCGGCGGACCCGACGCAGTAGGTCGCTCGACAACCTCGGCGGTCGTGCGGTCAACGTTCCTGGTCATCGTTGCCGATGCGATATTTACCACCATCTTTTACTTCGTAGGGAAACCGTAAATGTCTCTGATTTCAGTACGCGATCTGGTGGTGGAATACGATGGCCGGCGTGTGCTCGACGGCTTGAACCTTGACATCGAGCCAGGCGAGGTCACCGTTCTGCTGGGAGGCAGCGGTTCAGGAAAGAGCACACTCTTGCGGCAAATTCTTGGTCTTGAACGTCCGAAGTCAGGCAGCATCTCGATCAAAGGCATAGACATCACTACCTGTTCACCGGCAGATTTGAAGACACTCCGACGGTCGGTTGGCGTGGCCTTTCAGAGCGCCGCTTTGTTCAATTCACTCTCGCTGGAAGACAATGTCGCGCTCACTTTGCGGGAGCACACCGCACTGGCTCCTTCCGTGATTGACCTGATCGTTTGGTTGAAGTTGGCGGTGGTGGGCCTGGCGGATTTTGCCAAACTGCATCCGCAGGAACTCTCAGGAGGCATGAAGAAGCGCGCGGCTGTTGCCCGGGCCCTCGCCTTGGATCCCGAAATCCTGGTGCTGGACGAGCCTTCGGCAGGGCTTGACCCTATTGTGGCGGCGGAACTGGACGAACTCATCTTGTTTCTCAAGGAGACGTTTCAAATCACGGCTCTGGTAGTCACCCATGAGCTCGAGAGCGCTTTCCGGATCGCCGACCGGATTGCAATGCTATTCAATGGAAAGTTACTCGCGGTCGGTACCAAAGACGAGATTCGGGCAAACCAACATCCTCGCGTGCGGCAGTTCCTGAACCGTGTGCCGGAGAGCTCCGTGCATAGGTCGGCATTGGCCTCCTATCTGGAACGGTATGTGCAATGTCAGGAGGCAAAACCATGACCACCGAAGCCAAGGTCGGTGCGTTCGTCCTCAGTTGTTTCGCGGTGCTCGCGTTCACGGTCATCTACCTGTTGAATGCGCAGTACAGTGGCGGCACCGTGCACTATCGCACCTACCTGCGATACGCCGGAGGGCTTGAGCCCGGAGCTTCCGTGCTGTATGGAGGCATGAACGTCGGCAAGGTCACAGCCGTCAGACCTTGGGCCGCGGATCCAACCCGAATCGAAATTCTTCTGGAGGTCAAGAAGGACACTCCGCTGAATGAGAAATCCGTGGCCAAGCTGGGATTCGTCAGTGTTATGAACAGCGCGGCCCTGTCAATCACAACCGGCACCATTGAAGCCCGTCGCCTTCCTCCCGAATCAACCTTGGCGTCGCAAGAAGCTGCCAGCCTCGATGAGATCGCAGGGAAACTGGCAACCGTCGCGGACAGCGCGAATACGCTGATCACGCAGGTACAGGGGGAACTCAGCGATATCAGCGCGAACGCAAACCATCTGCTTGCCAACCTGGACACGATAACTGGACCGGGGAATCAGCAAAAGGTCCACGCCATTCTGGAGAACGTTGATCGATTGCTGGCGGACGAGCGCCCGAAGATTGCACGCCTCACAGACCAACTCTCCACGCTTAGTGAGCATGCCGATGACACCATTCAGAATGTGAATGGCACCGTAACCGATCTGCGGGATCCGGTGCGCAAAGACCTGGCTGAATTACAGACGACCCTGGAACAGGCCAACGGCTTGCTGCAGTCCATGCAGACCATCGTGAGGGCTAACGATAACAAGATCGACGACACGGTGGACAACCTGCGCGAGGCGACCGACAACCTCAATCAATTTACGAATTCTATAAAGCAGCGTCCCTGGAGCTTGATACGCACGAAGCAACCCGGGGACCGCCAGGTCCCGAAATGAGACGGGAAGAGGAGAATCGACAAATGAACAAGCTTACGGCGGCGCTGGTACTGATGGTGACGCTATTACCCGGTCTGTCCGGATGCGGCAGGGTGCGATATCCCGCATATTACACGCTGAATTTGCCGGCTCCGCCCGATCCACCCGCGCCGGAAAATGCCCGAACTTCCATAGCAATACGGGAATTCCAATCTCCCAATTATCTGCGGCAAGGGCCGATCGTCTACCGGTCGACGCCAGAGGAAGTCGGGTTCTACGAATACCACCGGTGGGCGTCGGATCCGCGCACACTTTTGACCAGCGCCGTCATCGATCATCTGCGCGCTGGCGGTCAGTTCTCGATGGTCTCCATGTATGACGGCCGTCCGAACCACGACTACGTTTTCAGCGGCAGGTTGGAAAAGCTGGAGGAAGTCGACTACCAAACTGGGGTCAAGGTGGAAGTTGCAATTTCTGCCCAAATCACCCGAGTTGCGACCGGTGCAACGGTCTGGAGCAATGCTGTTTCCGAAACCCGACCGGTGTCCCAGCGAAATGTGCCCGGAGTCGTCTCCGAGATGAACCGGACAGTTGACGTAGCAATCAACAAACTCCTTTCTACCGTTCCGAAGCCGCTGGGGAGTGAGAGATAGGAATATCAAAAGTGGATTGAGGCTGGCGCGGTTGGAACGGTTCGGGATGATCCGGATCGTTGTTGCAGTGAGAAATTGATTGGCAGGTACCTGAAGGCGCAAAAATTGAGGCGCAGCAAGCGGCGCATAAACCGAAAAATGGCGAGAGCTTACGGACCATGACCATCACCGAAGATCGATATCGAATGTTGCTGGGTGCTTCCAGCGCCCTAGCCGATCAGCCCACCGTAAAGGCCGTCCTGAAGAGCCTGCGAGGTGTCCTGTCGAGCACGTCCAGATTGCACGGGGCCGAACTCTACGTGCTGAGCGATGATGGCGAGAGTTTATCGAGCTTCGAATTTGATCGAGACCCGGACGCTCCCGCAATCAACCGTGGAGCCAAATTGCTACGCATTGGTCCGGTGGCGCAAGCGCTCGACCAACAGAAGCCGGTGTTTGTCGCGGACCTGTCGCGGGCCATGTTGGAGCACCCTGACATGGCTGCTTTTGCGGCCGAGGTTGCCGGACGAAGCACCTATCTGTTCCCGGTATCGACTGCGCAAAAACGCTACGGAATTCTCTCAACGCCAAAGTTGCAAGGTCAGCAGTTTGCTCCCGAAGACGTCGAGATGCTGACCGCCTTGGCCTCCCACGTAGCCGTCGCGCTCGAGTGCGCTCTGGCAAGAGACACAGTGGAGCGTTACCACTGTGAAGTCGTGAAGCAACGAGATCGGCTCAGCTTGTTGCTGGAAATCAACAATCATATTGTCAATAAGCTGGAAGCGGATGACTTGTTTCAGGCTGTGGCCGGGTCGATGCGCAAGCACTGGGGCAACGATCTCACGTCATTGTGGCTCTTTAACAAGCAGTCGGGTAGCTTGGAACGCAGATTTCTCGACTTCCCGAGTGGGAAGGGCTTCCTCGATAAGGTTAATGTAGTCGAGCCCACGAAACTATGGAGCGAATGGTCGCTCCTACGGACGCCCCAGTATTACTCGCCGTGTGGCGCAGATATACCTCCCGCTCTCCGCGAGGCGTCCCGCGCCGAGTGCCTCCTCTCGGCCGTCGTAATGCCACTGATGGGTGCCGATGGCCCCCTGGGCCTGTTGACGATGTGCAGTCGCAGGGCGAATGGGTTTAACGAGGCGGACCGCGACCTGCTGTCACAGATCGGCACCCAGACCTCACTGGTGCTGGAGAATGCTCTGGCCTACGGACGGCTCCGGGCGTCGCGCGACGATCTGGAAGAGCAGCGTCTCTACCTCGAATCAGAAATCGAATCTGAATTCAACTTCGAAGACATCGTCGGCAAGAGCGCTGCTCTGCGCAAAGTGCTGGACCAAGTCGCGATTGTGGCGCCAACCAGTTCCACCGTGTTACTGCACGGCGAGACCGGTACCGGCAAGGAACTGGTGGCCCGGGCGCTTCATAATCTCAGCCCGCGGCGTGAGCGCACATTTGTTCGTCTCAACTGCGCGGCGATTCCTTCGGGGTTGGTGGAAAGTGAGCTGTTCGGCCACGAAAAAGGAGCTTTCACCGGAGCCCTGATGCAAAAGAAAGGCCGGTTTGAGCTGGCGGATCACGGCACCCTGTTTCTCGACGAGATCGGCGACATTACTATGGATTTGCAGCCAAAGCTGCTGCGTGCCCTGCAGGAACAAGAGTTCGAACGCCTCGGAAGTACAAAGACCATCCACGTTGATGTTCGCTTGATTGCCGCCACGCATCGAGATTTGGAAGGCATGATCCGCAATAATCAGTTTCGCGAGGACCTTTTCTACCGGTTACGCGTGTTTCCGATCGAAATCCCGCCGCTGCGCGAACGGCGCGAAGACATTCAACTGCTGGTCCACGTTTTTGTCTCGCGTTTTTCCCGCCGGATGCAAAAGCGCATCCGGTCTGTCCCGAGAGCCGCAATGGAGGCTCTGGTGAATGCCGATTGGCCAGGAAATATCCGCGAGCTGGAGAACTTCATTGAGCGCTGCGTGATCCTCACGCAAGGGGACGAATTGAATGTGCCGCGAGCAGAGCTGAACCGATCCACCGGCCGCACTGTCGTTACGGCTGCGTCGACCTTCGAGCAAGCAGAGCGGCAGGCGATCCTGGATGCTTTGAAAGGAGCGTCCGGGAGAATAGCCGGCCGAGGTGGAGCGGCAGAGCGCCTCGGACTTAAGAGAACTACGCTGCAGAACAAGATGCGCAGGCTAAGTATCACTCGCGCCGACTATTCAGCTGACAGCATGCGGTCGCCCGCCAGCATAGGGGCAAGTCCAACGGGGTAGCCCCGTCCTCGGGTCATCTCTAAAGACTTATACGACAAAGGGTTAGAGGTTCAACTGCAGTTCGGCAAGCAAGATGCCTCCTCCCCTCGTGGACCACGCACAAAATGGGTCCACAGAGGGGACTTAATTAATGAAGACGTTGATCGGATCGGCCATTCTTCTCGTTTTTCTTGGAATCTCATCCTCGGCTCAGGAAGTCAGAAATGAAGTGACAGTTCAAGGCTCCGGTTTCTTCCAAAAACAGACCACGAATGATGGGATTACTAATGAACCAACCAACTCTGGCGGCGTGATGGCCGGGTACCGATTCAATCTGAACAATTGGTTTGCGGTCGAGGGCGACTATGACTATTTCAGGAATCATGAGAGCTTCCTATCGAGCAGCGACAGCACGCTGATTTGGACGAATGTTCACGCCGCAACCGGTGCCGCCATTTTCAAGCTTCCCTCATTCGAGATGCCAGCCGTAAAGGTCGTGACTCCATTCTTGCTCGCGGGAGGCGGAGCCATGTTCTTTGATCCACGGAGGAGCGCTGCAAATAACGAGCAGACCCGAGGTGCCTTCGTGTATGGCGGTGGATGTGATGTGCCGCTGGCCAAAAATGTCGCGTTGCGCGCAGAGTATCGCGGGTTCGTCTATAAGATTCCGGATTTCGAGATGACCAGCCTGAAGGTCGATAGGTACACTCATTCCGCCGTGCCATCAGTCGGCTTGGTATTTACCTTTTAGACAGTCTGGCATCATCCCGTTTTCAGCTCTTCAAGGCGGCAGCTCCAGCCGCCTTGATTTCTTTACCCACACCAAAACCTGCCCTCATGCTGGCACTGCCCGTTGTTAAGGGCGGCTCAGGCTTGAAAAACCGTTCAATCTCAATAGGTTGCGCTCCGTGTCCATGGCACCACAGCTGCAAAGATGACGATAGCCGGCGGTTTTGTGCCGGCTAACAGATGTAAGAGGGGCCCATTATGCTACGTGTCCAAACGCAGGAAACAGACGGTGTTTTGATTTGCCGGCTGGAAGGCCGATTCACCGGCAAGGGAGCAGAAGAAGTTCGCACGCTCGTTGCGCGCTGCGATAGCGAACTCGAATTGGTTGTCGATCTTACGGAGGTGATGTTTATCGACGCCATCGGGGAAGAAGTGCTTTTGTTTGTCAAGAGGCTCGGAGCTCAGTTCGTTGCCGAGACTTCCTATTCCCGGGATGTTTGCGAGCGGCTCGAGCTTCCATTGATTGGCAAGGGTACGTCGAACCTCCAAGTGCCCGGTAGTTCGAACGGGAACGGGCATCGTCCTCGCCGCCGATGATTAAGCCCACCTGAGAAGAGCTCGATCTGCTTGTCGGCAGTCGCACGACGGGATCTGGGCACTCGATGCCCCACCTTTGCCTGGCTCTTACCGTGTCGTCTCTGCTCACTTGCCCCGAAAATGACGCAGTGCCCGTATCCGGTCACGGCTCGCTCCGCGCTCATCATAAAAAAAGACACATATATCTCTAAATTCAGCAACTTGTGTGCCGGGATGAGTTTGGCATCAGCCTTGCCTAAGTAAGAACGTGATCTAGACCTCAAAGGAATTCAGCCATGATCAGCGCGGCCAACCCGAGTCTTACTGAATCTGCGATTCATGAAAACGTTGGCGGCGTTCTTACCCAGAACCGTGAAGGGCTGGAGTGGCTGGCGAATTTCCTGCTCGGAGACGAAAAGATAGCAGAGGCGTGCGTCGTTGATGCCTGCGCACTGGCAGAATCGGTAAGCGGCGGCGCTCAGGATTGGCCCCTGAAATGGGCGTGTCTGACCATGATCCAATCAGCCGTGCAAATGCAGCAGGTGCGCATCACTCAACTCGCCGCGGCGTATAAGCGGCGAGGCTGCATTCACGGAGGCCACACAGCACTGTCTTCTGACTGGCGTGATGTCCTGGTGGAGGAGTCGAGCGTCCTGATCGCCAGGTTGGATGTACTCTCTCGCTTTGTCCTGGTGATTTGCGGCCTGCAGAAGCGTTCAACCCATGAAGCTGCGGTCCTGCTTGGTATCGATCCCGTTGGTGTGGAGGGCGCATATTGCGCTGCGATTAAATCCCTGGAAGTGACCGGCTGCGAGCACTTCCAGCGGCAGGATATATCGGCAGCCGTGTACAACTGAAGTCAACTGCAATCACCGTTGTGTGGTTGCGGGCTGCTGGATGCATTTCAGAGTTTGGCATTTCGGAGCCAACCAGCTCCCGCGCCGATGATGTCCGCGAACCCTTTCATTCTCGCCGGCAAGGCACCATGGGCGAGCTTGAATGTGCGTTCGCGGACATTTGTGTCTTCAGCAGTTTCTTACCTCCTGCGAAAAGCCATCAACATTTTCTCAGGATGCTGAACCATCCGATGCTGGCCAATGCCCGCATGAGGGCAGGGCCCATCGACCAGATGTGGGCATTCTTCGGCGTTCTTGGACGCCCGCACTTCTGATTCAAGAACTTGCAAGGGACTACAGGTTGGCACGGCACCTGCAATGTAGTGCACACGAGCGACAACTCGATTCGCTCAAGTTCAAAGTGCCGTCAGGCCTCAGCCGAAGTTCCAGGTAGAAGAATGATGAAATCGAAACATCTCGCACTGCTCCTTACAATTCTCGTCTTTGCGTCACCGCTTGACTCACTAGCCCAGCAGGGGACCCAAGACGTCCCGCTTCTTACGCTGGATGACGCAGTCTCCATTGCGCTGTCGAACAATCGGCTCGTGAAGAACTCAGCGCTGGAAGCGCAAAAGTATGACTTTCAGGTGAGCACGATGCGCAGTAAGCGACTGCCGCACTTTCAGTTTTCGGTGCTCGGTGGCGAACTACTGCAGCCATTCGATTTTACCTTCGCGAAGGGAACCTTCGGGACGTATCCGGGAACTGGACCGATTCCGTCAACCGACGCCAAGGTTCACACACCGGCAAGATTGACCGCCTTCTTGAACGGCAGCATCGATCAGCCGCTGACCCAGCAGTACAAGATCGGATTGGGAATTCGTGCGGCAGAATTGGGGCGCGACATCGCTAAAGAAGACGTTCGCGCAGAAAGGGAGAAGATCGCGGCCGAAGTGCGAAGCGCCTATTTCGAGCTGGTCGCAACCCAGGCCGCGGTGGATGCAGCACGACAAGGAGTACGGACTCTGGAAGAGGCACAGCGAGTTACGCTGCACTACATCGCTGAGAAGACCGTGCTCAAAGGCGATGCGTTGGAGATCGACGCCCGTTTGGCGAAGGCGCAGTATGACTTGTCAGTTGCGGAGAACGGACTTGCCACACAGCACGAGCACCTGAATCATCTCTTGGCACGGGATCTTGAAACTCCCTTTCGGGTTGACTTCATTCCCGAGGAGGACACGACAACCCTGACTCTGGAGGAAGCGCGCCACCAGGCGTCGCAGAATCGGCCGGAGATCCGCCAGGCTCATCTCAAGGAAAAACAAGCCGAGTACGACCGCCGTATTGCGAAGGCCGAATACATCCCGGACCTTGGTATCGCGGTTAGCTACATGGGGGTTCAGAACGTGCAAGTGCTTCCCGCGAATGTGGGTGTGGCCGGCTTTGCCTTGACTTGGGAACCGTTCGATTGGGGACGCCGGCGTAATGGAATACGAGAAAAATCCAACACCCTGGCACAAGCGCACAACGGCGCACAGGAGGCCGAATCGCAGATCGGGGTTGAAGTCGCAGCGAAGTACCGCAAGTGGAAAGAGTCTACGTTGTTGCTGAAGGCGACCCGCACCGGTCACGAAGCCGCAGCGGAAGAATTCCGCGTCACCAGCAACAAGTACCAGGAGCAAGCAGCACTCGTAAGAGATCTTTTACAGGCTCAGGCCCGAAGTTCGGAAACCGCTTTTCAGTATCAGCAGGCGCTCTCTTCTTATTGGAGTTCCTTTGCAGAGTTGCGCCGCGCGATGGGAGAGGAATAAAAGTGAGAACCACAATCGCAATCTTTTCGTTGATGTTCTTCATGGTCGGCTGTGGCTCGAAGATGCCACTGAATCAACCCCCACAGGGAGTCCAGGCTCAATCTATTGAGCAGCAAGCGGGCTTCAGGGCCGACGGCTTGCGTTTCTCGGCGGTAGTGATGCCGGATTCGGAAGTCCCGCTGGCCTTCAGAATTCCCGGGTATGTCACCTCGCTCAAACAAGTGCGCGGCCAGGATGGCAGGATGCGCGACGTTGCGGAAGGGGATCGGGTCACCCGGGGAGCCATGCTCGTCCGCATCCGATCGTCTGAGTACGAGGACAAGGTGCACCAGGCGTCCTCGCAAGCCGCCGCCGCGGATGCTGTTTTTCAGAAAGCCAAGCTCGACTTTGACCGGGCTACGCATCTGTACAACAGCCAGAGCATCACGAAGCCCGACTTCGATTCGGCTCGCGCGCAATACGATGCCAGTGAGGAGCAGCTGAAATCTGTTCGTGCTCTTACCAGTGAGACGGAAATCGCACTGCGCGACACGACTTTAAGTGCGCCCTTCGATGGTGACATCGTAAGAAAATCAGTCGAACTTGGCGCATTCGTCGGACCTGGCGTTCCCGCATTCGCGCTGGCCAAAACCGACACGGTAAAGATCGTGGTGGGCGTGCCCGATACGATTGTGCGTTCCGTAAGGGTAGGCCAGCCCGTTGACGTTGCCATCGACGCGTTCCCAACACGCACATTTCATGCGCGAATCAGCCGCATGTCATCGGCGGCGGACCCGATTACACGTAATTTCGAGGTCGAAGTCGCAATACCGAATCACGATCACTTACTGAGGGTAGGGATGATCGGCTCCTTGCAATTCGCGAATGGCGACGGTGCAAACCGAACGGCGGCGATGCTGGTGCCACTTTCCGCAATCGTGCAATCCAAAGACGGGAAATATGGTGTGTTCGTCGTTTCAAGCTCGAATGCCGGAGAAGTCGCTCGCCTCCACAGCGTAGACATCGGACCGGTCAATGGCAGTGAAATCACCGTAGCCAATGGCCTCGAAAACGGAGACCGCATCATCACCACCGGCGCCAATCTGCTTAAGGATGGCCAGCGCGTAGAGGTCCTTCAATGAAATCTGAGAACCCCAATCGCAGTCGTAATGTCGCACGATTCTTTGTGAACAACCGGCAGATTGCATGGGTCGCCTTGTTCGCAACGCTCGCCTGGGGAGTGTTCGGGTACATGAACATGCCCAAGCGTAAGGATCCCGACATCCCCGTGCGCATCGCACTGGCTATCACCCCCTGGCCAGGTATCTCGGCCGACAAGGTCGAGCAACTGGTCACACGGAAGGTCGAGCAGGCCGTCACGGGGAACAGCAAGGTGGACCGGGTGGAGTCCACCACCCAGGACAACATTTCTGTTGTGCAAGTCAGGTTGCTGGACAACATCAAGAATACCCAGCAGGAATTCCAGGATATTGGGCAACGACTGGATCAGATTAACGATCTTCCCGACGGTGCGGGACCGATCACCTGGATTAGCGACTTCGGAGACACGGCAGCACTGATGCTGACTGTTGCCAGTCCGACCATCCCGGACCTCGAGATCGCCTTGCGTGCGCGCGGTGTACGCGATGCCATTGAGAAAACGCGCCAGGGAGTTACGAGTGGGCGTGTGACCGTTCTCTACTGTTACCCCGCATCCGTGTCACCTGCGGTAATCGAACGGCCATTTGTGATCCTCGCTGCCCAGGCAGAACGGGATGGGGTCGCGCATGATGTTCGTTCGTTGTCCGTGGGAAGTTGTTCCGGAATCGATTTTGCTACCGCGAAGTCGGATGACGAAATCCGCGCATATGGGCAGCAGTTCATTGAGAAGCGGCTGCAAGAATACGACTTTCATCCCGATGCGTGGGGTCCCATCATCATTCGTGATCCTCAATCCACGAAAGAACGGATCGCAGAAGTGGCGAATAACCGGTATTCGTACCGGCAGCTCGATGACTTCACGGATCTGATCCAGCGTACGCTGCAACGTGTGCCAGAGGTGGCGAAGGTCCAGCGTGTGGGCGTTCTGCCCGAAGAGATCTATCTGGAGTACTCGGACGCGCGGCTGGCAGCATTAAAATTGCAGCCCACGAAGATCAAAGACGTTCTGAACGCCAGGAATGTGACGGCTCCAGGGGGAATCGTTCAGACCCAATCGCGAAATGTTCTGGTTGACGCGACCGCCGAGTTCAAAAGCACAAAAGATATTGGGAACGTGCTGCTGTCAGCGTCGCCCAGTGGGGCGCCACTTTACTTGCGCGATCTTGTGGACATATCGCGCGCATATCAGACGCCCACCCGGTACTTGAACTACATGGTCTCTCGGGAATCCGAACGGAAGTTGGCATCGAAACCGTGCCATCACTCTGGCTGTGCAAATGCGATCGGGAGAACAGATCTTCAAATTCGGCGCGGCGGTCGACAATGCACTCGCCAAGGTACGCCCGCAACTGCCTGCCGACCTTATTGTGGCTCGAACGTCGGACCAACCGCGGCAAGTAAAGGAACTGGTGAGTCTGTTGATGGGCAGTCTCTATGAGGCCATCGTCCTCGTCGTGCTTGTCGCCCTGGTCGGATTCTGGGATTGGCGGGCTGCCATGCTGATGGCGGCTTCTATCCCTCTGACCCTGGCGATGACCTTTGGCATCGTTCACGTTCTTGGGATTGACATTCAACAAGTTTCGATCGCGACTTTAATTATCGCGCTCGGACTGTTGGTCGATATGCCGGTTGTGGCCGGGGACGCGATCAAGCGCGAGTTGGGTTCGGGTTCGCCGCGCGATCTCGCATCCTGGATTGGACCAACTAAGCTAGCAAAGGCGATTGTGTTTGCCACCATCACGAACATCGTCGCCTATCTCCCGTTCCTGATGCTCAGCGGCGATACAGGATTCTTCCTGTACAGTCTGCCGGTCGTGATGACGTGCACGCTGATCGCCTCCGTCATTGTTTCTTTCACTTTTATCCCGTTGATTGCGTATTACATGATTAAACCACCCAAACGCCTGGAGCCACCCATGTCAGAGCGGCGGCAGCAAGGGTTCCCGGCGCTGTATTACCGCGTAGGCAATTTCGCGCTCAAACATCGTTGGGGTACATTCGCCGGCTCGCTCATCGTTCTGGTGTTGGGCGGCGTGTTTTTCCGAATGCTGAAGCCGCAGTTCTTCCCTAAGGACCTGTCCTACCTTTCGTATGTGGATGTCTGGCTTCCACCCGACGCCCCGCTGGGTGCGACGGACACCGTCGCACAGCGAGCAGAAACTGTCATTCGGCAGGAGTCTGAACGCTTTGGGAACGAACATCACCAGAAAGATGTTCTGAAGTCATTGACCACATTTGTTGGCGGCGGCGGCCCCAGATTCTGGTTCTCTGTCGACCCCGAGCGACAACAGTTGAATTATGCGCAGATCCTCGTCGAGGTTTCCGACAAGCACCTCACCAACGAACTGGTTGGACCGCTGCAGACGGCGCTGAGCCGCGAAGTCCCGGGGGCCCGGGTCGATGTGCGGCAACTGGAAACTGGTAAGCCGGTCGGCATCCCCGTTTCCATTCGAATTTCAGGTCCGGAGATCGATGTCCTGCACAGTCTCTCTGGCGAACTCCAGGCAGTCTTTCGGGCGCAGCCAAACGCGACTCGGGTTCGAGATGACTGGGGAGAGCCTGCGATGAATGTCCGTCTGAAGGTTGACCCCGACCGCGCCAACCTTTCCGGCATCACGAATCTGGATATAGCGCTCTCATCGGCTGCGGCGGAGAGTGGACTACCCGTATCAACCTACAGGGAAGCTGACAAACAGATTCCCATCGCCGTTCGGTTGCGGATGGAAGAACGCGCAGGACTGTCTGACATTCAAAATGCGTACGTGTACTCGCTGACCAGCAATCAACGCGTACCCTTGCGCCAGGTATCAAACGTCACCACGGAAATGGCGGTATCGAAGATCAAGCGCCGCAATCAGTTCCGTACGGTGACCGTATCCGCGTTCCCGATTCCGGGCGTGTTGCCGTCAGAGGTCCTCACCCCTCTGCTGCCGAAAATCAAGGAGTTCCAGAAAAACCTGCCCCCGGGCTATTTCCTCGAGATCGGGGGCGAATACGACGAGCAGCAGAAAGGTTTCAAGGAACTGAGCATCGTGATGGCGATTTCCGTAGTGCTGATCTACATCGCGTTAGTCGTGCAGTTCCGGAGTGCGGTCAAGCCATTTCTCGTGTTTGCCGCAATCCCCTACGGGATGACAGGAGCCCTCGCGGGTCTGGTGGTCATGGGTCAGCCCTTCGGATTTATGGGGTTTCTAGGAGTCGCAAGCCTGGTCGGCGTGATCGTCAGTCACGTCATCGTGCTGTTCGACTTCATCGAAGAAGCGCACGAGAGAGGGGAGCCTTTACGAGAAGCTCTGCTCGATGCCGGCATCGTCCGATTGCGCCCAGTGATGATCACAGTCGGTGCGACCGTACTTGGTCTCATACCCTTGGCCATTCATGGGGGACCGCTCTGGGAACCTCTCTGCTACGCCCAGATCGGTGGTCTTACGATCGCGACGTTTGTGACGCTGTTGCTCGTCCCGGTGATCTATTCCATCTTCGTGTTGGATCTGAAGCTGATCAAGTGGGAGTCTGCTGCAACAGCCGAGCCGACGCCAGCAGACGAGCCGACAACACCAGCTTTTCATTACGCTGATTAGCCGTGGATATCGATTCTTGAAAGAGGAGGTCATTTTATGAGTACTTGCACAAACGCTACTAGTCTATTTGCCGAGCTGAAGACCAGAATTGAAACTCGGCAAGCGCGGATCGGAGTAATAGGCCTCGGTTATGTAGGACTGCCGCTCGCTCTGCTTTATACCGAAGCGAAATTTCGACTCACGGGTTTTGACATCGACCAGCACAAGGTCGCAACTCTCACCTCGGGTGGATCCTACATCTGTCGAATTCCACCTACTGAGATCCAGGCGGCGCGCTCGCGAGGCTTCTGCGCGACTGCAGACTTTTCGACCCTGACGGACATGGACGCCATCATCATCTGTGTGCCCACGCCTCTGGACGAATATCGAGAGCCTGATCTCAGTTTCATTACCAATACCGCCAAGGCCATCGCGCCCCATTTACGTGCCGGTCAATTGGTGGTCCTTGAAAGCACGACTTATCCCGGCACCACCGAGGAGGTGCTGGTTCCCATCCTGGAGGGAGGCAATAGCTGCGGTTTGAAGGCCGCCCGTAACCCAACGGCTAGCGGAGAGGATGAGTTCTTTGTCGCCTTTTCCCCGGAACGAGAGGACCCAGGTAACGACAGCATCGCGCGCCGTGACATCCCGAAAGTCGTCGGGGGCTTGAATCCCCAGGCCTCAGAACTGGCCGCGACGCTGTACGGGACAATCTTCAATCGAGTTGTCCCGGTGTCGTCACCGGCCGTCGCCGAGATGACTAAGCTGCTGGAAAACATCTACCGCTGCGTGAACATCGCCTTGGTCAATGAGCTGAAGCTTCTGTCATTGCGGATGGGATTGGATATTTGGGAAGTCATCGAGGCCGCATCCACCAAGCCATTCGGCTTTCAACCCTTCTACCCTGGCCCCGGCCTGGGAGGGCACTGCATCCCCGTCGATCCGTATTATCTGTCCTGGAAAGCGAAGGCCTGGGATTTCCAGACGCGCTTTATCGAACTGGCTGGAGAAATCAACAGTGCCATGCCCTATCACGTGGTCTCATCCGTCAGCCGGGCTCTGAGTCAACAACGGAAAGCTCTCAACGGTGCCAAAGTGCTGGTGCTCGGCGTGGCTTACAAGAAAGACATCGACGACCTGCGCGAGTCTCCGGCACTGACGATCATTGAACTCTTGCAGAAGGACGGTGCTGAAGTCAGTTACAACGATCCCTATTTCCCCTTTATCGGCAAAGGGCGCCACTACGATTTGCAGATGAAATGCGCTCCCGTAGAGGATGTCGCACAATACGACTGTGTAGTTGTCGTCACTGATCACTCAGACTATGACTACCACTGGATCGCGCAGCACGCAGCCTTGGTGGTTGATACCCGAAACGCGATGAGAGGCATTCACGGCGACAACATTGTGCGCTGCTAGAAGATCGGTCCGAAGAGAACCAGACAGCGGCTCTTAGAACCCAATCGAGTGTGCTGTTGGAGAATAAGTCGACCAGGGTAGCGCGTAGTCCCTGAAGAGGAGCGATCTCAAACGATGACTCTGCTTCAACAGGCGGGTGCGGCGGTGCTTCTCCTGTCGGTCACGCTATCTCTGCAGTGTGGCGGCGCAGCTACCCTGATTCTTTGGATCAGAAGCATCCCAAGAGAGAGTCAGGAGGTGCGGGTGTTTCGCTGCGCCGCGCTCGTCATGCAAACTACGGTTGCTGTCATCATTCTGCACGGAATCGTCATTCTGCTATGGGCGAGTTGCTATCGCTGGATTTGCTTTCCGTCCTGGGAATCTGCGTTTTACTTTTCGGCGAGCAGCTATGCGACCGTTGGATATGGGGATGTCCTTCTTCCATCAAAGTGGCGCCTGTTGGGCCCGCTCGAAAGCATGGTCGGCATGCTGATGTCGGGAGTCTCCATTGGGCTTTTATTCGCGGCGGTCACTCATCTGGTCGACGGCGACTCACGCTCCCGCCTACCACTTCGCTCTGAACCCGTGGGTGCGGATCAAATCGGCCCCCGACAAAGGCGAAGCTGTTACTTCAGCCGGTCGCGGTCGAAGGGGAATATCTGAAAAACGGGTTGCGGTAAAGCTTTCCACGTAATTCCCCCGAACGTTAGACACATTTTGCGGCTGAACTCCGCTGGTCTCAATTCGGCGACGAGCGCCCCGATCGACAGAAGTGCATTGCGATATCCCCAAAGGTTGAGAAGACCGTCGGCTGAGGTGCGCGTGACTCGATCCGTAACTGCTTGGGGAGAGCTGGGATCAAGTGCACGGCACCTCTACCTCACCGACGGTCTTGGCGTGCGCACATTAACTTTCGATAGGTTGCATGCAATGTGCCAATCGAGACTGAACGGTATTTCCCTATGGCACAACAATGTTCGGAATCCTTGTCCCTCGAGCCTCTGCCCAGATTGAGGCACTGCCCAAGGCCGGGCATGACGGAAGTAGACTCGGTGCGCGGGATCCAGGAGAAATCACGTGTTATTGTGGGCCGGATTGGCAAGCCATCTGCACTGTTAATTCTGGAAGCACGCGTCCATCGACAGGGATGGCAATATTGGAGAGTGGAAGGATGACAAGTTCGATGGAAAAAGAACCAGCGGCAACACAATCGAGCGGGTCCAGGATTTCACCGCTAGCCGGAAAACCCGCTCCAAAGGAAATGTTGGTGGACCTGGCCATGCTGGAGAAAGAATACTTCGACCGCAAGCCGGATCTGGAAGATGCCAACCAGTTGGTTGTGTTTGGAACAAGCGGGCACCGCGGGACGTCTCTAAACGGCACGTTCACGGAAGCGCACGTTCTCGCCATTACCCAGGCGATCTGCGATTACCGCCAGGCGCAAGGTATTACGGGTCCCCTGTACATGGGGAAGGACACGCACGCCCTGTCCTCGTCTGCCCAACGTTCTGCGCTGGAAGTTCTTGGCGCGAACACGGTGGAGACCATCCTCCAGAAGGACGATGGCTTCACGCCAACGCCGGTGATCTCCCATGCCATCCTGATCTGCAATCACACTCGGCATGATCCTTGCGCGGACGGCATCGTCATCACACCTTCCCATAATCCTCCGGAAGACGGTGGTTTCAAGTACAACCCGCCCGACGGCGGCCCTGCTGATACAGAGGTCACAGGCTGGATACAGGATCGGGCCAACAGTCTGTTGCGAGCCGGCAATGACGAAGTAAAACGAATCCCGTATGAGAAGGCGATCAAAGCGCCTTCCACTCGCCAGGAAGATCTGGTGTTGCCCTACGTGCGCGATCTGAAAAGTGTCGTCGACATGGACGTCATTCGCGATGCAGGCCTCAGATTGGCTGTTGATCCGCTGGGCGGAGCCGCCCTGGGGTATTGGGAACCGATCAACGCCATCTATGGATTGGATATCACGGTAGTGAATCCCGCGATTGATCCCACATTTTCGTTCATGCCGGTCGATCATGACGGCAGGATTCGGATGGATTGTTCGAGTCCGTACGCTATGGCCAACTTGGTCGGCCTGAAAGATCAATACCAGGTGGCTTTCGCCAATGACCCCGACTCCGATCGTCACGGCATCGTGACTCCATCCGCGGGTTTGATGAACCCGAACCACTTTCTGGCGGTTGCGATCCGTTATCTGCTGACCAATCGGCCGGAGTGGAATTCCTACTTGGCAGTCGGCAAGACGTTGGTGAGTAGCAGCATGATCGATCGCGTGGTGGAGAAGCTCGGACGCCAGTTGCACGAAGTACCAGTGGGCTTCAAGTGGTTTGTACCCGGCCTGATAGAGGGTTCCGTGTGTTTCGGTGGAGAGGAGAGCGCGGGTGCGAGTTTCCTGCGCCGCAACGGCACCGTGTGGACCACCGACAAAGACGGGCCGATCATGGATCTGCTTGCCGCGGAGATTACCGCTCGAACCGGAAAAGATCCCGGCCTGCACTATCATGAACTGACCGCGGAATTTGGAAGTCCTATTTACACCCGGATCGATGCGCCGGCCTCGCCTGATCAAAAACGGAAACTGCAAAAGCTCTCGGCTGATTCGGTGAAAGAAACGGAATTAGCGGGCGAACCCATCGTTGCCAAGTTAACGAACGCCCCTGGCAACCATGCTCCGATTGGCGGAGTGAAAGTGGTGGCGAAGTCTAGCTGGTTTGCCGCGCGGCCTTCCGGCACCGAAAACATCTATAAAATCTATGCTGAGACCTTCAAAGACGAGTCACATCTGAATGTCATCATTCGCGAAGCTCAAGAGATCGTCAGCAACGCTCTCGGTCAATCCTGAGCTTGGAGGACACCATCATGGAAGTTAATGAAATGGCAGCGGAAGAATGCAAGACGGTTCTTGCGAGTGCTTCTCTGGGCCGACTGGGCTGCTCGTATGAGAACCAGCCGTACGTCGTTCCGATTCATTTTGCCTACGAAGACACTTACCTGTACGGTTTCTCGACGTTTGGCCAGAAAGTGAAGTGGATGCGTGCGAATCCCAGAGTATGTGTGCAGACGGACGAAATACTGAATCAGGGCGAGTGGATCAGCGTAATTGTTTACGGCGAATATGAGGAACTGCCCGAGCCGCAATTCACAGCCGAGCGCAAGCATGCCAGTTCGCTGCTGGCGAAACGCTATCGTTGGTGGCTGAACGCGCTGGGTGAGCGGCAGATGAGAGTGGGCGAGAACGCAATTGAACCGCTCTTTTTTCGCATTCGCGTCCACTCGATGTCGGGGCTGCGTGCTACTGATGAAGATCAAAAAGAGAAACGAGATTAGATGGTTATGGCGCGCCGTCCTGCAACAAAGTGTTGAAGGCGTTTGCTTCCAGAAGGGAGAGAGATCGCACCACCACATCGGCCGGCAAAGGCTTGCCGTTCTGGCTCACGCCGATGCTTTTCATTCCGGCGGCCCGCGCAGCTTCGATGCCGTGCTCGGCGTCTTCTACAACGATGCAATGCTCGGGGGCGACACCCAATTTAGTGGCGGCGACGAGGAAGACTTCCGGGTCAGGCTTGCCCCGGTGCACGTCTTCAGCGGACACAATGGCGTCAAAGCATTCTCTCGCGTGTAACACATCGAGGATCGTTTCTACATTGGCGCGAGGAGCCGCCGACGCAATCGCTTGTCCCCAGCCTTGCCGGTGCAGCATGTATACCCATTCCAAGGCTCCGGGGAGCGGCGCAATACCGTGCTCGCGCACATGCTGCCGATAGCGCGCTTCTTTGGCGTTGCCGATGCGTTGGATCAATCCGGGTGTCGCCTTTTCGCCGAGCCATTGCCGGAGGATAGAGTCATTGCGCTGTCCGAAGGTCGCCAGGAATTGTTCGTGGGTGATCGGGAAGCCTTCGCTGGACATGGTGTCGCTCCACGCCTGCCAATGGTATTCGGCCGAGTCGACCAGGGTTCCATCCATGTCCCAGAGTACCGCTCGGTTTATAGCCATGAGAGTCCTGTTGAGACTTGCCGGAAGATTTCCGGCGTCCTATTTGACCGCTGAATACTACCCTTTCGTTTCATTGCTCCTTTGGAGGCGGACCCGAGACTTCGCTCGAGATGGGAACCGCCGGAGCGCTGTAAACATCGGCTGGATCAAGGCGAAACGCACTGACTTTGGCAAGGCGGCGACGGTGCCGTTCGTCTGCACTGAACTTTGCGGCAAGGAAACTTTTTACGCAGTTCCAGGCAACGGCAACACCTGTCGTCAGACCTCCGAGGCAAAGGATGTTCATATCATCATCCTCCACGCCCTGTCGCGCGGAAAAATCATCGTGACAGACAGCCGCTCGCACCCCTTCAATCCTGTTGGCGGCGATGGAGGCTCCTATGCCACTGCCACAGAGCAGGACCCCACGTCCGACAAGTCCCGACGCCACGGCGCGGGCCAGCGGAAACGCAAAGTCTGGATAGTCGTCGTCTCGGTCATATTGCAAATTGCCGAAGTCCACAACCTGGTGGCCTTTTGCATTAAGCAAGATATAGATCTTTTGTTTCATTTCGTATCCGCCGTGATCGGCGGCTATGCCGACTTTCATTGTTTCACCTTCGGCCTTGGTAAGGGGCCACCGCTGAGTTCATTAAAGTTGTTCGCGCTCGCGCACGAACTTTCTGCAGGTTGCACTCATTGGGCCAAACAGGAATCACGGCGTGGATACAAGAGCTTTTGCTGCGTGAGTTCCCCCATCAATGCCCATATTGAGGCACTGCCCTATGCAGGGCATGCGAAGTGCAGGTTCGCTCCTCGAAAACAGGCGTAATTAAAGCCTTAAGTGGACATCCCCATTGGCACTCCATCTGCTACTCCTCAAGGTCCAGGGCGGAAATCGACTGGAAATGGGGAGAGCGACATGGGAGCCGGTAACTCAGTGATTGAATGTGCGCTGGTGGAGATCCAGCAGACGCACAAACCGAAGAAGGCGAGGAGATGGAGAAGGATCTTCAAGCAGGTGCGCAAGGGCGGTACCACGCCCAGACTAAAGTCTCTCATGCAGTTCTCCCTCCGATTTTTCGCAGCTCTGCTGGGCCTTGGTCTACTGAGCTACTTGGTCTTTCGAAGCGGTCCGGGGGCCGTTTGGAAACAATTGCAGGCAGTTGGCTGGGGATTCGCTCTCGTACTCGTTTTGGGAGGTCTCTCACAATTGGCCAAGACCTGCGCCTGGAGACAGGCGTTCACCTGCGATATCAGCGGCCTTTCCTGGTCCCGTAGCTTCGTCGCGCAATTGATCTCCGATGGCGTCGGGCAATTTGGTGTTGCTGGAAAAGTGCTTGGAGAAGGGATGCGAATATCGCTGTTGCGTCGCATCGTGCCAGTATCAAGTGTTCTGTCCGCCGGTGCGATTGACGGAGGATTGCATAGTTTCACCGCCGTGCTCGTCACTGTTTCCGGAATCATCGCCACTCTGCTGCTCGCTCCGCTTTCGGGTGCGTGGAGAGTCTACGGCTTGCTGATCGTGGCTTTGCTCGTGTCGGTGGCGATCTTGGCGGTAGTCGCTGTTACAAGACGCTGGACCCTGGTGGGGAATGCAATCCGAGCGATTGGGCGATTGCCTCGCCTTCACGACTGGGTTAGTGGCAAGCAGCCGATCATTGATTCGGCCGAACACAACCTGCTGACCTTTCATGATGAAGCGCCGGCCGCGTTCTGGGCGACTTTGATTTTCAATCTCTTGTGGCATGCGTTGGCAGTTCTGGAGGTTTTCGTCATCCTCCGGTTTATGGGAGCGAGGATTGCGGTGGGCGGCGCGTTCGTCGTGGAAGGCCTCACCAAGGTGATCAACCTCGTGGGCGCACTCAACCCGGGAAACTTCGGGACCTATGAAGCGGGAAATATGCTCATTGCCAAGATCTTTGGCGTGACGGGCACCGCTGGATTGACACTGGCGTTGTGCCGACGGGCGCGCACTGTCTTCTGGGCAGGAGTTGGAGCCATGTGCATGATCGTTATGAAGAAGGCCACCGCGCCGAAAACGACAGCGGCGAAGTTGGATTCGGCAATAGAGCCGTTCCAGGCCGAATAGGGCTCTGCGAATACTCTTATGCGCGAGAAAAGGCGATCTTCGAATCGACCCAGGCGTGACCCGATGAGGTCCGCGTGCCCATCACCGGGCGCGGCATGGTTGTCCGGGGCCACGTTGATTGCAGAACCACAACATAAGAGGTGATTTGATTCCGAGAGAGTTCGGCAAGTGGCTTGCCTGCATTATCTGGTGCAACTGCTTCCGGTCCCTTCGAGGCCGTTCACAAAAATGGTCGAGCGCACTGCCGCTGCGCCGGCGAATGATACGAATCAGCGGCTTAAGGAGTTCACTCAATGATGAAGAATAGTGCATTGCTCGTGGGTACGTTCGCGATGCTCGCATTTTGCCCTCTTGGCCGCGCTCAAGATCAGGAGCCCACCATCGACTCCACCATCGCAGTAGTGAGGGCCAATATGCAGGCAGACCGGACTGCCCTCATTACAACAGGAATGAATTTCAACGACAAAGATGGCGAGGCCTTCTGGCCGATCTACAAGCAATATCAGTACGAACGATCCCTGCTGGATGATCGTCGCGTTGCCGTCATCAAGGAGTACACCCAGAAGTACCCGACGCTGACCGATGCCGAGGCTAAAGCGATGGCATTACAAATGTTGGACTGCGAATCCCGTCTGGCTGAGTTGAAGAAGAAGTACTACAAGAAGCTCAACAAAGTGCTTCCGGCTCTTACCGTGACGAAGTTCTTTCAACTGGAGCGTCGCGTCGACTTGATGATGGATATGCAGGTCGAAGCCTCACTTCCTCCTCTCACGCAGCAGGCAAACTACGCCGGGCAGAGAGGTGGCGTAACAGAACCGCCCCAGGAGTGAAGTTGCCTTGGTTCGCCGAGGGTACTTTCCTGGATGATGCGGCGTGTCACCAGCTTCTTAACCCGTGAAAAGCACACTTCCCCAATCCCTTGCCGTCAGCGGTTTCGTATCCGAGGCAGCGCCCGTCTCCGCGGCGTTACCGCAGGAACGTCGCACGTGGGAACACACCGAGGGGCTTCCCTTGCCCCCGGGGGTTACCTGGATCGAGGAAGACCAGGCCTTCAATTTTGCAGTGTGTGCCGAACATGCCGAGAGGGTGAAGCTGTTTCTCTATTCCCCTCACGATCTGGCAAAGCCAGTTTTGACGTTTCAGTTCGATCCTATCCGCAACAAGTCAGGACGGATCTGGCACTGCAGGATTCCGCTCGAGAAAATGTGCCATGCCCGCTACTACGCTTACTCGGTTTCAGGGCCGGCCGTTGCGGGTCTCCGCGGGTTCGATCACGAAAAGGTTCTTCTCGATCCTTACGCGAAACGGGTGTTCTTCCCGCCGGGGTTTGATCGCAAGCGAGCTATGAAGCCTGGCCCCAATCACGAAAAGGGGCCGCTTGGAATCTTGCCCAGACAACGGGCTGCTTTCGATTGGGCGGAAGATTTCCCGCCCCGACCTGAATCGGACGCGATCATCTACGAACTTCACGTCAAAGGCTTCACCAAGAATCCCAATTCCAGCGTGCATCCCTCGCGAGCCGGCACCTACGCGGGATTGATCGAAAAGATCCCGTATCTGAAAGAGCTGGGGATCACCGTCGTCGAACTCATGCCCATATTTCAGCGCGATCCTCACGAGGGCGACTATTGGGGATACATGCCTTTGAACTTCTTCGCGCCTCATGCGCAGTATTCATCGAATGTGGATGACGACGGGCAACACCTTGAGTTCAAGGCTTTGATTAAGGCTTTTCACACAGCCGGGATCTTCGTCGTGCTCGATGTTGTGTACAACCATACCTGCGAGGGAGATCACGTCGGTCCTACCTACAGCTTCAAGGGTTTCGACCCCTCGGGATATTACATGCAGTCCTCCGACCCGGCGAGTCCATACGCCAATTACTCGGGCACCGGCAACACGTTGAATTTCAACCAGCCCCACGTGCGCAAAATGGTTATGGACAGCCTGCGGTACTGGAAGAACCAGATGCATATCGATGGTTTCCGCTTCGATCTGGCATCGGTGTTCAGCCGCAATGCAGACGGCACACTCAATTGGGGAGATGCTCCGATATTCAGTGAAATTGCCGCCGACCCCGAGTTGGGCCGGTTGGCCTTGATCGCGGAGCCTTGGGACGTCGGCGGCTATCAGCTCGGACGCGGATTTCCGGGCACAACCTGGCTGCAATGGAACGCGCGTTATCGTGACGATGTCCGCCGTTTTGTGAGGGGTGACGCGGGGATGGTTCCCGATCTGATGCGTCGCATCTACGGCAGCGATGACTTGTTTCCGGACAGCCGCGAGCATGCCTATCATGCCTTCCAGTCCGTCAACTATATCGATTGCCACGACGGCTTCACGCTCTACGACCTGGTTTCTTACAATCAGAAACACAACTGGAAGAACGGTCATGACAATCAAGACGGCATGGACGCGAATTACAGTTGGAACTGCGGACACGAAGGAGACGAGAGCGCTCCGGCGGAGGTTCTCGCGCTGCGCCGCAAACAGGCTAAGAACTTCTTGTGCCTGCTGATGCTCTCGAACGGTATCCCGATGTTCCGCGCCGGCGACGAGTTCCTGAATACACAGTTCGGAAACAACAACCCCTATAACCAGGACAACGAAATCAGCTGGCTAGATTGGAGCCAGCTCAAGGCTAATCAGGACATATTTCGTTTCTTCAAAGGCATGATTGCGTTCCGGAAGTCCCATCCTTCTTTATGTCGCAGCAGGTTCTGGCGCGAGGATATCTCCTGGTACGGCACTGGCCCAACGGCCGATCTATCGCTAGAGTCACGCAGCCTGGCTTTCTGTCTGCACGGCGCGTCCCAGGGGGATGACGACATCTACGTAATGATCAACGCATACTGGAGAGAGCTCCAGTTCCAAATCCAGGAAGGTGCGGTTCAAGATTGGGTAAGAGTTGTGGACACCGACCTGCCGAATCCGCTCGATTTCTCAGAAATCGGCTTGCCCTTGCAGCAGTCGATGTATGAAGTAGCTCCGCGATCCATTGTCGTCCTAGTTCGCGCTAGGTAGGCCTGCGCAACGTAGATATCGCATCGATTTACAACACCGAGCGCTACCGCCCGAAGTACGATCACAAGCTCGGCCTTTCGATCTTCCTGACGCGGCGCTAGTGAGCAGTGAGCCCTGAGCGAGCGTTCAACTTTGCGCTTAAACTCAAACAATTTATTCTAGCGCCATGCTCGTCCTTTACTATGTGAGAGATCATCCGCATTGCCGGTTGTTCGGATAGGCGCTCATCGAACCTTGCTAGACTGAGAACATTATTGCTGACGCCGTTCGACTCCGAAGGGTTAAAATGGCTTCTCGCCGACCTCTTCTGCTGCGCTTTAACTCGCCGCCCGCCATGGCGGAGACCACCCTGGTGTTTCGTCCCGCCTCTATGTTGTTGCACGTCAGCACGTTGGTATTGCTTGCCAGTCTCTTAGTCGCTTCGGCGCGCGCACAATCACAAGCTCCGCAGTACATAGCGACGGTTTGGCAAGCGGAGCAAGGTCTGCCGCAAAACTCTGTGACTGCGATGTTGCAGGACCATCAGGGCTATCTCTGGCTGGGCACATTCGGAGGACTGGCACGCTTTGATGGCCGGCGCTTTACGCTTTTCGAATCTGCGGATATGCTGCCTCTCGGTAACAACGGGATACTTTCGCTGTATGAAAGTCGCTCGGGAGTAGTGTGGATTGGTACTTTGGACGGCGGCCTCGTACGGTTGGATAATGGTGCCGTCGCCACATACACCGAGCGCGACGGCTTGCCGAGCAGATTCGTCAGTTCCATCCGCGAGGACGTCCAAGGGAAACCGTGGTTCAACACTTCGGAAGGCGTAGCGCATTTTGCGGGTACGAGGCTGGAAGCCTATCCCACTCACCGTGGAAGAGCAGTCCGAGAATTCTTGCTGCAGGCACGGGACGGAAGCATGTGGTTCCGCTCGGGGCAAGAAGTTGTGCGTTTCGGAGCCGACGGCTCCATTGCAACCCTGAATAGCCTCAAACCGACCGCCTTTCTCGTCCACGAAGCTCGCGACGGAAGCGTCTGGATTGCTTTTCGCGACCGGTATCGGCTGGTGCGCTATTACCAGGGTGCATTCTCCGATGTACCGTTACCGCCGATTAAGCGTCGAGAATCGATTGGCCACGAATCGGAGGGCGACTTCCTCGTGTACACCATTAGCATGGCGGAGGATGTGAATAGGGAATTGCTGCTGCTCACCCCGATGGGACTCTGCCGGATTGCCGACGGGAGGCTCGGTCCTCCAGAAGCACTAAGCCTGCCTTCGAATGGTCAAAAATTGCTCAAGGTACGGAGCCTCATGGTAGATCGCGAAGGCAATCTATGGGTTGGTACGAATGGGATGGGGCTGATTCGTCTACGGCGAGCCCCATTGATAGCGTATGGAAAGGATGAAGGCCTGTCTGACGCAGGTTTCAATGCTGTGTTTCAGGATCGGGAAGGACGCATCTGGCTAGGGGGAGACTCGCTCTACTGGTTTGATGGGAATCGTTTTCATCTGTTTCCGGGCGTGGCGAACGTTCGCGCCATTGCCCAGACTCGCGATGGCGACTTGTGGTTCGGCGGGTACGGCGGCCTGCATCGCTACAGCTCGGGAGTCCTGAGTAATTTCAACCTTGACGCCCCGGACGTGAGAGCCATTCATCAGGATCGGGAGGGCACGCTCTGGATTGGTGCTCTCATGGAGGAGCACCCCGGCGGGCTTTACCGTTTCCGTGACGGAAAATTGGATCAGATCCCCGGCGTCTCCGACGTAAATCAGATTGTCGAGGAGCGCGACGGTGGGTTATGGGTGGCCGGCATCAAAGAGGTCCTTTATATACGCGGAGACAAAATCGTCCGGTACGGCCATGAGCAAGGACTGCCCGATCGCAGCGTGGATATCCATCAAGATTCGACCGGGACCCTGTGGATTGTAAGCTACGGCGGGGGATTGACTCGTTTACGGGACGGCCAGTTGAAGGCGATCACAACCAAGAGCGGCCTGCCCAACAACATGCTGGCAGGCATGCTGGAAGATAGCCAGGGCAATCTTTGGATTACCTCCACTCAGAATATTTTTTGCCTCAGCCTGAAGCAGTTAAACGATTTTGCGGATGGGAAAATCGCCTCCGTTCTACCCGTGTCGTATGGGGTCGCCGAAGGCCTGAGGAGTAGCGAATCCGATGTTGGGAGCCCTGCAGGTTGGGAGACGAGCGACGGCAGGATATGGTTTCCTACCATGCGTGGAGTGGTGGCTATCGACCCTACTGCGGGGAATCGCCTGCCCCCGCCGGTCGTGATCGAGGAGGCATGGGCAAATACGTTGACGCTGGCGCGCAACGGCCGGACTTCCGCACCGCCCGGCAACAGCACATTCGATTTCCGCTTCACGGCCCTAAGCTTCTCCGCTCCGGATGAACTCCGCTTCAAGTACCGACTCGAACCCTTTGAAAAGGACTGGGTGGACGCCGGTACGCGCCGCACTGCGCACTATACGAACATGGATCCGGGAAAGTACTCATTCCACGTGGTGGCAGTAAGCGGCTACGGCATTTGGAGCGATAAGGAAGCCAGCGTGCGCTTCGTACTGCTGCCGCACTTTTACCAGACGAATTGGTTTCGTGCGCTCTGCGCAGCGATTTTTGTGGCGCTGTTTTGGGTGGCCTATCAATTGCGGGTCCGGCAATTGCATCATAACTTTGACATGACGCTGGAGGCGCGGATCGGCGAGAGAACACGAATCGCCAGAGACCTGCACGACACTCTGCTGCAGAGCTTCCATGGATTGCTGCTACGGTTCCAAACGGTTTCCCTGCTGTTGCCAGCGCGCCCTATCGAGGCAAAGGAGAAACTGGACAGCGCGATCGAGCAAGCTGCCGGTGCGATCACGGAAGGGCGGGATGCGGTGCAAGGACTGCGCGCTTCCACAGTCGAGCGCAATGATCTTGCGCTCGCTATAAGCACCCTCGGAGAGGAACTCGAAAACGACTCAAGCAATCATCGACCTGCAACTTTCCGCGTATCGGTTGAAGGCGAGCCGAGAGACCTCCATCCCATTCTCCGTGACGAGATCTACAAAATCGCTGCCGAAGCGCTGCGCAACGCCTTCCATCACGCCCAAGCGGAGCAGGTAGAAGTTGAAATCCGTTATGACCATGACCAATTTCGATTGCGCGTGCGCGACGACGGAAAGGGCATGGACGCGGCGGTCCTCTCCAGCCATGGCCTCGAGGGACACTATGGCTTGCGCGGGATGAGAGAACGAGCCACACTCATCCAAGGGAAGCTGGTGGTGTGGAGCGAAGTCAATGAGGGGACGGAAGTGGAACTGCGCATTCCTGCCAGCGCCGCCTACGTGACAGATCGCAAACGTTCACGGTTGCTGCAGAAATTCGCCGATAAGACGAAGGCATAGAGTCGTGAACCCCGGCAGTTCTCAAATTCGGATTCTCACGCCGGAGTTTCGCCAACGGCTTATCATTAACGATCGCCGTCCGATCCGAACGGCAGTGTTGTGCGCTTCTCTCTTGTACTTATTGTTAAGCGTAGCCCCGCTTCACGCCCTCAATCCGCACAAACGGCTCACTCAGTACATTCATACATCATGGCGGACTCAGGATGGTTCCGCGCCCTCCGGCATGTACACGATCGCGCAAACGTCCGATGGTTTTCTCTGGTTCCTGTCTTCTCGCGGCGATATCTACAGGTTCGACGGTGTCCAGTTTCGTCTTTGGCGTGTGCCGGCTGATGCCGCGTCCATCGGCAGAATTCGGAACATCTTGGGCGACCAGGCGAGTGGGGTCTGGGCACTCGGAGCCGATGGCGTCGCTCACCTGAAAGACGGGGTGGTCACGTCTCATTTTCAGTTGGACGGACTCGAGTCGAATCCGCTCAACATAAGTGAAGACAGTGACGGCTCAATCTGGGTGGTGCGAGGCGACAATGGAATTGCGGAGCCCGTTTGCCATATCAACGAGCACGCGCTCAAGTGCTACGGCAAATCGGATGGAATTCCGATTGCCCCGATTGATGCGATTTTGGCTGATGGGAGCGGTGGCTTTTGGCTCGGAGGACAGGCTGCCCTGGTCCACTGGCATGCCGGCACGTCGGAGATGTACCCCATCAAAGGTTTGAAGGCCGACATGGGAGCGCCTGGGGTAATGAGCCTGGCACGCGGGCCAGATGGATCTGTGTGGGTCGGCGTATTTTCAGCGGGACAAGGGCGAGGACTTGCCAGACTGGTGGAAGGCACTGTTCGATCGTTCGTGACCCCTACTTTTGATGGAAGCAAGGTGACGGTGTTCTCCCTCCGTTTCGACCGCGACGGCAACCTTTGGGTTGGCACCGCAAACGACGGGGTCTTTCGTGTGCATGGAAACACTGTGGACCACTATGAACGGACCAAAGGCTTGTCTGGCGATTATGTCCGCGCTTTTCTTGAGGACCGGGAAGGTATTGTCTGGGCAGCCACCAACAATGGAGTAGACAGGTTTCATGATCCGCGCGTCACCACCTTCTCAGCGGCGGAGGGCTTGGTAGCAGACCAAGCGGTTGGCATTCTGGCTAGCAGAGATGGCACGACGTGGGTAGCGAACGCCTACTCGCTCGATCACATCGTGAATGGTGCGGTCTCCTCAATTCGAACCGGGCACGGCCTCCCGGGTCAGCAAGTTGCTTCTTTGTTGGAAGACCGCGCCGGAAACATGTGGGTAGGAGTGGATGACGGGCTATATTTATTTAAGAATGGGAGCTTCCTGCGGCTTCCCGAACGAAATCACCGCCCCCTCGGGCTGGCATTTGGATTGGCCGAAGACAGCGACGGAAATATCTGGGCAGTGTGCGCAGGCACGGCACAGCTCGTGCGCATTCGTGATTTCCAGGTGCAAGAAGACTTCACTCGAGCGCAAGTTCCGGCCAGCCGTATCGCGCCAAATCCGCAGGGAGGGATTTGGATTGGCACTCGCAACGGCGAGCTTCAGCTGTTTCGCAATGGTGCTCTGCAGAAGTTTCCTGTAAATCCGGACTCTAAGAGCCCGCTTGCCAATCAGATAATCGCCCAGCCCGACGGCTCTGTCCTGGCCGCCTTCGACGACGGGCTGGTCGGATTGCGGCAAGGGAAAGTGCAGCGAATGGTCACGAAGAATGGTCTGCCCTGCGAGGGCATCTTTTCTTTCGTCGAGGACAAGGAGAAACGCTGGTGGCTCAATACCCAGTGTGGGATTGTCGAGTTCTCAAATTCGGAGCTTGAGCGATGGTGGATCAACCCTGAGGCCGTAATTCAGACCCGTCTTTTCGACGTGCTGGACGGAGCCCGTCCATCGGCGCGACCACCCTTCAATTCAGCGGCAACCTCGCCCGATGGACGCGTGTGGTTTGTGAACTCAGGTGTCGTGCAGATGCTGGAGCCATCCAGCTTGTCGCAAAAAACGCTTCCAGCGGCGACATACATCGAATCGGTTATCGTGGATCGAAAGGAATTCGAAGCAAAGGACAACCTGAAGCTCTCACCGCACCCGCGCGACCTGCAGATTGATTACACTTCGCCCTCCTTTCTGATCCCGCAGAAGGTAAAGTTTCGTTACCGGCTCGACGGCTATGACCGCGATTGGAAAGACGCCGGCACGCGACGGCAGGCGTTCTACACGGACTTGCCTCCCGGCAAGTATTCCTTTCGCGTGATCGCATGCAATAGTGACGGCCTCTGGAACGATAGTGCCGCGAGGCTCGATTTCTACGTCGCTCCCGCGTATTACCAGACGAACTGGTTCCGCGCCCTCTGTGGCTGCATTTTTTTAGGACTTCTGTGGACCGCATACGAGTGGCGCGTTCGTCAAATGCAGCACGACTTTGAGATGACGCTGGAGACGCGGATCGGCGAGAGAACACGAATCGCCAGAGACTTGCATGACACTCTGTTGCAGAGCTTTCATGGATTGCTGCTCCGGTTCCAAACGGTTTCTGTACTGTTACCAGGGCGGCCGATCGAGGCAAAAGAGAAACTCGACAGTGCCATCGAGCAAGCTGCCGGCGCGATCACGGAGGGACGGGATGCTGTCCAAGGATTGCGCGCCTCCACCGTCGAGCGCAATGATCTTGCGCTTGCCATAAGCACCCTCGGAGAGGAACTCGAAAACGACTCAAGCAATCATAGCCCCGCAACTTTCCGCGTATCGGTTGAGGGCCAGCCGAGAGATCTCCACCCGATTCTCCGTGACGAGGTCTACAAGATCGCTGCCGAAGCGCTCCGCAACGCCTTCCATCACGCCCAAGCGAAGCAGGTAGAAGCTGAAATCCGTTATGACGAGGGCCAATTCCGATTGCGCGTGCGCGACGACGGAAAGGGCATGGACGCGGCGGTCCTCTCCAGCCATGGCCTCGAGGGACACTATGGCTTGCGCGGGATGAGAGAACGAGCCACACTCATCCAAGGGAAGCTGGTGGTGTGGAGCGAAGTCAATGAGGGGACGGAAGTGGAACTGCGCGTTCCTGGCAGAGTCGCCTACACGACTGATCGCAAGCGTTCATGGTTGCTGCAAAAGGTCACGGGTAAGACGAAGGCATAAAGTGATGAACCCCGGCAGTTCTCAAATTCGGATTCTCACGGTCGACGACCATCCGGTCGTAAGGCAAGGCATCGCGGGTTTGCTCGCTGTTCAACCCGATATGAGTCTGGTAGGCGAAGCGTCCAACGGTCGCGAGGCCATTCAGCAATTCCGGGCGCACCGTCCCGACGTCATGCTGATGGATTTGCAAATGCCGGAAATGAACGGCATCGACGCGCTCATTGCAATTCGCAGCGAGTTTCCAGACGCGAAGATTATTGTATTGACGACCTATGCAGGCGACGTGCAAATTCTGCGGGCGCTCAAAGCGGGTGCCCACGCCTATCTGCTCAAGAATACTTTACATAAGGAATTGCTGGACGCGATTCGTGCTGTCCACGCCGGGAAGAAGAGCCTATCGCCAGAGGCTTCATACGAAGTTGCCGAACATGCCACCGATGACGCCCTGACCCCGGCAGAAATCCTAGTGCTGCGACTGATTGCAGCCGGAAACGCCAACAAGCAGATTGCAGATCAGCTTTCGATCACGGAGGAAACCGTCAAAAGCCGCGTCAAATGCATTCTTTCCAAATTAGGCGCCAATGATCGAACGCACGCCGCAATGATCGGGTTGAAGAGAGGGATTATCGAGCTGTAATTTCGTATCCGCAGACTCCACTCGCCCCAAGCCCATGGAAACCTAAGGAGTGACACTTCCAACCCTTTTGGGGGTTTCGACTGTCCCTCGCAATGTCAGAAGATTAATGTCGATAAGGTGCGACGGCTATATTCCACATTCGCTGGCGGTTGGCCTGGCACAGGTTTGCTTTTCATGCGCTTGGTGATTGGCTCCGCACTGGTTGTGCGGGCGGCTTCCAGGCTGTGGATCGATCCTCCCTTGAACGTCACGATTGTCACGGTTGTCTTACTCGCAGCAGGCATCCTCCTCATTGCAGGGTTATGGACACCCATCGCGGGAATCCTCGTAGCACTGATTGAAGTCGGAAAGATGATTATGCTACCGGGAGACAAATGGGTCTGGCTTTTGTTAGGAACCGCTGGCGCTACTCTGGCAATGTTAGGACCGGGATTATGGTCCATCGACGCTCGTCTTTTTGGATGGAAGCGCATAGAAACTCCACCGCGCAAGACGAACTCTGACTCTCATTAAGAGATTCCCCACCTACAAAATTTCTTGCCTCAGAAGAGGGTGACGCTCGTCACCTCAAGAGTTTGCGTTTTGCCCCGATCTGGGGTCGTCCGCAAGAAAAACTGCTGTCACAATGGCTCCCGAGTTCAAGCCAACATGGTTGAACCAGGAGCACTGGGTATGACATTCATCCCCACACCAAGCGGGTTTATGCGTCTGGAGGATTCCGAAAAGCTTCTACACGCTATCTTCCCAAACTATCCCAGCCTGCAACCCTGCTGTCCGGCTCCGCGTCTGGAGCCGACCACGACGGCAGCGCAGATCGGAGGAATTAGCCATGTTCCAGATCACTACAGAAACGTGCCGTGCCTTCACATTCGCCGAAGTTCTAATTCTGGCGGCTATGAACATGGAAAGCACTCGTCTTGCCGCCGATGGTCAAGGCCGTCCTGAGACTACGGCGCAGAGAGGATATCTCTCAGCTACTCAAGTCCTTCGCACAGCAGGTTGCAAAGCAATGCAAGTGTGAAAGGTAAGTGGAGGAGATTATGGGAACGACTGTTGCTGTTACCGACCTCGGAAGTCTCGCAGGAGCAGGTTTTCCAATGAGCGATCTCGCAGACCAGCCAATCCATTTGGAAACAGAAATTAGCGCTGAGCACTGCTTCGAAGATATCGTCGGCAGAAGCCCGGCCCTGCAGAAAGTGCTGGACCAGGTGGCGATCGTCGCACCCACCGATTCCACGGTCCTGCTTCATGGAGAGACAGGAACGGGGAAGGAGCTGATCGCGCGAGCGATCCACAGGCTCAGCTCTCGGCGCAAAAATCCTTATGTGCGTATGAACTGCGCCGCGATCCCCTCAGGACTGCTCGAGAGCGAACTGTTCGGGCACGAGAAGGGAGCCTTCACCGGCGCCCTGATGCAACGAAAGGGTCGATTCGAGCTCGCGGACGGAGGCTCGCTGTTTCTGGATGAGATCGGCGACATCAGCATGGAACTCCAGCCGAAACTGTTGCGTGCCATCCAGGAACAGGAGTTCGAGCGGCTGGGAAGCTCCAGGACGATTGGCGTGAACGTGCGGCTGATAGCCGCCACGCACCGCGATCTTCCCGCCATGATTCAAGAGGAAAAGTTCCGCGAGGATCTTTTTTATCGATTCAACGTCTTCCCCATTGAGATCCCCCCGCTCCGCGAAAGGCGCGAGGACATTCCACTACTGGTCAACTACTTTGTGTTGAAGGCAGCGGGGCGGATGCGCAGACAGATAAAGTTCATCCGGAAACGCGCCATGGAAATGCTGACCAACTGCCCATGGAAAGGGAACATCAGGGAGTTGGCCAACTTCATTGAACGGGCTGTCATTCTCACGCGTGGAGAGGAGTTGGAAGTACCGATTGCCGAGCTTACCACCTCACCCGAGGCCGAGTTTGCTTTCGGAACCGCCTCTACATTTCGACACGCAGAGTCCTCGGTCATCATCGGTGCCTTGAGAGCCGCGTCGGGACGGATCGCAGGCAAGGGCGGAGCCGCCGAGCGTCTCGGATTGAAGCGTACGACGCTACAAAACAAGATTCGCCGATTGGGGATTTCGAAGGCGAATTTTTGACAGTAGCTGCATTTCATGTCTCCGCAGCTCCCTCGCCTCTGGCACTTAGCGGGAGCGAGGTTCCCTCAGTAGCGGTAGAGGCCCTCGAAGCGCGATAACGCAGTGGAGAACAAAGATAATGAGCGAGAAGAAAGACAGAGAACGCGTGACCGCGGAAATCACACTTTCGCATCTTCCACGACTGGGCAACGAGCAGGGATGTCCTCTGAGCCGACAGCAGGCTCTCGCATTCCTTAATCAAGAGGGGCGGGCGTTTGAGATGTGGAAGCACATGATGCAGGCAGCCGAGGAGTTCATCGCGGGCAGCTTGTTCCAGCATTCCTTCACCCCTAGAGGAGGCAACGGATTCGCGTCTCGCCCTCGCCCGGTGCAACCAATTCGCAATGCTCCGCTGTAGCGTGTTTCCACTCCGTCCGCGTCATCGATTCTTTTGATAGTCGACCTTAGTGATTCCGAGCCGCCGCATCTTGTTCTGCAGGGTCGTACGCTTAAGACCCAGGCGTTGGGCAGCTCCGCCGTGACCCGCGATTTGCCCGGACGCAGCCTTCAAGGCTTCGAGGATGACCTTTCGCTCGGCTTCATGAAAGGTAGAGGCCGGACTCGAAACATTGTGAGAGTGAGAGATTTGAAGCTCGGCGATTGGCACTTCTAATTCTTCCCCCTGCGAGAGTATGACTGCGCGCTCGATGAAGTTCGCCAATTCCCTGACGTTGCCCTTCCACGGATAATTTGTCAGGACCTCCATGGTTTGCCGGGGGATGGACTGGATGATTTTTCGCATTCTCCGGGATAGCTTCGAAACGAAATAATTGACCAATAGAGGAATATCCTCAGGCCGCTCCCGCAGTGGCGGGATCTCAATCGGGAAAACGCTCAGTCGATAAAAAAGATCTTCGCGGAAACTGCCCTGTCGGATCATTTCGGGGAGATCCCGATGGGAGGCGGCGATCAGCCGCACGTCCACCTGCATTGTTCGGTTGCTTCCCAGCCGTTCGAATTCCCGCTCCTGTACGGCGCGCAACAATTTCGGCTGTAATTCGAGGTTGATGTCTCCAATCTCATCCAGAAACAGAGAGCCTCTGTCGGCGAGTTCGAATCTGCCTTTCTTTTGCATGAGAGCGCCGGTAAAGGCTCCTTTTTCATGTCCAAAGAGTTCGCTTTCCAGCAACCCGGAGGGAATGGCCGCGCAGTTTAGTCTCACAAACGTGCGCTGACGCCTGGAACTGAGATTGTGAATGGCGCGTGCAATGAGCTCCTTGCCGGTGCCGGTTTCGCCGTGAAGCAGGACGGTGGAGTCGGTGGGCGCAACGATGGTCACTTGTTCGAGTACCTTTTGGAAGGCTGAACTTCTGCCGACAATATCCTCGAAGTTGTATTCGGAGTTGATTTCCGACTCCAGATATACTCGTTGGTCTTCGAGATGATCTCGCGATGCGCTGAGCCGCCCGTAGGCTAGCGCATTGTCGATCGCCAGAGATATCTGACTGCTGACCTGGGAGAGCAGATCCAGATCTGCCTGGGTGACGCTGTTCTCGTTCCGGCTCCCCAGCACCATGGCTCCGATCGGGCCACTTGCGCCAACCAGTGGCAGTGCCGTAACTGAGGCGATGGACTCCGCTCGGAGCATCTGTGCGATCACCGGTGGCATCCTGTCGGAAGGTGTCAGCAGCCTCGGCTGGCGGGCTCGCAACCGTTCCAGGTTTTCCTGCGCGACCTGCACCGGAATGCTGCTCATGAAGCCGCGGCTGGCGGGAAAATCCAGGACTACAACGTTCAAACGATCAGAACGGCCGTCGAACAGCATGAAGCTGGTGAAATCGTTGGCGAAGTGTTTGCGGATCGACACGGATGCGGCCCGGAAGAGATCGTTGATATCTAGGAAGGTTACGACATGGTTGTTGATCTCCAACAGAAGCCCGAGGCGATCGCGCTCGTGCGCCAAATCACGCTGATAGGCTTCCGCCGAACTGATGGCAAGCGCGTTTTCCAGGGCAACAGCCACATGTCCGGCGATGGAGCGCATGAGTTCGACATCCGGGGGACTGAATTCAAGTCTCTCTTTCCTGGCGAAAACCAGAGCCCCGAGTTTTGTTCGCGGGGTTGAAATCGGAAATATGTATGCACTGTCCGCCTGATTTACCCTGGAGGCGAGTTCGGGATAGACGGCGAGTTCCTGTCTTACGTGGGGAACGAAGACCGGGAGTTGCTCTTTGAGCGCGCGTCCGAGCCCCGTGCCGGCGTACATGATTTCAGTACCGACCTCGATGGCCGCATCATCGTCGCTGTGCTCGAAGGCACGCAGCGCCAGCCGTTGACCGGAAGGATCGAACAAGAGCAGCGCAATGTTGTCAAATGAAACTACGTTGGACAGTAGGGTAGCCAGGCTGTGGAGGACCGCGTCAACGGTAGGCTGCGCTCCGACGGTACCGGAAATCTTCAGAAGTGCACGGTATCGTGTTAGATCGCCATGGATGGCAACATCATCTTGGTCTATTGGGACGGTCGTCAATTTCGCACTCACGCAATCGTATATGGGATCGTTCTCTAACTGGGCGCTCGAATCTGGTTGCCAGTTTGCATAATCTCTCGGCTACTTCGGAGGTACTGGCATAGCTATAGTGCTCCTGCGCTTGTTCGAGAAGGACGTTGTACAGCAGCCGAGTTTCGTCGTCGTTAAGTTCGATAATCATTAGATCCTCGCGCTAGGTCAGCTGTGTCCAGATGCAATCGCGCTTCCAAACCGACACTACCAAAACGGTGGATTTCCCTTTGCTCCGAGACCCCGCGCTTACACCGTTTGCGAAACGTCGCGATTCTCCTCCACTAGCTGCACCCGTCGCTTTTGAAGCCACGTCAGAGCCTGACAATTGGCGGCGAGCACTGCCGCACGGGACACGTTCAGGCGCAAAGCGCAATCTTGAATCGACGAACGGATTGCAACTCTGAGTATCAGCACTGCCCGGCACAGAGGATCCAATTGCGTAAGCAGTTCTTGGGTGTCGACGACAAGAATGAGGCCGAGACTAGCTGCACGTTCTTCAGCATCGCCCTGCGATAAGTGCTCGATGTGCGGGCATCGTTGACTGGTGTGCGCGGCTTCACAGATACGAATCGCCTCCGTCGCGTGTGCGATTGCACTGGCCATGGTGGCAGCCTTGGCCCACTCGAGAAGCCAGTCGCGGAAAGGGCTGTTTCCTCGAAGGGTAGTCTTGCAAGCTTCTACAACTGCCTGGTCCGCCGTTGCCTGGTCGCCTGTAATCAGGAACGCAAGCCTGAGCAGAACATGTTTTTGATCCTGGAAGCAGGCGACGACTTCGGCCGGAGACGCATGTCTGCGAGCATCGACGGGTGCAGTATTCGACTGAAACCAAGACATGTTCTCCTCCTTTGTATCGCCTTCTAAATGGCCTCGATGGAAGGGGAATGGCTAACTGTAGGCCTCTCCGCCTTATTCCGATGCCGCTTGCGTCGCCCGGCTATGCTCCGGGCAGGCGGCAAACGAAGCCGGTCGCATATGGCAAATCCGTAGACACTGCCAGGGGCGAACATTGCCCCGGTGCTGGCCAACCACTTCAACATTTGTTCGCCTACTGGATCGACATAGCTCACCTCGGTGAGATCGACGATCAACCCCTTGGGCAATACGTCCTTTGTGATCAAATGCTGGGCCTGCTCTGCCCAATCAGCCACGAGCCTGCCTTCCAACTTCAGAGTTGGACCACTCGCTAACCACTGGATTTCCGCACGAAACATTGGCTTGACCCTCCGAATGGCTGTCGTGCTCTCCCTCTCATTTGGAGGGCACGTCTCCTGCCAATGCCGCTGCTGCTATGTGATTGATGTAATTGCGCCGTGGAGTGGTCCGCTTCATCCGAATTGCCGCAATGCGGTCATTGTCCGCATGCGGGCAGGGATGTCGGGTTGAAGCGTCGCTTTGCAAGGACAAGGAACAGCCGTTACTCACCAGGATTCGGAATTTGCAATTCGCTCGGGCCGGGGCGAGCTCCGGCGCAGAAGAGATTCTGCAAGCCTGCGAATGTTGCCGTCACGATCGTCAAGCGCCGCCAGGAGATCATGGTATGCCGCCAGGTTCTGCTGGGTGCGCCACTCCAAATAGCAAGCAAATAAGTACAAGGCGTCTCGACGCGTGATTTTCTCCGACATGTCAGTCAAAGCGATCCTCTTGCAGACTGACTCCAAGGGAACTGAGTTGCTGATGGTCGCTAGCCGTCCCCGCGTTTACCCGTGCCGGCTTCTCCCGCGACTACGATGCTGACCACATTGACAACTGCCAGCAGAAGTAAAGAACCAATAAGGACCAGATTCGCGAAGAGGTCTTCCTCCACGCTTTTCGCCCGATGCAAAAGGATGAGGGGGAAGAGCAATGTCAGAAGGTTGACCGCACCCAGTACAGTCCACAACCGCATGTTGGGCTCACTTCTCTTCATCTCCAGAACCTCGAAGTGGTGACACGTGCATTGAGCTCGCTGTTCGTCATTTGTTTTCTGGTTTTGTCGTCGAGCACTAGCTCGTTAACGAGGAACATACTCATCCTGCAACTGCTGTTGCTGCATACCATATGGGGGAGTCCGCCGGGAACGCATGACTCTTGGTTCACGCAGTGGGCGGTTCCGCAGGCCCAACAATGAAGGACGATTACTTCTCCTCCGGCCCGAACTGCTCTTGAATTTGCCATTGAATCCATTACTCATCGTCCTGAGAGGCTTCTTCGAGCTGTGTACGCTCCTTGGTTCGTGCTCTTTTCCGTGTCAGGCAATTCGAAACCGGGTCGGGACCGGAGTTAGTGGCCGGCGGTGCTCAATCGACATGCTCCCGAGTGAATATGCAAACTTCGTACCGCAGTCACAGCACACCCGATAGGTCTCGTCGTGCAGGGTGAAAACCCGGCTGAGGTGAACGTGGTGACAGCCAAACAGGAAATCAAGAATCGCTAAAAGGATCGCCATACACTGTCCTTTGTGAGTCGGCGGCTATTTTGATCGCGTGACCCCTTGCGCATATCGAAAAACTCGCTTTCCGGTAGATGGATGAGCTCAACGAACAAGACCGACTCCCTAAGTACGGAACTGAGTTTCAACCATCTTTACTGCAGGCCACCAACCACTTCGGTCATACGGCTAAGCCGTTGTTTTTTTGTGGGATCCATGGATTCTGCCCCTCGGCTGTCGTGACCGTTCGAGGGCACTGCCGCAATGTGGGCAGCAATGTCAGCCCGCTCCTCCTCCATACTCCCGGCAATTCAGTGATTTGGCCGTACCGGTCTTTGGCGAGCCAAATGCCCTAGTAGGGCTGCGATGCATCGGTGGCTGAACTGCTTCGATCAGCAATTCCGGCAGAGCTACCGCGGCATGAAGGGTCAAGTAGGAACAAAGGAGCCAATATGTACGCCACAAAAGCGGTCAACGGCGTCCCCGCGATCCAGCGCGATGGACAAATCGTGTTGAGTGTCTGTGACCAGGATTGGGAGTTTGCCGACTGGCTGTGCGCGCTACTCAACGAACTGGGCTGCAAGTCCGGACTGCTGCTGAACCGGCACGACCGGGATTGGCTGAAGGCGACGGATAGCCCCTTCCGAAGGACGGTGCACCATGCCTGAGATCAAGACGGTCCCCACGATTTCGATCGTGGTTCCTTTTCATAATGAGGAACCTAATGTCATCGAACTCTATGGCCGCCTGCGAGGCGTCATGGAGGATCTCGGCCGCACTTACCAGTTCGTCTTTGTCGACGATGGCAGCAGGGATCTCACTTACAAGTTGCTGAAGGAGCTCGCCGAAATCGACCCGCATGTAGTCGCCGTTCGGCTGCGTCGAAACTTCGGCCAGACCGCCGCGCTGGCTGCTGGATTTGCGCACAGTACTGGCGAATATGTGATCGCTATGGACGGCGATCTTCAGCATGATCCAGCAGAGATCCCAGTCTTTCTGGCAAAGATCGAAGAGGGCTACGACATCGTGAGTGGGTGGCGCAGCCACCGCATCGACAATTTGTTGCTGCGGAAGATCCCTTCCCGCTGCGCCAATTGGCTGATGGCCAAGCTCAGCGGCGTCAACATCCACGACTTTGGGACAACCTTCAAAGCCTACCGGGGCGACCTGCTGCGGCAACTCCCCCTCTATGGCGAAATGCACCGCTTCATCCCCGCAATTGCTTCGGCCTACGGAGCTTCGATTTGTGAGATACCCATTCAGAATAACCATCGCAAGCACGGGGAATCGCACTACGACATTTCCCGCACGTTCCGGGTGTTTTTCGATCTCATGACGATCCGATTTCTTCTGCGCTACATGTCACGGCCGCTCCACTTCTTCGGCCGGCTGGGCGTGATCAACATCGGGCTAGGATCGGCGGTTGCACTCTGGCTGCTGATTTGGAAGCTCCTCACTGGAATCGACGTCGTGCAGCAACACGGATTGCTGCTGGTCTTTGCGGCCGTGATGATCCTGGTGGGACTCCAACTGGTGGCGCTCGGCTTACTCGGTGAGCTGAATGTTTGGCAGTACTTCAATCCATCCGCGCGGAGACCTTACGCCGTGTCTGAAGTGCGTGATCTGCACGCTACCCTGAGAGTTCCCCTCACGGCGGAGATGGGCGCCGCAGACCCGGAGCATCTGTGCTGAGTGAGCTTCAATATCGTGGCGTTGGCCGGTATCGGGAAGCCGTGATCGTGCTCCTGCTGACGGTCCTGGCATTCTCAGTTCGCATCTACCGGGTCGACTTTAACAGCCTGTCCGAGGATGAAGTAGCCAAATGGGCAGCCGTTCAAGAGTATCGACACGGACACTTTGCCGGCGTCAACAGCGAGCACCCGATGCTGCCGAAGATGTTGGCCTGGGCTAGTCTTACAGTCGGTAAACGATGGAGCCGACTGGCCGCGACGCATGGCTGGCCCTCGCTAAATCCTGAAGGCTGGCTTCGTCTGCCCAACGTGCTATTGGGTGCTGCCAGTGCCGCAATCCTCTTTTTGCTTTGCCGTCGAGTGATGGGTGTCGCCGGGTCTTTTGCGGCGAGTTTTTTCTGGGCAGTGGCGCCCCTGCCAGTGGCATTGAATCGGCTTACGAAAGAGGAAACGCCGCTCACGTTCTTTACCCTGCTGGCTTGTTATTTCTACTGTCGCGCTCAACAGGCAGATGCGGCCCGGACTGAACGCCGATGGTACGACCTCAGCGCGATGAGCTTTGGCCTGGGTCTTGCCTCGCAGTACATTCTTCACCTTCTTGGATTGAATGCACTTGTCTGGTTTCTTGCCGGAAGAATGGGGCTGACTCGCAATCCATCTCAATTCAGCTACCGACGGTTTTTTCTCATGATGGGCCTTGCCTTTGTTGTGGTCAACCCGGTCGTTCTTTCTCCGGCCAACTTCAATGCCATCCTGCATTGGCTGCATCATGACGGGGTCAAACACAGTGGCTACGATTTCGACGGCACGCTGTATATGAACTTCCCCGCGCGTCTGTTTGCTGGAGTGCCATGGTTCTATTATCTCTGGCTGCTGCTGGTGAAGACGCCGATTCCGATCCTGCTGGCCGTAATCGTTGGCTCCGTCCTGCTTTTGCGGGATCGGCGGACACTTGCGTCGTGCTTTTTCCTATCGCTCGGGGTGGTTCAATTGCTCGGGCTTTCTGTCAGTGGAGCAAAGTGGATTCGATATTCGCTTCCTCTCCTGCCTTTCCTCTACCTGGCCGGCGGATATGCGGTCCAACAAACTCTGAAGGCCGCGAAGGGAAAAGTCCTGTGCCAGGCACTTGTGGGTCCTGCGGCCGTCATCTTGCTGGGATTGCCGCTCCTGGAGTTGCAATCTTGGGCGCCCTACCATTCGTTCTACCTGAACTCAATTGGCGGAGCGAAACAGAACATCGCACGTTACTTTGCCATGGATGAGGTGTCCGAGTTTGACACGCGCGAGGTAGCACAAAAGGTGTGTCCGTTCGCGCCCGCGGCGGCCACGGTCGCAACCGCAAGACCGGCGAGCATGGCCTATTACCTGCACGCCTGCGGGCGCGCGGACCTTCAGATTGTGCCGCTTTACGATGCCCACTATGTACCGCGGGACGGCGATTTGATCGTGCTGGAGCCTTCCCGCCGTTTCTTTGAGACGCAGAGATTCTTCGATACTTTGGGAAACTCCGGCATGCCCCACAGTGACATCCGAGTCGGACCGGTTGTGGCGAGCACGATTTATTTCTTCGACCCCTCAATGCCAGGGCAAGGAAGCGGCAAGGACGAGCTGTCGCTCACTCAGTTGCCAGACGCGCCACCTCGGTTCAACCGCGATGCTCAAGAAACCGCATCGACAAGCACGAGCAGGTTTGAATTGTCACAGCTCACCCGGAGACTCATCCCATGACTCCGCTCTACTACCGGAAGCAATCTGCTGGGCGCTGGTTTGTGCACGTACTCGTTTCGTTGATGATCGGCGTCCCCGCAGTTGCACAGCAGGCAATTGTGTCTGCACCTCTGAGCGCGGATGAAGTGATCGGACGTGTGGTCGAGATGAACGAGGCGCGAGCCAAGGCACTCGAAGGCTATTCCAGTTTCCGCACGTATCACCTGGAATGCCGCTGTCTGTCCCATAAGAAGGCCGACATGGTCGTGCGCATTGACTACCAGGCCCCTAATAAAAAAGAGTTCACGATCATGTCAGAGAGCGGCTCTGGCACGGTGCGCGACCGAGTGTTCAAGAAACTCCTGGAAGCGGAGCAGGAGTCGATGCGGGATGAGAATCAACAGCGTTCGGCGATCACATCCGAAAACTATACATTTCAAGTGGCGGATTACGAGAAAACAGATACGGATGAATTCTACGTGCTCCATGCCCAGCCGCGAAGCAAGAACAAGTTTCTGTTTCGAGGCCGCATTTGGGTGAATGCAAAAGACTTCGCGATCACCCGTGTCGAGGGCGAGCCGGCTGTCAACCCTTCCTGGTGGACTGTCAAAACTGATTTCAAACGCCGGTACCAGAAAATCGGTGACTTCTGGTTGCCGGAATCCAACGAAAGCAAAACCAAGGTGCGCGTTTTCGGCACCGCGGTTCTAAGCATTGAATATGGCGACTACCAGATCACGCAGGCTGGAGGCGCAGCCGTAGCCTCGCCACACAACGAAGCACTTGCAGCTGATTTGGCCGAAGAATTTCGAAGCAAAGGATCTCTTGTCAATGTCACACACTGAAATTAAAGACGTCATGATTCCCGGCGGCCAGACGCAGCAGTTTGCCGGGAAATTCCACGCGCCGAGAACCAGAACGATCTTGGCGATTCTCCTTTGTCTGCTGGGTGTGGCGCGATCAGACGCGGCAGATCTCAAACAAAAAACCCTTCGGGCCTGGGAAGCTTATGTTCAAACCGCGAACCTGACCATGGAGCAGCGCGCCGCCGGACGCAGCCCCTTCTTGTGGGTCGATGAGTCGCCCGATCTGCTGCGGCGGGTGCGAAGTGGTGAGTTGGTGGTGTCGAATCGGGATCCCTCCGAGGTGCCTTCGGGACTCATCCATCATTGGGTTGGCGCCATGTTTCTTTCGGGCGTCACGCTCGATGACGTGAACGCGATGTTCAACGATTACGACCACTACCCGGATTTCTATCGACCGCGCGTAGTCAAGGTGAAAGTGCTCAAGCAAACAGATGACTATCAGAAGATAACTACGTTGGCGGTCGATCGGGCTTTCGGGGTGACAGGCGCCGTAGAGGCCGACAACGAAGTTCACATCTTCAGACTGGATGCTCGCAGGGTATACAGCTTGAGCAACGCCACGCGCGTGCAGGAGATCGTTAACTACGGTGAGCCTGACCAACGCCTGCCTTCGGAAAACCAAGGACCGGGTTACGTCTGGCGCACGGTCAGCATGAACCGGCTCGAACAACGAGACGGTGGCGTGTATATCGAAATGGAGATGATCAGCCTGAGCCGCGGCATTCCCATTGAGTTTCGGTGGCTGATCAAGCCTTTAATCGACCACATGCCCCGAACCGTCATGCTCGAAACGCTGAAGGATACACGGAACGCCGTGAGAGAACGGATCGAACGAGACTCGGGCCAGGATCAGAAAGTCGCACAGAACGGGCCGCGTCAATGATCCAAGGCTAAGTAATCAAAAATCTGCCTATCACGCCGCTGCTGACCAGATCGGAATCGTCGCGAGAAAGCCCTGCAGACGTCCATTCCTATTTCCTGAACACAGTAGAGAACCACGTAATCAAAGCGGAAACGCACCGATCGAGGATCCAGGATCGACGAGCCACGGGATCGGGTCCACGATCGAGCTTTGATGTTTCGACTTCTACCCGTGACACGACGAACTTGGGCACCGGTCCGTGCCCAGACACCCTGCATCCGATGATGACCTTTTGATGGCAGCTGCCCTCATCTGGGCACACCGGATGCGATTTCAATCGTCCATCTCCCTTTCCTGCAACGAGTGCCACTTGGCCCGCAAAATGCCTTCATAGATGCGTGAGGCAAGACTGAGTACTCGACGTTCTGACCTGATCCGCATGGCAATTCACGAACGGGGAGAGCGATGCTGTCTGGAAAGGGATTAATGTAATGGCAACTTGTGACCATCCATCGGACTTAGTTCACCGTATTGCATACCCGACCGTTAAGAGACCAGGGCTGCGAATCGACTCGCGGGTGGTGGTATTGCCGGCGCAAGAGGAAAAACAACTTCGGGTTCATTCCAACCGGCAAGCAAAAGAGCTCGGTGACATTTTTTATCTCATCGAACCGCGACCGCGAAATCCCTGGGCGGCAACTGGATCGGTAAGCTTCCTTTTCCTCCTCCTGGTGGCGCTCATTATCATTCCGCTCTATCGCCCGATTCCGCTGCCCAAGAGAGAGACGCTGACGCTGTTATATCTGCAACCGCCACCCGCCGCGGGTGGGAGTGCCACGAAGTTTCGAGCACCCACGCCCCCGTCCACTTATTCCCCGACCAGCACTGGCATAAGCGCGCCAGTGCAGAAAACGCAGGAAGCACCACCACCGCCGGTCGGAACAACGGGTGGGGTCGTCGGGGGAGTTCCTGGTGGAGTGGCCGGCGGGGTTCCCGGCGGAGTGTTTAGCGAAATGTTGAATAGTGCGCCAAGCGCTCCAGTCCTCGCGACATCACCTGTGCCAACGCCCGTCAAGAGAATGCGAATCGCGTCCCGGGTAGCGGAAGCGAACCTGGTACACGACGTCGCGCCGCTGTACCCGGCGGAAGCTGGTCGGGCGCGGATTGAAGGAACCGTGGTGCTGATGGCTGTTATCGGCAGGGATGGCACCGTGAAGGATGTGCGAGTCGAGATCGGGTTGCCGATACTCGCGCAAGCCGCTATCGATGCGGTGAGGCAATGGCGGTACAAGCCGTACATGATCGACGGAGAACCGGTGGAAGTGGATTCACGAATCACGATTAACTTCACGCTATCTAGAGCTTAGGAGTATCTACAATGCTGCAAAATACGAACACCTCACCCAACGGACGTCTGGTATCGCTGCTGAAGCGGGCACATCTAATGCTGCTGTTCGTCGTCGGTGGAATGATCCTTGTGGTACCCATGTCGGCGCAGTCGTTCACAACGGCAGACATGAAAACAGGAAGCATCCTCGGCACAGTTGTTGACACCAGCGACGAGCCGATTCCCGGCGCGAACGTGATTCTGCAAGGTCCGGCCGGCGAACATCTCACGGCTGTAACAAAGGACGATGGAACCTTTGCCTTGAACGAGGCCCCGGCGGGAGTCGCGTGTCAGGTCACCGTCTCTGCCGAAGGATTTGCAGACTGGAGTTCGTCGGTTACAGTCGAACCCGGACAAGACAAAACGCTGGCCGACGTCAAACTCCGCATTCTGGCCGTGCAGCGGGCCGTCACCGTGAGTTATTCGGAGAAGGAGGTTGCCGTCCAACAGCTCAAAGTTGAAGAACAGCAGCGTGTGTTTGGCTTTATACCGAACACTTATGTGGTCTACGAGCCCCACCCGGAGCCTCTTACCGCACGGATGAAATTCGAGTTAGCGTACAAAGATCTCACCCATCCAATGTTCTTTGCCCGGACGGCTGCGTGGGCGGGCGTACAGCAGGCCCGCGACGATCCCAGTGAATGGGGGCAAGGTACAAAAGGATATAGCAAGCGGCTGGGAGCTGGCTTCGCTGACGGCGTTACCGGAAGCTTGATCAGCAACGCGATTCTGCCATCTCTGCTGCATCAAGATCCTCGCTATTTCTACCAGGGTACCGGCACGACGCAGTCTCGGGCTCTTCATGCCATGTTGGCTCCGTTTGTCTGCAAGGGAGATAACGGGGCATGGCAGCCGAATTATTCTCAGTTGGGCGGCAGTTTAATTGGATATTCCATTTCTACCGCCTACTACCCTAGTTCAGATCGTACTGCCGGCCATGTCTTCCAGACTTTTGGGATTGATATGGGTCTGCATGTCATCGGCAGTCTGGCTCAGGAGTTCATCTTGGACAAATTTACAAGCAGAGGTAAACACTAGTTTACGGCGCTGACAAGCTGTTGAAAGACAAGCTAGCGAGTGTGGATTTGCCTATGCACTGCTCATCATGGCAAGGTCAATTCGATTTATGGGTTGCCTTTCCACGTGAAGGGTAATGCGCAGACGGGCCGGGTGAAAATGCAGGGATGAGCCTTCCTTGGTCCCAGTCCTGGGGCTGTCCAAACGGGGGAACTCCAGCACGGTCGTGCTTGAGGTTGATTAACGAGCTGACCATTGGTCGTCGTCTTCTATCTGATCCAGATATGATTGGCGTCCCACTTGGACCGCCGCGTCCGAATTTTGCTGGCTTGTTCTGCCCACTGGCAGTACGGATTGCTTGCCTGCCTCGACCTTAGGGACGCCCTGACGTGAGGAAGTGGATTCCGCCAGACGACGTCCAGGGGCATGCGCTGCGCCTTACTTTCTTGTTTTTCTCCAACGACCATCGCCCGCTCCTAGATAGTCCCTTTGGGGTTGCTGATGGCGGCCGAAGCCTTCCTCTTGGCTTCTATTTCGTTCATGGCCGCCATGAGCAGGATTTCTGCGAGAGAAAAGCGATGGATGGTGTTTTGCGTGATCTTGAACATAAGCGACCTCATCAGATACACGCCCGAGATATTGCAGTTTGCTTGCCAGTCCGCATTGCACCTAAGTGCTCGACACAGTGAGGTGTGACCATGGCTTCCGGCACACCGCCTGCCCGCTCAAGGTCAATGCCGCAATATGGGCAGCTCCAAAAAAAGCGTGCACTGTTAGGTCATTGCTGAAAAACGGCTTGCGATGAAACCGATTTGGAGGCCAGCGTGCGATCCAGCCAGAGTGTCGTAAAGAAACGTTCCGGGATAGGAGGAACGATGATGTGCTCTCCAGTGCTAACTGTGCAGGCAGGGTCGACCAACGTCTCATTCGTGCAAGGTGATTGCGCCGAAAAGCCTTCGATTCACCAGGAGCATGAGACCGACTTTAGTGCGCTACATATGAACTGGGTCCTGGTCGACGACACGACAGGAATTCCCCACGCCCAAATGCGATGGGTGGTTGACCAATAGGCATGCTGGCCTCGAGTGCTCATGCCCGAGACGGAGCGGTTGCTCTTTCATCCCGTGACGGTCGTCGCGCTTCTAGAGTCGGTGCTTTCGGGCGTGTACTTGTCGTGATCGGCGCAAGTTGTTTTTGTCCGAGCATATTTGCGCAGACATCGGACTCCCCGACGGCGCAGGAATCGACCAAGTGGACAGCCACAACAGACTTGAAGAGCGACGATCTGTTTCCTGAACGTATGCCCGTGCGCATTATCGAAAGCCATAGCCAGAACGGCAATCGGACGTTGGACAAGCGATCGGTCGAGATCCGCGGGACGGATGGACATTTCGAACCTTATCAGGACATCGAAAAGGAAACCCTGACGGTCGATGCTTCCACTGTTAGAACCACGGTGCGCACGTTCACTCGGGATGAAAATGGAATCAAGAGGGCCCTCGTGCAGGTGACGGAAGAGGAGAAACACATCCCGTCCGGCGAGGACTCGAATACCGTGCGCGTGACCTACAATCCCGACGTTAATGGACGGCTTCAACCAGTACAACGCGAAATCGTGGAGACGAAAAACATCGGGCAAGATCTGCAAGAAACAAACACGACCGTCATGCTCGCCAGCATCAACGGCGGTTTATCTTCAGCTTTCAAGACGCTCGAACTCAGCAAACGGGCGGCGGATAATACGGTGGAAACCGAAAAAACCACTTGGCTTCCGGATTCCAACGGAAAGTGGCAACTGAGCGAGATCCGGCAAAATACTACGACGCTAGAAGCCAATGACCGCAGGATCGAGGAGAGAGTATTTCGATCCGATGCGGAGGGGAAGCCCGGTCAAATCTCCCGTGTGGTCAGCCAGGAGTCCGAGAGTACTTCCGGAGAAACACGCAGCGTGGTGGAAACTTATTCCATCGATGTTCCGGGGACCACGCGGGACGGTAGCCTGCACCTCATTGAACGCAAAACCACTACTGAGAGCTCGAGTTTCAATGGTGAGCGAGCAACCGAACAAAAAGTGGAACAGAGAAATCCGGGCGATCCCGGCGCGGGCCTCCGAGTTTCCGTACTGGTCGATGGCAGGATTCTTCCCCGACTTTCGGTGGAACAGTCCACGGTTACCATTCGAGCGCGCGATTCCAACGGGAATCTCGGAATCGTCTCAGTGGATACGACGACGGCAGATCGACTCCCCAACATTCAGATTCGGCAGACGACTGCTGAAACGCCGCAGTAAGGCTATCTCAGCTTGACTGATGGCCACCTAAACCGCTGCCCAAACTCGGTCAGTGCCCTGGGCAGGTCATTCAATGTTGGGGTCGCCCCAAATGCTAGACAGGTATTTTCATCCACTTACAACTGGCCACTTCTGGCAGCCGGATTGCGATACGAAGTGCGACGTTAAATTGCTCCAGGGGAGTAGGGCATGCTGGGAGAACTGAGCAACATCCCGACAGACACACTCATTGACATGCTGTACATCATCCTTGCCGAAGAAATCACTCTCAGTGCCAGCGAGGCTGCGGAGATCGAACAGATTCAACGCGAGTTGCAACGTAGAGGCGGCGAGCAATGCTGGAGCTTCCAAGCCGTTAACGGAGAGAACGCGTGCAATCAGTTCTTGGATGAGTTGTTTGTCTGAACCGAGGTGGGCGTTCGATGAGCCCATCGCGGAGTTGCACAACGCAGAGTGAGGAACCTGAAAAATGGCATTGCTGACAGAAGTTGCAGAACCAGCCGGACCACTGAGCGCCGAAGGGATCGCCCGATCAACCGTTGCCGGTGCTCCGCTAAGCGCCGGCGAGCTGGAGCGAATCGATCTTTATTGGCGCGCGTGCAAATATCTTGCGCTGGGGATGATCTATCTTCAGGGGAATCCTCTCTTGCGGGAGCCCCTCAAACCTGAACACATCAAGAGCCGGCTGCTTGGCCATTGGGGCTCAAGCCCAGGGCTTGCCTTCCTCTACACCCATCTGAGTCGTCTCATCAAGAGAGACGACCTCGAGATGATTTTTCTCGCAGGCCCAGGGCACGGGGCGCCGGGAGTTCTCGCGCCGGTATATCTGGAAGGTACGTACAGTGAAATCTATCCGGAGAAAAGCCAGGATGAGAAAGGCCTGCGAGAGTTCTTCAAGCAGTTCTCATTCCCCGGTGGCATTGGCAGCCACTGTACTCCAGAAACGCCGGGTTCGATTCATGAGGGAGGAGAACTGGGATATGTCCTCTCGCACGCTTGCGGAGCCGCGTTCGACAATCCCGATCTGATCGTGGCGGCCGTCGTAGGTGACGGCGAGGCCGAGACCGGTCCGCTGGCGACTTCGTGGCACATCAGCAAGTTTCTGAATCCCATCCGCGATGGGGCCGTGTTACCCATCCTTCATCTCAACGGATACAAGATCAACAACCCGACCTTGCTGGCACGCATCACTCACGAAGAACTGGAAGACTTGTTACGCGGGTATGGCTGGACTCCCTACTTCGTGGAGGGATCGGATCACGACAGCATGCATCAGGCGATGGCCGCCACACTTGAGCAATGCGTGGCGGAAATCAAAGGCCATCAGCTGGAGTGCCGTAAGAGCGGCATTGCTACGCGGTCGCGCTGGCCGATGGTGGTATTACGCTCGCCAAAGGGATGGAGCGCACCGGCTCTGGTCGACGGACATCACATTGAAGCCTTCTGGCGTTCGCATCAAGTTCCCCTGACCGACGTCAAGACGAACCCGGAACACCTGCGCCTTCTCGAGAGCTGGCTGCGATCGTTCAAGCCGGAAGAACTGTTCGACGAAGGCGGGCGGGTGCGACCGGAGATCGCCGCATTTGCGCCGAAAGGCCAGCGCCGCATGAGCGCCAGTCCGCACGCGAATGCAGAGCTCAGGAAAAACCCGCGGTTGCCCGAGTTCCGCAACTACGCCGTCAAGATTGATCAGCCGGGAAACACCGAAGTCGAGAACGTGCCGCCGCTGGGGCGTTTCCTTCGCGATGTCATGAAGTGGAATATGGAAAGCTTTCGAGTGTTCGCTCCAGACGAGAACACGTCCAACAAGCTGGACGCGATTTATGAGGTCTCGAAGAAATTCTGGATCGCTGAAAGCTTCCCCGAGGATCGTGACGGAACAGAACTGTCTTCGAACGGACGCGTTGTGGAAATGTTGAGCGAGCACACGATGGAAGGCATGCTCGAGGGCTACTTGCTCACCGGTCGCAACGGCTTTTTATCGTCGTATGAAGCTTTTGTGCACGTGATCGATTCCATGTTCAATCAGCATGCCAAGTGGTTGTCCATCTGTAACAATTTATCCTGGCGCCGCAAGATCGCATCGCTGAACTTTCTTATTACCTCAACCGTGTGGCGTCAGGACCACAATGGCTTTACGCATCAGGATCCCGGTTTTTTGGATGTCGTGCTCAACAAGAGCGCGGCAGTAACCCGCATCTACCTCCCGCCGGATGCCAATTGCCTGTTGTCCGTCGCCGATCATTGCCTGCGCTCGGAAAACTACATCAACGTCATCGTCTCGGACAAGCAGAAGCATCTGCAATACCTCGACATTGATGCTGCCATTACCCACTGCACCAAGGGCATCGGTATCTGGAATTGGGCCAGCAATGATGAAGGCCAAGAACCCGATGTTGTATTTGCTGCCGCGGGCGATATCCCGACGCAGGAAGCATTGGCCGCGACGGCACTGCTCCGGGAACGATTCCCTGACTTGAAAATCCGATTCGTTAACGTGGTTGACTTGTTCAAGCTGCAACCGCACAACGAACATCCACATGGCCTGACGGATCGAGATTTCGATTCGCTGTTTACGATCGACAAGCCGATCATTTTTAACTTCCATGGCTATCCCTGGCTGATTCACCGTCTCGCCTATCGCCGCACCAACCACCATAACCTGCATGTGCGCGGTTACAAGGAGAAGGGCAACATCAACACGCCGATGGAGTTGGCCATCAACAACCAGACGGACCGGTTCAGTCTCGCCATCGACGCGATTGACCGCATCCCGAAACTGCAGCGGATCGGCGCGCACGCCAAAGAGGAATTCCGCGATCTCCAGATCGCATGCCGACGTCACGCTTACGAGTACGGGATCGACAGCGCTGAGATCAGCGGCTGGAAGTGGCCTTACGACAAGCAAATGAAGTGAGCAAGCGTCAGCCATTGCCATGTCCCGCGCGGCACCATGAGGATGGCAACGCGAGCCAGTCACAACCTTTGCGTATCACATAAATTGTCCCGGTGCGATGTGGGCCAGGTGGCGCACTCTCGCAGATCGGAGAGGAGTTGTTCATGATGGTTAATGCAGCTGCAAAACGGCAAGCCGTTCCGGATACTAAGACACTCGTTGCCAAGTACGGATGTGGTCCCGTGCACTTCTCCGGAACGGACGAAGCACTCTACGAACGGCATTTGCTGTTCGACAGTGGCGTCGATCTTGCGGCTGCGACGGCGCGTGATCGGTTTGAGGCCCTCGCTCGGTCGGTGCGAGACGTTCTATCTCAGCGATGGCTCTTGACCGAGAAAACTTACCGGGAAAAGAACCCCAAGCGCCTCTATTACCTTTCGATGGAGTTTCTCATCGGCCGCTCACTGGCAAACAATGTCGTGAATCTTCTGCTCTCTCCGCTGACGCACCACTTCATGGAGGATAAGAAACTTGATCTCCTGGAGATTTTGGAGCAGGAGCCCGATGCGGGATTGGGCAACGGTGGCCTAGGACGTTTGGCGGCCTGCTTCATCGAATCCGCAGCGACGATGGAGCTGCCGGCGATGGGGTATGGACTGCGATACGAATACGGCATCTTCAAACAAAGCATTCAGAATGGATGGCAGCAAGAAATGCCGGACAACTGGCTGCGTTCTCCCGACCCGTGGGAGGTGGCACGCCCGAATGAGAAGGTGGAAGTCAGTTTGGGTTGCTCGTTCGAACTCAGCGGTGGCAGCCTGCGCCCCGTTCCTGGTCGTCCGTCGACTCTGATCGGCATCCCATTTGACCGTCCTGTGATCGGCTACGGTGGTTCCACCATTAACACGCTTCGGCTGTGGGCGGCGGCAGCGCCCGACTACTTCAACTTTGAAGAGTTCTCTCACGGCGATTTCGTAGAGGCATTTACTCAGACCCTTGGGGCTGAGACCCTGACCCGCGTGCTTTATCCCGATGATTCAAGAGTGATGGGGCAAGGTCTACGCCTGCTTCAGGAGTACTTCCTGGTTGCCTGCTCGCTGGGCGATGCGGTGCGGCGCTTCCAACGGACCAACGCGGACTGGCGCCTGTTTGCCGACAAGGTCGCAATGCAGATGAACGACACCCACCCCTCGCTGGCGGTGCCAGAACTCATGCGAATTCTGTTGGATCAAGTGCACCTCGAATGGGACGAAGCCTGGCATATCACACAGAACACGCTGGCCTACACGAATCACACCTTGTTGCCCGAAGCGCTCGAAAAATGGCCGGTAGCTTGGTTCGAAGAAATGCTGCCCCGCCAACTCGAGATCATCTATGAAATCAACCGCCGTTTTCTGGGCGACGTTCGCGGACGGTTTCCCGGCGACCCCGAACTCACCCAGCGCGTCAGCCTCGTGGAAGAGGGGCCAGAAAAAAAGATTCGTATGGCGAATCTGGCGGTCGTAGGTTCTCACAGCACCAACGGGGTGGCAGAGATTCACTCGAAGCTATTGCGCGAAACGACACTGAACGACTTCGCCGAGATCTTTCCGGAACGGTTCAACAACAAAACGAACGGAGTCACACCCCGGCGCTGGCTGCAATTATGCAATCCCGGACTCTCTGGACTTATTACGGATGCCATTGGAGATTGCTGGATTCGTGATTTGAGCGAACTAAGCAAGCTCAAAGCATTCACCGGCGACAAGGGCTTCCGTGATGACTTCCGCACAGCCAAGCGAACTGCCAAGCGACAATTCTGTGATTGGCTCCGCTGGTCGACAGGGCAGGCGGTTGATCCGGAGTCGATCTTCGATTGCCAGGTCAAACGCATCCACGAGTACAAACGCCAATTCCTGAATGCACTGCGGATCGTTATGCTCTACAACCGGCTCCGGGAGAACCCCGGGCTGGACATGCATCCACGAACATTCTTCTTCGCCGGCAAGTCCGCGCCGGCCTACCGGCTCGCCAAGGTGATCATCAAGTTCATAAACAATCTGGCCGCGACCATCGATGGCGACCCCGCGGTACGCGAGCGGATTAAGGTGATCTTCCTGCCTGATTACTGCGTCTCGCTCGCGGAGCATCTCATTCCCGCCAGTGACGTTTCCAACCAGATCTCGACGGCGGGCTATGAAGCCAGTGGGACAAGCAACATGAAGTTCATGATGAACGGCGCATTGACGATCGGCACTCGCGACGGTGCGACGATTGAGATGGCGGCAGAGGCGGGCGAGGAGAACTTCTTTCTCTTCGGTCTAACAGCGCAGCAAGTAATAGGCAGTCGCGGATGGTACAACCCGCACTGGCACTACCAACACGACCCGGAGACCCGCCAAGCCCTGGACTTGATTTTCTCCGATCATTTCAGCTGCGATGAGCCGGGCGTCTTCGAGCCGTTGCGCGACATGTTGCTGACGCACGCCGACCACTACATGCATTTGGCGGACCTGAACTCATACCTCACGGCAGACGGGCAACTGACCGCGTTATATGCCGACCCCGACGAGTGGGCGCGCAAGGCCATCTTGAATGTGGCGGGCTCGGGCAAGTTCTCGAGTGACCGCACCATCGCCGAATACGCATCCGAAATCTGGAACGTCAAGCCATGCGCGATACCAGAATAATTCCGCACACGGGGAACGGACCGCTGCGCAAGAGAAGGGAAATTGTGATGAGAGGAATGTCCCGTAGTAAGAAACTGATCTTCGCCTGTGCAATTGCTTTTGCGCTGGCGGCGGTCCTGCAAGGGCAGGAGTCCCGTTCTTCATCCTCTGGGCGAGGTGCGAATGCGATCGAACCGGAGTCTTTGCCCGATGCTCCGGACACGGCTTTGGTGGCCCCAACTGAGAGGGTGTCGTCGTCAAAGTCGGCAGACACCGAACAGACGAAACGCATTCTCGGATTCATCCCCAACTTCCGCTCGGTGAGCGCAGACGTGACACTGCCGCCGCAAACCACCAAAGAAAAATTCACAATAGGTCTGCAGGACACCTTTGACTACTCAAATCTTATCTTTGTGGGAGCGCAGGCCGGGCTCAGTCAAGCAACGAATTCTTATCCAGCATTTCATCAAGGTGCCCGCGGGTACGGTAGATACTACTGGCATACGTTTGCCGATCAATCGGATGAGAATCTTTTGGTCGAATCCGTATTGCCGGCCGCTTTTCATGAAGATAGCAGGTATTACACCTTAGGACACGGAGGAATCCTCAGACGCACCGCCTATGCCATGAGCCGGGCGCTCATCACCCGAAGTGACAGCGGGACTGAGGTTTTTAACGCGGCCGAGATCATTGGGGCAGGAGGAGCCGCAGGAATCTCCTCCGCATACTACCCGGGCCAATATTGCACGTGGACGAAGACCGGTCAGCGCTGGCTCACAAACGTCATTCTGGACACCGCAAACTCAGTTGTCAGAGAGTTCTGGCCCGACGTTCATAATGCCTTCAGACACCACAGGAGAGCGGAGATCGATTGATGCAAGTGCCGCCTGGCGCGTCCAATGCGTATGGCCAGCGTGGGGTCGTGGCCGTTTCGTAGGAAGAGGACCCATGCCGCGTGTCCGAACAGCAAAAAGCATTGCACTCATAGGTCTACTCTGTGCGTTTCTGATGCTCTGCTCAGCCCAGTCTTTTGAGCCGGCGCCGAAACTGTATCGCGCCAAGCCGGAGAACGTGCCGCCGTGGGCCGAGCAGGGGAGTTTTCGTTTCATCCGTCTCGACGGCGGACGCATCGAGAGCTGGAAGGCCGAGCGAACCTGGTGGGGCAAAAAGTTCAGCGCTGAAGAAAAGGACGTGCTGAGCCACATCTACGACCGCGATTTTGAGCAGATGCTCGGCTTGCTTAAGCAGGCTGAGTTCAACTGGATCTGGGTCACGTGGAGCAACGGCTGGTCGTTCAAGGATGAGGAAGAGAACCGCGAGAACCTGAAAAAGGTAATCGCCCGCTGCCATGAGAATGGCATCCATGTCTCGGCTTACTTGTCGGCTTCCAACATGTTCCGCAAAAGCGCCTTCCGCGACGACCCGGAAACCAAGAAATATGGACTCTGGAAGCACGGCTTCCCGATGTTCTATGCCGGCCCAACCAAAGCCGATCTTCAGATTTCCTGGGACCGCCGTCTAGCCGACGCGCGCAAGCCCGGCTGGAGGGGCTATCTGTTGAAGAAGGCGGAGATGGCGGTGGACGCGGGCGTGGACGCGATCGTCTGGGACAACATGATCGGTTACAACGACGGCCTCGCCCAGTTGCTCGATGACACCCAGCGGATGGCGGAGCAGAAGGCTCGGGAGACCGGTCGGCCCAAGGTCATGGTGTATGCCAACATCCACATTCCGCCGGACCGCTTTGCGATGAACGACATTAGCGAGGTGATCTGGGAGGAGGATGGCAAGGACACTCCGGGGGTGTGGGACGGTCATTGGCAGGTGGACAACGCGCGCAAGATCAAATTCCTGAGCGGAGAGAAGCAGCGTTGGCAGCCCTTGATGTATGAGAACGACCTTTACCATTGCGGTCCCCGCGGGCGCTGCATTCCCAGCCCAGCTGAGCAGAAGCTTTCTATCGCCGAGGCCTACGCGTTCGGCGCGGCCACCTCGCGCAACATCGAAGGCCGATTCCTCTCAGCGCTGATCCACGGCGAGCCGGACGCTCAGGAGGCCTGGACTGCCATCGCTGAATACAACCATTTTCTGGTAGACCATCAGGAGCTCTATCACCAGGCGGAGCCGGCGGCGCGGATCGCCTTGATCTCCTCGGAACCGCTCAACCCGCTGGCCGACGAATTCCTCAAGCAAAGCGTCTTTTTCGAGACCAAAGTGCTCGCGCAGCTTGACAAGGGAGTTCCTCTGGAGCGGTTCAAGGTACTGGTAATGCCGGTCGACCTGCCCAAGCTCAGCGGAGAACAAAAAGCCCGGTTGGCTGCGTTTACCGCCGGCGGGGGCGTCATTGTCAAGGCCGGAAAGGCAGGGGCGGGGATTGCGGCGCGCGCCGAAGCCGCGGCTGGAGGGCCTGGCCTCAGTTTGGAGCCGCGCGGTTACGTGCTGGGCCAGTTGACTCGGAAACCCGACGGTCGAACTTTTATTCTTCACCTGCTCAACTACGATCATCTGGCCCCGGCAGAGAACGTGAAAGTCCGGTTGGAGCTGAGCGGGCTGGTCGATCTGGGAGAAAACAAAGACCTGAGTGGCTGGGAGGTGAAAGTCCTCTCGCCGGACGCTGCCCAGCCTCAGTTCGCTGACCTCTCTCTGCACGGAAACGTCTGCGAGTTCACTCTGAGGCGGATCCAGCACTATACCGTGGTGACTCTCTCGGCAAAGGCCGGTGCTTAGTTTGAAGTTGGCACATTTGGCACAGAAACGCCGGGAATCCTGCCCAAAACAGCCGAAACTCAAAACAGAGACAAATTGGTGCTCTGCTCTTCCGAGGTGCCACGAGTCCTTTCTGCAAGTCGGCGATAGCAAACTAGTAAACCGCGAGTCGCGTGATACCAGATTCGTGCTCGGTAGATCGTAAGCCTTCCGAAACATTTTGGCGGAGAATCCGGCGCTCAATTCGCCTCCATACTGCACTCGCGCCTGGGCGGGCCGGGCGTACCAAACGGAAAACTACCAAACCGCTATCCCACCTGCTAATTTGCGAAGAGAGTTTGCATAGATTTATCCAAGTCCCCGCAAGCGGCATGGAACTCAGACAAGCCAGAGTTATAGGCCAGTGACTACGATACCAGTCCACATTGACAGGAGCTGCGCGAAACATCCGCTACTGTTGCCTCATATCGCCGCACCAGAACAGACCACCATGCAGATCTCACCGCAGGAGCTCTTTGCTTTCGCGACACTGATGCTCCAGAACTCGAAAGTAAAAGGCCAGCGAACTGCCCCAAACCTCTAGTATCGTTTGTGACAGAAAATGGGAGCGGTTCAGGAGGCTCTCTTTAGGTTACCCGAATGGAAGGAAAGGAGGGGCACTCAGTAGGTTTTTCTGAGCCTTGACCTCTCGCTTTTGTACAGTCATTCTCGTCTCCGAGATTTCAAATCTTCGATCACTTTCATTCGCAGCAGTACCGCCTCCATGCGGTTTATAATCTTTGGACTCACGGGAGCGCTCCTTAGTTCTTCCCATTCGGCTTTAAGGTTGTTTAGCTCGTCACTGCTTTGAAGTACCCGGTCAACCTCCGACGCGGCTTCCTCGCGCAATCGCGCCAACGTATCCGCCGACTGTTGCAGGACAGCCTTTTCACTTTTTAGGCGCTCGACTTCCTCTGTTAAAGAGCAAATCTTCGCGCCCTGTTCCGCGATGTGCTGATTCAATGACTCGATGGTCTTCGGCTCTTTGCGAGAAGCCAACAACAGCGCCCCTTTTTGCTGCCGGCGTTGATATTCGAGGCGCTTCAACTCGTTCGATTCTTGCTGCAATCGGTCCTGCCTCTCAGATGCTGCTTGCTTTTCTGCATCCTCAAAACTCTTGAGCAAATTCTGAAGCGCGCGTAGCCGTTTCGGCTTCGCCTTTACTATTTCGACTCCGATTAATAAGCGGACATCAGCGGCATTCTTCGGCGGCTCCGGATTGCGGGGACGCCCACCTTTCTTCGGCGCGGTCGAAGGAGTTATCGTGTCTGACAAGTTGACCATCCATCCAATTCCGTGCCTACCATTAGCCGCGTCTGATACCAACCAACGATGACCGTTGGATCGGGTGCTGGAGCCACATTGAAGGCTATTTCTTCGTGGTAACTATTGGTTGTTTTCGCTATTTCCATGGGTTATTATGAGGCTTAGTGTAATAGGTCACATCTTTTAAGTCATCACAATACTCACGTATAATCAATACTTTAGTAACGATCCCTCACTAGCCTAGTCACTTCCAAGCTAAATTAATCTCCTCCATGAATTCTTGTCTCCAAGACGAGGAACCCCCCTGGGCCAGCCCAAGGGGAAAAGAAATCGAGGGGTGGGTGGGGCTCCGGCCCGGGTGGCCTGCAAGAAAAATTGAGTTCTCCTCCCCCGGCGTGCTGCTCTGGCCTGCCGTGCCCGTCTACCTCGTATACTCCGCCGTGACCCGTGGGGTTTCGACGCCTCCCGTGCGTTGCATCGTCATCGGGGTGGGCCGATTTTGAAAATGTTCCCCCACCAGTCACGTCACGGGTTCTGCACTCACTCGCAGCGACGGCCAGCCCAAGGGGAAAAGAAATCGAGGGGTGGGTGGGGCTCCGGCCCGGGTGGCCTGCAAGAAAAATTGAGTTCTCCTCCCCCGGCGTGCTGCTCTGGCCTGCCGTGCCCGTCTACCTCGTATACTCCGCCGTGACCCGTGGGGTTTCGACGCCTCCCGTGCGTTGCATCGTCATCGGGGTGGGCCGATTTTGAAAATGTTCCCCCCACGCACCCACCTCACTGAGGTCCCCCTCGTCCACTGCAACGTCATTAATTTATATATAGATTTATACGTACAGATGTACCAATTTCACTGGCAGATATCCTAAATAGACTGCCGCCTCAAAGCCTAGCTGGGAAAAATCTGAGGCCCCCCTCAGTTAGTGACTGACGGCCGACCAGCCGGAATCCGTATTTTTCCTTAGGTGTTAGGCAATTCAGTGTGCTAGTTGTGGGCCGGATGTCGAGTGGCGCGATGTCCCAAAATCCTTATTTCCGCGCATCCAGCGGGTTGATGGAAATGTGTGACTTAGCACCACGCAAAACCGCAGGCCGGCATTGTACCGAAATCTACAGTTATCGTGACACGACCTGGTTCTGCTCCAGTCCGAAGCTAAACAACGTTCGAAGAACGTGGGTAGTCATCGCCAGGCAGCAAAAGCCCGTTGTGTGCCTGAAGTGCCCTTGCCTCGGCGCGCGACTCAACTAGCCTGGGCCGGAGGCGCCTTGGTTACTGTCTACGAAGTCCCTTCCATCGGCACAATTCCACGCATGAGTGTTCAGTTGTAAGCCGAAGCCACGAATATCATTGGCATCCGCAATGAATTGGCACCGCGGGCAAGAAACAACGTACCGCATCGCGCCGACCTACTCCAATACTTAGGGCACACCATGAACGTGCTGGAGAAAGCGGAGGGGAGGCGAATGAAATTGAGAATGCGATGATTGGGAGCCTAGCGCACTTGTCTCCAGCACGCTCGCGAAGGGATTTTACGCTGCGGTCAGGGTCGATGAAGCAGAGTCGGAGGTCACCCTACAGAGAGCGAAGACAGTCGCCGCGTAGAACCAGCTTTCGCGCAGGGCTCAGTCTTCAAAAAGCTTCCTCCAGCCAAGTGCAGCTTGTAACCTTGTAACCATCCAGAGGAGATGTGGCAATGGATTCCCCCACTGTGTTGTGCATCGATGACCGTCCACAAGCCTTGGAGCTTCGCAAGGTAACTCTTGAATCTCACGGTTATTGCGTCAAGATCGCGTCGAACGGCTACACCGCGATGAAGATGTTAGAGGAAACGTCGGTGGCTGCGGTTTTACTGGAGTACAAACATGAAGGCATGGACGTGGAAGCCGTAGCCTGCCATATCAAGCAACGGTTTCCCAACCTGCCGATCATCCTGCTTTAAGCGTACGGCGAGATGCCAGAGCGAATCTTGTGGTTGGTGGATGAATACGTGATGAAGAGCGAACTGCCAGAACGGCTGGTGCCGATCATCGAACGAGCGTACAGGTTCGCACCACGTTCGGACCAACGGAGCCAGCGTAGCGGAGCAGCAGCGTAACGTCCGTGCATCGACTGGACGGGTCACTACTGTCATCCCAACCGCGGTATGCGGCGGGCTTTCCTGCACAAACTGGGATGGTCAACGGGCGAGTCGTGCTCGCAGCGATTAGCGAGACACCATCGGCTGTGCTCTTTCGGGGCAAATGGACTGCCTCAATAAGCTGCCTGCAATAAACCCCTCACCAGCCTGCATCATGTGCTTCCACATCTCGAACGCGCGTCCCTCTTGATTGAGAAATGCGAGAGCTTGCTCCCGGCTCACAGGGGAGCCTTGTTCGGTGGCCAGTCGCAAAAGATGTGAAAGTGTGATTTCGGCCATCACTCGGTCTCTATCCTTCTTTTCAGTCATGAGTCCCAACCCACTATTCCCATAAGGTCAAAACCGTCGACTCTTCTTAGCGGTCCGCGTGCATGGCTCCGCACCTGAGGTCAGTCTCCCTAGTTCTGGTATTGTGCTTTCGCGATGCCCAAGCGGCGAATCTTGTTTTGCAGCGTCGTACGTTTCAATCCCAGCCGTTCGGCGGCTCCGCCCTTTCCTGCAATCCGCCCCGAAGCGGATCTCAAAGCCTCGACGATCACACTGCATTCTGCTTGTCGAAAGCTAGAGGTCGACGCGGCAACAAAAACCATTTCGGAAGAGCTACGAAGCTCCGCTACGGGCACTTCTAACTCCTCACCGCGTGTCACGATGACGGCGCGTTCGATAAAGTTCGCCAGCTCCCGAACATTCCCTCTCCACGAGTGGTTCGTTAGAACGTCCATGGTCTGCCTTGACACAGATGTGATCTGCTTTCGCATGCGTTGCGACAGCTTCGAAACAAAATAGTTCACCAGCAGCGGAATATCCTCGCGCCGCTCGCGCAGGGGAGGAATCTCGATTGGGAAAACGTTGAAGCGGTAGAAAAGATCCTCACGGAACTTCTCCTCCTGAATCATGGCCCGAAGATCACGGTGGGTTGCGGCGATGATGCGCACATTGACGTGGATCGTCGTGGCACTTCCCAAACGCTCGAACTCCTCCTCCTGAACGGCGCGCAATAATTTCGGCTGCAGCTCCAGGCTGATGTCACCGATCTCATCGAGAAAAAGGGTGCCTCTGTCTGCCAGCTCGAACCGACCCTTTCTTTGCATCAGAGCCCCCGTGAAAGCTCCCCGCTCATGCCCGAACAGCTCGCTTTCCAGAAGTCCCGAGGGAATGGCAGCACAGTTCATGCGCACATAGGGACGGTCGCGCCGTGAGCTCAAGTTGTGAATCGCGCGTGCAACCAGCTCTTTCCCTGTTCCTGTCTCACCATGAAGCAGGACGGTGGAATCCGTAGGCGCAACGATTGCCACATGTTCAAGCACTTTCCGAAGCGCCGGGCTGTTGCCGACGATATCTTCGAAGCAGTGCTCCGGGCTAATTTCTGGCGCGAAATAGAACTGATCATCTTCGAACCTGCTCACGCTGGGTAAAGTGGTTGCTCTGAAGTCTCCAATGTCTGCGAAAGCAACGGCCGCGCCCATAGTCTCCTCCTGATGTTTTCAGTTTGTTTTCTGATCCCCAGATGTCACGCAGTTCGCTTTTGCGCCACTCGAAATTCGAGCACCCGTCCGCGTTGCTGCTGAGGCACCCACTTCACGACCTTTCGGAAGCGAGCTGGAACGTAGAACTCAATCACGTTTGCCATGTTGGTACTCCTTGTTCAACCTTCTTGGCTCGAACTCGTGAGCCATTGTGCAACTGGTTGGATTTCTTCGAAAGCCTATATCGGGGACGTTGCAAACTCTTTGGGAGGCGAAGCAGATCCTACTTTTGAGCTAGAGGAACCTAGTCCTTTGGGCTGTTCTTATGGAGGTCAGAGTTCTTCTTGCGAGGTGTGGGTTCGAGGCGCTTCCAGCCATAAAGGCGAGCATCGATGGACCACAGGCCGGGTCCTAACATTGCCAAGGCGGCGCCGGCGGTTCCCAACATGAGCCACAGCGGCTTGTCGCCGGGTAGCATGAGCATCTTCCAGGCTTCAATGAGGGCTACCGAGGCTCCGGCGATGGGGGTCCATAAGCCAGCGATTAACAGGATTCCCGCTCCCAGCAAGAGGATGGCGGGAATGGTCACAGTCATCGGTGGTGGATCGCTCCACAGCGTCACACCTGCGCCCATGGCCAGAGCGGAGCCCGAAACCACGCGCATCAGGAGCAACCCCGTGCCGGGCCAACCGCCGGCGAATGTTGAATATAGGCGCCGCAAGGACGCACCTTTCCGCACTACATTACTATTCTCTGACATTCTGAAAGCGCATCGGAAGCCCAAAAAGGGGTAGATCATTACTCTTTAGAGCTTTGGGATTCGGGCGAGGAGGTGACTTGGGGGGAACTAAAGTTCGATGATCCCGCGCTTCAACCCGATCATTGCCGCCTGCGTTCGGTCGTTGGCACCCAATTTGGAGAGAATGTTCTTGACTCGCCCCTTGACGGTTTCTTCGGTGATCTTGAGCTGATCGGCGATCTGCTTATTGGCATTTCCGGCTGCAATCAACCGCAGCACGTTGATCTCTGCGGGCGTTAGGGCATCATCGGTCGCGTGCTCGGCGATTTCGTACGACGCTTCGGGAGAAAGCGCCTTTTTCCCGGCATGAACCGCTCGGATCGTTTCTGTAAGTTCCTTGTGAATCGTATTTTTGAGCAGGTAACCTTGTGCCCCTGCCTTGAGGGCGCGAAGAATCTGTACATCACCCTTGTAGGTCGTCAATACGATGATTTTCGCATCGGGAAATTCTCCTCGAATCGCGGTGATGGCATCGAGGCCGTTCATCTCCGGCATTTGCAGGTCCATAATCGTGACATCCGGTCGATGCGAACGAAACTGTTGGATTGCCTCGCGGCCATTCGATGCTTCGGCCACCAGAGTCAAATCGGGTTCGGTACCGAGGAGTACAGCTATGCCCTGCCGTACCAGAACATGATCGTCAACTGCAAGAATCCGGATTTGAGCTGGCCTTTCACTCACGCTCTATCGGTTCCTTCTCATCTGTATCTGTCGCGGACCGCTTGCCAAAATGCCAGAAGGTCCGCGTGGATTTTACGTACGCTCTCGCTCCAGGAATACTGAGCTCGATTTCCGTACCACCATCCATTTCAGTCCAGATCACTAGCTTACCGCCTACAAGTTTCGCTCGTTCCCTCATACCCGGCAAGCCGTAGTGCCCCTCACGGCCGTCTCCGCTGAGCACGTCGGAGGGAATTCCTTTCCCGTCATCCCGAACGCGGAGCCGGAAATACTTTTCGTCGTAACGGATTTCCACCTCGACGTTTTGCGCCGCCGCGTGCCGGAACGCATTGCGCAACGCCTCCACCGCAAGCCGGTAAACTTCATCTCGCAGGATCGGATGCAGATTGCGAGATGCTCCTTCCACAACCACGTTGAAGTTGGGCGAGGGCTGAGTGCTCGCAGCAGAAGCGAGTTCTTCCCCAATCGTCCGAATGGCTACCGCCAGATCATTCTTCTCGACCGTGGACATGCGCAAGCCTTGCACCGCATCGCGGCCCTCGGCGATCGCTTGCGACGCGTGATCCGCAGTAGCTTCAAGCACTTTACGAGCGTCAGCCGGACATGTCGCTAACATGTTGATGCCGGCCTGAAGACTTGGCAAGAGCGCCTGAAAGCTCTGCAAGAGCGTGTCGTGCAGGTCCCTGGCAATCCTTGTGCGCTCGCCCACACGCACCTCGAGCGTCATGTCGAACTGATGTTGCAATTGCCTGACACGCCCTCGGTAAGCCGCCCACAGCAGTGCCAAAAAGATGCACGCGCATAGCGCGCGAAACCAATTCGTCTGGTAATACGTGGGGGCGATGGAGAAATCCAGCTTGGCGGCGTTATCGTTCCAGACTCCGTCGCTATTCGATGCGATCACGCGGAAGGAATACTTCCCTGGAGGCAAATCCGTGTAGAACGCCTGCCGGCGCGTACCGGCATCATGCCAATCGTGGTCATAGCCGTCGAGCCGGTAACGGAACTTTACCTTCTGCGGAATCGTGAGGGTGGGTGAGGTGTAATCAATTTGCAAGTCCCTCGGATTCGGGGGAACCCTGAAGTTAGGTGTTGCGGCGAACTCTTTTCGGTCAGCGACCAGCGATTCGATGTACGCCGGTGCCGGGAGCGCTTTTTGCGAGAGCTTGAACGGATCCACCATTTGTACGACGACTCCGCTGGTAAACCAGACACGTCCGTCGGGAGTGGTGGCGGCCGCGTTAAAGGAACCTATGTTTGGCTCAGCTCCGTCGAACGCGTCATACAGGCGGTTCTGAACAATTGTGTCCGAGTTGGCCCACCATCGTTGGAGTTCAGAATCTGAGAATTCCACAACGCCGCAACGAGTGTAGAGCCACCAGCGTTTCTCTTGGTCCTCAATGAAGGTGATAATGAACTCACAGGGCAGGCCGTTTTTCGTTGTCATCCGCTGCAGTTTACCCGCCCGCCATCCAACCAGGCCGTGCTCAGTTCCGACGAGAACGGAGCCGTCTGCCTGAGTGATAATTTGGCGATTTAACGGAGAAGCTCCTCGATCTAGCGGAATTTTGGCTTGCAGAATGCCGTTCCGGAACAGCACCACATCTCCTTTTCGAGTCTCTATCCAAATTCCCCCGTTTGGATCCGGAGCGAGGTTATGACCAGGCGGCAGCTGCGAATCAGGAAATACTTCACGTACCTGGAAATCGCGGATGCGCGCAAGCTTTCGCGGATTGCCTCTGCACTCTGCCCAGATATTCCCGTCGAGGTCCTCGGTCATTCCAACTACCATCCCAAGCGGGTGGTGATTGGGTGCAGGGAGGGGACGAAATCGACCATCTTTGAACAGATACAGTCCGTCATCGACTCCTACCCACATATTCCCGGCATGATCTTCGAGCATCGCCGCAACCTGATTGCCCGGAAGCCCGTCACTCCTGCGAACGGATGAGACAATCCCGTTCTTGATGCGATCGAGAGAGCCATCGTTTGCGACCCAAATACTGCCGTCTTTGCTGGCTAGAATGCCCGCCGCGAGGTCCTTCCCTAATCCCTCGATAGCCGAGAACGTGGCTACACTCGGATCGCGAAAACTGTCAATTCCGCTCGTAGTTCCAGCCCAGACAATCCCTTCCCGGTCTTCAAAAAGAGCCCATACGGAATCGCCCGATAAACCTTGCATGTGGCCGTAATGTTCCACAGCGTTCCTGTGGATTCGGAACAGCCCTCGAGCATCGGTTCCAACCCAAAGATTGCCATCATGATCAAACATCAGACTGGTGACGCTGAGTTTGCTTCCGTCGAACGTGGGAGTGCCGAACGGATTCACAGCACCGTCCTTCAATTGTTCAAGTCCTCGACCTGGACCCTCCTCCTGTATGCCGACCCAGACAGTTCCGTCAGGAGCACGCGCCAGAGCCATTATCTCCGCTTTGACCGGGTACATCTCCGAGACGCCCCCATGCCAGTGGACAAGTGCCGTCTCCCCTCCCAGCCAAAAACCCCCATTGCCGTCAGCCGCTACGGCATTGACAGCAGGAATGCTTATTCCATCATTCTTTCCGAAACACCTGACGCCGCGATCGGTAACATGGCAAAAGGGCTGGTCTGATCCGCGGCGTGCCGCCACCCACACAGAACCGTCGGGATCTTCGCTGATGCTTTGGAATGCAGTCCCACTCACTGCAAATCGGGAAGGGACAACCCCGCCTTTCAGGTGAATGAGTGCATCCGCTACCATCCAGAGCCCACCTGCGTGGTCGGCAAGGATGCTGCCTACCGTACTGACTGAAAAATTGGCAGGCGTATACCTGGGCAGAAACCGAACGCCATCGAACTTGTAGACATCGCCGGGGAGAGATAAGAACCAGAGAAAACCGTCGGAGGTTTGCGTGATCGAGAACATGCCGGCTGGCAGAGAGCCATCTTGTGTTCGCCAAGCCGTGTGCATGTACTGGGTAACACGCTTATTCGGATCGAGGGCGTGAGCCGTGCCTGCCATTAGCAACACGCAGGTCATACAAAAGGTCAACGTGGCTGCGATCGTGGTACGGGGCCAGTTAAAGCGAAACCGAAGTCGTGGCCGCGGAGCCATTTCTCCCATGGTCGGGAACGGCCTCAGACAACCTGGCCCACAAATCCCTGAAGACAGACCCAAGAGGAAATACTGCACTGTACCGGTGCCTCCGTTGTAACCTAATGTAGCACTCTTAGAGACGTGCTTGTCGCCGATACCTCAAGGCTCTCAACGGAGCAACGGCCTTCATTTTGGATCGGGCGGCAATGGATCGCGGAGCTACTCGATGATCGATTTCCTGCAGCGGCAAATCGCATTCTGAGAAAATCGTGGGGACCCGGCAGGTCAGTGTCCACAAATCTTGCCCGATCCTGGGGGCACCCTCCTGAATTTGGAAATGCAGCTTTTCCCAATAAGCACTGACCATTCCATAGATATCATCATCGCCCTGTGATGCACCATGCAGACAGAAAGCCAAGCTGCGTGACTCTGGCGAAAGTTCGACAACAGGTCCAACGCCGTACCAGGAAATCGATCAGACCCTAGCCGCAGCGAAGGGGCAACCCCGCTCCATCCTGCTGGATTTCAGCGCGGCTCCGGCTTGAGGAGCCTGTGCTCGGCTGGATGCCGAGTCGTATGAAGATCAGAAGACTGCGGAGTTCATCCACGAAAACTTCCTTCCGCTGAAAGCTCACATTAAGGAACACCCGGCATGGTTTCACCGCTTGATGCGATCTGGACGCCGACGGTGCTCCTGCTCGACAGCGAGGGCAAGGACGATCTCACCCATTGCAACCGACAGCGTGGTGGAATCCTTTGGAGTGACGTACCGCACGAGTTAGTCCCGATTTATGGCATTAGTACGTGAATTATTGAAATCCAAGATTCCACCGGGCACGGTGACCGAGGCTGACGTACATTACATCGGCTCGATTTCCATTGATGAGGACCTGATGGAGCGCGCCGACCTGTGGCCGGGCGAGAAAGTCGCGGTGTGGAACGTAAACAATCGCGAGCGGATCGAGACCTAGGCCATTCCGGCGCCGCGCGGTTCGGGACAGATCAAGCTCAACGGCTGCGCTGCGCATCGCTTCGCGCCTGGTGATCTTGTGGTCATCGCGGCGTTCTGCCGCTCCCCAGTGCCGATCGAGCCGCACATGATCTTGGTGGATGAAAACAACCGCTTCACTGGAGAGCTTCGCCTGCCGGAGACGGAAGAGGCGTCCAGCGCAGTACAGACGTAGCCAGTTAAGTTGTCCCCACCAGACGCCCGAATGATGCTGACGCAGGTATACGGGTGAGACTCATCAGACCAGGACAGTGCCCCGCCGTCCGACTCAAAGACACGATCGAAGCCAGCGCTCAGTTAATTGGAACTACCGTCGCGGCCTGCGGCGGCTGAGCGTGCCCATCGGCGGCCTCTGGGTAGAGCCCGGTGCGTACTTCCTCGGCGTAGGTCTTCGCTGCCCGAACGATGTCGCCGCCTAGCTGGGCGTATCGCTTTACAAATGGCGGCACAATACCGTCGTAGAGTCCGAGAATGTCGTAGCTGACCAGGACCTGACCATCGCAGTCCGGCCCCGCACCGATGCCGATGGTTGGTATGCGCACTTTGGACGTCACGTCTTGGGCGACGGTGTTGGGTATGGCCTCGAGTACGATCGCGAATGCACCCGCGGCTTCAAGGGCAAGTGCGTCGTGGACTAGTTCCTCCGCTGCAGTTTCATTGGTTGCCTGTCGCCGCATGCCTCCAAGTCGGTGGACATGCTGCGGCGTCAACCCGAGATGGCCCATGACGGGGAGCCCGGCTCCCGTGAGTCTCCGCACCGTATCCGCGACTCCGCGCCCGCCTTCCAACTTGACCGCGGCCGCCCCAGCTTGAAAGAGCCGTCCCGCGTTCCGCAAGGCGTCCTCGCTACTCACTTGGTAGGTAAGGAAAGGCATGTCGGCTACGATTAACGCGCGGTTCGCCCCTCGGGCAACGGCCCGCGTGTGGTGAATGACGGCATCGAGCGTGACCTCGATGGTCGTATCCAATCCGAGGATCACGTTCCCCAGAGAGTCGCCCACCAGGAGAATGTCCACTTCGGCTTGATCGAAGAGCCGCGCCATAGTGGCATCGTAGGCCGTGAGCATGACAATGCGTTCGTGGCGCTCCTTCATCAGGGCGAGGTCGGGTACGCGAATGTTTTTGCGAATAACTTTCATTGTTCTCGTCCTAACACCAACATTTCTTGAATTTCTGCGGCTTTCCGCAAACCACGTTTTCCACCCGGCCGGTTTCGGCAACTCCGATGTACCAGAAACGCCTATTGGCACCTTGTCTCATGACTCAGGTCCTCTTCCCGCCCTGTATCTCGAAGCGTGAATTGATGGTCGCCGATTGGAACATGCTCGACGATGTCAATGCCGTAACCCTCAAGGCCTGCCACTCGGCGAGGATGGTTCGTGAGCAACCGGATGCGCCGCAAATTCAAATCACGAAGGACCTGTGCGCCCACTCCGATATCCCGTTGGACTTGGCGATCACGGTCGAGTTGCGAAATGTTTTTCGGATCCGGATGTAGAACCTGCGAGTCCCTGTCGGCAGATTTTCCTGCCGCGAAGCCCGTCGCATTCTGGTGAAGGTAAATCACGGCGCCAGCGCCCTCTGCCGCAATGCGGTCCAGCGAGCGTCGCAGGTTGGCGGAACACTCGCAGGCATTGGCACCGAAAACGTCGCCGACGACGCAACGCGCGTGCATCCGCACCAGCGCGGGTTGGCCGTCCTCGATGTTGCCAAGGATCATTGCGAGATGCGATTCGTTGTCGATTTCGGATCGATAAGCAATCATACGGAAAGTGCCTCGATCGGTCGGAACCAGACTCTCTCCGACGCGGTCGATGCAGCGCTCATGTGCCATGCGATAGCGGATCAGCTCGGCCACGGTGAGCATCTTCAGGTCGTGCTTCTGGCAAAAGCGAGTAAGGTCAGTCACGCGCGCCATAGTGCCGTCATCATTCATGATTTCGCAGATCACCGCTGCGGGGACGAGGCCTGCGAGCCGGGCCACGTCCACCGAGGCCTCCGTCTGGCCGGCGCGCACCAGAACGCCGCCTTCGCGGGCTCGCAGGGGGAAGATGTGGCCGGGCCGGGCAAGGTCTTCCGGCCGCGTCGCGGGATCGATTGCAGTGAGAATGGTCTGAGCGCGGTCCAAGGCAGAGATGCCAGTCGTCACGCCGCGACCAACAGCGTCAATGGACTCGGTAAAGGCCGTGCCAAACTGTGACGTGTTCCGGGGGCTCATGGGTCCCAGCCGAAGGCGCTCGGTTCGCTCGCCCGGCAGGGCCAGGCAGATCAGGCCTCTGCCGTGAGTCGCCATAAAGTTGATGGCTTCCGGCGTGACCTTCTCCGCGGCCAGAGTCAGGTCCCCTTCGTTTTCGCGATCCTCGTCGTCGACCAGTACCAGCATGCGGCCCGCGCGCAATTCGGCGAGAGCCGTTTCCACATCGGTGAATGGGCTAAATTGTCGCATGGGCAACCTCTTTCCCGCAGTCTCTTTTACTGCCAGCGCTTCTGGCGGAAGCTCCTTCATCACAAGGCTCTGGGGCGCAGCCACCTGCTGAAGCAGGTGGCCGCATTTGAGCTTCTTGGTGTGCAGGTATCCCTGAGCAATGACACCGCCGTCGGCCTCGCAGGGGATTCGTTCCACCACATGGATTCCGGCCCTCACCAGCGCGGCGATCTTGTCCGGATTATTGGAGAGCAACCGAACTTGCCCGATGCCCAGGGACTTCAGAATCTCGGCGGGGAGCCGGTAATCACGGTAGTCCGCTTTGAAGCCGAGGCGCTCATTGGCCTGTACGGTGTCCAGACCCTGATCCTGAAGTTGATAAGCCCGCAACTTCGCTATGAGGCCAATGCCGCGCCCTTCCTGTTGTTCGTAGACAAGCACGCCGGCTCCCTCCTCCGAAATCAAAGACAGCGCCATGTGAAGCTGCGGAGCGCAGTCGCACCGGAGAGAACCCAGCGCTTCGCCGGTAAGACATTGGGAATGGATACGGACTAATGTCGGCGACCTACCGATTTCGCCCAGGACCAACGCCAGCGCCGTCTGCTGGCACGGCACGCCGTCTTGCTCGAAATCCCGCTCAAACGCGAGCAGGCGAAAATCTCCCCAGCGAGTGGGAAAGTCCACGTTTGCCACCTGCCGAATAGCTCCGTCGCGGGTTTGTAGCTTATCGTTCATGGCACTCGGGAACCTCGAGCTCTCAAAGAGTTCAGGCGGCCATAGCTCTTCGTCCTTTGGTTTCGATAATTCGGCGAAGCTCTCCCCAGGTTTGTCGAAAGATCCCAGAAGGCATTGGCTTCAAATTCGCTGAGACGCGTGGAGTGAACTCCATATGCGCCAGCATGTCGCGATTGAGATCGATCGTGTTCTCAGCTTTCCGTCTTCCTGGGAACTTTTGTGCTTGAGGCGTATTCACACTCTAGTGCCATAAATCGGGTCTAACTCGTGCGGTAGGTCACTCCAAAAGTAGCGCGCGGATAATTCCAGCTTTCGACCCCGCCCTCGCTGCACATCACGCGGCAGGTTCCGCATTCGAGACACCCGGCGAACTCGAAACTCACCTGGCCATCCTTGAGCCGGTAAAGACGCGCCGGGCATACCACTAAGCAGGCGCGATCCGTGCAATGTGCACAGATTGTTTTGTCGACGACAATGTGGGGATTGCCTTCGTCGACGGCGAACTTGTTCAAGGCCAGGGATTCCTCGGGACTGAGCCGCTTGATACTCATAAGCTTCGATACACTTTCCAGCCATCGGCCAGCATTTGGCCGAGGCTCATATTGCGATGCACGACACCCATCAGGCCAGGCACCATGGGTGTGGGAATCTTCCCATCCACAGTGAACAGGAATTGCATGGCTTCGTTGGCCAGCTTCGGAACCTCGCGGAAGACGTGTGGAATTTCGAATATTTTGTGGAAGTTCTGGTAAGCGCGTTCCTCTCCCAGCAAAAACAGCTCTTCCAACTTCTTCATGTAAAGAGGTCCCACGCGACTGGTGTCTTCCGCGGCAAGGATCGCCTTGGCGGCCGCCAGTCCACTGACCATGGCGAGATCCATGCCGCGGATGATGACGCCGGTGTTGATGCCAAACCGGGCGGCGTCGCCGATGACGACCATGCCCTCGCGATGAAGCTTCTCGGGAATGCCCCGATAACCGATTTCGGGCACCAGGTGCGCACCGTACTCGACGGTTGTGCCTCCCTCGATGAGCGCAAGAATCGCAGGATGCATTTTGAAATCCTGCAGAATGTCCTGAATGTGGCGCCCTTGTTTGGCCGCCTGTGCCGGGTTGAAAACAATCCCGAGTGAGATGCTGCCCTTGTTGGTATAAAGAAAAGCCCCGCCCGAGATGCCGTCGGTGCAGCCGATCGCGACGCGTGCCGCTCCCTCGTCGTCCTTAACGGCGAAGCGGGTGCTGATTTCGGAATCCGGCAGCTCGATGGTTTCCTTCACTCCGACGCCGACGGCGTGACCTTCGACATCGGCGAACAGGCCGGCCTTCTGTGCGATCAGTGAGTTGATACCGTCAGCGGCGACAACGATCTCGCACCGCATCTCCTCTTCGCCCGCGCGGATGCCGACGATCTTGCCCCCTTCCTCGATTACGCCGTCGACCTTCACGCCGCTGGCGAGAGTCGCTCCTTTCGCCTCCGCCTCGCCGGCAAACCATTCGTCCAGCTTCGCGCGAACAACGGAGTAGGATTGCGGAACTTTTTCCGCGAAGGCGGGGTCGAAATAGTCGATCGTGGTCGCGGTCCGTTCGCCGAGCAGCATGATCTGCTCGCGAACAATCTTGCGTTGGAGGGGAGCCCGCAGATACATGCCGGGCTCGATCATTTCCAAAGCGTAAATGTAGAGGCGGCCGCCGGATACATTCTTCGCACCGGCGCTGTCTCCTCGTTCCACCAGAAGTACGTTCTTGCCCTCCCGGGCGAGCACGTAGGCGCAGGCCGAACCCGCCGGTCCCGCACCTACCACGATTGCGTCAAATTTATCGTCCGCCATTGTTCCTCACAGCTGCCGTCAGCAACGGGAGCACTTCATACAGATCGCCGACAATGCCGTAATCGGCGTTTTCGAAGATGGGCGCATGCTCGTCGTTATTGACTGCGACGATTACTTTGGATTCGCGCGCGCCTACCATATGCTGCACTTGTCCGGAAATACCCACTGCCAGGTAGAGATCGGGTTTCACCATATGCCCGCTCATGCCCACGTAGCGGGCGACCGGAAGCCAGTGTTCTTCCTCGGCAACCGGGCGGGAGCAGGCAACTTCACCCTTTAGGGCTGCGGCAAGATCCTCAGCGAGCTTCAGATCCTCCTTCTTTTGGAACCCCCGTCCTACGGAAACCAGTTTGGTAGCCGCGGAGATATCGACTGCCGAGACATCAGCCTGAGTGACATCGGAAATCGCAACGCGCCCATCGGCGGCGGCCCTTACGGTTTCCACGGCGCCCTGCTGTGCCGCCGTGTTTGGAGCAAGGAAGGTACGCGGCGGGATAGTGACGACCGCGGGCAGCGAGAGTTCTTCGTCGCACAGCGCCAGGCCGGCATAAAGAAGCCGAGTGGCCAGCAGTTTGCCGCCTTCGAGTTTCACCGACTTGGCATCTGTGCTCATGCCCGCATTGAGCTTCGTCGCCACATAAGCCGCGATATGCTTGCCCCGCAGGGTGCCCCCGACGAGGAAAACACTGGCCCCGGCAGCCGAGACCAAACCGGCAATCTCCTCGCTTAGCCCTTCTACCCACTCGGCCGCTGACTGCAGCGCAACTGCTTTATCCGCCCCCAAGGCGGCCAGTTGCTTTGCATCGGTTTCGGTCAGCGAAAGCGCCGTGACCGGCTGGAATAGCGACTGTTTCAATTCGAGCGCCGGCGTCAACAACTGCTTCGCGAGCGCGGATTCTTCGGAAAACACAAAAATCCCTGGCATGTTGTTATTCCTCCTACTGCAGGCCCTCTGCGGCGAGGCTGCTTACCAGCTTCGCGACGTTCGCGGCCGTATTGGCTTCCTTGAAAGCGATATGCTTCCGGTGAGTCACGAAGCCCTTCACAGATCTGTGAACCTCCCTCGGCTGCAACTGATCGGGAGTCAAACCGAGATCGGCGATCTTGATTTCCTTCTTCGGCTTCTTGGCGGCGCCGAGCACCTGCTTGAGGCTCGGAATCCGCGGGTGATTGATCTGACCCAACACGCTAAGGACGACTGGCCCCTTCACGGTGGCGACTTCGGTGGCTACTCCCAGCCCTCGGGTGGCTTTCACTGTGCCGTTTTCAACCGAAAGCTTCAGCACGTAACTGACGCACGGCAACCCAAGCAGCGCGGCCACGCGCACGGCCGTTTGTTGATTGAACGAATCCGAACTGCCTTCGCCGCACAAAATCAGATCGTAAGACCCCAATTTGCGGATAGCGGCAGCGAGCACGTTAGCCGTCACATAAGCGTCGGCCTTCTCGGCGGATTTATCGGCAATGAAGTAGGCGGAGTCCGGGCCGCGCGAGAGCACATCCTTGAGAGACTGGTTCACGGCGGAAGTGCCATAGGTGAGCGCATCCAGCGCCCCTCCCTGCTGCTCCACAAGCAGAGTGGCTTCTTCGATCGCGTTGCGGTCGAAGTCACTAATCTTGCCCTTGGCACGAGTGACATCGAGACTGCAGTCATCGGATTTGATCTTGATATCTTTCTCGTCGAGTGCCCATTTGTAGCAGACCAGACATTTCGGCATTGTTGGTTCTCCTGTTTAAAATAACGTTTTCTTGATCAACGTAGGGATAATGGGAGTTACCTCAAGCTGCAGGCCCCACTTCTGGCCGAACTGCGCGGGCGATGGACGAACCGCGTAATACAGGAACGCCAAGTCGACCTTCACCGGCAAGATCCCGGCATACATAAGACGCCCGATCTTCGGTCCGACGGGAAACGCCAACTTGTTGCCTGCCGACGCTTGCCAATTCACGAATGAGTCCGCTTTTGTTCCTACGGTCCACTTTCCTAGCGTATAGATAAATGAGTATTCCCATAGCATCTGGTTTGTTTTTCGCCCATTGCCGCCGATGGGAAACCACTGTTGCGGAAAAACGTATGCCAACCATCTCTTAGCGTTGTATCCGACCGCGAACGTCGGACCAAACTGCCATTTGTTCTGACTGAGCAACGGGTAGGAGTGCCCCGTCGGGAAGACAAACGTGGGACCGGCGCCCAGCAGCCAGTGACCCACCAGAGTACGGTCTGGCACGAGTCCAAACGCGAAAATCGTGTCTCCGAAGCCGGTCACACGGTTGTCGGTTCCATTTGGATTTGGGTAGGGCGCGCTATTAAACAGTGTCACGACCGGCCGCACAACGAGGTGCCAATGGTCGCTAAACGGCAAGGGTATGAGTGGCTGAAATTGCAGGTTGCCCTGCATTCGTGCTCCTCCCACCGGCTGGCCCACCGACCAATTATTCTGCTGCATTTGCAACAACCAAATGTTCGCCAACGGATTGGCCGCCTCTTTAGCCTGGTCGGCGGCGGAGGTTTGTTCGGTAGGAGTAGGACTCACTGCGCCTGAAGATGAGGTGTCTGTCTCTTCACCTGTCCGAAGCACCTGGGTTGACGTATTCTGCTGTGCCGACACTGGCAGACATGTGAGCAAGACAAGTAAGCACGCCAACACATTGGCCCAGAGTTGTCTTTCTTTTCGTTCCCGGGATCTCACGAGGGAAGTCCCGTAGGTAAGGGCGCCAAGGGCGAGCGCCCTTCTATAGCAAACCTGCCCTTTTGACATTTCTCGAACCTCCTGTAGCTTCTTTTCCACTCAAGGCTGCTACTTTCGAATAGTGGCAGCGATGACAACAAACCAAACACTTCACAAATAATTAGGCAATGCTCATCGCAATTGCACGTTCGGGAGTATCGCTGGGCGCATCCACCAGGGTCGTGCCCGCAATATCCCGGAACAAGCGCGGCAAAGGCATGCTTTCGACAAACCCCATGCCGCCCTCCACCTGACAGCTGTCCACCACGAGCTTCGACCCGAGTCGCGCCAGGAAGGACTTCACCATGGCACTCTCAACTTCAAACGGCTCGCCGTCGTCAACCAGTTGGGCGGCATGGTATAGCGCCAGCCGCGCCACATGGCAATCGATATTGGAATCCGACAGCAGGGCCTGCACCGCTGGGAAGTTAAAGACCGGCATACCGAACTGTACCCGCTGCTTGGCATAAGCCGCGGCGTGGTCGATGGCCGCCTGTCCGATGCCCACGGTCTGTGCCGCTTCTGCCAGCGCACCGAGGGCGAGGGTCCGGTTCACGATCTCCGTTCCGCGCCCACCGAGCAGGGCGCCTTGCGGCACGACGACGTTGTCGAAAACCACGTGGGCCACCGGGCATCCCCGCAGTCCCATAGTGGCGATCCTCTCGCCCACTTTCACGCCGGCCGTCTGGGCATCCACCACAAAGGCCACCGCCGTCTTCGGACGATCCGCTTCCGTTACCGCCGTGACCACGTAGACGCCCGCTTTGCCCGCGTTGCGTACGTACGCCTTGGTGCCATTCAGCACATAGCCTGCGTCCGTCTTAGTGGCGACCACAGCCTTGGGCCCAATCCCCGGAGTCGGGCCGTGCTCATAAATCGCAAAGGCCCCGAGCACTTCGCCCTTGACCATTGCCGGCAGGCACTGCTTCTTGACTGCCTCGCTGCCCCAGCGCCGAATGGCGTAGCTCGCCATCGCATGATTGTTCATGATCGAAGCGACTGACCCGCACGACCGCGAGATCGCCTCGATGACGGCGATGTAGGTGACACAACCCGCTTCCACACCGCCCGATTCAGCGGACAAGTGCAGGCCCAAGAAGTCATGATCCGCCAATGGCTTGATGACTTCCCGCGGAAACTCCCGGGTCTCGTCCATCTTGGCCACTAACGGCTCCAGGTACTCCTTGGCAAATTCGCGAGCGCTCTGCTGGATGAGTTGCTGCTCTTCAGTAAGTTTGAAGTTCATGACTTATGCCACCCTCTGCATGTGCTTTGCCGCCTGAGTTAACAATCCGCGGCCGATTACCAGGCGCTGGACCTGGTTGGTTCCTTCGTAAATCTGCATGATCTTCGCATCGCGCATCAGTTTCTCGATCACCGAGGTATACCCGTACGAGCCCATCAGGCTCACCGCCTGCGTGGTCACCGACATCACCATGTCGCCGCCAATCAGCTTGCTGATCGCCGATTCCATCGAGTAGCTGGTGGTCGTGTCGCGCAGCCTCATGGCGTGATGCGCCATCTGGCGTGCGGCTTCCACCTGAGCATGCATTTCCGCGAGCTTGAACTGCATGGTCTGCGGAGGCGGGTACTTTGCAGTGAAACGCTCCGTCAGGTGTTTAAGGCACTCATCGACCGCCCGGCGGGCGATGCCAACCGCTGCGCAGGCAACGGGCGGCCGAGCCATGTCCAGCGTGAGCATGGCGATCTTCATGCCGTCGCCTTCCGCGCCAACCAGGTTGCTGACCGGAATGTGCGCATCCTTGAAATGAAGCTCGACGGTATTGGACGAGCGAATACCGAGCTTGTGCTCCGCCGTGCCCACATTGAATCCCGGCGTGCCCTTCTCAACGATGAAGGCGCTCAGACCCTTGAGTCCCTTGCTCGGATCTGTACTTGCTACAATCAGATATACGCTGGCATAAGCACCATTCGTGATGAAGCACTTGGTGCCGTTCAGAATGTATTCGTTACCGCTGTGGACTGCAGTGGTCTTGACTCCTCCGGCGTCAGAACCGGCACCCGGTTCGGTCAGGCCGAAAGCCGCCAACCCGCCACTAACGATCGGCGCAAAATACATTTTTTTCTGCTCGGGGGTGCCCACTACCAGCAGCGGATCGGTTCCCAGCATGCTCGCGCCCAGCGTTGTACCCATGCCGGCGCAGCCATAACCCCACTCTTCGCACACCAATGCTTGCGTGAGGCTGTCGTATTCGAGCCCGCCGTACTTCTTCGGGATCGCCATGGCGAAAATCTTGCTCTCCTTCGCTGCCCCAAGCAGGTGCGAAGGAAACTCCCCGCTTCTGTCATACTCGGCGGCCTGCGGAATCACGTGCTTGGCAACGAACTCCCTCGCCGCCTTCTGAATTTCCAATTGCTCCGGTGTGAATATCATGGTTTCTTTTCCTTTGTTGGCTTTCTTGGCCGCGCCGAGTCAGGCCCCGAGTGCCTTAGTAAAGTCGGGCAGTCTCTTTTGGAAGAATGCCGAGAACGCTTCCTTGGCATCGGCCGAGCACAACCTGGCGGCGAACTCTTCGTTTTCGAATTTCGCTGCTTGCTCAAGCTGCTCGCGAATCGGCCGCCGCATGAGCCTCTTGCAGGCCTGCAGGGCTCCGGCCGGTTTTTCCGCCAGTCTCTGGGCTGTCTCAGTGGCCGTGGCTAACAGCCTTTGGTCCGGGATGACGCGGGTGACAAGTCCCAGATCCGCAGCCCGCTTCGCGTCGAAGGGTAGGCCGAGCTGGATCAGTTCGGCGGCCCGTAGGTATCCGATGCGTGCCGGCAAAGAGTACGTGCTGCCGAATTCCGGGACCAGCGCGAGATTGATAAACGGCAAGTGGAACTTCGCGCTTTCGCCCGCGTAGACGAAATCGCAGTGCGTGAGCATGGTAGTTCCGCCGCCAATAACCGCCCCGTGAACGGCTGCGACGATTGGTTTGTCGAAATTGATCATGGCCTCGATCAACTTTTCCTGTGGGTTCTCGCCCGGCCGCGGAGGGTTCTTCACGAAGTCCTCGAGGTCGTTTCCGGCGCAGAACGAATCGCCGGAGCCGTGCCAAAGCACTACGCGGGTGTGATCGTCTTTTGCCGCATCGTTCAGCAGACTCGCCATCACCGTGTACATGCCGGATGCCATGGCGTTCTTTTTCGCGGGACGATTGAATTGAAGCCGCAGGATAAAGCCCGAATGTTCGGTAAGAATGTCACTCATTTTCGCCTCCATCAGTCCGCCTCCACAAGTGAACATGGTTCATTACTTGCTTACGCTGCACCCGCAACTTGCGCGGCTTTCCTTGGCAGGAGGCCATGTTCGCGTGCATCGCGGATGAGCTGATCGCGGAAGTTTGGATGGGCGATTTTGACCAGTTCTTGCGCGCGCTCGGCGATACTCTTTCCCTTCACATCGGCAATGCCGTACTCTGTGACAAAGTACTGGGCATCGCTCCGCGGAGTTGTGACCACTGTGCCGGGAGGCAGAGCCACAGAAATGCGGGAGGTAAGCGTTCCATCCTTTAACTTGGCAGTTGAGGGGAATGCAAGGAAACTCTGACCACCCTCCGAAAGCGCTGCGCCACGCACGAAATCGAGTTGCCCGCCAGTGCCGCTGAACTGTTCATAGCCGAGCGACTCCGAACATGCCTGGCCGGTGAGGTCGCACATTAGGGTGCTGTTGATGGAGACGAAGTTCGCATTGCGGGCGACAACGTTGGGGTCGCAGATGTAAGAGATCGGATAGGTCCTGACGGTTGGATTGCGGTGCATGAAGCGGTACAGCTTTTCTGAACCGATGCCGAAACCAACGGTCATTTCGCCAGGGTGAAGGGTCTTCTTGGCGTTGGTGATGGCGCCCTTCTCAGCGAGGGTCACCATGGAGTCGACCATCATCTCGGTATGAACACCAAGGTCCTTATGATTTTCAAGGAAGAATCCCACAGCGTTGGCCACGCCTCCCACGCCGAGCTGAATGGTCGATCCGTCCCTGATGTGGTCGATCATCTGGGATGCGATCTTCTTGTCGATTTCCGAGACGGGAGGATTCGGCAATTCAGAGATCTTGTGATCGGCTTCGCAAATCCAGGTGACATCGTTAACGTTGATGAAGGCATCTTCGGTACCGAAAACGTACGGGACCTGACGATTAATCTGGACAATGATGGTCTCGGCCAGGCTCGCGCAGATGCGTCCCCAGAAGGTGCCAACGGGACCGAAGCTCATGTTGCCATTTTCGTCGGGCTCGGAGACCTCGGCGATGAACACGTTGGGCTTGACGCGATTTCGCACCATCCAGTCGGTCTGAGAGAAATGGTATGAGGTGACCTCAACGTTGCCCTGCTCACCGAGCTTGCGCTCGATTGGCCCCATGAAGAGGCTATGGTGCTTGATGTGGCCGATATAGTCCTGCCGGAGATACTCAAATGGAGACAGGATAAGGCCGGTATTCATGGTTACATCTTCGAGGTCCTTGTATCTCCGAGCAATGGCGCTGATAAGGTCAGCGGGCGCGCTGGCACAAGGACTATAATTGACCCGGTCGCGCGACTTGATCTTGGTCGCAGCTTCGTCGAGGGTGATCAGTTTCTGCTTATAAACGTCTTTCCAGCTCATAAATGGTCCCTCCGCGGAACATGAATCTTCTACGTTGAACTAAGACAGTATGCTAAGACCGACGTCAGTCGTCAGAGCGTCCTTGGTGATGACCAAGTCGGTTTCGTGGTGCTGCAGACGCTCGAGTGCATCCGATGCCGTCGCAGCTTCGCTGATCTCGTACCCGGAACCATCCAGCGCTTCACGGATGAGTTCCCGGTTGGGGGCGAGGTCGTCAACTACAAGAATTTTGCCAAGCATCGTTTTCCACTCGTCGCGGATGCAGGTTGCACGAACATTGCCATCCTAAGTGCGATCTAAATGGCTGACGGGAATGACTTTCTTGCTGATGATCCTCAGGATACCGCCCTCGATGACCATATTGGGGCATCGCGTGGCAAACAATGGGCACTGCTCTTATCTGCTCGCGGTGACCAGTCGGCCGGCGAGACGTTGAGCCAGCGCATCTTGTTTTGCAGGGTGGTGCGCTTCAGGCCCAGGCGTTCTGCCGCCCCGCCCGTGCCGGCAATCTTGCCTGAAGCAGCTTTCAGCGCATCGAGGATGGCCTGCCGCTCGGCCTCGTGAAATGTGGGCGCGGAGTGTAATGTGGGCACCGAGTTGCTGCCATGCACTCGCATCCCGTCCTTCAGCTCTGCAATCGGGACATACAACTCGCTCCCTTGCGTCAGAATGACGGAGCGCTCGATGAGGTTTTGCAGTTCGCGCACATTACCCGGCCACGAGGCATTCGCCAAGGCTTCCATGGTTTGCCTGGGAATCGATTCGATCTTCTTCCCCATTCGTCGTGACAGTTTGGACACGAAATGGTTTACAAGCAGCGGAATGTCTCTCGTCGCTCACGAAGCGGCGGGATTTCAATGGCCGAAGCGGCCTGGCTGCGGCTTGCCAGGTGTGCCGCAGAATGTGCCGTACGCTTCGAGCCGGTACGCGTTTGGGGTGACCCCACGAGATGAGACAGATTTGAATGACACACGTGCCATTGGATTGAGTTTGGATGGTCCATTGCCTAGCCGGGGATGAGGTCTGGAGCAGGGGACGGCGTTTGAGTCCCCTGCTCCAGCAGCCCCGTAGAATCTTCCTCCTCTATGTTTCGGAAAAACTTGACGGTTGGACTACGAAACTGTGTCATGGAATCGGAATGCTTGGCTTGCTGTTCAAATTCTTCTGGAGAACAGTAGCCCAACGCAGAGTGTAATCGCTGCCGATTGTAGTACCGTTGGATAAATTCTTCGATGTTGGTGCGCAGGTGTTCTAAGTCGCTGTACTGGTTCGCATAAATTTCTTCCCGTTTCAACGTTTTCATGAAGCTTTCGCAGCTTGCATTGTCGTACGGATTTGCCGGGCGGCTCATGCTCGGAATCATCCCATGTTTTTCTAGAACCGCCACATATTCCGCGCTGGCGTATTGCACGCCTCGATCGGAGTGATGGACTAGGCCCACGCTAGGTTGTCGTCCTACGATTGCTTGCTCCAGCGCGACTACGGCTAAGCGGCTGGCTAGGTTCCGCTCCAGGGACCAACCCACCACCTTGCGAGAAAACCCGTCGAGGATCACTGCTAAGTAGACAAACTCGGTTTTCAGCCGAATGTAGGTGATGTCGGCCACCCACAGTTGATCCATCCCCGTTAGATTCATGCGCCGGGCCAGATTGAGATATACCTCCAGTTTGTGATCCGACCTCGTGGTCACCACGAACTGCCGCGGCTGTACCGCGAGCAAGTTATCCTCCCGCATGATCCGTGCTACTCGCTTGTGGTTCACGGGCATACCTCGACGTCGGAGTTCCGCAGAAATACGCCGATAGCCATAGCGCCGCCGATGTTCCATCGCGATCTGTTGAATCGCGGATCGTACTTCCATCTCCGCCTCCTCTGGCTGGGGTTCCTGCAACCAGCGGTAGAAGCCTGCCCGGCTCACCTGGGCCAGTTGACACATGCGCTCGATCGTCAAGCCGCCTTGCAACGGCATCACTTCCCGGATTTGATCGAAGATGCCTTCTCGCCAGACCTGCTGTTCTGCTGGCGTCGAGCCTCGACTTTTTGCAAGGCACTTCTGAAAAAATCTACTTCCAGCGTCTTCTCCGCCAAAACTCGCTTTAGATGATTCACCTCTTTGCGCAGGGTGGATGCGCGAGACTTTTGCCCGGGTGGTTTCCCAACCACGGGTTCCTCTGGGTCCAGTTCATCGCGCCAACGGTACAGCTGCCGCCGTGATACCCCCAGTTCTTTGGTTAGGGTCACGATGCTATCGCAGCCTTTCATTCGTTCCACTGCCACCCGTCGAAAATGTTCAGAATACCGTCTCTTTGCCACTTGCAGTTTCCTTTCCTGCAAAGTGTGTCTTCTTTTACTGTCTCACTTTTGGGGTTCACTCCACGCGCCAATACGGTCTTTTTCGCTACTTCGACGAAGTGCTTCCGTGCGGGCTGGTTTGTGGGCAAGTGATTGGTTTTACATGGTGATCGTTGCTGCTAGACCTGCTGAGGTGCACCAACTCTTAATCAGTAAACCTAAATTGCAACTTCTTCATAAGTAATCATCAGCATTCATTATTAGCGATCTAGCGAGTAAGCGGACGACTGACTGTCGGACACCAAGAGGCCTTCAGTTTGCTGGCTCTTATGCGACTCCTGCGTGCCAAGTGTGTGCCGGGTTCCACGGAAACGAGGACCGGCGATCCGAGGTTGTAGCACCTTGGCCCTAGCCCTTTTCGGCCGGCGGCCCTGCCGCGCCTGCGCCCGCTCGTAAGCCTGTGAAAAGCGGACAATCTGGGCAATGCGCAGTAACACGACACATCAGGGAAAGCTAGAGAGTATTAACGTGACCGTTTATAAAATAAACTACCCAGCACGGCTGCACGAGTAGTCTGCGTTCCGTGTGCCACGCCTGGCGACTATCGAGAGCAAGACGCGTCAGCACATCGTCGCACCCCTCGCTTTACTTTGTAATGCGCGGAGGCGACTCACCTGCCGCCCGCTGTTCCTGTAGAGCGTCACGGAATCTGGCGTGTTTTTCCCAGTCTACCCGCGTTCACTGTCTGCCGGGGAACGTCTGCGGCGTCCGTCGGTCAAGCAGACGCCACGTACGATTCAACTCATCGATGTCCTTCTCGCGCCTCTCGCGCGCCTCATCTTGCCGTTGCAACTCGAAATTGCAGAAGAACGGCTCAGGACTCAACGCCCAAATGCGCTCCAGTTCGTCAATATCCGTCAGCTTCCCCGCTGCCGCGCCTTCCTGCTTGAGATGCGTCCACGGCGTCATAACGTATCCTCCATCATCTCTTGGTGCTCAGGCGTGTGGGTATGCCTGTGCTCTTGGACTCGGGCGAAGGTCACCTACGTCGAACATCGTAGGTAGCAACTCCCCGGCTTTGCCTGCGAGCGTCTCGTCGAAAGACGCGAGGTTGATCGGCTCTTCCGGGCCGACGTAGAACGTCCGGGCTTTGGTCTGGCCGACGAAACTTGCTGCAGGCTCGACAACCCCGGAAGTCCCGATTGCAATAAAGACCGTGCAGACTTCCAGAGTACGGAGGACACGATCCATCCCAAACGGCCTCTCTCCGAACCAGCAAATATGCGGGCGGATCTTTCCACCACATGCGCAAAGCGGGACCTCGTGATAGATATTCGTGTCATCAAAGGGCTGTTGACAGCGTTCGCAACGGCTCTTGAACAACTCGCCGTGCATGTGGAGCGGATGAGAGCCTGCCTGCTCGTGCAAATTGTCGACGTTCTGCGTGCAGAGAAAGAAGCGAGCGCCCAGAGCGTGCTCCAGGGCTGCCAGCGCACGATGCCCCGGGTTGGGCTGGGCAACTGCTGCGACCGTCCTGCGCATGGAATAGAAGTCCCACACGAGCTGCGGATCTCGACGCCATGCCCCTGGAGAGGCGACCTCTTCGATACGGTAATTCCGCCACAAACCGTTCGAATCCCGAAACGTCGGGATGCCACTCTCGGCGCTCATCCCCGCGCCGGTAAGCACGAACACGCGGTCAGTCGGCTTGATATGGATCCGTTCCATTAGTGGCCTCACCTGCCTTGATCAAGAACGTTCTAAACTGACAACCACCTCAGTATATGTTCGACCCTTACTCACTGCTTCCTCCCCTCTGCCCGAACGAGCGTGCCCTGAATGACGGGCGCGTCGTGCTTCGGATTTCCTTTCACTTCGCGGATGGTGTCGAGCACTTGGCTCAGGCTCGGCATCTTTCCCGCACGGATGAGGTTCTGTGCCTCGGCTCTCAGGTCTGACGGTGTCAGTTTCGTCATAGGAACATTGCGGTTCATGACAGCACCAGCCCGTCATCCTTCATCCCCTGCGCCAGTCCCCACGCATAACGATGTTCGACGATGAGTGCGTACCCGAACCACTGGGCATCGTCCTGAAACTTGCTCGTCGATCCATTCCTTAGCCCGAAGAGTCAAGGGACAGAATGTGTACAGTGTCCGGACGTTGTTGACGAGTACGTCGGATAGGACTGACTGCTGTGGTGATTGCAAGGAGCTCTCCTTTTGCGGTTTCCCGCCGCATCTTGCCTAGAGGCGACCACCGTGGCATTTCGCTCGGTTGGTGAGCACCGTCGCACTGGACGGGCTGCTCTTGATGCTGTCTTGATTGTATCCCTACAAGTGAACTCCGAATATGGCACTCTTGTGCGCGCGTCTTAGTCTTGGGGTTTTGACATTCTCCTCACACCCATCTCGACCAGCCACTTGCTAATGTTCGCGGGGTCGAACCGAACGCAAGAACCTACGCGGAATGACGGTATCGTCCCTCGCTTAGCCCGACGGAGAATCGTCAATCGCGAGACGCGTAACAAATCCGCAAGTTCTTCGGCGGTCAGGGCCTGATGAATCGCTTTTATACGGGAGGCTAGGGACATCAATGCATGGGGACTTCTTTCACCTAGATTCTTAGTAGCCATTCTTCCCTCCAAAAATTTGGTTGACTTTCTCACGCACAGCTTCGTTTCGTGCAGGTTTCAAATACCTCATCGTGCTCTCCATGTCCGAGTGGCCGAGCCACTGCTGCACTGTTCGGAGATCGACGCCGGCCCACAGGCAACGCGTTGCGAACGTTGCTCGGAACTTATGTAGCCAAAAATTGTCTTTGTCGAGTTTGGCACGCTCTGCGACAGCCTTTAGATCGTCCAAGAAATTCAGTTTAGGATTGCAACCAGCAGTGGGAAACACGAGGTCGCAGCCCTTTTTTGCTTTCTTCTTCCATGCCGCCAGACTCTCGGCCAGATTTGATGGAATCGGAATTTCACGTTCTTTGTACGCTTTCGGAGTCCACCCGCGGTCCGGCTTGTGGCTAACGCGCACTGTCGCGTGTCTGAAATTGATGTCTGACCAGTACGAGTGCATGACCTCCTGTTCTCGCATCCCAGTCATCAAGAAGAACTCGAACCACAGTCGCTCCTCGTCATCGCAGGCTTTGAAGAGAGAATCGAGTTCTTCTTGGTCGTAGATCTCCGGTTCCTCTTCTGTGTAGCGCGGCCAGTCGTTCTTCCCGACCAGACCGCGGATGCCGTTGGCCTTCAAGAAACTCATGAGATTTTCAAACTTGTTGTACACGCTCCGTGGAGACTGCTTTTTGTGTTCCCGCAGAAAGGCACTGAACTTGAGCAGATCCTTGCGCTCAATGTCCTTCAGAAAGAGTTTCGGGCAGGACTCGGTGAAGTAGTTCAACGAAGTCGTGTAGGCGGCTAGGGTCTTGGGTTTCTTAGAGAGCTCGGTTTCCTCGAGAAACTCGGCGACTGCGGTCGCAATCGATCGGTGCCCGTTCTCCCCGTTGTCTGGCACGACCGAGACGCCGTTGTTTACGGCGTTCAGTTCGGCTTCCTTGCGCTGGCGGCGCGCAGTGGCATCGGTCGGGTCTTTGCCCACGGAAAGGCGCACCCGCCGGCCGTTCTCTCGCCATTCGAGATAATAGGCGCCTTCTGGGTGGCGCTCTGGTTGCCCGTTGACGATGACAAAATCGGGCTTGACGCGCCCATTGCCCGATAGGACGACAGGGCAATACCGCATGCCGTTGCTGGTTTTGATGCGTTTGGTAAGGTTGACTTCTTTGGACTGGGTATTGGCCACGGGTGACACCCCCGATTCAACTCGGAATCAGTCTAGGTATCACTGGCCTGCAAGTGCAAGATAACTAAGGTAATGGCGGAGAGGGAGGGATTCGAACCCCCGATACCCTTTCGGGTATGCCGGTTTTCAAGACCGGAGCCATCAACCACTCGGCCACCTCTCCGGCCGTTACATCTATTACGAAACGCGCTGATACGCGCGGTATCGCCTCTCGCTAGTTTACAACACGCGCGACGAATCTTAGTGCTGGGGTAGCAGGCCGAACGCCCGGGAATGAAATTCCATAACCTCGGCGAAGTGAGACATAAAATACGCCAGCCCGTGGTCGCCAGGGTAGGCGTGGTACTCATGTTTCACGTTTTCTCTTTGCAGTTCGTCGTGCAGGGCGGCCGCTCCTTTTTCAAAGCCGTAGTTGTCGTCCTGGCCGCAGTTGAAATAAATGCCCATCTTCCGCAGGGCCGCGGCATTTCTCTTCGCGAGCACGAATGGACTGTTCTCATTCCAGTGAGCCACGTTAATCGGCTTGCCGAATACCGGCCCGAGCACTCCGATCAGGGACATTCCCGTCTGCGACGCGCCGTCCAATTCTCGCGGCGATTCGGTGATCAGCGCGGCACTCTGCGCGCTCACGGCGGAGAACAGTTCGGGATGCGCGAAGGCGAAGCGCAGCGCCCCGTAGCCGCCCATGGAAATTCCGCTGATGGCGCGTCCCGCGCGCCCCGAACGAATCCGGTATTTGCTCTCGATGAGCGGCAGAAACTCCTGCAGGAAAAAGTCGCTGTAGCGCACCAACCCGTCGGCCGAGTTGATGTAGAAGCTGCGCCGGGCTTCCGGAGCGGCGATAAGAAAGTCGCCCATCTTATGCTGGTTGCGCAGGTCGTCAAGCAGAGTCCAACCGCCGCTGTTGAAAAGAGTTTGTTCGTTGTCGCCCAGGCCGTGCAGGAAGTAGAGCACCGGATAGCGTTGCGGAGGATGCTGCGCAGCGCCCCCATCGTAACCTGAGGGCAAGTAGACGCAATAGTGAACCACTTGCTTGAGGATGCGGCTGTTCAGCGCGCCGCAATCGATGCGGCTCTGCGCGGAGGCCGCGGCGCCGGCAAGCAGAATGAACCAGCAGCCCAGCCTGAAGGCACGAATCATCTTCGGTCGGCTCATGCGGGTCAAATCACTCGTAGCGTAGCGCCTGCACGGGATCGAGCCGGGCGGCGCGACCCGCCGGATAGAGACCCGACACAAGACTCACCAGAAACGCGAAAACAATGGCAAACACGACCAGCCACCACGGTACCGCCCATAGATGTTCTGGTGGAAAAGACTGGCTCTTGAGGTAAATATTGAATCCCCCGTTGAGGACTCTTCCGATCGCCCATCCCAGCGCCACTCCCAAAATGCCCCCAAGTATGCCCATGGCGCCGGCTTCCGCGAAGAAAATTGCTCTTACATCGCCGTCGCTGGCGCCAATGGCTTTCATGATGCCGATTTCGCGGCGCCGTTCGAGAATCGCCATCACCAATGTGTTCACAATCCCGATGGAGGCTACGATCAATGCCAGGCTGCCAAAGATTATGAGGAACGCGAACACCACTGTGAATACAAGTTGTAACCCCTTGCTCGCATCGAGAATGGAGAACGTCGTAAACCCCATCTTCTTGATGGCAAGTTCCACCGACTGCACCTGGCCCGGATTCCTTACCCGCACGCTGACCGAGGAATAGACGGGCTGGTCGCTGGCGGATCGCGAGACTTCCCGCAGATCAGTGGGCTGCATCACGTGCAGACTTTCGGCGAGTTTCAACGGCAGGAAAACCTTGGCACGCGTAGGACCGCGCATGCTCTCCGGGTCCAAGTCGGAAACACCGACAATTTTGAGCTTCTGCTCGCGCGAAATTACGGAATACGCCGCGCCCGCCAGGGCGTCATCCGCGGGCGCGGCTTCACTGGGTCGAAGAGGCAAGGGCTGCGCCGGCGCACGTTGCGCATAGTGCATGGTCAGTTCTTTGCCCAGCAGTGGTTGCGCGAGTTCGGCGACATTTGCCTCAGGCCCTCCCGGAGCTGAAGTCTTGCCCAGCAGTTCCTCGGCAAACGACTTCTGCAGAATTGCCTCAGGCGCCATCTCGGACGAAAAGAAACTGCCCTGCATTCCTTCGAAAGCGTCGTTGGTCTTGGCCGAGGAGGGCAGCGCCGAAATCGTTGTCAGGTGGGGCTTATCGTCGAAGCGAAGCTCGGTGATAAAGCGAATGTCCGGATAGGCTTCGAGTACGTTGGGCAGACGCTCGATCTCCTGCCGCGCATCCTCGTCGAGAACGCGGCTCTCGCCAGGAGCTGGACCGTTGCGCTGGTCGTTGCGATCAAAGTTGCGCAAATCTCGGCGGGATGTGACCAGGACCGTATCAAACAAGCCCGATTTGGCGAGACGTTGCGAGAACAGTTGGCGCAAGCCGATGCCCAGCGAAAGCATTGCCACCAGCGACGCCACGCCTACCGAAATGCCAACCGTCGTCAGCGAGTTTCGCAGCAGCGACTCGCGCAGGTTCCGCAGCGCGAGTTCGGTCAAATCCGAAATCTTCACGGTCGTCCTCCCGGCTCGCGCGAATCGACCGTAGTGGATGCGTTCGTTCGATCGTCAATCAACTTCCCGTCCGCCAGAAAAATCATGCGTTGCGCGTAACGCTCGGCCAGGGCGCGTTCGTGCGTTACCATCACAACCGTCATTCCCAAGTCGCAGTTGAATTCGCGAACCATGTCCATGATTTCGGTTCCGGTGTGGCTGTCGAGATTCCCCGTGGGTTCGTCGGCCAACAGAAGCTGTGGACGGTTGATCAAAGCCCGCGCCAGCGCCGCCCTCTGCTGCTCACCGCCGGAAAGTTCGCTGGGCCGGTGGTTCATGCGCGCCCGCAATCCCACGCGCTCCAGGGCCGCACGCGCCAGATTCGCGCGTTGACCGCGATCGACGTCGGCAAAACGCAGAGGCAGTTCCACGTTTTCCGCCAGCGTCATGCTGGCAATCAGATTGAAAGACTGAAACACCATCCCCACGACATGCAGCCGGTACTTGGCCAGCTCTTCGCGCGAGAGCTTTGCCAGATCGCGATCCTGCACGACGACGCTTCCCGAGGTCGGACGGTCGAGTCCCGCAATCAGATTCAGCACTGAAGACTTGCCGGAGCCCGAGCTCCCGAGCAGCGCCACAAATTCTCCCGCGCGAATCTCGACCGAGACCCCGTCCACGGCGCGAATCAGAGTCTCACCCATGCGATAGTGCCGGCAAAGATTTTCAATCCGGACGGCGAGAGTGCCGCGCGCCGAAGACACTGCGGGGGCTGTCGTCATAGGCGCTAGCGCATCTCTCCTCGCAGCACGCGCAAGGCGTCCGCCGCTTTCACATCGCCATTCTTGCCGTCGGCGCCGTTGCCTGTGACAGCAACCGCATCGCCTTCGCCCGGCGCCAGGAATAAGTTTTCCTCGACGCCGTGTTGCCGCGTATACAAATCGTAGTAACGGCCGCGCGCGGCGTAAAGCTGGGCGTGGGTGCCTCGCTCCACAATCCGCCCTTGCTCCATCACCATAATCTGGTCGGCCCGCCGAATCGTCGAAAGCCGGTGCGCGATGACGAATGTCGTGCGTCCCTGCATCAGATACGACAAGCCCTGCTGGATCATCTGTTCCGATTCCGAGTCGAGGCTCGACGTTGCTTCGTCCAGAATGAGGATGCGCGGCTCCGCCAGAATGGCGCGAGCAATCGAGATTCGCTGCCGCTGACCGCCTGACAGTTTCACTCCCCGCTCACCCACCACCGTGTCGTACTTCTCGGCAAACGATTCGGCGAACTCGTCGACGCGCGCGATGCGGCAGGCGCGCATCACTTCCTCTTCGCTGGCATCTGGCCGCGAGAAGGCGACGTTCTCGCGGATCGTCCCATCGAACAAAAACGATTCCTGCAACACCACTCCCAGGCGAGTGCGGTAGGAATCCAGCCGCACCGTGCTCAAGTCGATCCCGTCCACGCGGACCGTGCCCTTCGAAGGAACATAGAAGGCTGAAATCAAACCGATCGTCGTCGACTTTCCCGACCCCGACGATCCCACCAGCGCGGTCACCGTTCCCGGCTCCGAGCGGAAAGAAATGTCGTGCAGAACTTCGTGAGTTCCGTCGTAACTGAAACTCACATCCTCGAACTCAAGCGTGCCTACGATGTCGCCAAGCACCACGGTGCGCTTGGGGTCCTGGTCCTCCGGCCGCTCGCCCATGATCTCCTGCGTGCGCTCCAACCCGGCTAATGCTTCTGTGATCTGAGTGCCAATCGAAACCACCTGCATGATCGGCGCAATCAAAAAGACGAGGTACAAGTTATACGAGATGTAACCGCCTGGGGTCAGAGTGTGCGCCACCATCTGCTTTCCGCCGATGTACATCGTAGCGGCTCCAACCACGCCCAGCAGGACGCTGGCGGAAAGACCCATCAGCGAGGTCGCCGTCAGCGTCCGCATGACGTTGTCGAGAAGACGGCGCACGCCAGCGGCGAAAATCTTCTCTTCGCGCTCTTCCGCGTGATATCCCTTGATGACCCGAACGCCGCCCAGCGACTCCGTCAGGCGCCCGGTAACTTCGGCGTTGATCTTGCCCCGTTCGCGGAAAATCGGACGGATCGTCGCGAAAGCCTTATTCAAAGCAAATGCAAAAAAACCCAGGGAGCCCACGGCAATCAGCGTCAGCGGAACGCTGGTGCGAAGCAGCAACACCAGCGCAATACCCGCAGCGACCAGGCCTCCGGCAAAATCCACCAGCCCTGTGCCTAGAAGATTGCGCACGCCCTCCACGTCGCTCATGATGCGCGACACCAGCGCTCCCGTTTTGTTGGCATCGTAGAACGCCACCGGCAGCCGGGAGATGTGGGCTTGCACCTGCTGGCGCAGGTCAGCAATCAAGCGCTGCGCGGCCTTCGACAACAGCTGGGTCAGCGAAAAAGAAGTCACGCCCTGGATGAGCGTGGCCGCCAAGACCGAGAAAACCAAGGGCCGCAGCAGCGCCGTTTGACCCTTGCTTACCACATTATCGATCAGGAATTTTGAGGAATATGGCAGCACGAATCCCGCCACCTTGTTGATCACCATGAGTACAAAGCCCAGCGCGAGCAGCCAACGGCGCGGACGCATCAACTTCCACACTTCCGGCCAAACGGCCTTCAGTCGCTGCATCTTCGCGGGCTTCCCGGCTTCTTTGGCTGGAGTACTCAATCTCCTGTTTGACTCCTTCGCGCCCGGTTTGGCTTCATTATTACTGCATTGTCACACATCTGCGGCCGCAGCGCCGGGCTGGGACTTGTGACAGTTGCCCGGCCCCCGTTGTATGCTCGGGACGTGTCCCGCCCCACTCTGCCGGACCGTTCACCGGACCGTTCGCCGACCTTCGGCCTGTTGCTGGGCCTGCTGATCACGCTGTCCGCGGTGGTGGCGTATTCCGCCTACATCACCTGGCAGGTGACCGGGCTGCGCAAGTTGCAGACCGAACTGGTGGATCGCAACCGCAAGGATTCGCTGCAGTTGTTGCGCATCCAAAATGACCTGAACCTGCTCGCCGTCGATATGCGCGACATGGTGAGCGGCGACGAGCCGTATCCGCTCACCGCATGGTCCGCGCAGCTCCAGCGGATTCGCACCGATCTCGACGACGCTATGCGCCTGGAGGCAGGATTCGCCGCGTCCAGCCGAACGCCCGAACAGAGCGCGTTTCTCACCAGCAACTTCAGCCAGTTCTGGGATGCCGTCGACCGCGTCTTCGCGCTCGCCAATAGCGGCAAGGAAAAAGAGGCGCGCGAGCAGATCCAGCTTTCTCTGCAGGAACGGCAAGCAGCGCTAAGCACGGCAGTGGCCCGGCTGCTGGTGCAAAACAGCGAGAACGAAGAGCAGGCCGGACAGCGCATCGTTCAGATCTACGACCGGGTACAGAGGCAGGTTTACTTCTTTTTGGCAGTCACGCTTCTGGCGATCCTGCTGAACGGCCTTTCGGTGATTCGCTGGAACCGGCGGTTGTTCGCGCGGCTGGCCGAGGTTTCCGAGCGCCGCAGCGAACTGGCGCAGAAATTGATTGCCACTCAGGAATCCACGCTGCGCTACATTTCGCGCGAGCTGCACGATGAGTTCGGCCAAATTCTCACGGCCGTGGGCTCGATGTTGCGGCGCGCGGGAACACATGCGCCCGAGGGTTCGTCGCTGCGGACGGATTTGCAGGAAGTGCTGGAGACTGTGCAGACTACTTTAGAGAGCGTTCGCAGTCTCTCGCAGGCGCTGCATCCTGTGATGCTCGACGAGGCTGGACTGGAGAGCACGCTCGACTGGTACATTCCCACCATAGAAAGGCAAACCGGAATTGCCATATCCTATGAGAAGCAGGGGACGGCGTTTCCTGTGGACGGCGGCGCCGGGGTGCATGTCTACCGTGTGCTGCAGGAAGCGCTGAACAATGTGGCGCGACACTCTGGCGCGAAAGCGGCGTGGGTGCGCTTGCGTTTCTTGCCCAACGCTCTTGAACTGGAAGTGGAAGACCACGGAATCGGGCTTGTCGAGCGTCCCAATAAACATGGCATCGGCCTGGTCGCCATGCGCGAACGATCGGAGTTGATGGGCGGGCAAATCGTTTTTTCCCGCCCGCCCGAAGGTGGAACCCGGGTGCATCTGGCCGTCCCCAGGGAGAAAGCGGAGTCTTATGGAAAAGAAGATCACAGTGTTGCTGGTGGATGATCACAGCCTGGTTCGGCGCGGATTTCGTCGCATGTTGGAAGACGAGTCCGACATGGAAGTGGTCGGCGAGGCGGGCAGCGGCGAGGATTCCGTCAAGCTGGCGAAAGAACTTCATCCCCAGGTGGTGGTGATGGATTGCGCTCTGCCCGGCATGAACGGCCTGCAAGCCACGCGGCAGATTATTGAAGATTCGCCGCGCACCGCGGTTCTCATGCTCAGCATGCACACCGAGAGCACGTGGGTGCGGCAGGCGATCGAAGCCGGGGCCAAGGGATATATTCTCAAGAACGCTCTGGACCTGGAACTCGGCGCGGCCATCCGCAAGGTTGCCGCTGGAGAAACTGTGTTCGATCCGCAGGTCGAGCAGAAATCCGTTCTGAAAGGCGAGCGTAGCGCGGCGCTCACGCCGCGCGAACTGGAAGTGTTGCAGATGATTGTTGATGGCAAATCGAACAAGGAGATTGCAACCGCGCTCGATCTCAGCGCCAACACCGTCGCCGTGCACCGCGCCAACATTATGAACTCGCTTGGAATTCACAAGACCGCCGAGCTGGTGGTCTACGCGATTCGCGCCGGGCTGGTGAATGTTCCGTGAAATGTTTCGAGAAAGGTGGCGTGAATCGCAGGTCTTTCCTATGGGGGGTGGCGGGACTGGCCACGTGGTCGCAGTTGCCTCGCTTGCATGCTCTGACGGCGCAGAGTAGCGCGCCAGTTTCTCCGGGCTTTCGATTTACCGACGTGACCGGCCCTGCCGGAATCCACTTCCAACACAACAGCGGAGCCTTCGGGGGAAAATTCCTGCCTGAAACTCTGGGCTCCGGCTGCGCGTTTCTGGATTACGATCGCGACGGCTGGCAGGACATTCTGCTGATCAACGGCGCCGACTGGCCGGGCCACAAGAAGAGCCGCTCCACGCTTCGCCTCTATCACAACAATGGTGATGGCACTTTCACCGATGTGACCGCGCGGGCCGGGCTCGATGTCGAAATGTACGGCATGGGGGTGGCCGTTGGCGACTACAACAATGATGGTTTCCCCGACATTCTGATCACCTGCGTGGGCCAGAACCGCCTGTTTCGCAACACCGGCAAAGGCACGTTCGTCGAGGTCACGACTTCCAGCGGGCTGGGGAAGCGCGAGGGATTCAGCACGTCTGCATTATGGTTTGACTACGACCGCGACGGCCTGCTCGATCTTTTTGTGTGCAACTACGTGAAGTGGTCGCCCGAGCACGACGTCTTCTGCAGCCTCGACGGAAAACATAAGTCCTACTGCACTCCCGAAGCCTATCGCGGAGAGACCTGCTGGCTGTTTCACAATCGCGGTGACGGCACGTTCGAAGATGTTACGGCGGCGAGCGGAATTTTCGACAGCAGTTCAAAATCGCTGGGCGTCGCGCTGTTTGACGCCAACCATGATGGCTGGCCCGATCTGCTCGTGGCCAATGACACCCAGCCCAACAAGTTGTATCGCAACCAGCACAATGGCACATTCAAGGATGCCGCGGTGGAGGCCGGCCTCGCTTTCAGCAGCGAAGGCAAGGCCCGCGCCGGCATGGGTGTTGACGTAGCCGACTTCGATAATTCGGGCACGCCGGGCGTGGCCATCACGAATTTCGACAACGAAATGATTGGGCTCTACCGCATGAGCGGCAAAAGTTTCGAAGACATCGCGCCGCAATCCGGAGTGGGCATCGCTTCCAGAAACAGCCTGGGGTTCGGCTGCTCTTTTCTTGACGTGAATCTCGATGGCTGGCTCGACTTCGCCGTGGCCAACGGACATATTGACGATACCGTGCGCAACATTCGCGGCAACGTGGGATACGCGCAGCCTCCGCAACTTTTCCTCAACAACGGCAAGGGGATCTTTCGCGATGTCGCCGCAGACGTTGGCGGTGGCTTCGACCAGCCGAAAGTCGGTCGTGGCTTGGCTTACGCAGATTTTGATCGCGACGGCGATCTCGACCTGCTGCTCACCACCAACCACGGTCCGGCGTTTCTGTATCGCAACGATCAACTCACCGGCAATCGCAGCATCCGGTTTCGTTTGGTGGGAACGAAATCGAACCGCGACGCAATCGGCGCGAGCCTGCGCGTTTTTGCTGGCGGCCTCACGCAATCGCGAATCGTGAAGGGCGGATCGAGCTACTTGTCGCAGTCCGAACTTCCGGTGACCTTCGGGCTGGAAAAACGAGATCGCATTGAACGCGTAGTCATCGACTGGCCGAGCGGACGCACCGAAGAATACAAGAACCTCACCGCGGGCCGCTGCTATGAGTGTACGGAAGCGAAAGGCATAGTTCCGCAGGACGGCTACTGAGAGGAATTGGCGGAGTTGGCCGCCACGCTTCCCGTTGCAAATAAATCAATCTCGACGTAATCGTTGACTCGCAAGAACAGCGTGCTCGGATTCTTCATGCCCCACTTGGCATACGGAACCGTGAAATGGACCGTCGCAGTCCAGTGGCCGGCGGACATTTCCACTTCTGCCGGCACCATGATCTCGCGATCGACTCCGTGAATGCCGAACACGCCGTGGACCTTCACCGCAGATTTTCCCTGAGCCGCCACCGTGCCCTCAATCCTATCCGGACGAAATGAGATCTCAGGATATTGCTCACTCTCCAGAATCTCCTTGTGCATCTTGCGGTCGCGCATGCCGCTGCCGCTCTCGCCGCTCTTGGCGTCGACCACAATTTCGCCGGAAAGTTTTCCTGCAGCCGGTTCGAACTGCAAGGCTCCGCGCTTCAAATGAAAGGTTCCATGCACCGTGTGGAGAACATCGCCCAGCGTGAACTTCACGGTGGTTTGCGCGGGATCCAGTTGGAACGATGTGCTCTGCGCCGCCGCGGAAGCGGCCAACGCGACCACCACAGTTACTGCCATTTGAAGGTTGCGCCTGCGAAAATTCTTGTGGGCCTGGTGGCTAAGGACGCTGCTGGGGACGTTCATGTTATGCGGTTAACAGCCCCCAACCCAGAGTGAGTCCGTCCTTCATTACGTGCAAGGGAGGCAATGCTCCCACATGCAATTCAAGGAACCGGCGGAAGATTTCCGGCCGCTGCTGAAAGACTTGCAGCGTACGCCGCTGCAACCACGGGCGTTGATCGAGAGTGAGCATCAGCCGCGCCATGCAGCGCGGACGCATGCTCAGCTTGCGATGCTCAGCCTGGTAGCGTGTCAGATCGCCGGACTCCAGGCAGCGAGCCAGCACAACCGCCTGGCCGAACGCGAGTCCCAGGCCCTCTCCCGTGATGGCATCAACGGTTCCCGATGCATCGCCAATCAGCGCCACATTTCCTCGCCACACGCGAGCGAGCGTGCGATTGCCGGTGAGAGCTCCTCGTTCCGCAGAGACGGTCTCGGCCCCAGCCAGCCGTTCATTCAGCCTGGGCAGCGTTCGCAGCCCTTCTTCGAGCCGCAGGTTGGAATCATGCGAAGCCAGGGCCACGCAGACTTGCTCGCTGCTCACCGCTGTGGCGTAGCCCTGACAGCGGTCGCCCCAGTAGACCTCCATGTGGTCGCTCCAGGGAGCCACGCGATAGTGCCGCCGAAACGCGTAGCGCATGCTCGCCCTTGAACCATGATTCCGCCAATCATGTTCGAGACCGGCCCAGCGGCGAACGCGCGAATTCGAGCCGTCCGCGCCGATAATCCAGCGCGCGCAAACCAGGCGGTCGCCCCCTCGAGTACGAAGACGAACTCCTTCGGAAGAAATGCCCGTCACCGGGGTCCGCCACAACAAGCCCGCGCCGAGCTGTGCCGCGCGTTCGTTCATGAGGCGATGCAGCACGGTGCGGCGAACCGCAACGCCGCAGCCGCCGCCCGGAAATCGAGCCTCTGCCGACAACGAGCTGCTAATAAAACGAATGCCGCGAAACGGCAAGGCGTCAGCCAGCGGCACATGCATTCCAAGCCGCTCCAACGCCGCCCGTCCATCCGGCAGCAAGCCTTCGCCGCAGGCCTTGTCGATCGGCGGTTGCGCGCCGTCCGCCACCAGAACTCGCAACCCGCGCTCCCGCGCCGCGATCGCAGCCGCCAGTCCCGCAGGGCCGCCGCCAATCACGAAAACGTCGGTCGAAGCTGGCACACTCTGACTCATGCTTTTTACCTTACCAGCGCAGCAGCAGTAGTTCTGAACAGAATCCCGGACCCATGGCCGCGAGCACGCCCAGCGTGCCCGGCGCCGGCCGCCGGTTCTTCATCACATCTTCCAGCACGACCAGAACCGACGCGGACGACAGATTCCCAACTTTTTTCAGGCAATCCCAGGAAGCGTCAAGTTGGCCGTCGTGCAGATCGAGCGCGGCCGCCGTTGCCTCCAGCACCTTCGGGCCGCCGGTGTGCAGCACCCAATTTCCAATGTCGCCACGCTTGTGTCCGTGTTCGCCGAGAAACGCATCCATGTCGTGACCCAGGTGCTCGCGAATCAGCACCGGCACCTCTGGCGAAAGCGTGATGCGGAACCCCTTCTCAGTCACTTTCCATCCCATCATTTCTTCGGTGTTGGGATAAAACACGGACCGAGTCGCCAGAATTTCCGGCCCTGCGGCATTCACATCATCGCCCGTCACAATCACCGCTGCTGAACCGTCCGCAAACAGTCCCGAAGAAATCAGATTGGCGACTGAAAGGTCGTCGCGCTGAATGGTCAACGAGCACAGCTCCACCGACACGAGCGCGGCCGCCTGCGACGGATAGGCGCGCACGTAATCCGCCGCGCGCGCAATGCCCGCCGCTCCCGCCACGCACCCTAACCCAAAAATCGGGACCCGCCGGATATTTGCCGGCAGTCCCATGCGGTTGATCAGCAGAGCATCGATGGAAGGACTCGAGATCCCAGTAACCGACGTAAAGAACAACGCCCCCAGTCCGCTGGCGTCGATTCCGGCATGATGCAACGCGCGGCAGAGCGCTTGCTCGCCCAGTTCCTGCGCCACTTGAATCCAAACGTCGTTGGCCTGGCCCCAGGTCGTGATCTCATAATATTTTTCGGGCGGCATCGCCAGGTGGCGGCCCTCCACGGCGACGTTGCGGTGCAGCCGCGCCAGCAGCTGCGGATTCTTCAGCTGGTCGCCCCAGTATTGCTGGAGTTGTTCCAAGAGGAATTTCTGGGAATAGTAATGCTTGGGGAACGCGCTGGCGGCACTGGCAATTTTCATTTGTACGGATCCCCATCCCAGCACGAAGTCAGCGCCATCAACGGCCAGAAAATCGAAGCTCACCGGCCGGATGTTGGAGCGCCATCGTGGTTGCGCCCGCGTTTTTCGTACCGTCCAGCGTATTGTCCCAAGGCTCGTGGGGCAGATTGTCACCCGCTTGTTAAATAAAACTCGGTTCAATAAAAGCTGTCAAATAAATCCCCACTCAAATCGAACCCCAGCGGCAACTCTAAAATGTCGTGGCAATCGAAGCCGGCGCGTTCGGAACTGGGTAAGTGTAGACCGAAGTAAGCGTGCCGCTGCTGGTGTTCAGATTAAAGGACTGAATCGAAAAAGGACTCTTCTGGTTTCCGACAAACAGATACTTGCCGGCCGGGTCGCTGGCCAGAACGCTAGGTTCTGCCGCTGTGACAAACGGAGAAGTCGTCATCAGAGAGATTCCGCCATCGGAGCCGATCAAGTACCCCGTAAGATTCGTCGAGCCCTGATTGGCTGCATACAGATACTTGCCGGAGTTGTCGATCAGAAGGGCCACCGGCGTCGAAGTTCCAGATTGCTGGCCGATTGGCGAATTGGCGAACTGGCTGAGAGAGCCTGCGCTGATCGTAAATTCCGAAATCGAGTTGTCGATATTGTTGGCGGTGTAAAGATAACTGCCGTTGGGAGAAATTGCCAATCCGTAAGGATTCGTACCCGTAAAGAAGAACGAGGCCGGACTCAGCGGGGTGAGCACCCCCTGGCTAATGCTGAACACTTCGATATAGCCGGGCAGTCCCGTACCTGTAACGTACAGGAATCCTGCCGACACCTCCATGTTGATTGGGGTAATACCGAGCGGGACCGTCGGACCCGAGGTCTGGAGGACAGGAGTTAACGCCCCATTGGTCGCGCTGATGGAAAACACTGAGACACTGTTGTCTCCGGAATTGCCGACGTACAGATACGCTCCGCCCGAATCCATGGCCAGCACCGTGGGCGCATTGCCCACGACCGTGCGCGGAATGACTTCGGTGAGCGCCCCGGCCGACGAAATCGTGAATAAAGAGACATCGCCCTCGCCCGCGTTGGCGGCGTACAAAAACTTGCCGGAAGGATGGATCACCAGCGCGTGAACCGACGGGCCGGCGGTGATTGGACTGACCGCCAGTTGCGTGAGAATGCCCGAGTTGGGGTCCTCGCGAAAGGCAACAATCTGGTCGGTCGTGGGAATCGCCGCGTACAAAAATCGGCTGGTGGTAGAACCGCAACTCACACATAGGGCCATGCTCGCGCAAACCAGAAACAAAGCCGCTGCTTTCCGTAGCATCCGTAACTCCTGGAGGAAGTTGTCGAAAAACGAAAAAATCAAAGAATCGCCGGCTCCCGGCAAACCCGGGACGAAAAGTGCCTCTCGAGCAGTACGATTGTTAATCCCCTATCATACGGGACAAGCTGTCCCTTGCGCACCCGGCACGCCTGCTTCTGGCTGGTGCGATGCAGGATTTCTCCTGACAGGTTGCATAAGCTCTTAGTGTAGTCGACTTGTCCCTGGGGAATGAAGGATTTGTCGAGTCCGCGAAGACGGCTTGCGCCGTTGCCCGCAAACTGTTTCAGTGGGCCGGACTGGGGTGCGCTGTAATCGGCGATGAGGCTGTCGGAGGAGTTTCTGCCTCGCCGCCCCGCAAGCCCAATCGCAACCGGTCGAGGTACACATAAACCACGGGCGTGGTGAACAGCGTCAGCATCTGGCTTACGATCAGTCCGCCGACAATGGTGATGCCTAAGGGCCGGTGCAACTCCGAGCCAGTTCCCGTGCCCAAAGCCAGCGGTAGCCCGCCCAGCAACGCCGCCATCGTGGTCATCATGATCGGCCGAAACCGCAGGATGCAGGCTTCGTAAATCGCTTCCACGGGTTTCTTTCCCTGGGTGCGCTCGACGTCGAGGGCCACATCGATCATCATGATGGCGTTCTTCTTGACCAGGCCAATCAGCAGGATGATGCCGATCATCCCGATCACGTTGAGCTCGTTGTGCGTCAACAGCAGCGCCAGCAGCGCTCCCACGCCGGCCGACGGTATGGTGGAAAGAATCGTAATGGGATGAATGTAACTCTCGTAAAGCATGCCCAGCACAATGTAGACGGCCGCCACCGCGGTAATGATCAAGATCAGCATGTTGGAACGCGAATCCTGGAAAGCTGCGGCCGTGCCCTGAAAGCTGGCCTGGATCGTCGATGGAACCCCGATCGCGCGCTCGGCTCTTTCAATTGCATCCGTCGCTTGACCGAGAGAAACTCCAGGCGCCAGGTTGAATGAGATCGTCACCGAGGGCACCTGGCCCTGGTGATTCACGGCCAGCGGAGTATTCGACGGCTCGAAGTGGGTGAACGCCGCCAGCGGCACGGGCGTTCCGGCGGTCGAGCGCAGATAGATGTTTTGCAGGGCTTCTGGAGTCTGCTGGTATTGCGGCGCTACTTCCATCACTACGTGATACTGGTTGAGCGGCCGGTACATGGTGGAAACCTGCCGCTGTCCAAACGCGTCATAAAGAGCGTTGTCCAGGGTCTGTGCATTAATGCCCATCCGGCTCGCCGTGTCGCGGTCGATGACCAGCCTGGCCTGCAATCCCTTATCCTGCTGGTCAGAATTTTGGTCGCGCAACTCCGGCAGGGTCTTCAGTTTGGCCAGCAGGCGCGGGGCCCAATTGTTCAGGTCGCCGAGATTTGAGCTTTGCAACGTGTATTGATACTGCGCGTTGCCGTATCTCCCGCCAATCGTGAGGTCCTGCTGCGACTGCAAAATCAGCGTTGCGCCCGGCACGACGGACAGCTTTCCCCGCAGGCGGTTGATCACATCGTCCGCCGTCACAATCGGGCAGCGTTGCCAGAAATGCAGGTTCTTACAGGAACCCCGCTGCTCCAGCGGCTTCAACATCATGAAGAATCGTCCTTGATTCAACGGGGAGCCGCCACCGGCAAAGCCCACGGCTGTGGCAACTGCCGGATCCTTCAACACGATCGCCACGTAACTCTTCATCTTTTCTGCCATCGACTGGAAGGAAATGTCCTGCGCCGCCATCACTGCGCCCTGAATGCGCCCGGTGTCCTGCTGCGGGAAGAACCCCGTGGGCACAATGGTGTACAAGTACACACTCAGGCACGCCACCAGGATGGTCACGGTAAGCGTGACCGGCTGGTGCCTAAGCACCCAGCGCAACGCGTGATCGTAAGTTCTCAGCAGCCGGTCGAAAAACCACTCACTCCAGCGGTAAAGGATGTTGTGCTTCTCTTCCTTCTTGGGCGGCCGCAGAAATTTTGCGCACATGGTGGGCGTGGTCGTCAGCGAAACCAGCAGCGACACGCCGATCGCCATGCTCAGCGTAACCGCAAACTCACGGAATAACCGGCCTACGATCCCGCCCATCAGGAGCAGTGGAATGAACACCGCGACCAACGACACGCTCATCGAGATCACGGTAAATCCAATCTCCGCGCGCTCCTTTGAACGCCGCCTGCACCGCGCCCATGCCGTGCTCAACGTAGCGCGTAATGTTCTCCAGCACCACGATCGCATCATCGACCACAAACCCCGTTGAGATGGCCAGCGCCATCAGAGACAAGTTATCCAGGCTGTAGCCCAGCAGATACATCCCGCCGAACGTGCCTACCAGCGACATAGGCACCGCGATGCTGGGAATGACGGTGGCGCGCACGGTTCGCAAGAACACGAATACGACCATGATGACCAGGAAGATCGAAATCAACAGCGTGGTTTCAATGTCCTTCACCGACGCGCGCACTGTGACCGTCCGATCCGACGCGACTGTCAGTTTGATCGCGGGCGAGATGGAGGACTGCAGATACGGCATGACCGCGCGCACGCGGTCCACGGTGTCGATGATGTTGGCGCCCGGCTGCCGGAAAATCGGCATCAGCACGCCCGGTTTGCCGTTGGCTAGACCAATATTGCGTACGTCCGCCACTGAATCCTTCAGGTCGGCCACGTCGCCCAACCGCACCGCCGCTCCATTGTTGTAAGCCACAATCAGCGGGCGGTATTGGTCCGCGGTGAAAAGCTGATCGTTGTCGGCGAAAGTATTGTTCCTGCCGTAGCCTGACACCTCTCCTTTCGGAGCGTTCGAGTTCGCCGCGTTGAGCGCGTTCCGCACCGTGTCGAGTCCGACGCCCAGCTTGTTCAGCAGCGTCGGATTCACCTCGACTCGCACCGCTGGTTGCGACGAGCCCCACACAAACACTTGCCCGACTCCGCTCACCTGCGCCAGTTTCTGCGACAGAATCGAGTCGGCCACGTCGTACATCTGCGCCACTGTGGCGGTGTCAGACGACAGAGCCAGAATCAGAATGGGCGAATCGGCGGGATTTACTTTGCGGTACGTCGGATTGTTCGGCAAGTTCGTGGGGAGCTGGCCGCGCGCCGCATTGATCGACGCTTGAACGTCCCGGGCCGCCGCATCAATATTCCGGTTCAGATCGAATTGCATGGTGATGTTGGTCGAACCCAGCTGACTGGAGGAAGTCATCTGATTGACGGCCGCAATTCGTCCGAACTGCCGCTCCAGCGGCGTAGCTACCGCCGAGGCCATGGTTTGCGGGTCGGCTCCGGGCAAATTGGCCCCTACGCTGATCACCGGAAAATCCACCGTCGGCAGCGAAGCCACCGGAAGGAAGTTAAAGGCGAGAATTCCCGACATCAGCAGCGCCGCTGCCAGCAGCGACGTGCCAATCGGGCGCCGGATAAATGGAGACGAGATACTCACGCTTCAATGAACCTACTTCGTTGAATATGTGCGATAGCCGGCATCAATCCTTAATCCGCCGGCATCGGCTCGTTCTTCGGAATCGGATTGCCGATGCTGTAGCGCGAGAACCGGTGCGCCAGCCGGTCAAACCACAGGTAGACGACCGGCGTCGTGTACAGCGTGAGCAGTTGGCTTAACAGCAGTCCGCCGACAATCGTGATCCCGAGGGGCCGGCGCAGTTCCGCGCCTGTTCCCGATCCCAGCGCCAGCGGCAGCCCGCCGAGCAGTGCAGCCATTGTCGTCATCATGATGGGACGGAAACGCAACAAGCACGCCTGATAGATCGCTTCCTCGGGCGGCTTGTGTTCTTCGCGTTCGGCCTCGAGCGCGAAGTCAATCATCATGATGGCGTTCTTCTTCACAATACCGATCAAAAGAATGATGCCGATCAGCGCCACCACGGTCAGGTCATTTCCCGTGATCATCAATGCCAGAATCGCGCCCACGCCCGCCGACGGCAGGGTCGAGAGAATGGTGATGGGATGGATATAGCTCTCATACAACACTCCCAGCACAATGTAGACCGTGACCACCGCCGCCAGAATCAAGTAGGGCTCAGACGCTAGAGAATTCTGAAACGCCGCCGCCGTTCCCTGAAATGCCGGGTGGATGCTGAGGGGCAACTGGATTTCTGTCTCCGCTTGCTGGATCGCTTTGGTGGCATCGCCCAGCGAAGCTCCGGGTGCCAGGTTGAACGAGAGCGTCACCACGGGAAATTGGCCTTGGTGGTTGACCGCCAGCGACGCGTTGCTGGACTTCATCTTCGTGAACGTCGAAATCGGAACCGGAGCGCCACTGGTGGTCACGGCCGCGCCGTTGGCCGTGGGAGCGCCGCTGTTCGGCGTCACCGTACTGGGGCGGATGTAAATGTCTTTCAGAGCCTCAGGAGTGAGCGCAAAACTCGGCAGGACTTCGAGGATCACGTGGTACTGGTTCAGCTGCGTAAATATGGTCGAAACCTGTCGCTGTCCGAACGCGTCATACAGCGTGTTATCGATAGCCTGCGGGAAAATTCCCAGCCGCGATGCCGTATCGCGGTCAATCGTAACGTTGGTCTTGAGCCCGTTGTTGAGCTGGTCGGTGGCCACATCGGTCAACGCCGGCAGAGTTTTCAGCTTGGCCACCAGCTTCGGCGTCCACTGTGCCAGTTCCTGCGCGTCCGCATCTTCGATGGAATACTGAAACTGAGTGCGGCTCACCCGGTCTTCCACCGTGAGATCCTGCACCGGCTGCATGTAGAGCGTGATGCCGTCTACCTTCTCCAGTTGCGGCTGCAGGCGCCGGATAATGGCGGAAGCGTCGTCAGCGCGCTGGTCGCGCGGCTTCAGATTGATCTGGATGCGACCCTCGTTCGGCGTGGTGTTCGTGCCATCCACTCCGATGAACGACGACAGGCTGTCGACCGCCTTGTCCTGCAAAATGATTTTCGCCAGCTGCTGCTGCCGCTGCGCCATCGCCTCAAACGATACGAAGTCGGGCGCTTCCGATACGCCCAGAATGACTCCCGTGTCCTGCACCGGGAAAAATCCCTTAGGCACAATCACATAAAGAAAGAGCGTGAGCACCAGCGTTCCGAACGTCACCAGCAGCGTAGCCGTCTGGTGCCTCAGCACGATCTTCACCGTGCGTCCGTAAAACGCAATGATGCGGTTGTAATAATCCTCGGTGACTTCGTAGAAGCGGCCCTTCTCGCCTTCCTTGCGATGCTTCAGCAGCTTGGCGCACATCATCGGAGTCAGGGTCAGCGAAACTCCCGCCGAAACCAGAATCGTCACCGCCAGCGTCACCGCAAACTCACGGAACAGCCGTCCGACAATGTCTCCCATGAACAGCAGAGGTATCAGCACGGCAATCAGCGACACGGTCAGCGAAACAATCGTGAACCCAATCTGTCCCGCGCCCTTTAGCGCGGCGTCCAGCGGGGAATCGCCCTGCTCCAGAAACCGGTCGATGTTCTCGATCATGACAATGGCGTCGTCCACCACGAAGCCCGTCGAGATGGTCAGCGCCATCAGGGTCAGATTGTTCAGGCTGTAGCCCAGCAGGTACATCACGCCAAACGTTCCAATCAGCGAGAGCGGAACAGCCACGCTCGGAATTACCGTGGCGGCCAGATTCCTGAGAAACAGGAAAACCACCAGCACCACCAGGGCTATCGACAGCATCAGCTCAAATTCCACGTCTTTCACGGAAGCCCGAATGGTGGTGGTCCGGTCGGTGAGAATCTGCACCTTGACCGCCGTGGGCAGCGACGCCTGTAACTGCGGCAAGAGTTTCTTGATCCGGTCGACCACGTCGATGATGTTCTTACCCGGCTGGCGCTGGATGTTGACGATCACCGCCGGCGTCAGATTCATCCACGCCGCGAGGCGTATATTCTCCGTCCCATCGACAACGTTCGCGATGTCGCTGACCCTCACCGGCGCGCCGTTGTGATAGGCGATCACAATCGGCTTGTACTGCTCGCTGGAAAAAAGCTGGTCGTTGGCGCCGATCGTGTAAGATTGCCGCGACCCATCGATTACGCCCTTGGCTTGATCCACGTTGGCCTGCACCAGCGCCGCGCGCAGATCCTCCAGACTGAGCCCGTATGAAGCCAGCGCCGTAGGGTTGGCCTGAATGCGCACCGCCGGCTTCTGCCCGCCGCTGATCGAAACCAGCCCCACACCCGGCAGTTGCGAGATCTTCTGCGCCAGCGAAGTGTCGGCCACATCTTCCACCTTCGACAAAGGCAGCGAATCCGAACTCAGCGCCAGCGTCAGAATCGGCGCGTCCGCCGGATTCACCTTGTTGTAGATGGGAGGATTCGGCAAGTCCGCCGGCAGGTACGTCGAGCCGGAGTTAATGGCGGCCTGCACCTGCTGCTCTTCCACGTCAATGTTCTGATCGAGGCCGAACTGCAGCGTGATGACCGAACTGCCGAACGAACTCGTCGAGGTCATCTGGGTCAGGCCGGGCACCTGGCCAAACTGCCGTTCCAGCGGAGACGTGACCGACGAAGCCATCACGTCAGGGTCGGCTCCCGGATAGAACGTCACGACTTGAATGGTGGGGTAATCCACTTCCGGCAGCGCCGACACCGGTAGTTGCCTGAACGCAACCCAGCCCACCAGCAACACGCCCACCATGAGCAGCGTGGTGGCGACCGGCCGAAGAATGAATAACCGCGAAGGACTCATGAACCTGATGTTCCTGAACCGGATGCTTCCGAGTCCGGCGCTCCTGAAAGTGGGTTGGCAGCGCCTGGGTTGGCAGCGCCATGGACCGGGGATACACCCCGCCCATCGCTCGCCCCGCCGCTCGGCGCCGCATTGCGCATATTAATGCGGCTGCCTCGTTGCAGCTTGTCCTGGCCGTCGGTGACCACCGTATCGCCGGGATTGAGCCCGCTGTTGATCACGGTGGTGTCCCCTTGCGTAAGCGATACGGTGACGGCCTTATCCTGCACCGTCTTGTCGGGGTTCACCGCATAAACGAACGTGCCCTGCGGTCCCCGCAGGATGGCGGCCGTGGGAACGACCGTGCTGTTCTTCCGCGTTTCCAACAGCAGGTGGCGTTGACGAACTGGTTCGGCCACAGCTGGTTATCTTTGTTGTCGAAGACCGCTTTGAGCTTCGCCGTTCCCGTCGTCGGATCAATCTGATTGTCAATGGTCAGCAGCTTGCCCGCACCCAGCTTGGTCTGATCGTCGCGGCTGAAAGCGTCCACTTCGAGCGTCCCCTGCTGCATGTGCCGCGATACCGTCGGCAGCAGGTCTTCGGTGAGCGTGAAGATCACCGCAATCGGCTGCAGTTGCGTCAGAATCAGCATGGGATTCGTATCCGTCGCGTGAATGATGTTGCCGGGATCGACCTGCCGCAATCCCACGCGCCCGCTGAACGGGGCGGTAATGTGGCAGTAGACGATGTTCAGCTTCGCCGTTTCGATCTGCGCCTGATCCGTGCGCACGGTTCCATCCAACTGGTCAACCAGCGCCTTCTGCGTGTCGACCTGCTGCTGGGCAATGCTGCCGGAGGGAATCAGCGACGTGTACCGCTCCAGATTCAGCTTGGCGTCGCGCAGCTGTGCCTGATCGCGAAATAACTGCGCCTGCATCTGATCCAGTTGCGCCTGGTAAGGGCGAGCGTCAATCTCGATCAGCAGATCGCCTTCCTTAACGTTTTGCCCCTCCGCGAAATTCACCTTCATGATTTGCCCATCGACCCGGCTCTTGATGTTGGCAGTGTTGAAGGCAGTCACTGCCCCCAGGCCGGTCAGGTAAACCGGCACATCCTGCCGCTGCACCTGCGCGGTCGCCACCGATACGGCGCGAGGCGCAGCCGCCTGCGCCTTTTGCTGCTTGGAGTCGGCGCCGCTGCTGCAGCCAATAAGAACCGCGCAAAACGCCGCCAGGGCGAGGACCGTCATGATGCGCGACCCAGACATCGTCGTCACCCGGGGTTTTCCCTCAAATGGATTGCTCATTGGAAGATCAGTCATAGAAGATCAGTCATAAAGTGAAGATCGTCATAAATTAAGATCAGTAATGAATTTGCGCTTTTGTTCGCCGCCATTGCTTTCGACACCTGGCTCGGGAGGCGTAAATGCGTAAACATTAGACGTACGCATTGTAGGCTCGGTCGCGACAACTTACCTCGGAGAGGCAGGAAATTATCTGCGATGAGAAGCTTCCCGCGGGCTTGCTTCGGGGCAGGAACCGAACGCAGTGGCTATGGCAAAACCGCACTTAACCAGCATCAACTGAGGTCTGGTAGCTGGTCAAGACCAAGGCGAAGGTTTTACAAATCTTTACTCCCCTTGACCTTCCGTTAACGTCAGGGGGCTTGCAGCGCGGCCGGTGCCGGATGTCGCGCCTCATACGCAGCAATCTCCGCCTCATGCTGCAGCGTCAGCCCAATGTCGTCCAACCCGTTCAGCAAGCAATGGCGAACGAATTCATCGACGGGAAACTTCGCGCGGAAATTTTGCTTGTCGCGCACTTCGCATTTTTCCAGGTCAATCGTGATTTGGTAGTCGTCGATTTCCTGAGCTCGCTGCATCAACTGTGAAACTTCGTCTTCGCTCAGCTGCACCGCGAGAAACCCATTCTTCGTGCTGTTGTTGGCGAAAATATCCGCGAACGAAGACGAGATCACGGCCCGGAAACCAAAGTCCGCGAGCGCCCAAACCGCATGCTCGCGCGACGACCCGCAACCGAAATTTTTCCCCGCCACCAGAATGCTCGCTCCTTCATAGCGCGGATCATCCAGCACAAAGCCGGCATTCTTCTTGCCATCCGCGCCCAACCGCCAGTCGTAAAATAGAAACTGGCCAAAGCCGGTGCGTTCAATCCTCTTCAGAAACTGCTTAGGAATGATCTGGTCGGTATCCACATTGACCCGATCCAGCGGCGCCACGCGCCCGCGATGCACGGTAAATGGTTTCATTGTTCCTTTCCCGTAGGAGGGTGCCCCACCCTTGCGGCGTTTTGTGCGACAGGGTGGGGATTTTGATCCCCCCTACTGAAACTTCCAATTCCGAATGTCGGTAAAATGCCCCGCAATCGCCGCCGCCGCCGCCATCATCGGACTCACCAGATGTGTCCGTCCTCCGCGCCCCTGCCGCCCCTCAAAATTCCGGTTACTGGTCGAAGCGCAGCGCTCCCCCGGCTGCAAAATGTCAGGATTCATTCCCAGGCACATCGAACATCCCGACTCGCGCCATTCAAACCCGGCATCCTGAAAAATCCGGTGCAAGCCTTCCTGCTCTGCCGCCCGCTTCACCGTCTGCGATCCAGGCACCACCATCGCCCGAACTTTCGAGCTCACGCGATGCCCCTTCGCCACCCGCGCTGCCGCCCGCAAATCTTCAATGCGCGAATTCGTGCACGACCCAATGAACACGCGATCTATGCCGATGTCTTCAATCTTTTTCCCGGCTCCAGCCCCATATACTGCAACGCGAGTTCGGTAGCGCGCCGGTCCGATTCCTGCAGGCTTTTTACTTCCGGCACGCGCCCCGTCACCGGAGCCACCATCCCAGGATTCGTTCCCCAAGTCACAAACGGACAAAGCTGCGCCGCATCAATCTCCACAACCTCGTCGAAGGCTGCCCCTTCATCGCTTGGAAGGCTGCGCCAATAGGACACCGCCTTCTCCCACTCCGCATCGCGCGGAGCGAACCGCCGGCCCTTGACATACGCGATGGTCGTCTCATCCGGCGCCACCATCCCAGCCCGCGCTCCCGCCTCAATGCTCATGTTGCACAGCGTCATGCGCCCTTCCATCGAAAGCCCGCGCACCGCTGGCCCCGCGTACTCGATCACGTGTCCAGTAGCGCCATCGGTGCCGATCTGCCCAATGATTCCGAGCGCCAGATCCTTGGCGCCCACACCCTCCGCCAGGCGCCCGCGCACATCGATCTTCATCGTCTTCGGTGTCTGCTGCGCCAGGCACTGCGTGGCCAGCACATGCTCCACTTCCGACGTGCCGATCCCGAAAGCCAGTGAACCAAAAGCCCCGTGCGTGCTGGTATGGCTGTCGCCGCACACAATCGTCATCCCCGGCTGCGTCAGCCCCAGTTCCGGACCAATCACGTGCACGATCCCCTGCTCCGGCGAATCCATGTCGAACAGCCGGATGCCGAATTCCTTGCAGTTCTGCTGCAACGCCGCAATCTGCTTCGCGGCGATCAAGTCGGTGATGGGCGTTCCACGTGGCTCGGTAGGAATATTGTGATCGACGGTCGCCACCGTGCGCGCCGGTTGCCGGACTTTTCTGCCGGCAACTCGCAGACCATCGAACGCCTGCGGCGACGTCACCTCATGCACCAGATGCAAGTCGATATATATGATGGGCGACCGCCCGGCAGGCTGCGCCACCACATGCGCATCCCAGATCTTCTCGAATAATGTGCGATTCGCTGCCATGGGTTGGATTCACGAAAACGGCAACCCCAGTTTTTCACAGACCATCCCGCGTGAGCAAGGTGGTGAGCGAGAGCAGCCGCTCCGCGAAATGAGAATTTTCTAACTCACAGATGGCCGCCGGCGTGCTCGGTAGGATTGCGCTACGCGGACGGGTCTTCTCAGCCGTCGGCATCACACGCAGGCTCAGAAGAGCCCGCTTCAGCGGCAGGTTGGAAACATTATCTTTAATCTCGAAAGGACTTCGTATGCGTTTTGTCCCGGGCTGTTTCTCGAGTTTCTTGCTGGCGGTTCTGATCCCTGGCGCGATGGCGCAATCTGGCAATGTCAATATCTACGACTGGTCGACTTTCGGACAAGCCGTGGTTGCCCCTCCCCGCCGGCTGCAACGGCGTCAAAATCCGCCCCCGCCTCATTCGAGGAAGCCATGGACCGGGTGGTGGACCGGGAGCATCTGCTGCTGGCCCAGTTGCGCAATCTGCAACCCGTAGTGGAAACCTATCTGCAGAATCTGAAGTCGGACGATGACGGGAACTCCTATCCCGTGAACGACCAGTACTTTCTCGGGCGACTCAATATGAGCGACGGTCCCGAAGGCATCTCGTTTGTGGGGCAGCGGGAGCCCGCCAAGAGCCGGCTGAACAAACTGACGGACATTTTCTCCCTGCGTTTTCAACCCCTGGGTTTCGCGCAGATGATCGTGCCCGACATCGATTTCGACAAAACGAATTACACCTTCAGTTTTGTCCGTCGTGAATTTCTGGGAGAGGTGCGCTGCCTGGTGATCGATGTCCAGCCCAGGCCGGAGGCGCCAGCCGGCCGCTTCCAGGGGCGAATCTGGGTGGAAGACAACGAGTACAACATCGTCCGCTTTAACGGCACGTATTCCCGGGCGGCGCGGAACAATTTCTATTTGCACTTCGACAGCTGGCGGCTCAATCTGAAGCCCGGTCTGTGGCTGCCCGCCTACATTTACAGCGAGGAATCCGACCTGGAGAGCAGCGCCGGCCACGTTCACCTCAAAGCCCAGACTCGACTCTGGGGCTATGACCTGAAATCTGCTGGAAAAGATCGCCCCGATGAGTTCACCAAGATCACCGTGGAGGCGCAACAGCCCGTGGAAGATTCTACTGACGCTGGCGCCGATGCAACCCCGGTCGCGGCGGAACGATTATGGCAGCGCCAGGCGGAAGACAACATAACCGAGCGTCTGGAGAAAATCGGCCTGCTCGCGCCGCCGGGAGCGGTCAACAAAGTGCTGGAGACGGTCATCAACAATCTATTGCTCAGCAACAACATTAACCTGGTATCCGACGTGCATTGCCGGGTTCTGCTCACGGCACCATTGGAATCGTTTTCTATCGGCAACACCATTGTGCTGAGCCGGGGATTGCTGGATGTGTCTGCCCGACGAAGCCTCACTGGCCATGGTGCTGGCGCATGAATCAGCCACATCGTGCTCGGCCATCCCTTCGACTCCAAGATGGCCTTCAATGACCGCATGTTCTTCCCCGACGAGGAGTCCTTTCGGCGCCTCGACTTCAAGCGCCGGGCTGCGACGAAGAGGCCGCGGATGCGAAAGCTCTGGAATTGCTGAAAAATTCTCCCTACAAAGAAAAAATGGGGACTGCCGGGCTGTTCCTGAAGGCGCTGCAGCAGCGGGCTCCGGAATTGCCCAACCTGATCCGTCCCCATCTCGGCAATGGCCTGGCTGCGGGCCAGAGCATTCGCATGTCCGCGCTGCTGGCCAGCGCGCCGTCGCTCGACCAGCACCGTATCGACCAGATCGCTGCTCTTCCCCTGGGAGGGCGAATCAAGCTTGATCCCTGGAGCGACCGGGTTGAACTGGCAAGAGCGCACCCTACGCCCTGGCGACCGCGCGGGAGAAGATGCCTTTCGAGGTCACTCCTTTTTCCCCTATCTGATCCGAGTGGGGACTGAGAGCGGCGAGAAGACTATAGCGGCGGGCTCAGGATCGAAGTAAAGAAGGGCACGGAGCAGTGTGCCAGCTTAGGCGACGTAGCATCTTGCTCATCTCCGAACCGGGCTGAAAAGCCCGGTGAGGAACTCGCTGTTCTCGCGGGCGGCATCGGCTTTCACCGTGGCCGCGTGATCGCGCCTTGCGAAGCCGACGACACCAGCGCCGCATATTTCGCGAACACGCCCGTCGGATAACGCGGTTGCGGCGCTTTCCACTGCCGCCATGCGCTGGCGCAGTGCTTCGTCGCTCATCTTCGACTTCCAGCACGCGCTTATTTACATCGAAGCGAATCAAGTCCCCATCGCGTACGCCGGCGATGGGACCTCCCAACGCCGCCTCGGCGAAACATGCCCGGCCATCAGCCCGCGGGTCGCGCCGCTGAAGCGCCCATCGGTCAGCAGGGCCACCGAGCCGCCGAGTCCCTCACCCACAATCGCGGCGGTCACGCCCAGCATCTCGCGCATCCCCGGACCGCCCTTCGGACCCTCGTTGCGAATCACCACCACATCCCCGGCCTGAATCTTCTTGGCGGTCACAGCGGCCATGGCATCTTCCTCGGATTCAAACACCCGCGCCGGGCCGCGATGCTCCAGCCGCTCATGCCCGCTGATCTTCGCCACGCAGCCCTCGGGCGCCAGATTCCCTTTGAGAATCACCAGCCCGCCCGTCGTTTTCAGTGGCTTGGCCAGCGGCGCGATCACTTCCTGCCCGGGAGTCTCGACCGCTTTCTCGGCCTCGGCTCCGATCGTCAGCCCGGTAACGGTTTTCGCCGACGGATGCAGATACTTGCCCTGCACCAACCGCTCGCCAGCAGCCGTATGCCGCCCGCCCGGTGCATGTCGGACGCCACAAATCGCCCCGAAGGCTTAAGATCCGCGAACACCGGCGTTCGTTCGCTCACAGTTTGAAAATCATCAATCTCCAGCGCGACCCCGGCTTCCCGCGCAATCGCCAACAGGTGCAGCACGGCGTTGGTCGACCCGCCAGTTGCTGCAACTGAAGCAATCGCATTCTCGAACGCCTCTCGCGTCAGAATGTCGCGAGGCATGATTCCGTTCTGCAGCACGTTCATCACGACCTTGCCGCAATCAAACGAAATCTGATCCTTCTGCGCGTCCATCGCCGGAACGCTGTTGAATCCCATCGGCGACAACCCGATCAACTCCATCACGGTCGACATGGTGTTCGCCGTGTACTGCCCGCCGCACGCGCCCGCGCCCGGACACGCTGTATTTTCCAGTTCGCGCAGTTCCGCGTCGCTCATCTTGCCCGCGGCGTTCGCGCCGACCGCCTCAAACACATCCTGAATGGTCACATCTTTTCCGCGATAGGTCCCCGGCGCGATCGTCCCGCCATAGAGCACGATGCCCGGCAGGTTCATGCGAGCCAACACCATGGCCGCGGCCGGAATCGTTTTGTCGCAGCCCACCACGCACACCACCGCGTCAAACATCTGCCCGCGGCATACCAGCTCGATCGAATCGGCAATCAGCTCGCGGCTCACCAGCGACGCCCGCATGCCCTCGGTGCCCATCGTTTCGCCATCGGAGATCGCGATCGTATTGAATTCCATCGGCGTGCCGCCGGCCGCGCGAATCCCTTCTTTCACCTTGGCCGACAACCGCCGCAGATGAAAGTTGCACGGCATGGTTTCGATCCAGGTGTTGGCCACGCCAATCAGCGGACGCGCGAGATCGGCATCCGTGAACCCAACGGCCTTGAACATGGAGCGCGCTCCGGCCCGGTCGCGCCCTTCGGTAATTCCGCGGCTAATGTGCTTGAGATCCATAGTCAGAGATTACAGGACAGGCAACGCAGATGTGAAACCGGGATTCTCGCACTCCGAGGCTTCCTTCGTGAACCTTCGTGACCTAGTGGTTGAAACTTTCAAGCTTGACGACGCTCGAACCAAGATAATGAGGAGCGCGCCAGGCAGCAGGCGCCCAGTTGCATGACGGCCGCATGCGAATGCGAAATCGATCCTACGCCCGCGCCGCGGCGCGCGATTCTTCGATCGTCACGCCTGCCGGAGGATGTGCCGCCGTCCACTCCGCCGCGTGCGCCGCGCCCGAACTGACTTGAATCACATCCGCGATCCCATACCATTCGCGATAAAGCTGGCCCGACCTGCTTCTGATTCACGTCGAGCGTCAGCGTCACCTGATGATCATGCTCCGGCCGGCTTCGGCGTGCACCACCGGCAGATCGAGCGCGCGCCGCGAAGCCGCGTTCAGAATGCGCATCAACGTCCCCTGCGTATTGCGATAGCGAATGTGAAATCTGCATGTTTCCCCGTTAGCGCCGACGTCCCGCCGGCTGTCCGGCGGGCATCTTGCCGCCGCCCCTGCCCTCACTATTGCGCCGGTTCTTCTTCCAGCAACATCTCCGAAAGTGCCGCGCCCGCCGGAACCATCGGAAAAACGTTGGCCTCCGGCGCGCAATCAAACACCAGTAACTCCGGCTCCGGCGATCGCAGGAACCGGTCAATCTCGATCTCCGGTCTCGCGCGACACCGGAAATTCGCGCATGGCGTCTTCGTTCAGCCGGAAGCTGTGAATCTTGTAGGCCTTCGCGATCTCGACAAAATCCGGATTGTCGCTCAGGTCAGTCTCGGCATAATTGCGCTCATAAAAGAGCTGCTGCCATTGCCGCACCATGCCGAGATACTTGTTGTCGATGATGACCATCTTCACCGGCAGACCCAGCCGATGAACCGTGGCCAGTTCCTGGATGTTCATCTGAAATCCGCCATCGCCCGAAACGCAGAGCACGCAAGTGTCGGGTTTCGCGAGCTGCACACCCACCGCGGCCGGCAAAGCGAAGCCCATCGCTCCCAGTCCACCCGAAGTAATAAACCCTCGCGGCAACGACGACCGGTAGCGCTGGGCCGCCCACATCTGGTGCTGGCCCACGTCGGCGATAACTACGCTATCCTGCGGCAGCCGGCTGAAGAGTTCGTCGAGAAAACGAATGGTCGGCTGCGCCAGCCCGCGCGGATCGAGTTCCGCCCGCTCCGCTCCGCAAGCCACCGCGCGCCAGCCGCTGAAATCGGGAAGCGAATGCCGCCGCAATTCCGCGTGGAACGCAGGAATCGTATCCGCCAGATTTCCAATCACCGGCAGATCGCAGGGACGCACGCGATCGAGCTGCGCCGGATCAATCTCAAAGTGCACGATCTTCGCATGCGGCGCAAACCGCGTCGGATCACCGGTCACGCGGTCATCCAGCCTCGCCCCAAGTACCATCAGCAAATCGGTCTCATGCAGTGCCGTATTCGCCGCGCGCGTTCCATGCATGCCCACCATGCCCAGGTAATACGGCGCCTGCGGAGGAACCGCGCCCAAGCCATGAACGGTGGCAAAAGTCGGCACATTCAAATCGTCCAGCAGTCGCCGCAACTCCGCAATCGCTCCCGACAATTTCGCTCCCGCGCCCACCAGCGCGACCGGCTTCGAAGACTGCTGCAGCATCGCCACAATCGTGTCGGTGAATCCGCCGTCGGCCTTCGCATCGGCGGGCCGCGCGTGCGGCGTGAACTTCACCGGCCCGGAAAATTCTTTCTTCGCCTTGAGCATGTCGGTAGGGATATCGATCACGACCGGCCCCGGACGTCCGCTCCGCGCCCAGTAGAATCCTCGGCGATCGCCTCGGGAATTTCATCAATCGTTCGGACAAGCCGGCTCCATTTCGTCAGCGACAGCGTCACTCCGAAAACGTCTGTCTCCTGAAACGCGTCCGTCCCAATCAACGCGCTGCGCACTTGCCCCGTGATGCAGACCAGCGGAACCGAATCCATCTTCGCGTCGGCAATGCCCGTGACTAGATTCGTCGCGCCCGGCCCGCTGGTCGCCATGGCAACGCCGACGTTCCCCGTGACCCGCGCATAGCCCTCCGCCGCAAACACCGCGCCCTGCTCATGCCGCGTCAGGATGTGCCGCACTCCGCTGCCCTCAAGCGCGTCATACAGCGGCATGATCGCTCCGCCCGGGTAGCCAAACACCAGCTCCACCCCTTCGGCGCGCAGGCACTGCAGAACGATGTCCGCTCCCTTAATCTCCATAATTCTGTCATCCTGAGCGAGGATTGTTTTTCGCGCTCGGCGCGAAGCAAAACCGCAGTCGAAGGATCCCTTTCCTCTCTTGCTGCAACCGCTCTAGCAAGGCATTCCCACCACTGCTAAGCGTTGACCACTTGCTTGGGCGCTTCGGCCGGCTTCTTGCCGTCCTTCGGCAACCAGCTCATCATGCCGCGCAGTTGCGCGCCCACAATTTCAATCGGATGTTGCTTCTCTTTTTCGCGCAGCTTGTTGAAGTTCGGGCAGCCCGCCTTGTTCTCCGCAATCCACTCGCGCGCGAACGCTCCACTCTGAATGTCGGCCAGCGTCTTCCTCATGGCCGCCCGCGTGGCATCCCCCACCACTTGCTCGCCGCGCGTCAGATCGCCGTATTCCGCTGTGTTCGAAATCGAATAGCGCATGCGGCTCAGGCCGCCTTCGTAAATCAGGTCGACGATCAGCTTCACTTCGTGCAGACACTCGAAGTAGGCAATCTCCGGGGCGTAGCCGGCCTCGACCAGCGTTTCAAATCCTTTCTTGATCAGCGAGGTCAGCCCGCCGCACAGCACGGCCTGCTCGCCAAACAAGTCGCTCTCGGTTTCTTCTTTGAAAGTCGTCTGCAGAACGCCGGCTCGCGTCGAGCCGATGCCGTGCGCGTACGCCAGCGCCAGGTCGTGCGCGTGACCGCTGGCATCCTGGTGAATCGCGATCAGCGACGGCACGCCGCGCCCTTCGCTATAAACCCGCCGCACCAGGTGGCCGGGACTCTTCGGGGCAATCATCACCACGTCTACGTCGGTGGGCGGGACGATCGTCTTAAAGTGAATACTGAAGCCGTGCGAAACCCCGAGCACTTTGCCGGGATGCAAATACGGCTTGATGAGCTTTTCGTAGAGCTCGCCCTGGGTCTCATCGGGAGTGAGCAAGTGGATCCAGTCGGCGCGCTTGGCGGCCTCATCCGGCGCCACCACGACCATGCCGTCGGCCCGCGCCTGGGCGGCGCTGGGGCGGTTGGGGTCGAGCCCGACGATCACTTTGTGTCCGCTGTCGCGGAGATTCTGTGCCTGGGCGTGTCCCTGGCTGCCGTAACCAATAATGGCGATCGTCTTGCCCTTCAATACCTCGGGCTTGGCGTCGCGTTCATAAAAAATAGTAACCACCGGGTGCTCCTCTCATCGCATATTGCGTCCAAGTTGCGTTACAAATATTACGTTACAAGTATTGCGTTACCCAAGGCGAGGAAAGAAGCCCTTGCATCAAGGAAAAACCATTCTGACTACAATACCGACCGGTCGGTCGGTATAAGGAATGCTACCTGCCCGGCCCCGGCGCCTGTCAAGCGGGAAGTCTGCTTCGGGGCGTCTGATTCGTGGAGGCCGGTTCGGATCGCAATAAAAGCATCCGCAGTGACCACCGCATGCTATCGTAGAGGGCGCGGCGAGCACGAGTTTCTTGACCGCTGCCTGGGTCTATGGAAACGCTTCATTCCACTACGGTTACGTCGCCGGTAGGGCCACTGTTCCTGGCCGCCTCCGATAAGGGACTAGTGGCGCTCGAGTTCGATGCGCGCCTGCCGGGCCAGCAGACGATTCGCCCCAACCCGCGCGATCTGCGCTCGGAGAATCAGCGTTCCGAGAACGAGCGGGGCGGTGAGAACAAGCGGGCGGAGGTGAGCTGCATTTGCTTCGAGGAGTCCGCCAGCGCGATGCAGCCTTATGTGCGTGAACTGGAAGAATACTTCGCGGGGCAGAGGCGCGAATTCAGCTTCGCGCTGGATCTGCGGGGAACGGATTTTCAGCTGGCGTGCTGGCATGCGCTGCTGGCGATTCCCTATGGCGAGACTCGCACCTATGCCGACATTGCGCGGGCGGTGGGCCGGCCGCATGGCTTTCGCGCCGTAGGCCGCGCCAACAACCGGAACCCGGTGGCGATTGTAGTCCCCTGCCATCGCGTGATCGCGTCGGATGGAACCCTCTGCGGCTACGGTGGCGGGTTTGACGTAAAGCGCAAGCTCCTCGAACTGGAAGGCGCACTGAGTGGCACCCTGGCCGCGTGATAATTGTTTGATTGTCGACAAAGGACCCTATAGCCGGGTCTTTGGCAGATCAGTGAAACGAACCCCATTCCCACGAATCGTCGATTGCCTCTCCTAGCAGATCCTTGACCAGCCCCTTCAGTTTCTTCCGCTCACCCCGGAACGTGACTTCGCGTCCATCCACATCCTTGACGGGGAAACTCTTGGCAGTGATGCCGCGCTCGGTCAGGTAGCGCTCAACTTCGCCGAGGCCCGGCTCCTCGCCGCGCCCGTACTGCCGAATCTTCTCGTTACTCGAACGGTGCGTCCAAGCGGTAATCGCGGTGATTGGGTCTGAGCTCATGTTCCTTGGTCCTTTGGCGCAGTGCGCCTCGCAGGCCGAATTGCACCTCTCGGGCCAATGATGAACAGAAGATCAAATGCACCTTATCCTGCGAATCATTCAGCCCACAGGACAACATTACGGGTTCGGCCAATTTCATGAAAGATTACATTGCACTGGTTACAGTGGAGTTACATAAGTTTGCCCGTCAGATTGCGTGCCGTCCTCGGCTGGGAGAATAGGCCAACCTCTAATCATCAAGAACGACTTGCACGCCGCCTTGGAAGTCAGTTGGCAACAAATCGGCGATTTCGCGCACTGCCCCCCCGGCGCTCTATTCGGCAATCAAAATCATCCGGCACGATCTACAATTCCATCCACGAAAATCCTTTGAATGCCACGAGGCCCCTCTGACGACTCCAGCCAAATCCTCCACGCTGCGCAAGGCGAGCCTCTTCTACCTCGTCTTCGTGATGTTTTCCTACACCACGGGCGGGCCCTTCGGACTCGAGGACATGGTGACCACCTCGGGGCCGGGGATGACCCTGATCTTTCTGCTGGTGCTGCCGTTTTTTTGGTGCATCCCCGTGTCGCTGGTTTCGGCGGAACTGACCACGGCCATGCCGGTGGAGGGCGGCTTCTACCGCTGGACGCGCGCGGCCTTCGGCGATTTCTGGGGATTTCTTTCCGGATGGTGGAACTGGTCCGCGTCATTCCTGCTGGGCGGCGCCTATGCCGTGCTGTTCACCGATTATCTGGTCTACTACTTTCCCGGATTGAAGACGACGTGGTGGCAGCACTACCTGGTCTCGGTCGGGCTGATCGCGGTGCTGACCTGGATCAACGTGCGCGGCATTCAGATGGTGGGGCAGGTCGCGACTGCGCTGGAGATTTTTATTTTTGTGCCGGTGATGACGATGATCGTAATCGGGCTGTCGCACTGGCATCACAATCCGTTCACTCCGTGGGTCGTGCCGCATCAGGCGACGTTCAAAGTTTTTGGGGTGGGGCTGGCGCTGGGATTGTGGCTGTACTCAGGATACGAACAGCTCTCCACAGTGGCGGAGGAAGTTGAAGACCCGCAACGTGCCTATCCGCGGGCGCTGGCGCTGGTGGTGCCGCTGTCGATGGCGGCCTACTTTCTGCCCACACTGGCCGGGCTTGCGTCGGCGGGCAACTGGGAGAAGTGGCATACCGGCTTCTTCTCCGACGCGGCTGCAATCATTGGAGGCACGTTTCACGGCAAACCGTGGCTTGGCACCTGGATGACGCTGGCTGCGATGGTAGGCAATGTTGCGCTCCTGAACAGCACGGTGCTGACGACGACGCGCATGCCGTTCGCCATGGCCGAAGACGGATATCTGCCGCAGGCGCTGACCCGCAAACACCCACGCTACGGCACTCCGTGGCTGGCGATTGTGGTCTCGGCGGTGATCTATGGCCTGCTCGCTTGGCAGAGCCTGGCGCAACTGATTTCCATTTATATCTGGCTGCGCTCAGCGACGACCGTCCTGACCGTGCTCTCGGCATGGAAGCTGCGGCGCACGCAGCCCGAACTGAAGCGGTCATTCACTATCCCCGGCGGGCGCGCGGGATTACTCTACGTGGTGGGCGCGCCGGTCGTAATGGCGATAGTAGCGCTGCTCGGCAGCGATCGCTTCGCCATGATCGGCGGGGCGGTGGCACTCGCGGTGGGGCCAGTTGTGTACTTCGCGCTTCGGCTCAGGACGGATCGAAGCGGTGTGTCGTCCTGAGGCCCACGTTTCTTGCGGCCGAGGGATCTCCGCAGTAGGCGGTAAGTTGCACAGGTCCTTCGCTTCGCTCAGGATGACAGGGATTGTGCAGGGCGAAGTTATGTTCGCGACTGATTCTTCAGCTCAGGCTTCCTGCGAATTTCGATCCAATATTCTTCTCGCGCGTCCTCATCGATCTCAACCGGAACATTGCTGAGGTACAGACGATCCTGGCCGTCGCGGCGTGGCCCAGAAATCCAATATTGCTCCCCGGTCGTCCCGTTGCGATAGTTGGCCTTGAAGCCGGCACCCTTGAGGCTGTGGAATAAGTGGCCGTTGTAGTAAATACTCTTCCCCGTTTTCGAGAATGTAACGCGGCCGATCCGAGCCGGCCCGTTCAGGCTTTCGGCTTTGCACTCGATATACATGATGCGCGATTTGGCCGCCGATTTCGACATGCAGAATTGCCGGGTCGAATTCATCCGCCGAAGATAAGTCGCCCCATCTCGTCGCCCAGTTGCTTTATCTCACGCGGATCAGTGACAGCTCGAAAGCGTTCCGCGAGAGCGAGGAAGGCTTTCTCTTTTTTCTTTTCTTCAGTATCCATCTAGCTCACCCAATCCAGAAGTTTATACCAAACTCCCGCCAGCGGCAGGAACCACGGTTTGCCGTTGTACAGGCCTAACGGCGCGCCGGGGAACGGGATGCCGACGAACGGATTCTCTGGCTTGTCTTCGGCGCGGCGAGCTTGAAGCTCGTCGGGCATCTGTTCGGCGGCCATGAGTTCGGCAACCTTCTGGCCTTGATACGTGGCCATGGCGACGCCGTGTCCGGCGTAGCCTACGGCGTAGTACATGCCGTCGATCCGGCCGGCGTGGGGCATGATGTCGAACGCGAAGTCGAGCGTGCCGCCCCAGACATAGTCGATTTTGGCGTCGCTGAGCTGGGGATAGACGTCGATCATGCCGCGGCGCAAGATGGCCGCGCTCCGGCGGACGGTCTGATCGTTCTCGGGGAAAAATGCGGCGCGGCCGCCGAACAGCATGCGGCGGTCGGGGGTGAGCCGGTAGTAGTAAAGATAGTTTTTCGAGTCGTAGATCATGCGGTTGCGCGGGCTGAGTTCCTGCGCCAGCTTCTCGGGCAACACTTCGGTTGTAATGATGAACGACCCGATGGGGATGAGCTTTTTCTGTAGCGCAGGCGTGGCCGGGCCGGTGTATCCGCTGGTGGCGACGAAAACTTCGTGGGCCCGGAGCGGGCCGCGCGAGGTCGCGAGCTGCCAGACGGCCTGGCCCTGGCGCGGGTTTCTCTGCACCGATTGGACGCGGGTGTGCTCGAAGATTTCTGCCCCAGCGTTCATGGCGGCGCGGGCGAGTCCGGCGACATAGCGTGCGGGATTGCAGCCGGCGCTGACTTCGTCGACCATGCCGCCGAAGTAGATAGAGGATCCGATCTCGCAACTCAACTCCTCCTTTTGCACCACGCGTAGCGTGTGGTGGAACTCGCGGGCAATCACTTCGGCCTGGCGGGCGTAGTCGTCGAAGTGCTTCTGCTTGCACGCGACTTCGAGATGTCCGCAACGGGAAAAGTCGCAATCGATTCCTTCTTCGCGAACGATCTGCTCGACGCAGTCGATGGTGGCCAGCGACGCGGCATACATGCGCTGGGTGAGTTCGCGTCCATAGCGGGAGATGAGCTGGTTCACGCCCAGCTTCATGCCGGTCAGGACCATGCCTCCGTTGCGCGAACTGGCGCCCCAGCCAATGGTTTCGGACTCGAGCACGGCGACCTTCGCGCCTCGTTTGGCCAGGGTGCGTGCAGCCGACAGGCCGGTAAAACCGGCGCCGATTACGGCTACATCGACAGCCTCCGGCAACGGGTGAGCGGCCTCAACCGCGGGGAATACGGTAGTGGTGAGCCAGTAGTTATGTTCTTGCAAGGGCATGGGATAGGGGGCGACCGAGCATTCTAGCAGTGCCCGCTCCAGCGGTACATGTACCGGCGGTGCAAAGATTACTCTGTTACCGCCCCCCACAGTAATCTTGCCGCCGTTACTGGTTACCCCTAGTCTGAAGGGAGCATGACCTTGAGCTGCCTCTTATTTTCCTCGGACGGGGAAACGGCTGAGTCCATTCTTCAGGTGCTTACCGGCCTCGGTGTCGAGGGAGATCTCTGTCGCGAGCTGGCGGCCGCCGTCGAGAAGGTCACTCAGGGCAATTTTCAGATCGTCATTATCGACTGGGACCAGCAGCCGGAAGCGGCGCAGCTGCTGGCCAAGGCCCGCGAACGCAAGGCCAGCGAACGCCCGCTCACGCTGGCCATTGTGAGTGATGATGTCAGCGTTCCCAAGGCCCTGCAGGCGGGCGCGAATTCCATTCTGCGCAAACCGCTGGTGGGCAACCAGGTCGGGGATACCTTGACCACGGCACGCGATCTGCTGCGCGCCAAGCAGGAATCGGCCGCCACAGCGGCTCAAGCGGCGGCCGCAGGAGCCTCGGCGGCAGGCGCGCCGGCGGGCTCGGTCTCGACCCTCCCGGCCAACTTGGCGCAAGGCAACGAAAGAAATCTGCGCGCGGGAGAGTTTCTGCATTCCGCCCCTTCGGCTCCGGGAGGACAGTTCGTCACCGATTCGGAGGTGCACGAGTTCAAGGTGTCATCGTCGGTCGAGAAGGATCTGGAACCGGTGGCCGCTTCGGTCGAGGAAGTCGTTGCACCTCCGCCACCTCCACCCCCGGAAACCGGCGAGACCCGAGGGCTGGAATGGTATTTGAAAACTCGCGGAGGCACCGGACCCCAGGGGTCAGCGGGCGCGGCGGCCGCCCCGGCTCCGGCGCCCGCCAAACCCGAGTTACTGGGCTTCGACCAGACGCCTGCCTACTCCCCGGCGAGTTCGGAAGGTTCCGCGGGAGAGTTTGCTTCCGAGGCAAAACCGGATTCGCAGGAAATTCCAGGGCAGGGTCAAGAGCACAGTCAACAGCAGCATGAGGAGAAAAAAGAGGCAGAGCTGTTCTCCTATATCACCGGCGGCAGCGAACCAGAGAAAGTGCGGCGAGCCCCGTTGCGGCTGGGCAAGGGAGCAATCATTGGCGCGCTCGCTCTGGCTGCCTGCGCGGTGGTGGCTGCGCCGCAAGCGCCCTGGCACGCGGGGGTGCGGGCCGCATGGGCGCGGGGAGGCCAGACCGTACACGCCTGGCTGAATCCGCAACTCGTTACCACTCCGCAGGCCCCGATTGCACACGAAGATTTTGGCCGGGCGGGGGATGAATACAAGTTGCCGGTGGCAGAGAATATTCCGGACGCCACCACCGATCCCTCGCAAATCCACGTGATTCCGGTGGTGGACCCGACCGTGAAGAAGCCCAATAATATGGGCGAGAATGCGGAACCTGCGTTACAGGGCGACCCTGCTGGCGCGACGCCGGCCGATCCCACGGCGGCTCCAGGAGTGCCCGCCCCGGCGAATCCGGGTGCCCCAACCACTCCAGAGACCGCTCAGCCTGCCGGCGGACCGGCTGCAGGTGCGAATTCTGCATCGCCGAATTCGGGCACGCCCGGCTCGACCCCAGCTTCTGGGAACCCGGCTACTTTAACTCCGGCCGCTTCGGCGCCTACAGGTTCGACGGTGGTCGCTCCAAGCGTGACTGCGCCTCGTTCCGATACGCCAGTTGCGGTTGCCCCGGCTTCAACTTCCGTGCCTGCGGCCTTGACAGCTGTTTCTAAGCCGCCGCACACCGTCTCGGATCCAACCAATGTTCCTTCAAGCCTGAAGTCACAGATGGCGTCTATGACTCCGGACGCGGGCGGAAACAAGCCGCCGGAAGCCGCCATGCAGGCGATCGAGCCCGTCAAGGTTCCGGAAGCCGCGGAGCGTGCCTTGCTCACCGACCAGCCCGCCCCAGACTATCCCGGCAACTCCAACGGGCAGCCGGGCACCGTGACATTGCAGGTTCTGATTGGCCGCGACGGCACCGTAGAGGACGCCAAGTTCCTGCAGGGATCGCTGGCCTTTGCCCGAGTCGCGATCGATGGGGTGAAGCGCTGGAAATTCAAGCCGTACATCATGAACGGACGGCCGGTCTCGGTTCAGACCCCGCTGACCATCAGCTTTAAGCCCGCGCAGTGAGGGTAACTGGTTTGTTTTGTTGAGAGCGGCGGGAGGACGACGGCTCTTCCAAAAGCGCCCTGAAACGAGGCCCGATAACAGATCCCAGTCTCGCTCGTCTTTGAGTGAGGCCTCGCTGCCCCTTCGTTACTGTCAGTGCATCATATTGAGCAGCCAGGGGATGGAAATCCGCATCTAGAGAGATATAATCAGTAAAGTTTCGACTAGGAAGCTGTTCCTTCCGGAAGAAGACCAAAATTGATGTCCATGAAAACTAAAGCAGCGATTCTCGTCACCTCCTTTGCCGTACTCATGTTCGTAGTTGTGGGTTCGCTGGGAGGCGTGCACGCTTCCTCGAACGACGGCTCTTACCGCCAACTGCAGGTTTACAGTGAAGTGCTCTCGCGCGTGCGCACGGAGTACGTGGAAGAGCCGAACATCCCGAAGGTGACCGACGGCGCGCTGCACGGGTTGCTGGAGTCGCTCGATTCCAACTCCGCCTACATGTCGGCCGACGCCTACAAGGCTTTCAAAGATCACAGGACGGACTCCAAGGGTGGTATTGGCGCGGTGGTGTCAAAACGCTTTGGCTACGCGGCGGTGGTCGCAGTGTTGCCAGGCTCTCCCGCAGAGAAGGCTGGCATTGAGCAGACCGACATCTTCGAATCGATCGAGGGCCAGAGCACGCGGGAAATGTCCCTGCCCGAGATTCGCAACCTGCTGGCGGGCGCTCCTGGATCCACGCTGAATGTTGCGGTGGTGCGGGCGCGCAAAGCAGAGCCGCAGAAGATTTCAATTACGCGTGACATCGTCACTATTCCTCCGGTAGCCGACAAAATGATGGACGACGGCATCGGCTATGTGAAGGTGGAAACCCTGACCAAGGGCAAAGCCCAGGAAATTTCGGCGAAGGTGAAGGCGCTGGAGAAAGCGGGCGCGAAAAAGATTCTGCTCGATCTGCGCAACTGTGCCGAAGGCGACGAGACTGAAGGCATTGCGGCGGCCAACCTGTTCCTGAATCACGGGACGATTACTTATTTGCAGGGTCAGAAATTTCCTCGGGAGGCTTTCAACGCCGATCCGGCGAAGGCCGTCACAGCTCTTCCGGTCGCAGTGCTGGTGAATCGGGGAACCTCGGGCGCGGCTGAAATTGTTGCGGCCGCGATTCTGGAGAACGCGCGCGGCGACGTGGTCGGCGACAAAACGTTCGGCGACGGTTCGGTGCAGAAGACGTTCGAACTGCCCGATGGCGGAGTGCTGATCCTCTCCTACGCGAAGTATTACTCGCCCAGCGGGAAGGCAATCCAGGATACGGCGATCACCCCCAACGTTCTGGTGGCCGATGCGACCGACGATTCCGTGGGCCCGGACGACGAAGATGGCACCGTGCCGGCGGATCAGGAAGCCAAGCCGAAGGCCACCGTGGATGATCAGCTAAACAAAGCTGTGGAAGTGCTGAAGAGCCGGGCGAGCTAAGTCCGAAGCAGCTGAATGGCGTTGTCATCCTGAGCGAAGCGAAGGACCTATGAGGCCGTCGGCAGCATCGATGCTGCCGGCAGATCGCATAGGTCCTTCGCGTTGCTCAGGATCACAAAGCACAGGATGACAGGGGAGTTTTCTTCATCGCGCGCCTCACGGGCGCGCGCTTTCTTTTTGGGTGTTAGCCCGTGCACGAAGCAGGCCGGGCGAAAATGCTATCCTGACCTCGACTCCCGATCTTAAACATTCGATTCCTGATTCTGATGAAGTCTCTCTACGAAAATCTTCCCGAGGTCGAAATCGGCGGGCGTCGGCTGGTGGGCCGCGTCCTGTTCGGCTTGCTGGTGCTGGTCGCGGTGCTGGTGGGAGCTACTGCCGGTCTGCTGCTGGTGTATACCACGGACCTGCCGCAGGTCGACGCTCTGGAGGCCTACCGGCCCAGTTCCATCACCGAACTGTATGACGATCACGGGCGGGTCATTGGATCGTTCGCGCTGCAGCGGCGCGTGGTGGCGAGCTACGACGATTTCCCTCCAGTGCTGCGCGACGCGCTGGTGTCGATTGAAGACAAGGATTTCTACAAGCACTCCGGCATCAATTTTTTTCGGATCGCGGGAGCGGCCTATCGCGACATTGAATCGGGCGGCAAGGTGCAGGGAGCTTCTACGCTGACCATGCAGCTGGCGCGTAATCTTTTTCTGTCGCCCGACCGCCGCTGGCAGCGCAAGGTGCAGGAGGCGATGCTGGCCGTCCAGATCGAGCGGCGTTTCACCAAGCCGCAGATTTTCACGCTCTACGCCAACCAGATTTTTCTGGGGCACGGCGTGTACGGTTTCGAAGCCGCGTCGGAGTTCTACTTCAGCAAGCCGGCGAAGCAGTTGACTCTGGATGAAGCGGCGCTGCTGGCGGGCTTGCCGAAGGGGCCAACCGTGTATTCGCCCATCAGCCATCCTGACAAAGCGGTGAGGCGGCGGAATCTGGTGATCAATGCCATGCTAGAGGACGGCAAGATCACGGCGGCGCAGGCGGCCGACGCGCGCTCGGCGCCGCTGGTGCTGCATCTGGCCCACGACCCCAATTCCCTGGCGCCTAATTTTGTGGAGGAGATTCGTCGCTATCTGGAGAATAAATACGGAGCCGACCAGGTTCACGAAGGCGGGCTGAAGGTATACACCACGCTCGATGTGGACTTGCAGAAGGCGGCTAATCAGGCGGTGCTCGACGGCGTGGCCGCCTACGAACGCCGGCATGGATGGAAGGGCCATCTGGAAAATGTGGTGGCCGAGGGAGCGGTTCTCGACAAGTATTCGCATCCCGACTGGGACGATGAGCCGGAAGTGAATGGATACGTCCACGCCCTGGTCACGGCGTCAGGCACGGGCATTGCCACGCTGAAGTTTGGGAAATACACCGCCGCGCTCGGTCAGGCCGACGTGGCCTGGGCGCAGCAGAAACTGGCTGACATTCTCAAAGCCGGCGACATCTGCTACGTCAGGATTCTCGCGCTGGGCGCGAACGGCGCGGCGCGCGTCAGCCTGGAGCAGGATTCCGGCGCGCAGGGTTCGCTGCTGGCCATCGACAATGCCACGGGAGGAATCAAGGCGCTGGTGGGCGGCCGCGACTTCAACGATTCGAAATTTGACCGCGCGACCCAGGCCATGCGGCAGGTCGGGTCGTCATTCAAGCCCTATGTTTACACGACCGTTATCGACCAGGGCGCCAGTCCCGACGACACGATTCTCGACGAGCCAATAAGTTTCGACACGCCTTCCGGGCCTTACTCACCCCACAATTACGACGAGAAATTTGAAGGCATCATTACGTTGCGCCGGGCGTTGGCCCAGTCGCGCAATATTCCGGCGCTGAAGCTGGCGAACAAGGTTGGCATCAAGACAGTGATCGAATACGCCGGACGCTTTGGCATCACGGCCAAGCTACCCCCGTATTTGCCGGTGGCGCTGGGGTCGGCGGAAATTTCGCTGATCGAGCAGACCTCGGCGTACAGCGTGTTTCCCAATGACGGCGTGCGCGTGACCCCGCGCTACATCACCCGCGTGACCGACTATGAAGGGCGCGTGCTGGAGGAAGATTTTCCCGACGTGAAAGATGTGATCAGCGAGCGCACCGCGCGCATCATGACTTCCATGTTGCGCGAGGTCGTGCTGCACGGTACCGGGATCGCGGCGGCGAAGCTGCCGTTTCCGGTGGCGGGCAAGACCGGCACGACCAACGATTTTACCGACGCGTGGTTCGTGGGATTCTCTCCTACCATGACGTGTGGAGTGTGGCTGGGGTACGACGAGAAGAAATCCCTGGGAGCGAAGGAAACGGGAGCACACGCCGCGCTGCCGATCTGGATGAATTTTATGACGGTAGCGATGGCGGAAAAGATGCAGGCGATTTTCAGCCGCCGCCAGTTATGCCGCATGCCGTTGCGCAGAAAGTCGATACGCCCGATGCGGCCCCGGCCACCGAAGAAGCGCATTAGCGCCGCATCCGCATCCGTAGAGACGTAGCTTGCTACGTCTTGCCGGCAGCATTCGGGGTGATGGCGAGAGAGAGTTGCCAGCAACGTCTCTGCGACGAGAATAACTATGAGAATGATTCTGTGTATTTTGGTCTTACTGCTGCTGTTCACGGCTGGCGGAACAGCACAGACAATGCCTAAGAGCGCGGCCACGGAGGACGATACGGCTGCGGTCGAGCGCGTCCTGCGCACCCAGCAGGAGGCGTGGAACCGGCACGATCTGGATGCGTTCATGGCCGGGTATTGGAATTCTCCAGAGCTCACATTTTTTTCGCGTGGCAAGGAAAACCACGGATGGCAGGAAGCGCTCGAGCACTATCGCGCGACGTATTCAGGTCCGGGGCACGAGATGGGAAAGCTGAAGTTCTCCGATCTGCGCATCGAAATGCTCGGGCCGGACGCGGCCTTCGTGCGGGGAGCATTCCACTTGACCATGTCCGACGGCAAGACTCCGCATGGCATTTTCACGCTGGTATTTCGCAAGTTTCCCGACGGGTGGAAGATTGTGCACGACCACACGTCAGCGGCAGAGTAAAGCGCTTTGTCATCCTGAGCGAAGCGAAGGACCTGTGCAACCTGCGGGAGTGCATAGGTCCTTCGGCGCAAAGAACGCGCCTCAGGATGACAAAATAGAGGCTCTACTTCTTTACTCGCACTTGAACTCGAGTGTCGTCGGGGAGTTTGCCGTTCGTCAGTTCCACCACTCCGTTGCGCACGATGCCTTCGAACTCTTGCGGTTGAGCTCCGGGCCGCGCGGGCGAGTCGCCCGTGCCCACACGAGCTGTGCCCAGACCTGCAGTGCTACGCCCCATGCCTTTGTCCATGGCTTCGTTGGCCAGTTGATCGGCTTCCTGATTTTGTTCGCGGAAGGCGTGGCCGATCGAGAACCAGTCGAGTTGCGCGATTAATTCTTTGGCGCGGCCGTGCAGATCCTGCAACACGGCGTTCTTCACTTTGTAGATGCCTTTGATCTGCCGCACCAGCAGTTCGGAATCGCTGATCAGCTTCAGCGCTTTGGGGCCGTGCTCGATGGCATACTCGAGAGCGGCAATCAGTCCCTGATATTCCGCGAAGTTGTTGGTCTGGTGCCCGAGATATTCGCTGAGCGCGGCGACTTTGCGTCCGGACTCGTCTTTGATGACGACGCCGTAACCGGCGGGGCCGGGATTGCCGCGCGCGCCGCCGTCACTGTGTGCGATCAGATAGTGCGCGGGAGGATTCTCGCGGGATTCGAACAGCGGCTTGGTTCCACGGGAGGCGTACATGATTCGAGTTTACAGGACGGTCGGAAACGCTGCGTCTGGCTCAGAGTGACAGACCATTCTGTTTTGTGTAATCTCCCGGACGAGACTTTATTGCGGAGGTAGATCGTGGCCTTGAAGGGAAAGCTCTCGCAGCAGTCAGCACGCGGTTTCATCCTGGCCGTTCTTTTCTGCAGCGCCTTCGTACCCGGCGCGCACGCCCAGCAGCACGAACTCTCCGCGGAAAAACGCACTCAAATCGAGGCCGCGGTTTCCAAATTCATGGCCTCGACGCACGTTCCCGGAGTCTCGGTTGCGGTGATCGAGAACGGAGAATACGAGTGGGCCCAGGGCTTCGGCTTTGCCGATCTCGAGAACAACGCGCCCGCCAGCGAACACACGCTCTACCGCCTGGCATCCATCTCGAAGTCGCTCACGGCAGTGGGCGCCATGCAGCTCTTCGAGCGTGGACAACGCGATCTCGATGCCCCCGTCCAGAAATACTGCCCGGCGTTCCCCGTGAAGCAAGCGCCTATTACCACGCGTGAAGTCATGGGACATCTGGGCGGCATCCGTCACTACAAGGCTAGCGAAAATCAGGAAGATCTTGAGGGGGGCAACACCAAGCATTTCGACAACCCCATTCAGGCCGGACTCGACTTCTTCAAGAACGATCCCCTGGTTGCCGATCCTGGAACTCATTTTCATTACTCGACTCAGGGCTACACCCTGGTGGGCTGCGTCATGGAAGGCGCTTCCGGGGCGAAGTATCTAGACTTCATGCGCCAGAATGTTCTCGTGCCCGCCGGCATGGAGCACACGCAAGCCGACGATCGCTTTGCCATCATCCCCTACCGCACCCGCTTTTACTGGGCAACGAAAGCAGGCGCGGTCGAGAATGCCGACTTCCTCGACTCCAGCTACAAGATTCCCGGCGGCGGCTGGCTGTCGTCGGCGGAAGACATGGCGCGATTCGAGGTGGCTGTATTAAATGACAAGCTGATCAAGCGCTCCACCCGCGATCTGATGTGGACGCCGCTGAAACCCTCCGACGGCTCGAAGGATGCTTACGGCCTGGGCTGGGGTTGGCGCAATGAGGATGGAAGCGCGAGCGCCGCCGTAGGCCACACCGGCGGCCAGCAGGGCACCAGCACCGCCTTCTTCATTGCCCCCACGCTGCGCACCGGAGTCGTCGTCCTCACCAACATGGAAGGCATCGGCGCGGCGGACCTGGCGGGGGAAATTCTGAAGGTCCTGGCAGCAAGCACGGACACACCGAGGAAATAAAGCCGAGCGAGTCTGGGCACTACCAGAGGCCCTGCTCGCCGAAGTCTGGACTGTGTCCTCACGTGCCACATCCTCCGGCCCCCTCAAGCAATGCGCTCCGACTGCCGATAACGCACCTAAGGACAACCTTCGTGATCAAAAGATCGAAATGGTCGATCGTACTGGTTTGCCTCGGAACCTGGCTCGGAACTTGCCTTGGAACTTGCCTCGGAGCCCAGCCTGCCCAGGCGCAAGACCCTGTCGACGCTGAATCGAAGGTACGGGCGCTGGAGCGTTTGTGGGCCGAAGCCGCACAATTCCGCGACGTGAAGGCCTTGCAGTCAATCTTCGACGACTCTCTGGTGTATGTACACATTGACGGCAGATTGATGACGAAAGCGCAGGTTTTGGCCGACACCAGGGCGGCCCACGTCGTCGATATTGTGGTCGAGTCTTCGACCGCTCGAGCCCACGGAAACACGGTGATCGTCAGCGGCGTTTTGCAATTAAAGGGTGTGGAACGTGGGGAGCCCTACCTGCGCCACGGCCGGTTCATTGACACCTGGGTGAACGAGGAGGGCCATTGGCAGTGTGTCGCCAGCATGACCACAGCCATGAAACCATGAACCAACGAAGAGTTCGTCTCCCCCTCGCGGCCGGTTTCCTGGGTCTCATGAAAATGGCCTGACGAATGATCTCTTGAAAATGATCTTATGAAAATGATCGCACTTGTATTGGCCATCGCCTGGGCAACCGCCGCCATGATTCCGGGGCAGCAGATCAACTTCGACTCGGGTTTGGCGGCCACAGTTCGGGATAGGATTCGGGACTTGGAATACGCCAGATTCGACGCCCAGCATCGCAAGGACAGCCTCGCGCTGGATGCCATGCTCGACAATGCGCTGGTGTGGGTGGAACCCAACGGCGTGCAGTTGACGAAAGCGGACTGCCTCGCAGAGCTACGCAGGCCGAGTATTAACCTGGTCGAGATCGGGCCAGAATCAATGACCGTACAGGCGCACGGAACTACAGCGGTTGTCGTTGGTATCTACCGTGAACGGGGCGTGAAAGATGGCCACGCCTACGTCCTGCGCGCCCGTTTCATGGACACCTGGGCATTCAAGAATGGAAAGTGGCTGTGCATCGCCGCAGCCGCAACGTCGTCCATTTCCTAACCAAAACTCCGCTCACTCGGCGCCTACTATGAACCGCGGTCTAATGTCCCGAATGATACGGGTGTCCTTTCAAAATCGTGAACGCGCGATACACCTGCTCCAGCAACACCACCCGCGCCAACTCATGCGCCAGCGTCATTTTTCCGAGTGAGATGACGTTCTGCGCGGCAGCCTTTGACTCGTTGCTGAATCCGTCGGCGCCACCGATGGCAAATATCAGCGGCAAAGGGTTGCGGTCCTGATAATCTCCCAGAAACTTAGCGAACTGCTCCGACGACAATTCCTTGCCCCGCGAGTCCATCAGCACCAGCGTAGACCTCGTCGAGCCCTTCGCACTTCCGCCTTTCGCGCTTGCAACGAACTTGGCGAGCAGATCGGCCTCATCCCGTAGCGCGACTGCTTCGATCGGCACATAACGCGAAATCCGCTTGAGATACTCCTCGGTCAACGATGCGATCGCCGGTTCTTTCGTCTTCCCGATCCATGCAATCTTGATCTTCAAGGCAATCTTGATTTTCGAGCGAGACGCTGCTCTTGGGTGGTGCAGTTGCTTTTGGGTGTCCAGTTGCCTTTGGGCGTTCCAGTTGCTTTCAGGTGGTGCAGCGCTTTTAGCGCTGCGATTCCAGCCTTCCTTCGAAGCCGGCTTTAGCCCCTGAGGTTTAACCTCTGAGGTCAGGCCTTCTTTTTCTTCTTCTTTTTCGGCGCGGCTGGCTTGGTCTTGGCGGGCTTGCTCGGAGCCTTGCGCTTCTTGGGAGCGGTGTTCAAATCGGCCACTTCCAGTCGCTTGGCCGTCTTCCACAGCCGTTCCAGATCATAAAATTTCCGCGCCTTCTCCGAGAATACGTGGACCACGAAGTCCACATAGTCCAGCAGCACCCATTCCGCCTGTTTGTAGCCCTCGACGTGCGCCGGGCGCAAGTCCGCCGCCTTCAGACGCAGTTCCACTTCGTCGGCAATGGCCTGCACCTGCCGCGGGTTGGTTCCGCTGCACAGCACGAAGTAGTCAGTGAACGCCCCAGAGCCTTTTTCCATTTCCAGGATGCTGAGTTCTTCGGCCTTTTTCTCGAGGCAGGCTTGGATGGCGGCGGAGATTTGCTGTTTCAGTTCGTTCTTCTTCATTCCGTAGTACGTGCTTCCTTCTTAGGCTGGAAAGCGACTCTCATTGTAACTGACGCTCCACTGACTCTCGACGAATCGAATCGACGAGCGCCCTGCGCACGTTACTTGCCTGACTTCTTCGCTTCGGCCGCTGCCAGTTCACGCAGCTTTGCCATGGTGGCCGCGGCCGGATCTTTGCGGTTGCTGCTTTTAGGGCGCCGCTTGGTTTTGGTGGTGTAGTGATTCTGAGCCATTGGTCTCCTGCATTATCGGCGGTTGAAAGGACGCCAGCCCTGATTATTTCCGCGAACCGCGCCGGGCTCGAATGTCCCGATGCCTGCGTTCCATCATACTGAATTATTCGCGCCCGTCGCTGCGCCGGCAGCCTATTTGTACAATCCCATTTTCCGGATGTACTCGGCCACGGGCGCATCCACGAAGCGGCCCAGCGGCTTGCCCGCAGCCGCTGCCTGGCGAATCGCCGTCGCCGAGGCCGGCTGATGCAGATCCGCCAGCAGGTGGATGGTCACCCCCGGCAGCACCAGATCTCCCGCCGCGGGCTGCTTGTGAAACGGCCGTGTCACTTCCGGCCGCGGACGCAGGCTTTCAGGGAGCGCATTGGCCACGTCGGCCAGCGAGTATCCAGGACGGCTCGCCACCACGAACTCGCATTCGCGGAACAGCGCCTCCGCCTGGTGCCACTTGGCAATGTCGGCGAAAGCGTCCATGCCGATGAGCAAGAACAGTTTGTCGCTGGCCTTGCACGAGTGCTTCAGCCGCCGCACCGTGTCGATGGTGTAGTTCGGTTTCTCCTGACGGTCTTTTTCCTCACGTCCCCTGCGAACTGGAGCTTCCTCCGGAGCCTCAAGCAGCGAAGGCACGAACGCCTTCTCTGGTGCCGTTGCCAGCGCCAGCATGGCAAAGCGATGGAGAAAGGGCGTCAGCGGCTGCCGCTGTTTGTGCGGTGGAATGTTCGCCGGCACAAAGTGAATGCGATGCAGCCTACACTGTTCCAGCGCCGCCCGCGCCAGCGCCAGATGTCCGCGATGCACCGGATCGAAGGTCCCGCCAAAAAGTCCAATATTCATGGGTTGGATTAGCCCCGCCTAGTGTCGCGATTTCGGCGTTCGGACGCAAGTGCGAAGCACATTCAGGGCAATCAAAACTGAGCCCCGTATCCGCCCGCCACTGTCCCAATGGCCGTCCTCCCTCGCGCCCACAGGACACTCCGAAATGCAGTGATCGCAGACCGAAGATGTACTCCTGTAACTATCCTGTTTCCCATCTTGGAACTAGGATCGTTACATGCGAGTAACCCTCCCCCTACTCGGCATTCCGCCCGCGCGCGCTCCCATTCTGCGCTACGGCGTGGCCGTGCTCAGCACGGCACTGGCGCTGATTCCCACCATCCTGCTGACCGATGTGTCGGAAAGCCGCCTCGCCCTGTTCGGCGTGGCCGTGATGGTGAGCGCCTGGTATGGCGGCTGGAAGCCCGGAGTGGTGGCTACTGCGTTCGCCCTTACCGTCAGCGCCTACTTCACGCTGGCCAATGAACACAGCCCGGCCCAGCTGCGCACCGCGATTATCCGGCTCTCGCTGTTCTTCTTCGTGGCCATGCTCATCTGCTGGCTGAACGCGGCCTTGCGCGCAGCGCAGGAAAACTTGCGCCGCTCGGAGCTGAACTTCCGCTCGCTGGTGACGAACGCGCCCTACGGCATTTGCCGCTGCGATTCCACCGGCAAGATTCTCGACGCTAACCCCGCGTTCGTCGAGCTCCTCGGCCACGCTTCTGCCGAAGAACTGATTGGCCAGCACGTTTTTAGCCTCTACGCCGACAACGACAAGTGGTTCGATCTCGCCGACTTCCTGCGCTCGGCAGTCCCTTTCAAAGGCCTGACCGCGGAATGGAAGCGCAAGAACGGCATGACTACGGGTGTCCGCATTTCCGGCCGCTCGGTGGCCAACGGCCCGGAAGGCATGGTCTTCGAACTCTTTGCCGAAGACGTGACCGAACGCCGCGCCCTCGAGCAGCAACTGCGCCAGTCCCAGAAAATGGAAGCGGTGGGCCGGCTCGCAGGCGGCATCGCGCACGATTTCAACAACCTTCTGATGGTGATTTCGGGCTACTCGGAATTTCTGCTCGAACGCCTCGGAGACGAGCCTCAACTGCGCGGTCCAGCCCAGGAAATCGCCAGCGCCGCCGAACGCGCCTCCTCACTCACCCGCCAACTGCTGGCCTTCAGCCGTAAACAGATGCTCGCTCCCAGGGTCGTGAACCTGAACGACGTCGCCACCGAAAACGTAAGAATGCTGACTCGCATGATCGGCGAGGACATCGATTTGGTCATCGCTCCCAGCCCGAATCTGTGGAGCGTCCGCGCCGACGCCGGGCAGATCGAGCAGGTCATCATGAACCTGGCCGTCAATGCCCGCGACGCCATGCCCTCGGGCGGCAAGCTGACCATTGAAACTTCCAACGTGACGCTTGATGAAGACTACGCCCGCTTTCACGCGCCTTTGCGCCCCGGCGACTACGTCATGGTCGCCGTCAGCGACACCGGCGCCGGCATGGACGCGGAAACCCAGTCCCACATCTTCGAGCCGTTCTTCACCACAAAGGGCACGAAAGGAACCGGTCTCGGCCTGTCCACGGTGTACGGCATCATCAAGCAGAGTGGCGGATACATCTGGGTCTACAGCGAGATGGGCCGGGGAACCACGTTCAAGATTTATCTGCCGCGCGTCGCTTCGACCGGCGAAGCGGCCGTAGCGCAACTCACCGCCGCGCCAGTCGAGCACCGCAAAGTCGAGCCCGGCACTGAAACCATTTTGCTGGTCGAGGATGAAGCCAACCTGCGCTACCTGGCCCGCCAATATCTCGAAAAGCAGGGCTACAAAGTGATCGAAGCCGCCGATGGCGCAGTCGCCATGCAGATTGCCGTGGCCCACGAAAAGACGATTCACCTGCTGCTCACCGACGTCATTATGCCCGGCATGAACGGGCGCGAGCTGGCTCAGCGCATTTCCGAAATTCGCCCTAACGTGAAGATCCTCTACATGTCGGGCTACACCGAAAACGTGATTGGACACAACGGCATGCTGGACGCCGGCGTACGCTTGCTCCAGAAGCCCTTCAACCTTCGCGACCTGAAAAGCCGGGTGCGCGAAGTGCTCGACGCTACTCCCCCGGAGGTCGCCATGTCCGCACAGTCCGCCGAACCACTCCGCACCGCGCGGGGCCGGGAGATTCCGCCCGCGCGCGCGCAACGATTCCAGCTGCATTTGCCTCTGCGCTATCGCCGCCTCGGCGAGAAAGATTGGCACGTCGGCACCACCGAAAATATCAGCCGCTCCGGCATGCTCTTCCAGGCCGACGAGGTGTTGCAGCCCAACGCGCAGCTGGAAATCAATCTGGTGCTCCCGCAGGAAATTGCCGGACTGTCAGCCACTGAAGTGGTATGCCGCGGAGAAGTCGTGCGCACCGTCGAACAGAACGGATCGACTCTGACCCCCGCGCTGGCCGCGAGGATTCTGCAATACCACTTCCAGCACGGGCCGCTGCCGCGGGCGTAAACAGCGGTGGAAAAGCGGGGCTAGCGGTGGAAGAGCGGCGCTTCAGCGCCGCGTCACGCGCTAAAGGGCTGTCATCCCGACCGTAGTGGAGGGACCTGCTGTTCCTCGCGACCGAGTCGGACCTCAACATTTTTTTCTTCGCTGCTCTGTAAGATTCTCGTTCGATTAGGGTTATGCCTGCCAGACCCGCGGCATTTCCGACAAAATCTTGAGCCGGAATGACTTACACGTAAAATATTATGGAATAAGGAGTTAGCCGCTTTTGTGTCGCCCGCCGAGTTGAGGAATTCTTCGCGCATGGGACCATTGTGGGCGTTTGAATTTTCTCAGTAAAGGTTGTTCGTCACAGGATTGCGATTTCTTGCTGTGGAAGGCTGTGGGAAAACGCTTCCGGGGAGATTTTGGAAAAAATCGGCACTGCCGGCGGCATCGATTCCCACTCTAGCCGCAAAGGGCGCGGCTAGAATGGGGCACCCTGTTCAGTGGCGGTACGCTTCAGTACTTTTCAGTGATGACACGCGTCTCTACGACTTCTCAACCACGGCTTCTCGCAACTCCCGCTTGCGGAGCTTCTGTACTTCCTCGGCCATGGCGTATTTCAATTCCTCGATCCCCTTGCCGGTCACGGCGGAGATCTCGTAGAGCTTCAGCTTGTGTTTCTTGCAATACTTCTTGAGCGCGGCCAGCTTGTCTTTGTTGACGACGTCGATCTTCGACGCGGCCATGATCATCGGCTTGTCCTCGAGATGCGCGCCGAAGCTGCTGAGTTCGCCTTCGATCACTTCGACGTCTTTGACCACATCCGGCCGGCCGCTCGAATCGGAAACGTCGACCAGATGCACCAGCAGACGTGTGCGCTCGATGTGCCGCAGGAACTGCGTGCCCAGGCCTGCGCCGGCGTGCGCGCCTTCGATCAGTCCAGGAATATCTGCGACCACAAAACTGATTTCGTTTCTCGGGTCGCCGACCGCGACCACACCCAGGTTCGGTTCGAGCGTGGTGAAGGGATAATCCGCAATCTTTGGCCGCGCCGCGGAGATGCGCGAGATCAGCGTGGACTTGCCTACATTCGGATATCCCACCAGGCCCACGTCGGCGAGCAGCTTCAGTTCGAGCCGGTACGTATGTTCCTCGCCCGGACGTCCCTCTTCATGCTCGCGCGGGGCCTGATGCACCGACGTGGCGAAGCGCGCGTTGCCGCGCCCGCCGCGTCCACCGCGGCAAATCACGAAACTCTGGTCCGGCTGCGTGAATTCGAAAATCTTGTCGCCGGTTTCGTCGTCGAACACAATCGTGCCGACCGGAACTTTCAGGACGATGCCGTCGCCGTCGCGGCCAGTCTTGTTCGAACCTTCGCCGTGACGGCCGCGCTGCGCAGTGTGCTCGGGATTGAAACGGAAATGCACCAGCGTGTTGTGGCGTTCGCTGGATTCCATAACGATGTCGCCGCCCTTGCCCCCGTCACCGCCCGAGGGTCCGCCGCGCGGGACGAACTTCTCGCGGCGGAAGGCCATGCAGCCGTTGCCGCCGTCGCCGGCCTTGACCCGAATTTTTGCCTCATCGATAAACATGGCGTTGGAACGTGGTTCAACAATCCTTCAAGGTCCGGGAGGCCGCATCCCTCAGGGGCTAAAGCCCGCGTGTTTCTTGGCCTTTCACGGCACGGCTGGAAGCCGTGCCCTTCCCAAAACGATTCATGAAGCATGCCGCATAAACGCGACGAAAACAAAAGCCTCGGCCCGAAGGCAGAGGCTGTGTGGAGAGATCATGGGGCGCGGGCGCTCTTGCCCGCGCGGCCCTGACCACGGAGACGTCAGTTCGCTTCCACGGGCTCGACCATGACGAACTTGCCCATCTGTCCCTTGTTCAGGAACTTGATGCGGCCTGTGATCTTGGCGAAGAGCGTGTCGTCTTTGCCGCGTCCGACGTTGAGCCCCGGCTTCACGCGAGTGCCGCGCTGCCGCACAATGATGGTGCCGCCGGGCACGATCTGCCCGCCGAATGCTTTGAAGCCAAGCCGCTGTGCGTTCGAATCGCGGCCATTTCGTGAAGTGCCTTGCCCTTTTTTATGCGCCATATGACAGTTCTCAGTTCTCGGTTGTCAGTTCTCAGTTTGAAACCTTTTTAGTCAAAACCTGGACGGGCGAGTCGCCCGTCCCCACACGTTTTACTTCTTTTTCGCAGGCGACTTCTTTGCCGCCTTCTTCGGAGCAGCCTTCTTCTTGGCCGAACCCGCCGCCGCTTCCACCGCCGGTGCGTCGGTCTCAGTTTCGACCGGCTTCACCTTCTTCGGCTTCGCTTCCTTCTTCGGCAGTTCCGGAGCCTTGAAGCTCTGCCCGCCAAAAGCGATTTCGGAAATGCGCACCGCCGTGTAGGACTGCCGGTGCCCGCGCAGTTTCTTGTATTGCTTCTTGCGCTTGTAGTGGAACACGAGGATCTTTGCGCCGCGGCCTTGTTCAACCACCTGCCCGACTACGCGCGCATCCGACTGTTGACCGACTTGGCCTTCCTCGCCGGAAACGGCCACCACGGGGAACTCGACCAGTCCGTCACCGTTGGTACCGGTGCCCACTTTTTCCACTCGAATTACGTCTCCGGGCGCCACCCGGTACTGTTTGCCACCGGCGCGGATAACCGCGTACATACGTCTGCCTCCGTCAAATGTCGTTGAAATTCAGCGTCAAAACGAAACCCAGGGGCGCACACGGGCGCAGCCACGGGGCTTGCTGATTTTCCTAGTGCTTGCTGTGTTTTCCGCCTCGGCGTTTGTTCAGCCAAGGCAGGCGTCCCCAGAACGGGTCGGCGAGTACAGGCAAACTCCACTATTCTAACGTGCGCTGTGGAAATCGGTCAAACGCAATCGCTGAGTCAGCAATTGCTCGAGCGTTTTCCTTCCTGAAATTTCGTGTCCTTTGTGGTTTGCGCTCTTCTGTGCGAGAATTCCGCCGAATCTTTGGAGGCACCCATGCCGAATCGCTTTCTCACCGTTGCGTTCTGCCTGCTCGCTCTCACCCTGTCCGGCGTTGCACAAATGAAGAAGTCCCCGATGCAGAAAGCCGCTGGCCCTGCTCCCGACCGAGCTACCATCCAGAAAGTCTGGGACGGCTGGTCGACTCTCGACCCCGCCAAGGTCGCCCAGTACTACGCCACTGGCCCGCACATCTTTTTCGACATCGCCCCGCTGAAATATGGCAGTTGGGACGAATACGCCAAAGGCTCGCAGGGGTTGATCGCCGCCTACAAGAGCGCGAAGTTCACGGTCAACGACGACCTGGCGGTGCATCCCCACGGAGATCTGGTTTGGGCCACCGCCACGATCGCTGAACAGATGACCACCAAGGCAGGAAAGGTCGAGATGGGCAACTTCCGCTGGACCGTAATCTGGGAGAACATCGACGGCAAGTGGCTCATCGTCCACGAACACGTCTCTGAGCCGATCCAGTAAGAACAGGGAAGGGAGGTCAGGGAACAGGGGGCAGGGGTCAGAAAGAGCCGAGTGCGTTTCTGCTGAACCCTGAACTCTGAACCCTGATCCCTGCCCCCTGCCTTTCAATACGACTTCCAGAAAAAGTACACGGTCATGCCTGCGCCCACCAGGACTACGAACCTCCGGATCCACGACTGCGGCAGCTTCTGGGCATAGTGCGCGCCCAGGTACCCACCCAAAATTCCACCGGCGATCATAATGATGCCGTGCTTCCAGTAGACCGCACGCGCGACAATAAAAGTGACCACCGCGACGCCGTTGATCACGAACCCCAGCACGCTCTTCAACGCATTCATGGCGTGGATGTCGGTCATGCCCAGCGTGGCCAGCATGGCAAGCATCACAATGCCCATGCCTCCACCGAAGTAGCCTCCATAGACGGCGACGCATAACTGAAACAAAGTCGTGCCGGCGAGGGCCGCGGACGAAGCTTCGTGATTGTTTTCAATCACCGATCTGCGACTGCCGGCGAGCTTTCTGCCGAAAGCAAACAGCAGAGTCGCTCCCAGAGTCAGCCAGGGCAGCACCCGCATGAAGGTCTGTGGGGGCGTTTTCAGCAGCAGCAGAGCGCCGATCAGCCCGCCCACTAAGCTCGCCGCCAGCAGCGGAATCATGACTCGCCGGGGAACATCCAGCCGATTGCGGTAGGCGCCGCCGCTGGCTGCCGCCGCGGTCCACAAGGCGATCGTATTCGTGGCATTGGCCGGAATGGGAGGAACGCCGGTGAAGAGCAGCGCCGGAAACGCGATGAAGCTGCCTCCGCCGGCAACGGAATTCAGGGCTCCGCCGAGAACTCCCGCGAAAAAAAGAAAGAGGATGGATTCGATCGTCAAGCAGTTAGGTGTATCAGAAACCGCGCTGTGCCGCCAATGCCGCGGGCGGCGTTCGCGAGTTCGGTTACCTCTGTAATCGCAGGTCACCGAAGAGAGTCTTGCAGAGACATTCGTTTTCCGGCAGGGTTAGTAATCAACAGAGATTGTGGGGGACTTTCTATGCGTCAGCGAATCGTGATCTTCAATTCCATTGTGATCGGCAGCATCTTGTGCAGCATGGCGTGGGGACAAGCTTCGAGCGCGCCCGCAGCCGGCGCGCAGCCCGCCAGCCAGCAATCCATGCCGGGCATGGATATGTCAGGTTCGTCAGGTCACGACATGTCGAACATGCAGATGCAGACGAAAGATATGTCGACGGACGCAGACAAAGATGGCGGTGATGCCAACGCTCACGCCATGAACGCCATGGAAGGCCACATGGACATGGGCCCGCACATGAAGATGACCGATCTACGCGCGACCAAGCCCGGCGACGCCGAGCGCGCCCGACAGATTGTGGAGCAAGCGCGCCAGGCCTCGGAAAAATACATGGATTACCACGTTGCGCTGGCCGATGGCTTCCGTATTTTTCTGCCGAGAATCCCGCAGAAGATGTACCACTTCACCAATTATCGTTACGGCCGGGAAGCTTTCGAGCACTTCAATCCGGAGCATCCGACGTCTCTGCTTTACGAAAAACATGGAGACGACTACAAACTGGTCGGGGTGATGTATACCGCGCCGCGGAGCTTCACCGAGGACGAACTCGATGCGCGCATCCCGCTCAGCGTCGCGCGCTGGCACGAGCACGTGAATTTCTGCGTGCCTCCGTTTGGCAAGTGGAGAGATACCTTGGGTCCGAATCCGCAGTTTGGATTGCGCGGGTCGATCGCGACGCAGCAGGCTTGTGACGCCGCCGGGGGCACGTTCCACCCGGTCATCCTGGACTGGATGGTGCATGTCTACCCGTTCGAAAAAGATCCGGCCAACGTCTGGTCGGTCGAGCGCCAGCACGGCGACTAGCCTATGTGGCGCGGGCACTCTTGCCCGCGAAATCTGACCACGAGAACGTTCGCTATTGTGCAAACGGTGCTCCATTCGCCGTAGCCGATATTGCCGCAGTCGATCAAAGGAGTTGATTCGCTGCCGGCCTTTCGCGGGCAGGAGTGCCCGCGCCACACACGAGTCTTCCTCACAAAACACTTTCCTGATGTTCTCTTCAGACGAACGAGATTCGTGTGAGTTCCTTTGCTATCGGAAAGATGATCACTGCGTCCAAAGAAGTGCAACGGGACTAGAGGCCAAGGGAACTTCGAGGGCAGGGCATACGTATTCCCTCAAAGCGGGTAACGGCCGGCGCAGAGGTGACGCTGGCCAGATTTGAGGCGATATCTTTTGCGGGGTCTGGGGATTCTCTCATACTCGGTTTGGCGGCCCAGGTGAGAAAACCCCCATCGCGGCAGCATAAACGTGCGGCTTGTCCGCACACTTTATCTGCACAACCCCGGCGGCAGCATTGTAGGCGATTCGCGGGGAAACACGAAGTGTTTTCTCGTGCTGGTCGCGAGCCGGGCCGCCCCAACCGTTTCCCGACGTGACTTCGGGAAAGAAAATAAGGAGCAGCTATGAAGTTCGCGACAATTTCCAGGAGTCTGATGATGGGGTTGGCAGTGCTGCTGGCCTCGAGCGCATTCGCAGCGACCAAAGCCAGCTTGACCTTGCAAGATCCAATCATCGTTAACGGAGCCAAGCTCAAGGCCGGCGAGTACAAACTTCAATGGGAGGGCAGCGGCCCCAACGTGGAAGTCAGCATCCTGCAAGGCAAGACCGTACTGGCCAAAGTGCCGGGAAAGTTAGTGGACTTGAAGATGCCGGCCCAGAACAGCGCCGCCCTGGTGAAGAGCAACGACGACGGAACCAGAACGCTGGCCGGCGCCCGCTTCGAAGGCAAGAAATTCGGCCTAGATCTGGACAATGCCAGCGACGGCATGCAGGCAGGCTCGAGCAAGTAACAACAACGCGGATCACCAAAACACACTGCAAACCACCAGGGGAGCACGCGCGCGTGCTCCCCTCTCTTACTCTTAGCTTGAACTGAAATCTGCGAACTGCAACCTCAGTACTTCGGCACCTTCGGATCCACGCGGTCCGACCACGCCAAAATTCCTCCCGCGAGGTTGTGGACTTTCGTGAAGCCAGACTGCTGCAGGAACGCGACGGCCTTGGCGCTGCGTCCGCCCATTTTGCAGTGGACCACGATCTCACGGCTCGAATCGAGTTCGCTCACGCGCTTGGGCAGATCGTTCAGCGGAATCAGATATCCGCCGAGATTGCAGATCTGGTATTCGTGAGGCTCGCGCACGTCGAGCACGAACAGGTCGTCCTTCGCGTCCAGACGCCGCTTCAATTCTTCCACTTGAATTTCCGGAACGCCGTTGCCCACAGGTTTTTCCTCTCCCCGAATGCCGCAAAACTCGTTGTAGTCTATCAGCTTCGTGACCGTGGGATGGGCGCCGCACACCGGGCAGTCGGGATTCTTGCGCAGCTTGAGTTCGCGGAACTTCATGCCCAGCGCGTCAATCAGCAGCAGGCGGCCGATCAGCGGATCGCCGATGCCCAGAATCAGTTTGATCACTTCGGTGGCCTGCATCACGCCGACCAGGCCGGGGAGGATGCCGAGCACGCCACCCTCCGCGCACGAAGGGACCAGGCCGGGTGGTGGCGGCTCAGGATACAGGCAGCGATAGCACGGCCCATCTTTGGTGGCGAAGACGCTGGCCTGACCCTCAAAACGAAAAATTGATCCGTACACATTCGGCTTGCCGGTGAGGACGCAGGCATCGTTCACCAGATAGCGCGTGGGAAAGTTATCGGTGCCGTCGGCGATGATGTCGAAGTCGCGAAACAGTTCGAGCGCGTTGGCGCTGCTGAGCCGCATATCAAACGTCTGCAGGTTCAGGAAAGGATTGATGCCCTTCAGCTTGTCGGCCGCGGAATCCAGCTTCTTGCGCCCCACATCGGCGGTCGAGTGAATAATCTGCCGTTGCAGGTTGGTGTAGTCCACGACGTCGAAATCGACCAGGCCCAGCGTACCCACGCCGGCCGCGGCCAGATACAGCGCCAGCGGCGATCCCAGCCCGCCCGTCCCGATGCACAGCACGCGCGCCGCCTTCAGCTTCTGTTGGCCCTCCATGCCGACCTCGGGCATGATGAGATGGCGCGAGTAGCGCAGGATTTCATCTTTGTTGAGCGTGACGGGAATTTCTGTGGTCGTAGCCATAAACTCCTCAGACTTCTTTGTGCGGGTGCCCCACCCTTCCCGCGTTTGTTGCGGGAGGGGGGAGATTTTAATCTTCGGTAATAGGCCTCGATACTCGCAGCCGGAAAATACCTCACGAAATCAAAACCCCCACCCTGTCGTCCCAAACGCGGGACGACAAGGGTGGGGCACCCAGATTCTATGCGCCTCCGGCGATGGAAGGCACGATGGAAATGTTATCACCCTCGTTCAGTGCGGTTGCTTCTTTCTGCAGATAGCGAATGTCTTCGTCGTTGACGTAGAGATTGACGAACGCCCGCAGTTTGCCGTCTTCGGTGTAGAGATGCTTCCGCAGTTCGGGATGCTGCGCCACCAGCGCGTTCATGGCTTCGCCGACGGTGGCCCCCGAAACCTCCACCGTGGCTTGCTTGCCCACATACTGCCGCAAAGGCGTAGGAATATGAATCTTGCTCATAGATGTACTGTAAGAGATGCGGCGAGCGCAGGGCAAGATTCAGCGCACACCGTTATCCGCATCCCGCGAAGGCACGAGGAGGAAGATCAGTTGTGCCAGGGCCTTCCCACGGCTAATCGGTGTCTAATCCGACGACATGAATGAGCTGGCCACCGGCCGCATTTACCGAACCGCTGGCGCTTCCCACCCAATCCGAGGGCAGCGCACTGGCGATGGGGCTGTCTACAGAGCCGATGACGTCGTTAATGGCGCGTAAAAGGCGGCGCGCGGTTTCGTCGGCGATCACTTTGCTGACCACGCCCGTGTTGCGAGATGCAATTACGGCATTGGTTGCGACTCTGCGCACGGTCCTCGACCCTAATGCATCTTTCAGCGCCTCGTCCAGTATTCTCGCCGATTCCGGATTCCTTCGCGCCTGATTGAGGGCGTCTTGGATCGCCTGTGCGCGCGCTTCACGGCCCATCTTGGCAAGCATGTCGGCAGACTTGAGGCCGCCTCTCCTCTCCAGCACGGCCAGCAGATTCTTGACATTGGGACCCAGGGAGGCAAGTCCAGCGGCGACGCCTATCGCGTCGACGACCAGAAAGCTGACCGTATAAATGCGGTTCTTATCCCAGCGGGCTAGACTATCGGAATCCGGACTCGTGGCAGCCTCGACGGTTCGTACAATCCCATTCACGCACTGGATGCTCGAGGTAGCCAGGCCAGCCCAGGCGACGACCACGAGAAAAGTTGAAGTCCCACCCGAGGGCACTTCGGCGGCTGCACCTCCTACCACGCCGACCGCAGAGATGACGGCGAAGCCGCAATTCAATCCTGCTCCGGCAAACTCACTCCAAATTCGGCTGCGATTCGTAATAACCGCCGGGGGCCGCGCCGTATCGGTGGGATCGGAGGGGACCTCGACAGAGGCATCGTCGTCAATCTCCTCGATGATGACCGCCTTCTCCCAGTACGGCAGGGCCACCATTGAGCCGGTGTCCGCGATCGAACACATCAAGCCGCCGTAATGCCCCACAATCACGCCGGTTAATTCAGGTTGGGCGTGGATGACATCCACGATGGCGTCAATTTGCTCTCTGGTGAGGGACATATTCCAAGTCTCCGCTCAATAGAATAGTGATCTGGCGGTCCGATCGTTTCAGAGCATTCCAAACTTCCAGCCTGAGCAATGTAGACCAAATCGGAATGCCAGGCAACCCAGAGCTGCCTCCTGAGCCACGCAAGCCACTTATTTTCGCCGTCTGCGCGACCTAAAATCGCTCAGGGAGAATTTCGATGACCATTTTTGATCCAGCTCGCGGCAGAATCATTGACGGTGGCGGCGGCAGCGGCAACTTTTTGCGGCTGATCGGCCTGGGCATCGCTGCCTTCGTGCTCGTCATCCTGGTGTTCAGTTCGGTCACTCGCGTCGGCACGGGCCACGTGGGCGTGCTCACGCTCTTCGGCAAAGTCACGGGCGAGACTCTCGGCGAAGGCATCCACCTGATTAATCCGCTGAAGACGAATAACGAGATGTCGATTCAGACCCAGACCATCAAGGAATCGGCCAACGTCCCCTCGAGCGAAGGCTTGATGATGGCCCTCGATACTTCGCTGATCTATCACCTGAATCCTGAGAGCGCCGCCCACGTTTTCCAGACGATTGGCGCGGACTACGAAGATAAGGTGGTCGAGAACACGTTGCGCTCGGCCATCCGCGAAGCTACTGCCTCGCACACCGCCAACGCGCTCTACACCGGCGAACGCGAAGCGGTCGCGAACGAAATCCAGGAGAAGATCACCAAGGAACTCGGCGTTTACGGCATCAAGGTAGAGAGCATTCTGCTGCGCGACATTCAGCTGCCCGCGACTTTGAAGGCAGCCATCGAAGCCAAACAACAGGCTGAGCAGGAGTCGCTGGCCATGAACTTCCGCCTGCAAAAAGAAACGCAGGAAGCCCAGCGCAAGCGCATCGAAGCCGCCGGCGTGCGCGACTTCCAGCAGATCGTCGCCCAGGGCATCACACCCTCGCTGCTGGAGTGGAAGGGAATTGAAGCCACCGAAGTTTTGGCCAAGAGCGCCAACACGAAGATCGTGGTGATTGGAAATAGCAAGAACGGGCTGCCGCTGATATTGGGGCAGTAGTCGCCTCTACGCCTATAAGAGTGTAGAGGCCACAAAAAAGCTCTGTCATTCCGACCGAAGCTGGAGCGAAAGCGACGGCGTAGCGGAGGAACCTGCGGTTCGCCGTAGCTAACGGCGCTGCGGCCAGGCGACGGTTGCTGCCCGCGCTGCTACCATAAGTCCGTGCCGTCTCTGCTCGACGTCCGCCAACTGAACATTGCGTTTCCGGCGCAAGCTCGTGTGGGAGCGGGCGTCTCGCCAGTGCTTTCCGCCGTCCGCGATCTGAATTTTTCCGTCGCGCCCGGCGAGGTCCTCGGTTTAGTCGGCGAATCCGGCTCTGGCAAATCAATCACTTCCCTTGCCATCATGCGCCTGTTGCCGCCGCAAGCCCGAGTCTCGGGCGAAATCCTTTTCACGGAAAACGGCGCTGGGGCGCGCAATCTTCCCGCACTCGATGACGATGCCATGCGCCAGTTGCGTGGATCGCGCATGGCGATGATTTTTCAGGAGCCGATGACCGCGCTCAACCCGGTCATGCGCGTGGGCGAACAGATCGCGGAAGCGGTCACCGCGCACCAGGCGCTCTCGAAAAAAGAGGCTTGGCAACGCGCCGTCGACGCCATGAACGACGTCGCCATCGCGGATGCCGCGCGCCGCGCCCGCGACTATCCGCACCAGCTTTCCGGCGGCATGCGCCAGCGCATCATGATCGCCATGGCCATCGTCAATCGCCCGCAGTTGCTGATCGCCGACGAACCTACTACAGCGCTCGACGTAACCATCCAGGCCCAAATTCTAGATCTGCTGGCTGAGCTGCGCGCCAAGTTTGGCCTGGCCATGCTTTTCATTTCGCACGATCTCGCCGTGGTTTCGCAGATCGCCGATCGCGTGGCCGTGATGTACTCCGGCAGCCTGGTGGAACTGGGTGCGAGGCGGGATATTTTTCAGTCGCCCGCGCATCCTTACACGCGCGGCCTGCTCCATGCCGTGCCCGATCTCAAGACCGACCGCACTCGCCCGCTGCAAACCATCGACGGAACCGTGCCCGCACTGCACGCCATGCCCCCGGGTTGCAGCTTCGAACCCCGCTGCGAATTCCGCATCCCGGAGTGCGACCGTGCATTCCCGCCGCTGGTCGAGGTGGCGACGGGTCACTGGGCCCGCTGCCCAGTGGTGAACGCCTAACTATCCGCGCTCGAGTTGCCGACGGTTCAGCACAATCAGAACAGTCAAGATCGCAAGCAGCCCCGGTCCAATCCACCATGCGGCCAGGTACCAGCCCAGCCAGGGCTGAATGAAATAAATGGCACCGTCTCGGAACGGCACGCGATAGGAATGGATTGCATCCGGCGAAGACCGCGCCCACATCGACACGGTGAACAGCAATCCAAAATGCAACGCGGAATCGGTCAGCAGTAGTCCTACGATTAGCGGGAACCACAACGGCGTTTTGCCTTTGAAGCGCCAACCCAGCCGGGTGCTTCCGATCATGCTGCCTCCGATCATTAGAATGTTCTGCGGATTGCCGAGACCCCACCCAGCATCCTACTCGCAAGCATTAGTCTATAATCGGCAGCTTGTCCGGTGATTCGTGCGCATACTGCTGCTAAGCGACATCCACGCCAACCTCGAAGCTCTAGACGCTGTCCTCGCCGCGGCCCCGTCGTTCGACCTGGCGGTGAACCTGGGCGACATCGTCGGCTACGGCGCCAGTCCGAACGAGGTGACCGATCGTTCGCGCGAGCTGGGGAAAACTTTCGTGCGCGGCAACCACGACAAGGCCGCTACCGCCGTCATGGATCTCGACGATTTCAATCCTATGGCGGCCGCGGCCGCCCTCTGGACTCGGAGGGAGTTGACGCCCGCCAATCTCGACTGGCTCCGCGCCCTGCCGCAGGGGCCGGTTTCCCTGCCGGAGTATCCTGAGGTGCAGTTGGTGCACGGCTCGCCTAACGATGAAGACGAATATGTGGTTTCGCTGGGCGACGCGCTCGCGCCCCTGATCACGCTGACCATTCCCCTGACTTTTTTTGGGCACACCCACTTGCAGGGCGGATTCTTTGCCAACGGCTCTTCCGCCGATGGTTTCCGTCCGGAATACCGCACTGTAGGCCAAGCCGAAACGGTTCCGCTGCAATTGAAGCCTTCCACGCGGTACTTGATTAATCCCGGCTCGGTGGGGCAGCCGCGCGATGGCGATTGGCGCGCCGCCTTCGCGCTGTTCGACAGCGACGCGCAGGTCGTCCACTTCCACCGTACTCCATACAATTTAAAGGGAGCGCAGGACCGCATCTTCGCCGCAAAGCTGCCGCCGCGCCTGGCCACGCGCCTCGCCGCCGGCCGCTGAAGCACGGTTGAGCGCTGGTCATCCTGAGCGAAGCGAAGGACCCATGGAATCGTCGGCAGCACTGCCGCGCGCAAAAGTTCATATTGCTCAGGATGACAATTCGACTTCTTATTGCGTGACGGTGGCCTGGTAGCTCACGGCCTGCCAATGGCCGGTGCGGTGCACCCAGACACGGGTGTAACGATAAGGACCGCTGAAGTCTTCTCCGAGCTGGTGGCCCTTGACGTCGGCGCGAGCCGTGACGACGGCCGTGTCGCCGTAGATTCGCACGACCATATCGCTGACATCGATGGTGTCATAGCGGAGTTGGCCGTTCTTGCGAGCCGAGACGGTGTCCTGCTTGGTGGTCACTTGGCCGAGAGGGGAAATGGCGACATAATCGTCGGCCAGGGTGCGCTGGGAGAAGTCGGCATCGCGGTGGATGCTGGCTTCGCGAGCCTGGCGTTCCATGTCCACGATTTCTCGAATCGTCGCCTGGTCGGCGGGATCGAGCGAGGTCCGCGGATGCATGGCTATGTGTTGGCCTGCAAAGGCCGGCAGCACGAGCGCCAGGGATAACAAAAACATTGCACACTTGTTGATCACAATGAGACCTCCGCGGTTTGCGAGGGGACAGAGATCCGCCTGACCGAGCTACGCAACTTTGGATGCTACGGTTCCGTGGAAAAGTTAGCTAACGCCCACATTTGTACCAATGTTCATATCATCGATGTCTCGACCAGCGAATTTGAGCCGGAAAGTTTCCTCTCTGAAACATACAGACGGTGCAACAGTCTGTTTATTTCACTTTATTGTTGCACGGGCGCCCCAAGGAGCATGAACTGTTGCCCTTCCAGACGCTGCGGGGGGATCAGTGCCCCTTCCCCTGCCGATCGGTCGAATCGGCGGCTGCGGTCTACAGGCAAGGGCGGCATCTAGTAGAATCAAACCTTCGACTGACGCATGGCCGATATCCGTCGTGGACTGATTATCGTGAACACCGGGCCGGGCAAAGGCAAGACCACGGCCGCCATGGGAACTGGCCTGCGAGCCGTGGGCCAGGGCATGCGGGTGCTGATGCTGCAGTTCCTGAAGGGCTCGTGGCACTACGGCGAACTGGATGCGGTCGAGGCCTTCGACGGGAAGTTCATCATGAAGCAGATGGGGCGCGGCTTCGTGAAGGTCGGCGCCGAGAAGCCGGACCCGGAAGATGTACGCATGGTGGAAGAAGCCTGGGCCGAGGCCGACCGCGCGATTCAATCGGGGGAGTGGGACCTGGTCATTCTCGACGAGATTAACTATGCCATCAGTTATGGCATGCTCGATCCGGCGAAGGTGGTCGAGAGCCTGAAAAGGAAGCCGGAGATGGTCCACGTCATCTTGACGGGCCGGAACGCGCACCCCACAATTGTCGAGGCCGCCGATACGGTGACCGAGATGCGCCAGGTGAAGCACGCGTATGAAAAAGGCGTGATGGCGCAGAGAGGGATCGAATACTGAGATTGAGTAATTGGGGAATTTGGTAATCGGGTAATTTAAACGCCCGGCGGGCGGGGATGGTTTTCGATTACTCAATTACCGAATTACACAATTACGAAATTCTTCTTATGGCTTGGTTTAAGCGCGAATCCGGCGAATTGGATACTTCGGGGGAGAAAAGAGTCCGCACCGAGGGCTTGTGGGTGAAGTGTGAGGGCTGCCGGCAGATTATCTGGAAAAAGGATCTAGAAGAGAATCTGAACGTTTGTCCGAAGTGCGACAAGCACTTCCGCATCGATGCCCGGACCCGTCTGGCCCAGCTGCTCGACGATAACCAGTACGAGACTTTCGACGGCAATATCTCCTCGACTGACCCGCTGAAGTTCGTCGACTTGAAGCCGTATTCCTCGCGACTGAAGCAGGCGCAGCACGATACTGGCCTGAAAGACGCGATCATCAATGCTCACGGCAAGCTGCAGGGGCGCCCGGTGGTGGCCAGCGTGATGGAGTATGCCTTCATCGGCGGCAGCATGGGCGCTGTGGTGGGTGAGGCGATCACGCGGGCGGTGGAACGCGCGGCCGATACGCACACGCCCCTGATAATTGTTTCGGCGTCGGGCGGCGCGCGCATGATGGAGGGCGTGATCAGCCTGATGCAGTTGGCGAAGATTTCCGCGGCGCTGGCGCGGCTGGACAAGGCCAAGGTCCCGTATATTTCGCTTGCTGACCGATCCCACCACCGGCGGTGTGACCGCATCGTTTGCCATGCTGGGAGACTTGAATATCGCGGAACCGGGCGCGCTGATAGGGTTTGCCGGGCCGCGGGTGATCGAACAGACGATCCGGCAGAAGCTGCCGCCGGGCTTCCAGCGCAGCGAGTTCCTGCTGCAACATGGCATGCTCGACGCGGTCGTTCCCCGGAAACAGCTTAAGCCGTATATTGCGCGGGCGCTGGAGTTTATGGCGGCGTAGAGCTTCTAGCTCCTAGCTACTGGCCAAACCGAGCGTGCCTGGACCCCTGCCCGTTTTGTTGCGGATTCAAAGCGTTTGCCTGCCTGAATCGGACGTCAACTTCGATAGTCTGAACCGAAAGAAAGCTCCGAGTTTCTAAGCTAGGAGCTAGAAGGCTAGAAGCCAGAAGCTTTTCCATGTCCTACGAAACCGCAGTGGCGAGCATGTTTGCGCTGGGGCACGAACTGGCCCAGACGCCGTCGAATAAGTTCGACCTGGCGCACATGCGGGTGCTGCTCGAGGCGCTGGATCATCCGGAGCAGAACGTTTCCCAGCGTGCTGATTGCGGGGACGAACGGGAAAGGTTCGACGGCCGCGACGCTGGCGTCGATCCTGCGGGCCTCCGGCCTGAAGACTGGGCTCTATACTTCGCCGCATCTGGTGCGGATCAATGAACGCATCCGGGTAAACGGCGAAGCCATCGGCGACGATGATTTTGCCGCGCCTGCATGGCGAAGTCGACCGCGTAGCCGAGCGGCTGGTCGAGCAAGGCGAGCTTGCCCTGGCATCCCAGCTTCTTCGAGATGATGACGGCGATTGCGTTTGTCTACTTCGCGCGCGAGCGGGTGGAGATCGCTGTGCTCGAGGTTGGCATGGGTGGGCGGCTGGATGCGACCAATGTCGTGGAGCCGCGAGTCAGCGTGATTGCCGATATTTCGCTCGATCATCAGAAATTTCTGGGTGATACCGTCGGGGAGATTGCGCACGAGAAGGTGGGGATCATCCGGCCGGGCGGGGTAGTCGTGACCTTGCCGCAACAGCCGGAGGCGAACGACGTGATCGGCAACACGATTCTTGAGCTGGGGGCGCGGGGGGTGAGCGCGGTGCAGTATGTGCCGCCGGTATCGCCGGGCAGTACGCAGTACTCGGTACTCAGTGCGCAGAAAAATACTTGCACCGCCGAGGCCGCAGAGAGCGCCGAGCAAGGCCGCAGTCAAACGCTTTCTCGATATCCACTGCAGGTGATGGGGACGCAGATTCTGGTGGAGTCGCCGCTGGTGGGGCGGCATCAGCTGCGGAACGTGGCACTGGCAATCGCTGCGGCTGAGGAGTTGGCGAAGCAGGGAGTGGCTGGCATCACGGCTGGGTCGATCGAGCGTGGGATCCGGGAAACGCGCTGGCCGGGGCGATTTCAAGTCGTTTCTGGGCGGGCGGGTTGGCCGGACATGGTGCTCGATGTGGCGCATAATCCGGCGGGAGCGTGGGCCTTGCGCTCCGCCCTTTCGGAGCGCTATGACGACCGTCCGCTGATTTTTGTTTTCGGAGCGATGCGCGACAAGGCAATCTCAGAGATGACAGAAATCCTGTTCCCGCTGGCGCTGCGGGTGATTGCTACGCGGGCGGAGAATCCACGGTCGGCGTCGCCGGAAGAGATTCAGCAGGCTGGGAGCCGCACGGGGGCAGAGATTGAGCCGGTGGCCGAGGTGGCAGCGGCTCTGCAGCGAGCTCGCGATGGCGCTGGGCCGGAAGCGGTCATAGTGGTGACGGGTTCGATTTACCTGGTGGGAGAAGCGATGCGCCTGCTCGGCGTGCGAGTTTGAGGTGCAACCATCCCGCGGTTTTCCCCTAGAATGGAAAGTGTGCAGGAATTGAAGTCATCTCTTGATCAAGTGGAAACTGACGGCGTGGAACGCGGCGCGCCGGGTCCAGTCGAGGTCGCGTCTCCGCCGGCCTTGAAGCGGGGAAGTCCGCATGCCATACCGGGGCTGAAACACGGCTGGCTGAGCCGGTTGCGCTCGTACTTCATCCTCGATCCGCTGATCTGGTTCTACACGCTGGCAATGGGGCTGCTGGCGGTTCCCGGCGGGCTGTTCGACCGCGATGGGCGGCGCCTGCACTGGTTTTCCTACGCCTGGTCGTGGCTGATCATGAAGACCATCTTTTCGCCGGTGAAGGTGACCGGGCTCGACCGGATCGACACGTCGAAGCCGCATGTTTATGCGGTCAATCATGCCTCGGCGCTCGACATCCCTGTGCTCTACACGTATCTGTCGTTTCAGTTTCGCATCGCGTTCAAGAAAGAACTTCTGTCGTATCCCATCGTGGGCTGGCAACTGAGGCGCTCGGGGCAGGTGTGCATCGATCAGCAGAATCCGGCGCACTCGATCAGCAGCATCCGCGCCGCGCTGAAGGGATTGAAAGCGGGACTGCCGCTGGTGATTTATCCGGAAGGCGGGCGCACGCCGGATGGAGACATTAAGCCGTTTCTGCCGGGGGCGTTTTTTCTGGCGATCAAGGCGCAGGTGGATATTGTTCCCGTGGCCCTGGTCGGTACCTATGAATTGCTGCCGATGAACACCTACCACATCAAGTGCCGCCCGCTGGAGATGCGGGTGGGTGAGCCGATCTCCACGATGGGGCTGACGGGGAAGGATCTGGAAGCGCTCTCGGCGCGAGTCCAGAAGGCGGTTGAGGATCTGTATTATCGCGCCTGACTTCTGCCCTCGACGGGACCGTCTCGCGACAAGTCCGTAACTTTTTGTCCCTTTCGTCCGTTATTCAAGATGTAAGACCAGACCGCGCGGAGAATTCGTTGAAGGCTCTGAAGAAAGAAGCGGACGAGCGGCTTCTGATCGAAGCTGCGCAGCGGGATCCCGCCTGCTTTGCGGAGCTGTACGAAATCAACTTTGAGCGTGTGTATGCCTATGTGATGCGCAAGGTGGGAAACCGGGCGGAGTCGGAAGATCTGACGGCGGAAGTGTTTCATCAGGCGCTGGCCAATTTGCAACGGTTTGAGTGGCGGGGGATTCCGTTTGCGGCGTGGTTATTCCGGATCGCGGCAAACTTGATTACCGACCGCTGGCAGCGCTCGGGGCGGGAAGTGGCGGACGACGCCGGGCATATTGAGTCGGCGCAAGTGAGTCCGGCCGAGATTGAGGAAGTCGAGCGGCGGGCCACATTATTTCGACTAGTGGATACTCTGCCAGCCGAGCAGCGGCGCGTGGTGGTGCTGCGGTTCGTGGAGCAGAAAAGTATCAAGGACGTGGCGCGGGAGATTCGCAAGACTGAGGGCGCGGTGAAGCAGCTGCAGTTCCGCGCGCTCAGCAGCCTGCGGGCCCGCATGGAGGGTGCCGATGCCTAAGCGCTCTCTTTCAGGAAGCAGGAATCCGGGAAACGAACAGAAAAAGATTGAACAGCTGAATAAGGCTGTCGAGGCGATGCTGGCCCGCGGGGACGGCCAGCCGCCGAAGGCCGAGTCTGGCATTGAGCCCCTGGTGCGCATCGCGGCGGAATTGCGCAATCTGCCGAGTGCGAGTTTCAAGGCACGATTGAAATCCGAATTAGGAGGTAAGAAGCGTATGTCTAGCGTTGCTGAGCCCGTGGCCAAACCCGTTGCAGCCGGTCGCATGAGCGCATCCCCCAGGCTGGCGTTCCGCAATCCTGCCAAAGCGATTGCGTTCTACCAGCGCACGTTGGGCGCGAAAGAAACTTTTCGTTTCGAGGTGGGAGGGAGCATCCCGCACGCCGAGCTCAAGATCGGCGATTCGGTTATCGATATCACCGGTGAATGGCCGGAGGGCGGCCGCTTCAGCGCGGAAACGCTGGGCAACTCACCGATCTCGATTTCCATCCGCGTGGATGATGTGGATGCCTTTGTCGAACATGCCGTGGCGGCCGGGATGAAGCTGGCGCGTGCGGCTCAAACTCACTTCTACGGACACCGCGATGCCCTGCTGCAGGATCCCTTTGGCTATTCGTGGGGCGTGTTCACGGTGAAGTCGAGGAGATGCCGGTCGAGGAAATGCACCGGCGCATGCAGGGGATGACGAAGGGACCGGAAGGCGGCGAGATGCCGGAGCACGAGACGCCAAAGTGAATCCGATTCGACCCGGATTCCGCCGAGTGACGCCCTATCTGGTGGCTGCGGACGGTATCGCTCTGCTGGAGTTCGCCAAGAATGCTTCGGTGCGGAAGAGTTGGGCGAGCCCTCATGCCCACGGGCGTGCACGGAGAAGTGCGCATCGGCGATTCGGTGCTGATGATCGGCGGTGGAATCCCAGGCAAGAAGTTCCCCGGCAGCCTGCAGCCGAACGCTCTGCACGTTTATGTGAAGGATGCCGACGCCGTTTACCAGCAGGCACTGGCCGCGGGCGCGACCGCTAATCGACGAGCCGCGCGATCAGGAGTATGGCGAACGCTCCGCCAGCGTTCGAGATCAAGCAGGCAACTTCTGGTACATCGCGACGCACTTCGGTGAAAGCTATGTGCCCAGCGGGCTGCACACGGTGAATCCGTACCTGCATCCGCTGCGCGCTGAACCGCTGATCAATTTCCTGAAGCGCGCGTTCGGGGCAGAGGAAGTTGCGAAGTACGCGTCGCCCAACGGAGTAGTCAATCACGCGGTGGTGCGCATCGCCGACTCCGTTATAGAAATGGGCGAGGCGCACGGTAAGTATGAGCCTATGCCGGCGATGTTCTACCTCTACGTGCCGGACGTAGACGCCGCGCATCGCCAGGCAGTGGCGGCCGGCGGAGTCTCCTTCCAGGAGCCAACCGACCAGCCTTACGGCGATCGCACCGCCGCCGTGAAAGATGCGTTCGGGAATAAGTGGTACCTCGCGACTCATGTCAAAGATGTGGCGATGTAGGTGATTCTCTCCTGCCTTCTGTGGTGGGCGCTCTGAGAAGTCCCACCACAGCGGGCAAGCGGGAACCTGCATTCATCATTCATCGGCATCACTCACCGGGGTACGAACTGGAAGTCGCGAATCACCACCGACTGATTGGTCGAAGGCGTTTTCTGGAAGCACCAAAAGTTGATGCCGACTGGAGACGCTGCCTGCGGAATACTCGTTCGATCAGACCGGTAGGTTTCGGTTTTGAGCACGTCCGCGACCGTTCCGATGGGTTGAATGCCCTTCATCACGGTGAAGACGATTTGATCGGCGCTCCATTGCATGCGGGCGGTGGTCAGGGTTTCGCCGGTGATGTGAAAGTTATCCTCCCAACTCGAAACGCCATCCTTCTTGCGATTTCCGGTCGAGGGATAGACCGTGAAGTCGGCATTACAGCCATGGCAGGTCTCGTTCCACTTCGAGAACTCGATATCGATTTCATTTTCTCCGTCAATCCCGAGATGACCTGCCGGGCCATAGGTGAACAAGCCGAGCACGGTTGATTTGTCCATGTCGTAGATATTTCCCGCAATCACCCACTGATAGGTTCCGAACCCCGCGGTATCCGTGGAGAAAATTTCCGATGCACTCCACTTGCCTTCACGGTTGACGATGCTGAGATGCAGGTATCCGCTGGCATCGATTTCGATGTTGGCTGGGTTGCCTGTGGCCACACCCGCCATGCCACCATTGGTCACGCGCCATTGATGCCCCTTCCAGGTGATCGTCTGGGCCTGAGTGCCGGTGAAAAAGGCCAGGATCATGGCGAAGAGAATTGTTAAACGCGTTATTGTTCCGATCATCGTCTGTCCCTTCACTGACCGTCCCTCCAATGACTCCCAATGTAGCCGCAGAAGGTTCCATGGCGCGATGATCGATTTTCCCCGGATCTGTCGCGTTAATGGGTAAGGAAATGCGCCGATGACTGAACTCGACGGCGAATTTAGGAGCTTTCTATATGTCAGGATACAGAATACCGGGGACTCAAGGCCGGATATGCGTGCCCATGGATGAGGGTACGCTCTGCCTCAGCCCTATGCCAACACCCGGGCCACTGTTAACGCCTCCGCTTGCGGTCGACCAATCACTCACGACGGAGATGCGCCACTCTCTTTTTCGTCTCACCCTGCAAGAAGCTCTGAGACGCGGCGCAACCCCCTACGACGTCGAGACGCTGCGGCAGAAGTACTTGATTTGGACTGGCAAGAATGCCTTCTCCACGGCAGGAGAAGAGGACTTTGCCCGGTCCGTGGTTGAAAACGAGACATTCAAGTTCGACATGATCATCCAGGAAGAGGTGAAGAAAATTCCCCAAGGGCTGACAGCCTACTGCCAGAAGTGCGACCACGATCACGTGATCGATGAGACTGAATATCGCTATCACACGCGTCCACTGTATTACGCGGTTGGCTTTACTGAGATTATTAAGCGAACGAAAGATCAGGATGAAGACGAGTCCGTTTCGAATAACTTCCTGGATCAGCAAGTCCATTACACATTCATGGGACATCCAATTTGGATCCATCAAGACTTGGCGGAGGTACTCGATAGACTGCCCGGAGTCCTGGAGGGTTGGGCGCCTGGCCTCGCGGCCAAGGTGCAAAAAGAAATCACGGATGTCGGGGGGCTGGCGATTCGCACTGTGGCCAGGCAGAATCAGCTGAGTAATCACGCCTTCGGTCTCGCCATCGACGTAAATGCGAACAGCAATCCGCACATCGTGGGCCAAATGGTAGTGGCGGTGCTCAACGAAGTGGCCCAGGAGGGCGGCGCCAGTTTCGACTTCGGGAGGCCTCTGCTTCAGAAGAAACCCGAGGACTACACTGTCGACGACATCGTAGAAGTCTACAGCCGTGAACTGCCTGCGTCTGACGCAATCCGGGATTGGTCGCGCAGGCATCTTGACCGATATAGAAGGAAAATCGCTCAAGTCGAGGCGGCAGAGAAGGAGCTTGGGCTGGCGAAAGTAGATCCCATGACTCCACTCGACGATCGGATCCAACGGGCCAGGAATGCATGGGCTAACTTGCAAAGGCAGCGCGAATTGAGGGACCCGAACAAGGTTTCCGAGCCGCTCTTCCACGAAGCCTCTGAGCCGGATCAAGGGAGTGCGCCGGTAAAGGACGACAGCGCCGAGACCTTAGCTCTGGAGAAATTCAATGCCGCGATAAGCGAGATAGTTGCCGATCGCGACTTGGCGCGCCTTCAGGTTCTTCACGAGAGTTACACCGATGTGGATCGCACGAAATATCCTAAGCAGAAGGGCTATCTTGACTCGTAGGCGGAGGAGGGTCTGCTGACGATGCCGATCGAGGTGGCGGCCGCTCTGGTCGGGGAATTGGACTTGATGTGGGGAGAGCAGTACGAGCGTTCCAAAGACGCCATGCACTTCGAGCTAGTGACACAGAAGAAGCCATATACGCCTTGGTATACTCCGGATGACCCGCTGGCAGGAGCGCCGCCGCGCACTCTAGAGCTGCTGATGAAAAACGCCTTCGGTTCCGGGGCGTTGAGTCTAAAACTCCCCACCCTGAACTTCGTGCGCTGAAGCCCGCCCGCAGTTTGACCCTCCTTGCGCCCTTCTTTAGACTGAAAGATTCAGGATTCATGCAGGTCTCAAACTATGGCAGACATCATTCATGTGAAGCTTCCGGACGGAAGCGTGAAGGAAGTTCCTAAAGGTACGACTGCGCTCGAGATTGCGAAGTCGATCAGTCCACGGCTGGCGGATGCGGCGCTGGCGGCCAAGACCAACGGAGATTTGATCGACCTGACGCGGCCGCTGGAAAAAGATACCGACCTGCGCCTGCTCACCGAAAAAGATCCCGAGGCGCTGGAAGTTTTTCGGCATTCGTCGGCGCACCTGCTGGCGGCGGCGGTGCTGGAGTTGTTTCCTGAGACCAAGCTTGGCCACGGTCCCGCGACCGAGAGCGGATTTTTCTACGACTTCTACCGGCCCACTCCGTTCACTCCTGAAGATCTGGAAAAGATTGAAAGGAAGATGCAGGAACTGGTGCAGCAGAACCTGCCGTATGCGCGGGAGTTTCTGCCGCGCGACCAGGGATTGGCCGAGTTTAAGAAAGAAGGCGACTTCATGAAGTGCCATTTCATCGAGCAATTCACCAAGCCCGATGAAAAGATTTCGATCTACCGCACCGGCAAGTTCACCGACTTCTGCCGAGGGCCGCACATCCCTTCGACCGGAAAAATCAAGGCATTCAAGCTGTTCAATATTGCGGGCGCGTACTGGCTGGGCGACGAGAAGAATCCGCAACTGCAGCGCATCTACGGGACTTCATTTTTCTCCAAGAAAGAACTCGATGATTACTTGAAGCATATCGAGGAGACCAAAAAGCGCGACCACCGCGTGATTGGCCAGCAGCTGGATTTGTTTTCGATTCAGGAACTGGCTGGGCCGGGACTGATTTTCTGGCATCCCAAGGGCGGAATCATCCGCAAAGAAATGGAAGACTGGATGCGCGAGCAGTACCTGAAGCGCGGCTATTCGCTGGTCTACACGCCGCACGTGGCGCGGCGGCAACTGTTCTATACCTCGGGGCACGAGGGCTACTACTCGCAGAATATGTTCGACGCCATGGAACTCGACGACGCCGAATATCGGTTGAAACCGATGAATTGCCCCGGGCACATTCTGATTTACAAGGATTCGCTGAAGTCGTATCGCGATCTTCCCGTGCGGCTGGGCGAGTTGGGCACCGTGTATAGGTATGAACGTTCGGGCGTGATGCACGGGTTGTTGAGGGTTCGGGGTTTTACGCAGGATGACGCGCACATTTTCTGCACGCCGGAACAGATCGAAGGCGAGATCGCCAACTGCCTGGACTTCGCCCTGGATGTGCTGAAGGATTTTGGATTCGATAAATTCCAGACCGAGCTTTCGACCTGGAATCCGGAAGACCGCAAGAATTTTGTGGGCAGCGAAGAGCAGTGGAATCACGCCACGCAGTCGCTGGAGAAGGTGCTGAAGGCGCGCGGCATCGAGTACAAGACGATTCCGGGCGAGGCGGCGTTTTACGGGCCGAAGATCGACATCAAGCTGGTGGATGCGATCGGGCGGCTGTGGCAGCTTTCGACCGTGCAGTTCGATTTCAACCTGCCGCAGCGCTTTGGCCTGGAATATGTGGCTGAAGATGGTTCGCGCAAGCAGCCGGTCATGGTACATCGCGCGCTGTACGGGTCGGTCGAGCGATTCTTTGGCGTGCTGATCGAGCACTACGCGGGTGCGTTCCCGGTGTGGCTGTCGCCGGTGCAGGCAGTGATGATCCCGATCAGCGAGCGGCATGCCGAGTACGCGAACAAGGTTGCAGCACAGCTCAAGGAAGTTGGCGTGCGCGTGGAAGTGGATGCGCGCAACGAAAAGATGAATGCCAAAATTCGCGAGCACGCCATGCAAAAAGTGCCGTTCCTGCTTGTCGTCGGAGATAAGGAAGCCGAGGCGGGCAAGGTGAACGTGCGCTCGCGCGGGAAAGAAAAGACGGAAGACATGGCGGCGGCGGAGTTCGTGGAGAAGATCAGGAAGCTGATTGCGGAGAAGAGCGCGGGAGTGTAGCCGCGAGTCCGACATGGAGCCCCGGACGCCCTCGTCCGGGGAGTCAGCACAAGTGCTTGCCCTGGATATTCCTGCCAAACCCTAGGCGGACGAGGGCGTCCGCCCTTCCAGGTACGAGAACAGAGATGCCAGCACGGACAGGGGTTGTAAGATGCCTTCATGCATTCCCTGGCGGAGCGCGTGCTTTCTCACATTCGGCGGGATGAACTGCTTTCGGCCGGAGATCGCGTGGGCGTGGCCGTTTCCGGGGGGATTGATTCGGTGGCGCTCCTCCGGCTGCTGCTGGAGTTGCGGGGGGAGTTGGGGATTGTCCTTTCGGTGGTTCATTTCAATCATGGGCTGCGCGGGGCGGAATCGGACGCCGATCAGGAATTCGTGGCGAAGCTGGCGCGCGAGTTTGATTTGGAATTCTACGTCGATGGCGAGGACGTGGCCGCTCGGGCCGCGGAAGAACATAGCAGCATCGAAACGGCGGCGCGGGAATTGCGGTATGGATTTTTTCGGTATCTCTTGGGCTCGGAGGGAGATCCTTCGGGGGCTGCAGCCCCGGTTCATAAGGGATCGGCGAATCGCAGCGCTGAAAGCGCTGCGCCACCCCAAGGCGAGCCATCCCAAGGCGACCCTCAGGAGCTAAAGCCCGCATCGTTTGTTGCGCTTAACGGCACGGCTGAAGCCGTGCCCTTCCACGAAACGCCTGACGGCGCGGCTGGAAGCCGCGCCCTTTCAAAGCCCGATTCAGCCGATTCGAAGCTGGCTCCGGCTTGTCTAAACAAGATCGTCACCGGGCATACGCTCGACGATCAGGCTGAGACTGTGCTCATGCGGATGATTCGGGGGGCGGGGCTGCGGGGGTTGGGTGGGATTCATCCGCGGATTCTGGTGGAGGACGACGACGGAGAAGGCTTCGGCGAAATCGTGCGGCCGCTGCTGGGAGTGCGGCGGCGGGAACTCGAGAAATATCTTCGGGACATCGGGCAGAGCTGGCGCGAAGACTCGACCAATGCGGATGAATATTTCACTCGCAATCGGGTGAGGAAGCTGGTGGTGCCGCTGCTGGAGCGGGAGTTCAATCCTGCCGTGGCGGAGAATCTTGCGGAGCTGGCGGAGATTGCGCGGGGCGAGGAAGACTACTGGGAGAACGAAGTTTCGGGGTGGCTGGGGACGACGGTGCAGTGGGTGCAGCCGGAGTGGGCTCGGGCGGTGTCTGTAGGAGAGAATCTGGTGCAGATTGCGGGGATTGAAACGTCTCCGAAGGGGCCAGTTCCACCCGAAATCCGCACTTCTCGCGCAGAAGACGTACTAAAAATGGGGCGCCCGGGGTCGAAGGCGCTACGCGATGATTCCCCGGCCGATACCCGTACGAAGATCGATAACGCGGCCTGGCTGGTCATGAATGCGTCCGTGCCGCGGATGTGGTTTCTGGGGGAGCCGGTGGCGGTGCAGCGCAGGCTGGTGAAGGCGATTGGGGAGAATGCCGGGATTCCGCTGGAGTTTAAACATGTAGAAGAAATTCTGCGGGTCGCGGCTGCTGATCGGGCCGCCGGCAAGGAAGTGGCGCTGCCGCTGGGCTGGAGGCTGGTTGTCGAATCGGAGGAACTCGTATTCGTGACTCCGGATTTGCGCGAGCCGCGGCCGCAGCGTGGCTACGAGTACGAACTCTCGATCCCAGGGGAGGTCGCTGTCCACGAGGCGGGCTTCACGATCGAAGTGAGACGCATTCCAAGCGGAGCGGTGGGGGCGTATAATCCGGATCAGCTGCTGGACGAGGAGTCCTTGCCCGGACCGTTAAGGGTGCGGAACTGGCGTCCCGGAGACCGATTCTGGCCGGCCCATACGAAGTCCCCCAAGAAGATCAAGGAATTGCTGCAGGATCGTCACGTGGCCCAGCCGGAGCGCGGGCTGTGGCCGGTGGTGCTGAACGGCGACGAGATCGTATGGGTGCGAGGGTTCCCGGTACCCGCCAAACTGCGGGCGCAGCCGGGGCGAGCCGCAGTCCTGATCGTGGAGAAGTCCCTGGCAGATGTTCTTGGTTGAATCGGCCGTCGAAGTAGTATGTGCGTGATGTGCCGGGAGGCACACAAACTTCATGAGCGGTCCGCGAGTCGAGCCACTTCGCCCGGTCATCACGACGGAACAGATCCAGAAGCGGGTGAAGGAGCTGGCTCGGCAAATTTCCGACGACTACAAGGGGCAGACCATCCAGATGCTGGCGGTGCTGGAGAACGCGTTCATGTTTCAGGCCGACCTAGTGCGCGCGCTCGAGGTGCCGGTAGTTTGCCAGTTCATCAAGCCCAAGTACACGCGGCCACCGAGTGGTGCGGCGCATGATGTGATGGAGATTTTTTTCAGTCACGAGCCGGACATTCGCGGGCAGCATATCCTGCTGGTGGAAGGACTGGTACATTCCGGCGTGACCAGCGAGTTCCTGATGAGTGATCTGCGCTCCCGGGGAGCGGCTTCGGTGAAACTGGTGACGTTGCTCGACCGCCAATCGGCGCGCCGCGTGCCCCTGCAGCCGGATTATTTCGGATTCCTGGTGGACGAAACTTTCCTGGTGGGGTATGGCCTGGGGGCGGTGGAACAGACCAGCCGGAATCTGCCGTACCTGGCGGCGGCAAATCCCATAATTCCTGTGACTTAAGTCACCGCGCTACGAACGGGCCTTTTTCGCGGGGAAAATGTAGAATAAAGGGATCAAAGATTTTGCCAATCGAAAGTAGCGCAAGGGCATCTAAATAGCAGTAGGAGCCTCGGGGAATTGGTGTAGTCAGCCGCCCCGTTTTCGAATTCAGGAGTCTTCCAGGTGAACTCAACTGTAAAGACCGTGCTGTTCTGGTTGCTGATTGGCGTTTCCGCGCTTCTGTTGTGGCAGGTGGTGAAGAGCGCGCGCGAAGGCCAGAAGGACCAAGAGTTAAAGGCCTCCGCGTTCATGAGTAAAGTGGAACAGAACAACGTTCAGGACTTTACCGTGAACGGGATGGAAGTGCGGGGCAAGCTCCGCGACGGTTCCGCGTTCCACACCACCGTGCCCCCAACGTACTTCACTCCAGAAATGCTCAAGAGCCTGGATAGCAAGAATGTGAACTACGATTTCCGCGACATCAATGGCGGAAACTGGGCGTGGATGATTCAAGTGATTCCGATTGTGCTGATTGGCGCAGTCTGGATTTTCATGATCCGCCAGATGCAGACCGGCGGGAATAAGGCGCTGTCATTCGGCAAGAGCCGGGCGCGACTGCTCTCCATGCAGCAGAAGAAAGTCACGTTCAAAGACGTGGCTGGCGTGGAAGAGGCCAAAGAAGAGCTGCGCGAGATTATTGAATTCCTGCGCGAGGCGCAGAAGTTCCAGAAGCTAGGTGGGCGCATTCCGAAGGGCGTGCTGCTGGTGGGATCTCCGGGAACGGGCAAGACGCTGCTGGCGCGCGCGGTTGCGGGCGAGGCGAATGTTCCATTCTTCTCGATTTCGGGTTCCGACTTTGTGGAAATGTTTGTGGGCGTGGGCGCTAGCCGCGTACGCGATTTGTTTGAGCAGGGCAAGAAGAACGCTCCCTGCATTATCTTCATCGACGAAATCGATGCCGTGGGACGCCATCGCGGCGCGGGTTTAGGCGGTGGACACGACGAGCGCGAGCAGACTTTGAATCAGTTGCTGGTCGAAATGGACGGCTTCGAGTCAAACGAAGGCGTCATCCTGATGGCGGCGACCAACCGTCCTGACGTGCTGGATCCGGCGTTGCTGCGGCCCGGGCGTTTTGACCGGCGCGTGGTGGTAAGTCTTCCGGATGTGCGTGGGCGGGAGGAAATTCTGCGCGTACACACCCGCAAGATCCCTCTTGCTGAGGACGTAGATCTCTCGGTGCTGGGCCGCGGGACGCCGGGATTCTCCGGTGCGGACCTGGCCAACATGGTCAACGAAGCGGCGCTGGCTGCAGCGCGGCAGAACCGTAAGGCCGTCCTGATGTACGACTTCGAATTGGCCAAGGACAAAGTCTTGATGGGCGTGGAGCGCAAGTCTCTACTGCTTACCGACGAGGAAAAGAAAAACACGGCTTACCACGAAGCGGGACACGCTTTGGTGGGCGTGAAGCTCCCGAATTCCGATCCTGTGCACAAGGTCACGATTATTCCGCGAGGGATGTCGCTGGGTCTGACACAGTATCTGCCAATCGACGATCGCCACAGCTACTATCGTGACTATCTGCAAAGCCGTCTGGCCATTCTGATGGGCGGGCGCGTGGCGGAGGAGATTTTCCTGAATCAAGTGTCCACCGGCGCGGGCAATGACATTGAGCGGGCCACCGATATGGCGCGCAAAATGGTCTGCGAGTGGGGCATGAGCGATCTGGGGCCGTTGACCTTTGGCAAGAAGGAAGAGCAGATCTTTCTAGGCCGTGAGATTTCGCAGCATCGCGACTACAGCGAAGACACAGCCATCAAGATCGATCAGGAAGTCCGCAAACTGGTCACGGCGGGATATAACACGGCGCGCCAGATCGTCTCCGACAACCGCGACATTTTAGAGCGGATCGCTAAGGCACTGATCGAACGTGAAGTGCTCGACGCCGCCGAGCTGAAGATGCTGGTCGACAACCAGCAACTTCCACCGGTGCAGCCGCCGCCAACCTCGAAGGACGACGGCGTGCAGCACGTGATCAAGCCCGACCTGCAGCCGGGACGGGCCAAGGGCGGGGAGCGTCCGGCGACGGCGTAAGAGGTTGTCAGATATTTGTCAGGGGGCGGCCTCAGTGGCCGCCCTTTTTATCTTGTAGCGCCGGCATCCTGCCGGCGTCGCGGGGGCGTCCTCGCCCTCACGGGGCGGCGAGCGAGGACGCCGCCGGGACGCGGGCGCTACAGTTCTCGGCATTGCGCTTTTCCAGGTTCATCGAAGCGTGAGACCTTGCCTTTACTGGCTCGATTCTGCGGGCTTTGCAGGGGTTCAGAAAATGCCCGTTTGTGGTATAATCAGAACACTCGTAAGGCGACCCTAAGTATTAGGAATTTCAATAACTTGAAGTCGTTTGCAGAGGGCTTCAAAGCAGTCGAGTTGAGGCACAAATTCCAGCCGAATTCCAGGGATTCGTAAGACCGAGTTTAGAGCCAAAGTCGGGACATTTTCGCGGAGCGGAATGGCCACCAAAGAGATCAATACTCCCATCGTTGACACCAAGACAAAAAACGGAAAAGTGACTCCGATCAACACGTCGAACGGCGGCGGCAACGGCAGCAACAACGACTACAACGCCGACTCGATTAAAGTGCTGGGCGGCATGGAGGCGGTTCGCAAGCGTCCCGCTATGTACATCGGATCGACGGGCGAACTGGGACTGCATCACCTGGTGTATGAAGTCGTCGACAACTCCGTCGATGAAGCGCTGGCCGGATTCGCCACCCGGATTGAAGTCACGATTCATCTCGACAACTCCATCACGGTGATCGATGACGGGCGGGGTATTCCCTGCGACGACATGATGATCGACGGCGAGAAAGTTTCCGCGGCGCAGGTGGTGATGACCACGCTGCACGCCGGGGGAAAATTTGATTCGTCGACTTACAAAGTTTCCGGCGGACTGCACGGTGTGGGCGTGTCGTGCGTGAATGCGCTGAGCGAAGACCTGGAGCTTGAAATCTGGCGCGACGGGGCGACCTGGCAGCAGAACTATTCCAAGGGCGATCCCACCAACAAGCTGAGCAAAACGGGCGCGACCAAGCGGCGCGGAACCAAGGTTCACTTCCTGCCTGACCGCTCGATCTTCACTGCGACCGAATACAACTACGACACGCTGGCGCAGCGCCTGCGCGAGCTCGCGTTCCTCAACAAGGGATTGCTGATTACGCTGACCGACGAGCGCTCCACCGATTCGAAGACCGGCGAGCCCAAGCATACGGAGTTCAAGTACAACGGCGGCATCGCGGAATTCATCAAGCATCTCAATCGCGGCAAACAGGTATTGCACGACAAGCCTATCTACATGGAAGACGACCGCAACGGCGTTCACATGGAAATCGGGCTACAGTACAACGACGCGTATTCCGAGACGGTGTTCAGCTTCGCCAACAACATCAACACGGTCGACGGCGGCACGCATCTTTCTGGATTCCGCACGGCCCTGACCCGCACCATCAACTACGCCGGGCAGCAGATGGGGCTGTTCAAAGACGTTAAGGAAAATTTGACCGGCGACGACGTGCGCGAGGGCCTGGTCGCGGTGATCAGCGTGAAACTGCCGCAGCCGCAGTTCGAAGGGCAGACCAAGGGGAAGCTGAATTCCGACATTGCGGGCACGGTCACGCAGTTCGTCAACGAACGGCTGGGTGCGTTCTTCGAACAGAACGCGCCGGTTGGACGAAAGATCATCAACAAGGCAGTTGACGCTGCGCGAGCTCGGGAAGCCGCCCGCAAGGCGCGGGATTTGACGCGGCGCAAAGGCGCGCTTGATTCCGGCGGATTGCCGGGCAAGCTGGCGGATTGTTCCGAGCGCGATCCGAACCGCTGCGAGTTGTTTCTGGTCGAAGGCGAGTCGGCCGGTGGGACGGCCAAACAGGGCCGCGATCGCCGTTTCCAGGCGATTCTCCCGCTCAAAGGAAAAATCCTCAACGTCGAAAAGGCGCGTTACGACAAGATGCTGGCGCACGAAGAAATTCGCGCCATGATCACCGCGCTCGGCACCGGCATTTCGAAGGAGGACTTCGATCCCACGAAAGTGCGCTACGGCAAAATCATCCTGATGACCGACGCGGACGTCGACGGCAGCCACATCCGCACGCTGCTGTTGACGTTCTTCTTCCGCCACATGCAGGAACTGATCAAGCGCGGCAACGTATTTATCGCGCAGCCGCCGCTGTTTTCGCTGAAAAAAGGCAAGTCGCAGCAATACATCAAGGACGAGCGGGAATTCGTCAAAGTGATGGTGAAGCGCGCCGCCGATGGGCTAAGCGTGCGTTACGGCGAGGGCGCGGCCAAGATCGAAGGTAAAGATCTGGCACGCTTCATGACCGTGCTCGATGAGTATCTGGGCTTCTTCGAGAAGCTCGACAAGCGCGTGCGCAACGAGCGCGTGACCGAACTGATTCCCAAACTCGAACTGGCCAAGCGCGCCGATTTCGAGGGTGACAAGGATACGCCACCGAAAAAAATCGAGCGCCTGGAAAAAGAACTGAAGAAGCTGGAGAAAGAGCATGGCTTCAAGAGCGTGGACAAGCGCTTCGACGAAGAGCACAACCTGTGGGAAGTGAAATTCGTCAACAAGCACGGCGCGGAACACGTCATCAACTGGGTGCTGGCTTCGAGCGCGGAGTGCCGCCAGCTGATCTCGAAATACAAGCAGATCGAACCTTACATGGAGCCGCCGTTCGTGGTCGAGACGCTGGTCAAAGCGGCTCCCGCCGGAGAAGCGGTGGAGGGCGAGGCTGCTGCCGATGACGGCGACAAAAAGGCGGCCAAGCCGGCCAAGCGGAAAACCGAGATCGAAGTGGTGGAGAAGTCGAATGTCCGCGAGCTTCGGGATTATGTCATCAACGAAGGACGCAAGGACTTCACCATCCAGCGCTACAAAGGGCTCGGCGAAATGACTGCGCCGCAGCTGTGGGAAACGACGATGGATCCCGAGCGGCGCACGCTGCTTTCGGTGCGGCTGGAAGACATTGCCGAGTGCGAAACCATCTTCACCACGCTGATGGGCGAGGACGTAGAAGCACGGCGTAAGTTCATCGAAGAAAATGCGCTGGATGTGAAGAACCTGGATATCTGACGGGTGCACATCTAGAACTTCTTCGCCACGGATTTACGCGGATTCACACGGATAGGAAATAGAACAAAAGTTCGGGCGGCCTTCGGGTCGCCCGTTTTGTTTGTCCGCACTCACTGGCCAACGGCTTACAATGTGCCGGTATGATTCGACGTTGTCCGCTCGGCTCCCTCTTATTGCTCTCAATCCTGACGGCCGCTCTGCCCGCCGCTGATTCCTCCCCCGGTCCTGCTCTGACTCCGCCGATGGGTTGGAACAGCTGGGATTCTTACGGCACCACGGTGCGTGAAGCGCAGGTCAAGGCCAATGCGGACTGGATGGCGGAGCACCTCGCGAAGTATGGATGGCAGTACATTGTGGTCGACATCCAATGGTACGAGCCGAACGCGCAGGGACACGACTACAAGCCCGGCGCTCCCCTGACGATGGATGCGTATGGGCGCTTGCTGCCGGCGGTCAATCGCTTTCCGTCTGCCGCCAATGGCGCGGGATTCAAGCCGCTGGCCGATTATGTGCACAGCAAAGGATTGAAGTTTGGAATCCACATCATGCGCGGGATTCCGCGGCAGGCGGTTGAGAGAAATCTTGCGATCAAGGGCACGGCGTACCACGCGGCTGACATTGCTGACAAAGAAAACGCGTGCCGCTGGAATCCGGATATGTGGGGCGTGGACACGACTAAGCCCGGAGCGCAGGCGTATTACGATTCGATTGCCGAGTTGTATGCGTCGTGGGGCGTGGACTTCATCAAAGCGGATGACATGGGGAGCCATCTCTATCAGCCAGCAGAGATGAAGGCTCTTAGCCTAGCCATTCGCAAGACGGGGCGGCCGATGGTGCTGAGCATTTCGCCGGGACCGGCGCCGGTTTCCGAAGTCGAGTTCTTCGAGAAGTATGCCCAGATGTGGCGCATCTCCGATGATTTCTGGGATGACTGGAAATTGTTGCGGCAGCAGTTCGATTTCGCGCGCGACTGGGCGGCGTTCGTGGGCAAGAACGGGACCTGGCCGGATGCCGATATGCTTCCGCTGGGCAGATTGAAAGTGACCGACAAAGAGGGCGGGGGCACGCCCACGGGGTTCACGCCGGATGAGCAGCAGACGGTGATGACGCTGTGGAGCATCTTCCGCTCACCGCTGATTTTTGGTGGCGACCTGCCGGGCAACGACGGCGCCACGACCGCACTGATCACTAATGAAGAAGTGCTCGAAGTCGACCAACACAGCAGTGGCGGGCATCAGGCGCTGGATCGAGGAAATGTCCGCGCGTGGGTGGCGGACGGCGCCAAGCCCGGATCGCATTACGTGGCCGTGTTCAATCTGGGCGAGGCGGAGGAAATGGTCGATCTGCACTGGGAGGATGTAGGGGTTGCGGCGAGGCCCGCTGAGGTGCGAGATCTGTGGCGGCATCAGGCGCTCAACCCAGCGGACGGATTGCATTTTCATCTCAGGCCGCACGCTTCTGTTTTGTTCGCAGTTCGATAGTAGGGTTTGGAGATTTGAGAGTAAACACCGCGTTACGCGCTGGCTTGAGGGGTTTCAGGGGAACTGGCTGGCTCTTCCGGCTTCTCACCATGAACCACCCGCGAGATTCCGCGAACGATGCGGCGCATGGGTAATTCGCCTTTCGCATCGGCGAAAAATATTTCGCCGGTCCGGCTGCCCCGATAGTACCAGCGCTTGAGCAGAGCGAGATGCTCCATGGTCTCCAGCGCGGATTTTGCCTGTGCCGGCGAGAGCGATTGCAGAGTCTCCTGCACTCGCGCTTCCATTGACTGTGATTTCGCGTGCTCGGCGGGCTGAATGCTAAAGGCGACCGGCCCGGAGATGCGACCGCACTCAATGCGGAAAAATGCGACCGAGCCGACAACGGTACCGGGTTGAATCATGAGCGCCGAGAGGCGGTCGAGGCGCTGGACGATCTCGGGAAGCTGACTCAGGAGGGGCTTCAATTTTTCGACGCGCACGTGAATCGCGGCCGCGTCTTCGAATGCCAGTTTCGCGGACGCAGCTTCGCGCTCGGCGGAGAGTTCGCGGAGCAGAGAATCTCCGGCGGAATCGAAATACGACTGCACGCGGTTCACTTCGACCACATATTCCTCATCGCTGCATCCTTTGAAACAGGGAGCGAGGCACATTTTCATCTCGGAATAAATGCAGCCGGGAAATTTGGGGTCGGGATGCAGATCGTCGACGCAGCGCCGCATCTTGAAAAAGTCGAGCGAATCGTTCATGAACTTCTCGGCGGCGGTGCGCGAAATAAACGGGCCGTAGTAGAGCGAACGTCCGTTGAACCGGCCCAGCCGCGTGGTGATGGAGGCTCGCGGATACTCATTTTCGAGATGCAGTTTGACCAGCGGCGCGAAGCGAAAGCGCATGCGGTCGGAATAGGCCTTGGGAAATGCAGTCCGCAGAACGCGGTAGAGCAGGAAACCGGACTCGAAATCGGATCCGGTGGGCGTGTACTCGATCAGGCGGATGCGGTCGCGCAGGTTGAGTTTCCTGGTGCGCTCCTCGACGGGGCCGAGCAGGCGCTGCAAGCGGCGGCGCAGATTCGCGGTCTTGCTGACATACGGTTCGGCCTGGGCATCCGCACCGCGCAGACGAAACACGGCGGGGGCTGGCGGAACGGCGGAGAAGACGTCCGCGTCCCGTTCAGGGGCGAATTCCAGGCGCTCAGTCAGCACGAATTCATTCTAGTTTGCGAGCGCCCGGGAGAACACGGGGAGAACTTCCTTCGCCACGGATTTACGCGGATCACACGGGTAAACCGAACGATTAAGCTCTCAACGAAAGCTGGCGCTCTTGACTCGCTCGCGGTAGTCCTGGCCTTCCATGGTGACGATGCGGCACATTTCGAGAAGCCGGGAGCGCATGCGGTCGCCGATGCGATCGCCCAGAGTTTCTCTTTCGGCCGCATACTTGGCGGCTTCGGAGCTGCGGCTGCTGACGTTGCCGTTGAGCCGATCGCGTTCGGCGAGGTTGGGGTAGTTGGTGGTGATGATGGTGGTGCGATTGTCGTTATAACGGGTGTTGAGAATCAGACTGACGGTGTCCCAAACCCACTCGGTTGGCCGGACCGCGCCCAGTTCATCCAGAACCAGGACCTCGGTTTCGAAGACTGGCCTTAGCACGTCGAGTTCGGTGGTTTTGACAGAATCGTTGTAGGAATTCTGGATCTGCTTCAGCAATTCGCGGTAATCGTAGAAAAGGCAGGCGATACCTTTGCCGACGATTAGTTCCTTAATCATTCCGACGGCCAGGTGAGTTTTGCCCACGCCAATGGTGCCGATGATCAGCAGGCCGGTCTTGTCGAGGGGATACTCTTCGACAAACTTGCAGGCCGCCATGCGAGCCGGAGCAAGGGAACGATACGGGCCATCGAACTCAAAGTTGGAGAGTTCACAGTGTTCGTAGCGGCGCGGGATGCGGGCGGCGGTGAGCAGAGACTGTCCCCGGGCGCGCAACTGACAATCGCAACGGGTGACGCGGCGGTCATTTGGGCTTCCGGCGTGGGCGCGGGATTTTACGGTCTTCCATCCGGTACCCTCACAGAGCGGGCAAACCTCTGGGCGAGCTTTGATCAACTGGGGCTGACCCGTCTTCGGCCCCTCCGGCTTCATCCCGTCCGACTTCACCTCTTGAATCCTGGTCTCACCCATCCTCGAGCCAATCATCTTCAAACGAAATTCTCCTGTTTTGACTGTGCACCCGAAGGCCGCTTCTGCGCAAGCTGGAAACCTTGCCTGCCTGTGCACATCCTGTGAAGGAAGAGGGTGGCCTGTGGAGGGCGTAGGAAAACCGTCTGGGGGAGCCGGAAAAGCCGCTCAGGTCGCCCCAATTCGGGCCAGTGGAGTGTGAAACAGGCTTCCGGCGCGGATTTTCACAGTTGACTTTCGCAGCAGACGGAGGAGAATACAAGCCGTCAGGTTTCCCAACTCAGCCAGCCAGCTCGTTCTACGGCGTGGGCTGGGCACGAAAGAGACCTGCGAGGAGAGACTATGAATAAAGCCGATCTGGTTGACAAGATCGCAGGCGCGTGTGAAATCAGCAAAGCGCAGGCCACGACCGCCATTGACACCGCCGTCGAAAGCATTACGGGCGCCCTCCGCAAAGGAGATCGGGTGGCTTTGATAGGCTTCGGCACCTTCTCGGTGTCGCAGAGAAAAGCACGGAACGGGCGCAACCCGCAAACCGGCGCCACTATCAAAATCGCTGCCCGCCGAGTCGCGAAGTTTACCCCTGGGGCCGAGCTCAAGAAATCAGTCAACAAGAAATAGTCCGCGGGCCAGAAAGATCGCGAAAACGGCAGGGGGTCGGCCCTGCCGTTTTTTTTGCCGCGCCATCGGATGTACGCTGCCGCTCCCAACTCCCGCTCGAAGACGAAACTCATGAATGCTTATCTTAATCTTAACTGTGTGCGGCATCCTGCCTTCCGGTTCGGCGTTGCGCGTTGTGTTTGCCTGCTGGGGATCTGGTTGTTGATGGCCGCAGTGTCTGGCGGCCAGCAGGTTACTCCAACGCGGCAGGGGCCGCCGGAGTTGGCGTTATCACGCACCGTCCGCACCTGGGAGTTTCTTCCCGTGGTCGGCAGTCGTGCGGGACTATTCGGTAACGAGACGGGACGATTTGAAGCGTGGGTTTATCCGCTGAAGATCTTTCGTGATTTTCACCTGACCTTCCACGTGGGCGACCGCGCTCTGCCCGCGGAGACTCTGGCGCGGACGCTGACGGTTCGTCCTGAGTCGGCGTCGATCGTATATGCCGGCGATTCGTTTCGCGTGCGTGAAACTTTATGCGTTCCGGTGAATGAGGCGGGCGCGGTGATTCTGCTGGACATCGAGACCGAGCAACCGCTGGAGGTGGAAGCCTGGTTCACCGCGGACTTTCAGTTGATGTGGCCCGCGGCGCTGGGGGGAACTTTTTCGGACTGGGACGAGAAGCAGCATGCGTTCGTATTCGGAGATGAAGCGGGAAAGTTTTCCGCCTTGCTCGGTTCTCCCACGGCGAGAGAACCGCGTCTCGCGTATGAGACGAACTATTCGTCAGCGAACGAGAACTCTTTCCGATTGGGGGTGACGCCCAAGGGAAAAGATACCAAAGTGATCGTTCTTGGGGCGTCAGTTACGGGCCTGGCCGACGCAACCAAGACTTATCAGCGCTTGCTGACTTCTCATGCAGACTCGATGCAGGAGTCGGCGGATTACTACCGCGCTTATCTCGACAAAACTGTAAGCCTCGAACTGCCCGACGCCGCCCTGCAGCAGGCCTACGATTGGGCGCGCATCAGCACGATTCAAGGGCTGGTGAACAATCCGTACCTGGGCACTGGGCTGGTTGCGGGATATCGAACCTCTGGTCCTGATCAGCGTCCTGGGTTTGCGTGGTTCTTTGGGCGGGATTCTTTGTGGACCTCGTTGGCCCTCAACGCCGAGGGAGATTACTCCACAACCCGCACCGCTCTCGATTTCATCAGTACGTACCAGCGCGCGGACGGCAAGGTTCCGCATGAGATTTCGCAGACTGCAAGCCTGGTGCCGTGGTTCAAGGATTATCCCTACGCCTCCGCTTCCGCCGACGCGACGCCACTGTTCATCATCGCGATGAATGATTATGCATCCCAGAGCGGTGACTTAGCTTTTGCGCGCGACAAGTGGGACAACGTCTGGCGGGCTTACCAGTTTCTGCGCTCCACCTATGACGCTCAGGGCTTCGCGCAAAACACAGGCGTTGGCCATGGCTGGATCGAAGGCGGCCCGCTGCTTCCGGTGAAGAACGAGTACTACCAGGCAGGACTCGCCGTGGCAGCGCTGCAGGCGCTCTCCAATCTGGCGCGCCTCACTGGAAATGATGGCGTCGGCAAACAAGTTGCGGCGGAGTTCGATCGCGGCAAAACAGCGCTCGATCAAGCCTTCTGGTCGCCCCAGATGAATAGTTATGCATATGCCTTGAGAGCCGACAACCAGCGCGCGGAGGAGGTGAGCGTGCTGGCCACCGTGCCCATGTGGTTTGGCCTGCCCGATGTTGAGCACGCGAACCAGACGATCACACAACTCGCAGCGGAAGATCACCAAAGCGACTGGGGCATGCGCATTATTTCGCGGCAAGCCAAAGTGTATGACGGTTCCGGCTATCACTTCGGCTCGGTCTGGCCTTTGTTTACGGGATGGGCTTCGGTGGGCGAATACCGTTACCATCGGGCTTTCCCGGCCTATTCCAACCTGCGGGCCAATGCGTTGCTCGGCGCGGACGGCGCGCTCGGACATTTCACTGAGGTTCTCTCGGGCGACTACTACCAGTCGTTTTCCGGCAGTTCACCGCACCAGATCTGGTCAGCGGCCATGGTAGTGAGTCCGATTTTGCGCGGCATGTTTGGCCTGCAGACCGACGCGGAACATCGACAGATTACGCTGGCTCCGCACGTTCCTGCGGACTGGACATCTTTCGCGATTCGAAATGTTCGCGTGGCGGGAAGCAGAGTGGACTTTCAATATCGCAAGACCGCCGACAGCGTCGTGCTTGAAACCCAGGGCAACGGAACCGGAGATTGCTGGGTCGAATTTTCGCCCGCGCTGAGCCTGCGCACGCGAGTGGTCAGAGTCCAACTGAACGGACGAGCCCTGCCCTTCAAGCTGCAAACGAACAGCAATGACCAGCATGTGTCGGTGAGATTTCCTGTCGCCGCGGGCGCGAATGACCTGGTGATTCGGGTGAAGGATGATTTCGGACTGGCGTTGACCAACGAACTGCCGCCGCTGGGAAGCGCCAGCCGCGGGCTCCGCATCATTTCCGAATCATGGAATGCTGCGAAGACCGAACTGTCGCTGGAAGTTTCGGGACTGGCAGGGAGACGTTACGAGTTGAGCGTTTGGAATCCCGGCCAGATTTCGTCGGTGGAAGGGGCAGTCCTCGGCATGCCTGGGAAGCTGGAAATCCAGATGGCGCCGGGAGCGGATGCATACCTGCAGCAGAAGATCGTAATTCACTTCGGGCGGCTTTAGGGCAACTGCACATGCCAGCTTCCGAGTGTGCGGGTCGACCGAGAAAAGGTTTACACTCGGGCAAGCTGCAACTTTATGCTCGTCGAGGAGTCGCCTTTATGCAAAGTAAGTTCGCGCGGATTCTGGTTCTTGGGTTCCTGTGTCTGCCGTTCCTGTGTAGCTCAACACTGGCTGCTCAATCGGCGGGCAAACCAGCTCACAAAGCCGCGGCGAGCAAGGCCACTTCCGGCAATACCGTCGATGCGGAAGGCCATCCATGGTGGCAGCATGCGGTGTTTTACGAGATTTATCCCCGCAGCTTTGCCGATAGCAACAACGATGGAATCGGCGACCTCAAGGGCATTACCGCGAAGCTCGACTATCTGAAAGACCTCGGCGTGGACGCCATCTGGATCACGCCTTGCTTTCCGTCGCCGCAAGTAGATTTCGGCTATGACGTTTCCGACTACGAAGACATCGATCCTATGTATGGTTCGTTGACCGATTTCGACATGCTGGCCGGCGAAGCCAAGCGAGACGGCATTCGCATCATCCTCGACTTTGTGGTGAATCACTCTTCCGATCAGCACAAATGGTTTCTGGACTCGAAGTCGTCGCGAACTGCGGAACATCGCGATTGGTACATCTGGCGCGATGGCAAAGGACCCGGGCAGCCGCCGAACAATTGGACGTCCATTTTCGGCGGCTCGGCGTGGACGCTCGATGCGTCGACGAATCAGTATTACTACCACTTCTTCTACCCGCAACAGCCCGACCTGAACTGGCGCAATCCGGCCGTGAAGGATGCGATGTTTGACGTCACGCGATTCTGGTACAAGCGCGGGGTCTCAGGGTTTCGTCTGGATGCGGTGGACACGCTGTTCGAAGACCCTAACCTGCACGACAATCCGGTGCTACCCGGCAAGAATGCCCTCGGCGATCCAATTGAGGAGGACAAATACAACACCAAATTGCCCGAGTTGCATGAAGTACTGCGCGAGCTGCGCAAAGTTGCCGACGAAAATAACGGTGTGCTGATCGGAGAAACCTGGACCGCCGACATTGCGGAACTGAACCGGTACTACGGTGAGGGCAACAACGAACTGCAGTTGCCCATGGATTTTCTTTTCACCACGGTGAACAAGCTATCGCCCGCCGACTTCCGCAAGCAGATTGCCGCCGTCGATTCCGCCTCCGGCTGGCCCACGTTCGTGATCAGTAATCACGACATGGTTCGCTCCTTCAACCGTTACGGCAATGGCCAGCATAACGATAAAAAAATGCGAAGCTGATGGCCGGGTTATCTGACTCTGCGCGGCACGCCTCATCATGCTACCAGGGCGAAGAGATTGGGATCGAATACAACGGTCCACCCACGCGCCGAAGAGGATGTATGAAAGATCCGATCGGCCGCATTGGCTGGCCCCAGGAAAAGGGACGCGACGGCGAGCGCACACCCATGCAGTGGGATGAGAGCGCAATGCAGGTTTCTC